>NZ_JOGB01000021.1 GCF_000719335.1 Streptomyces sp. NRRL S-87
ACCCGGAAGCTAAGCCTTTCAGCGCCGATGGTACTGCAGGGGGGACCCTGTGGGAGAGTAGGACGCCGCCGAACAATCATTGTGGGAAAGCCCCGCACCAGGAACACGAGTTCCAGGTGCGGGGCTTTCCTGCGTTCTGGGTCCGGATGTTCTCCTGTAGGGTCAGGAGGCATCGTTCATACGTTTCCCATGGAGGCCCCCGGGTGGAGGTCCAGGAGACCCGGGTCCAGACGGACCGAGTCCTCACCATTCCCAACATCCTGAGCATGGCGCGCCTCGTCGGCGTGCCCCTGTTCCTCTGGCTCATCCTGACGGAGCAGGACGGCTGGGCACTCTTCGTGCTCGCCCTCAGCGGAGTGAGTGACTACCTCGACGGAAAGCTCGCCCGACGGTGGAACCAGATCAGCAACCTCGGCAGGTTGCTGGATCCCGCTGCGGACCGGCTCTACATCGTTTCCACGCTCATCGGCCTCACCTGGCGGGAGATCCTGCCTCTGTGGCTCACGCTCGCACTCTTCGCACGCGAGCTGATGCTCGCCGTGATGGTGCTCATCCTCCGCCGGCACGGCTATCCGCCGCCCCAGGTGAACTTCCTCGGGAAGGCAGCTACCTTCAACTTGATGTACGCCTTCCCGTTGCTGCTCTTGAGTGACGGCAGCGGATGGCTCGCGTGGACAGCCTCAGTTTTCGGATGGGCGTTCGCAGGATGGGGTACAACCCTCTACTGGTGGGCAGGGATCCTTTACGTGGTTCAGGTCCGCCGCCTGGTCAAGGCGGACGCCGCGGCCGATTGAGCCCGCCTCGGAAGTTCCAGTGGAACCCGTGGGGCTGTCTATCCGGGTGGGGTGTGATCGGCGGGACCGTCGTCTCATCAAGGAGGACCCTTCCGACATGAAGGCCGTCGTGATGGCCGGTGGCGAGGGCACACGCCTTCGCCCCATGACCTCGAGCATGCCCAAACCGCTCCTGCCCGTGGCCAACAGGCCGATCATGGAGCACGTACTGAGGCTGCTCAAGCGCCACGGGCTCACTGAGACCGTCGTGACCGTCCAGTTCCTCGCCTCGCTCGTCAAGAACTACTTCGGCGACGGCGAGGAGCTCGGAATGGAGCTCACGTACGCCCACGAGGAGAAGCCGCTCGGCACCGCCGGAAGTGTGAAGAACGCCGAGGAAGCGCTGAAGGACGACGCTTTCCTGGTGATTTCCGGCGATGCCCTCACCGATTTCGACCTGACGGACCTCATCCGCTTCCACAAGGAAAAGGGCGCGCTGGTCACGGTGTGCCTCACGCGGGTGCCCAACCCCCTGGAATTCGGCATCACGATCGTCGACGAAGAGGGACAGGTCGAACGGTTCCTGGAGAAGCCGACGTGGGGGCAGGTGTTCTCGGACACCGTCAACACCGGCATCTACGTCATGGAGCCCGAGGTCTTCGACTACGTCGACCCCGACGTGTCCGTCGACTGGTCCGGCGACGTCTTCCCCCAGCTCATGAAGGAAGGACGGCCGATCTACGGCTACATCGCCGAGGGCTACTGGGAGGACGTCGGCACCCACGAGAGCTACGTCAAGGCCCAGGCCGACGTCCTGGAGGGGCACGTCGAGGTCGAGATGGACGGCTTCGAGATCTCCCCGGGCGTATGGATCGCCGAAGGCGCCGAGGTCCACCCCGACGCCGTGCTCCGCGGCCCGGTCTACATCGGCGACTACGCCAAGGTCGAGGCCGGGGCCGAGGTCCGCGAGCACACCGTGGTGGGCTCCAACGTCGTCGTCAAGAGCGGAGCGTTCCTGCACAAGACCGTGGTGCACGACAACGTGTACATCGGTCCGCACAGCAACCTCCGCGGCTGCGTGATCGGCAAGAACACCGACATCATGCGGGCCGCCCGCATCGAGGACGGTGCCGTCATCGGCGACGAGTGCCTCATCGGTGAGGAATCGATCGTTCAGGGCAACGTGCGGGTCTACCCCTTCAAGACCGTCGAGGCCGGCGCGTTCGTCAACACCTCGGTCATCTGGGAGTCCCGGGGCCAGGCGCACCTGTTCGGCGCCCGCGGTGTCTCCGGGATCATCAACGTCGAGATCACCCCGGAGCTCGCGGTCCGGCTCGCCGGCGCGTACGCCACCACCCTCAAGAAGGGCGCCACCGTCACCACGGCCCGCGACCACTCCCGCGGCGCCCGCGCGCTCAAACGCGCGGTGATCTCCGCGCTCCAGGCCAGCGCCATCGACGTGCGCGACCTGGAGAACGTACCGCTGCCCGTGGCCCGGCAGCAGACCGCCCGCGGCACCGCCGGCGGCATCATGATCCGCACCACCCCGGGGGTGCCGGACTCCGTCGACATCATGTTCTTCGACGAGCGGGGCGCGGACCTCTCCGCGGGCGGGCAGCGCAAGCTCGACCGGGTGTACGCGCGTCAGGAGTACCGGCGGGCCTTCCCGGGCGAGATCGGCGACCTGCAGTTCCCGTCCAGCGTCTTCGACTCGTACACGGGCTCGCTGCTGCGCGGGGTGGACACCACGGGGATCGCCGAATCGAACCTCAAGGTCGTCGTCGACGCCTCCAACGGCAGCGCCGGCCTCGTCCTGCCCAGCCTCCTCGGCAGGCTCGGCGTCGACGCGCTCACCATCAACCCGGGCCTGGACGAGACCCGGCCGACCGAGACCGCCGAGTCCCGGCGGTCCGGGCTGGTCAGGCTCGGCGAGATCGTCGCGTCCGCGCGGGCGGCGTTCGGGGTCCGGTTCGACCCCGTCGGCGAGCGGATCTCGCTCGTGGACGAGCGGGGCCGGATCATCGAGGACGACCGGGCGCTGCTGGTGATGCTGGACCTGGTGGCCGCCGAGCGGCGCAGCGGCAGGGTCGCCCTGCCGGTGACCACGACCCGGATCGCCGAGCAGGTGGCCGCGTACCACGGTACCCAGGTCGAGTGGACCACCACCTCGCCGGACGACCTCACCAGGGTCGGGCGGGCCGAGACGACGATCTTCGGTGGTGACGGCAGGGGCGGCCTGATCGTCCCGGAGTTCAGCAGCGTCTTCGACGGCGCGGCCGCGTTCGTCCGGCTGATCGGCCTGGTCGCCCGTACCCAGCTCACCCTGAGCCAGATCGACGCCCGCATACCGCGAGCCCATGTCCTCAAGAGGGACCTGGCCACCCCGTGGGCGGTCAAGGGTCTGGTCATGCGCCGGGTGGTGGAGGCCGCCGGGGAGCGGGCCGTGGACACCACGGACGGCGTGCGGGTGGTGGAGGCCGACGGCCGGTGGGCGCTGGTGCTGCCGGACCCGGCCGAGGCCGTCACGCACCTGTGGGCCGAAGGCCCCGACGACGGGTCGGCGCAGGCCCTGCTCGACGAGTGGACCGCGGTCGTGGAGGGTGCCGGACGGGACTGAGCCGCGTACCCCGTACGGGGCGGGCCCCCGCGGGGCCGGGCCGGTGCAGCCGCACCGTCCCGGCACCTCGGGGGCCCATTCGGCGTAGGCCCGCGCGACGTGCGACGATGTGCCGCATGTCGCAGCCGCCCACCAACCGGAGCACGGGCCCCCGGCCCGCGCGCCCGGACGCCTCCATGTCGCTGCTGACGCACGTGATGGACCACAGCCTCGACGAGGGGTACGCCGAGGCGGCCGCCCGGCGCGCCGAGGGCGGGACGGGCCTGCCGCGGACCGTCAAGGCGAAGCTGGGCCTGGCCGGCGGGCTCGTGCTCGCGGCGATGGTCGTCACCCTGGGGGCGGCCCAGGCCCGGATATCGGCCCCCGTGATCGCGAAGGAGCGCGAGGAGCTCATCAGCCGCGTCGAGCGGGCCACGGCCACGGCCGACGGTCTGGAGAACGACATCGAGCGGCTGCGGTCGGACGTCGCCGGTCGCCAGCGCCAGGCGCTCAAGGAGCACGGCGGCGACCAGGCCGACCTGGTGGCCCTGCTGTCGGGCGCCACCGAGGTGCACGGTCCCGGGCTGAAGCTGACGGTGGACGACGCCAAGGGCGCCTCGGACACCGCGGGCGGCGGGCCGCGCGAGAGCGCCGGGTTCTCGGACACCGGGCGCGTGCGCGACCGGGACATGCAGCGGATCGTCAACGGCCTGTGGCAGTCCGGCGCGGAGGCGGTGTCGATCAACGGCCAGCGGCTGACGGCGCTCTCGGCCATCCGGGCCGCCGGTGACGCGATACTGGTCGACAACCGGCCGCTGGTGCCGCCGTACGAGGTGCTCGCGGTGGGGGACAGGAACCGGCTGAGCACGGATTTCCAGGACAGCGCCGATGGCCAGTACCTGCACGTGCTCCAGGAGAACTACGGCATCCGCTACAGCGTCTCCAAGGAGGGCGACGTACGGCTGCCGGCCGCGTCGAGCCTGATCGTTCGTACAGCAGAACCGAAGAAGGGTGCATCGTGATCGCGGTACTGGGCCTCGTGGTGGGAGTGGTGGTCGGACTTCTCGTCCGGCCCGAGGTGCCGGCCGTGGTCGAGCCCTACCTCCCCATCGCCGTCGTGGCGGCCCTCGACGCGGTGTTCGGCGGTCTGCGGGCGATGCTGGACGGGATCTTCGTCGACAAGGTCTTCGTGGTGTCGTTCCTGTCGAACGTCGTCGTGGCCGCGCTGATCGTCTTCCTCGGCGACAAGCTGGGCGTCGGCGCCCAGCTGTCCACGGGCGTCGTGGTCGTCCTCGGCATCCGCATCTTCTCCAACGCGGCGGCCATCCGCCGGCACGTGTTCCGGGCGTGAGGCCGATGAGTACGCACACTCCCACTCCCGGCGAGGAGCCGACGGGCGAGGGCACCGCGCAGCCCGGGCCGCAGCCCCAGGACCGGCCGGAGCGGTCGGAGCCGTCCTCGGCCCCGGGGCCCGCTCCGGAGCCGGGTCCCGGTGCCGGGCCGCAGCCCCGTGACGCGGCCGGACCGGAGGACGGGCCGCAGGACGGGCCGCACGCCGGGCACCAGGACCGCGACGACGCCGGTCCGCAGGCCCCGGTCCAGGCCGGGCCGGAGCTCACCGGCCGGGCCCGGCTGGCGGCCGGCCTCTGGCCTCCGCGGATCACCCGTGCCCAACTCGTGGTCGCCCTGCTCCTTTTCGTCCTCGGCCTCGGCCTCGCGATCCAGGTACGGTCCAACAGCGACTCGAGCGCGCTGCGCGGCGCCCGTCAGGAGGACCTCGTCCGGATCCTCGACGAGCTCGACGGCCGCACCAAGCGGCTGCAGGACGAGAAGCAGCGCCTGGAGGACCAGCGAACGGAGCTGGAGAACAGCTCCGACCAGGCCGAGGAGGCCCGCAAGCAGACCGTCGAGAAGGAGCGCCAACTCGGCATCCTCGCGGGTACGGTCGCGGCGCAGGGACCCGGCATCACGCTGCGGGTCGGGGACCCCAAGCAGCTCGTCGAGCCCGACATGCTGCTGGACGCGATCCAGGAGCTGCGTGCCGCCGGGGCGGAGGCGATCCAGGTGAACGGCGTCCGCGTGGTCGCCGACACGTACTTCTCGGAAGCGGAGGGTGGTGTCGCCGTCGACGGTAAGAAGATCACACAGCCCTACGAGTTCAAGGTGATCGGCAGGCCACAGGACCTGGAGCCCGCGCTCAACATCCCCGGTGGCGTGATCCAGACGCTGGAGAAGGAGCAGGCCACCGCGACGGTGGTGCGGTCACCGAAGATCGTCGTCGACGCCTTGCGGGCAGCGAAGCAGCCTGACTACGCTCGGTCGTCATCGTGAGGATTCGGGGTGCTGTGTGGAGCGGCTCACGTGGGCGGATGCTTGCGGGGGGTCGACGCACCGAACGAGCGGTGCGTGGTGGAAACTGTCCGGTGGGTGCGGACGTTGTGAGAATGTCCGGGTCGGCAGGTGTGTGCGTTCAGGGTTCGTCCTGCCCCACGGGCGGGTCTGTTTCGGTCAAGGGGAATCGCCCGTGAAGTTGTTTGAGAAGTTGTTCGGCAAGAAGGCACGCGAGGACAGCGGTGCCAAGCACCGGGCCGCCCGGCCCGGTGAAGCGGAGGAGCAGGGCGGTCGCCCGCTGTTCCGCGACGAGGTCGCGGGCCCCGGTGACACTGCGGGCGCCCCCGGCGCGTCGTCCGTTGACCCGGCCGGGTCGGGACGCATAGGTTTCGGTGAAGCGTCAACCTCAAGTGCGGGTGGAGGGTTTGCCCCCGACCCGTACGCCACTCAAACCCATGCCTCCGCGGGGCAGCCGCGGCGCGAGGAGCCGTCCATGTTGGTGTGCGGCAGGTGCGGGCACCGCAATGGCGAGGACAGCCGTTTCTGCTCGAACTGCGGTGCGCCGCTGCGGCCGGGTCTGACGCCGGAGCGCGCGTCGGAGACCACGTCGACGATCTCCATCTCGGGTCTGGAGGCCTACGAGGCGGAGGCGACCGGTCAGCACACCGCGCCGTCGCTCTCGCCCGAGGCGCAGGCCGCGGTGGAGGCCCTGCCCCCGGGCTCGGCGCTCCTGATCGTCCGGCGCGGGCCGAACTCGGGCAGCCGCTTCCTCCTGGACGGCGAGCTGACGACGGCGGGCCGACACCCGCAGAGCGACATCTTCCTGGACGACGTCACCGTCTCCCGGCGGCATGTCGAGTTCCGGCGGAGCCCGGAGGGCGGCTTCACGGTCGCCGACGTCGGCAGCCTCAACGGCACGTACGTCAACCGCGAGCCGATCGACTCGGTCGCGCTCAACAACGGCGACGAGGTGCAGATCGGCAAGTACCGGCTGGTCTTCTACGCGTCCCAGCGAGGCATCTGACCGCCCCCAGGCTCAGCCTGGGGCGACCCCCACCCCCGGACCGGCGGTCCGGGGGTATCCCCAGGGAAGGTCCATGCTGCGTACACCGACGGGCGGTGCCGGAAACGGCACCGCCGGCTCGGTCGGGCGGCTGGTGAGCATCGGGACGGTGCTCAACCTGCTGCGTGACGAGTTCCCCGAAGTGACCATCTCCAAGATCCGCTTCCTGGAGGCGGAAGGGCTCGTCGAGCCCCACCGCACGCCCTCCGGCTACCGCAAGTTCAGCCCGCAGGACGTGGAGCGGCTGGCCCGCGTGCTGCGGCTGCAGCGCGACCACTACCTGCCGCTGAAGGTCATCCGCGAGCAGCTGGACGCCCTGGACCGGGGCGAGCAGGTGCGCATCCCGGCCCCCTCGCCGCAGGGCGACGCGGTCGTCGACTCCGTCCTGGACTCCGTGCTCGGCGTCATCGACGGCGGTGCCGACCGGCCCACGGTGGCCCGGGTCGGGCGGTCCGAGCTGCTGGCCGCGGCCGAGGTGGACGAGGCGCAGCTCGCGGAGTGGGAGTCGTACGGCCTGATCGCGGAGGCGGAGGGCGGCGGCTACGACGCCGAAGCGGTCACGGTGGCCCGCCTCGTCGCCGATCTCGGCCGGTTCGGCCTGGAGCCGCGGCACCTGAGGGCCATGAAGGCGGCCGCCGACCGCGAGGCGGGGCTGGTCGAACAGGTCGTCGCACCGCTGCGGCGGCACCGCAACCCGCAGACCAGGGCCCATGCCGAGGCGACCGTACGGGAGCTGGCGGGGCTTTCCGTACGCCTGCACGAGGCGCTCGTGCGCACGGCGCTCGGGGTGCGGCCGAGCTGACCGCGGCCCGCGTCGCGGGGCGGACCGTGCAGGTTCGGGGGAGCCCGACTACCCAAACCCGTCCGCCAGGTCCTAGGGTTGCTGTGTGAACGAGCTCGACGTTGTGGGTGTCCGGGTGGAAATGCCCTCCAACCAGCCGATCGTGCTCCTGCGCGAGGTGGGAGGCGACCGGTACCTTCCCATCTGGATCGGTCCCGGCGAGGCGACCGCGATCGCCTTCGCCCAGCAGGGGATGGCCCCTGCCCGGCCGCTGACCCACGACCTGTTCAAGGACGTGCTGGAGGCCCTGGGCGAAGAGCTCAGCGAGGTGCGGATCACCGACCTGCGCGAGGGCGTCTTCTACGCGGAGCTCGTCTTCGCCAGCGGCGTGGAGGTCAGCGCCCGCCCCTCGGACGCGATAGCGCTCGCACTGCGCACCGGAACGCCGATCTACGGCAGTGACGGCGTGCTGGACGACGCGGGCATCGCGATCCCGGACGAGCAGGAGGACGAGGTGGAGAAGTTCCGCGAGTTCCTCGACCAGATCTCGCCCGAGGACTTCGGCACCGGCAGTCAGTGAGGCGCTGCGGGGCGTGCGTGCGGTCCGCGCCGTCTGCCCCGTAATGTCCGTCCGGTTTCGACCGGTCCGGCTCGGCCCGTTCCCCGATGGTTTCCCAAGGCATTCGAGTAGCCTTTCCCCGCGAAGGGGTACGGGAAACCACTCTCAGGGTGATTATCACTCGGCGTGCCGAGTGTGGCGATCGTTGACGCACCCCGGGTGACTGCCTACCGTCGAGATGGCAGGTCAAGGACGGAGGGTCGGCGTGAGAACGAGCGGCGACGGTACGACCGGGGGCATCCCCGCGCGTAGTCCGGGGGAGAGCGGGCCGTACCCGCTCCACGGTGGTGTGATCGGTGCCGCCCGGCGGCAGCCGGAGCCTGCCGGGACGCCCGGCGCAGGGCCTTCCGAGGAGGTCGGCTACCGGGGTCCCACGGCCTGTGCCGCGGCCGGCATCACGTACCGGCAGCTCGACTACTGGGCCCGTACCGGGCTGGTGGAGCCGAGCGTGCGGCCCGCCTACGGCTCGGGCACCCAGCGCCTGTACAGCTTCCGCGACGTCGTCGTCCTGAAGATCGTCAAGCGCTTCCTGGACACTGGCGTGGCACTGCAGAACATCCGTACGGCCGTCCAGCACCTCCGGGACCGGGGCTTCGCCGACCTGGAGCGGATGACGCTCATGAGCGACGGGGCCACGGTGTACGAGTGCACCTCCCCGGACGAGGTCGTGGACCTGCTCCAGGGCGGGCAGGGCATCTTCGGCATCGCCGTGGGCGTGGTGTGGCGGGACGTGGAGCACGCCCTGTCGCAGCTGCACGGCGAGCGCGTGGACACCGGTGAGACGCTGGTCGGCCACAACCCGACGGACGAGCTGGCGCGGCGCCGCAACAGCCGGGCGGTCTGAGGGCGCCGCGGCGGGGGAGCGTCCCCGTCGGACGAGAACCGGTTCGGCTCGGACGTGCGTGCGAGCCGTTGTCAGTGGTGTGAGGCAGCATCAGCGTCGTGAGAGCCGCGCCGACCATCCTGCACCTGGACATGGACGCCTTCTTCGCCGCCGCAGAGCAGGCGGCCAAGCCGAGCCTGCGCGGAAAGCCCGTGATCGTCGGCGGGCTCGGCCCGCGCGGGGTGGTGGCGACGGCCTCCTACGAGGCGAGGCGGTTCGGGGTCCACTCGGCCATGCCGATGGCGCAGGCCCGGCGGCTGTGTCCGAACGGGGCCTACCTGGTGCCGCGCTTCTCCCTGTACCGGACCGTCAGCGAACAGGTGATGGAGCTGCTGCGCGGCCTGTCGCCCCTGGTGGAGCCGCTGAGCCTGGACGAGGCCTTCGTGGACCTGGAGGCCGGCGGGGCGGCCTTCGACGAGGCCTCGGCGCGCGCGGCCGGTCAGCGGCTGCGGGCGGACATCCGGGCGGTGACCGGGCTGAGCGGGTCGGTCGGGCTGGCCGGCTCCAAGATGCTCGCCAAGATCGCCTCGGAGGAGGCCAAGCCGGACGGCCTGGTGCTGATCCCCGTGGGCGCCGAGCGGGAGCTCCTGGCGCCGATGTCGGTCCGCACCCTGCCGGGCGTGGGCCCGGCCACCGGGGAGCACCTGCGCCGGGCCGGGATGACCACCGTCGGCGAACTCGCCGAGGCCGGCGAGGACGAGCTCGTACGGCTGCTCGGGCGGGCGCACGGGGTGGGGCTGTACCGGATGGCGCTCGGCCTGGACGACCGGGCCGTGGTGGCCGAGCGGGACGCGAAGTCGGTCTCGGTCGAGGACACCTTCGACGTCGACCTGCACGACCGGGTCCGCATCCGGAACGAGGTCCAGCGGCTGGCCGACCGCTGCGTGCAGCGGCTGCGCGGCTCGGGGCACTCGGGACGCACCATCGTGCTGAAGGTGCGCAGGTTCGACTTCTCCACGCTGACGCGCTCGGAGACCCTGCGCGGGCCCACGGACGATCCGGCGGTGGTGCGGGAGGCCGCGGCGCGGCTGCTGGAGGCGGTGGACACGACGGGGGGCGTGCGGCTGCTCGGCGTGGGCGTGTCCGGCCTGGCGGACTACACCCAGGAGGACCTGTTCGCGCAGGCGGCGGGGGCGGAGTCCGCGGAGTCCGGTGCGTCGGGCGCGTCGGGCGCGTCGGGCGCGTCCGGTGGTCTTGGTGGCTCTGGCGGCTCTGGCGGCTCTGATGGCTCTGGTGGGTCCGGCGGGTCCGGCGGGCCTGTCGGAACGGGTCCGGCCGGGGCGGTGGGAGCCGGTGGCGGCCCCGGCGGAACCGGGGGGCCGGACGGGCCCGCCCGGACGGACGGGGCGGGTGGGGTC
This sequence comes from Streptomyces sp. NRRL S-87, assembly GCF_000719335.1. Lineage (GTDB taxonomy): Bacteria > Actinomycetota > Actinomycetes > Streptomycetales > Streptomycetaceae > Streptomyces. The sequence goes on from NZ_JOGB01000021.1 coordinate 10,405, forward strand.
GCCGGGGCCCTCGGGGGTGCCGGGGCGGGGCGGCCCGGGGCGGAAGGGGTCCGTACGGACCCTCCGGCGGGCCCGGGAGCGCCGGGGAGCGAGGCCCGGGTGGCGGAGGCCGGGGGTGCGCCGGAGCGCCGCTGGTCCGCCGGCAGTGACGTCCGTCACGCGGTGTACGGGGCCGGGTGGGTGCAGGGCAGCGGGGTCGGCCGGGTGACCGTCCGGTTCGAGGAGCCGGGCTCGCGGGTGCCGGGGCGGGTGCGGACCTTCAAGGTCGACGACCCGGACCTGGAGCCCGCCGATCCGCTGCCGCTGGTCGATCCGGAGGCCGCCGCGCGCGCCGCGGCCGAGGCGGCCGCCCACGCGGCGGCGTTCCGCGCGCCGGGCGCGGCGTAGGGGAGTGCCGGTCCGGAGGTCCCGGTCCGGAGGTCCCGGCCCGGGGTCGCCGGCCCGGAGGTCCCGGTCCGGGTCCCCGGCCGCGGACCGCCCGGGGGCCGGGCCGCCGATCGCCGGCCGGGCGTCAGGAGCCGTTGTCGTTGGCCAGGCGGCCGAAGTCGTGGTCCGGGGGCGGGGCGGTCTCGGGCGGGGCGATCTCGCCGGGGAGGCGGACGTCCAGGCCGTAGTGGTGGTAGAGCTGGAGTTCCTGCTCGGGGGAGAGGTGGCGGCCGACGCCGAAGTCGGGGGCGTCCTTGATCAGGGAGCGGTCGAAGGGCACGCGGAGCGTGTCCCCGACGACTTCGCTGGGCTCCAGGGGGACGAAGGCGTCCCGGCCGAAGAGGCCGGTGCGCACGGCGGCCCACTCCGGTTCCCCGGTCGCGTCGTCGAGGTAGACCTCGTCGACCGTGCCGATCTTGGTGCCGTTGATGTCGAACGCCTTGCGGCCGATCAGGCTGCGCGGATCGATATCGGTCTGCACGGTCCCTCCACGTGGTCGCAACTGCTCCGTAATGACTACAAAAGTGCATATTCGGAGAGGGGGCCACTCGAGGGAGTCCCGGGAACCTCGCTGGTAGTCTGGTTTCCGGCTGCTGACCCCGCGCGGGAGAGTCCTCCGAGTGAGTTGGGCGGAGGCGCCGAAGGAGCAAATCCTCCCCGGAATCTCTCAGGCAGACGTACCGCACGGACGAGGCCACTCTGGAAAGCAGGGCGGGCGTCGGACGGTCACGATCCGGAACCCCTCCTCACCGACGGTGAAAGCCGGCGTGCCCTCTGGGCGTGCCGGTGAAGCTCTCAGGTTGAGATGACAGAGGGGGAGGCCGTCCGGGTGCCCGCGCCGTGGTACCCCTCGCAGGTCGCGTCAGACCAGGAGGCCTCCGCCCATGACCGCCCCTCGTATCCCGCTCTCCCAGCTGGAGCGCGGCATCCCCTTCGAGCAGCGCCACGTCGGCCCTGACTCCGAGGCCCAGGCCAAGATGCTCGCCCAGGTCGGCTACGGCTCGCTCGACGAGCTCACCGCGGCCGCCGTGCCCGACGTGATCAAGAGCGCGGAGGCCCTGAACCTCCCCGAGGCCCGCACCGAGGCCGAGGTGCTCGCCGAGCTGCGCTCCCTCGCCGCCCGCAACGAGGTCCTCACCCCGATGATCGGCCTCGGCTACTACGGCACGTTCACCCCGCCGGTGATCCTGCGCAACGTCATGGAGAACCCGAGCTGGTACACGGCCTACACGCCGTACCAGCCCGAGATCTCCCAGGGCCGCCTCGAGGCCCTGATCAACTTCCAGACCGTGGTCGCCGACCTGACGGGCCTGCCCACCTCCGGCGCCTCCCTGCTCGACGAGGGCACCGCGGCCGCCGAGGCCATGTCCCTCTCGCGCCGCGTCGGCAAGGTCAAGAACGGCGTGTACGTCATCGACGCCGACGCCCTGCCGCAGACCGTCGCGGTCATCCAGACCCGCGCCGAGCCGACCGGCGTCGAGGTCGTCGTCGCCGACCTGTCCGCGGGCATCCCGGCCGAGATCGCCGAGCGCGGCGTCTTCGGCGTCCTGATCCAGTACCCGGGCGCCTCGGGTGCGGTCCGCGACATCAAGCCGGTCATCGACCAGGCCCACGAGCTCGGCGCCATCGTCACCGTCGCCGCCGACCTGCTCGCCCTGACCCTGCTGGCCTCGCCGGGCTCCCTCGGTGCGGACATCGCCGTGGGCACCACCCAGCGCTTCGGCGTCCCGATGGGCTTCGGCGGCCCGCACGCCGGCTACATGGCCGTCCAGGACAAGCACGCCCGCTCGCTGCCCGGCCGCCTCGTCGGCGTCTCGGTCGACGCGGACGGCAACAAGGCCTACCGCCTCGCCCTGCAGACCCGCGAGCAGCACATCCGCCGCGAGAAGGCCACCAGCAACATCTGCACCGCGCAGGTGCTGCTGGCCGTCATGGCCGGCATGTACGCCGTCTACCACGGCCCCGACGGCCTGAAGCAGATCGCGCAGCGGACCCACCGCTACGCCACCGTGCTGGCCGCGGGCCTGACGGCCGGCGGGGTCGAGCTGGTCCACGCCGCGTACTTCGACACGCTGACCGCCCGCGTCCCCGGCCGCGCCGCCGACGTCGTCGCCGCTGCCCGCCAGGGCGGGGTCAACCTGCACCTCGTCGACGCGGACCACGTCTCGGTCTCCTGCGACGAGACCACCCTGCGCGCCCACGTCGAGGCCGTCTGGGCCGCCTTCGGCGTCACCGCCGACATCGAGGCCCTCGACGCCTCCGCCGCGGACACGCTGCCCGGGGCGCTGCTGCGCACGGACGCGTACCTCACCCACCCGGTCTTCCACCAGCACCGCTCCGAGACCCAGATGCTGCGCTACCTGCGCAAGCTGGCGGACAAGGACTACGCGCTGGACCGCGGCATGATCCCGCTGGGCTCCTGCACCATGAAGCTCAACGCGACCACCGAGATGGAGTCGGTGACCTGGCCCGAGTTCGGCCAGCTGCACCCCTTCGCCCCGGTCGACCAGGTCCAGGGCTTCCTCACGCTCATCCACGAGCTGGAGGAACGTCTCTGCGAGGTCACCGGCTACGACAGCGTCTCGCTCCAGCCGAACGCCGGCTCCCAGGGCGAGCTGGCGGGCCTGCTGGCCGTCCGCGCGTACCACCGCGCCAACGGCGACGAGCAGCGCACCGTCTGCCTCATCCCGTCCTCCGCGCACGGCACGAACGCCGCCTCCGCGGTCATGGCCGGCATGAAGGTGGTCGTCGTCAAGACCGCCGACGACGGTGAGGTCGACGCCGCCGACCTGCGCGCCAAGATCGAGCAGTACCGCGACGAGCTCGCCGTGCTGATGATCACCTACCCGTCCACGCACGGTGTGTTCGAGGAGCACGTCGCCGAGATCTGCGGTCTGGTGCACGACGCCGGCGGCCAGGTGTACGTCGACGGCGCCAACCTCAACGCCCTGGTCGGCCTCGCCAAGCCGGGTCACTTCGGCGGCGACGTCTCGCACCTGAACCTGCACAAGACCTTCTGCATCCCGCACGGCGGCGGCGGCCCGGGCGTCGGCCCCGTCGCGGTCCGGTCCCACCTGGCCCCGTACCTGCCGAACCACCCGCTGCAGCCCACCGCCGGTCCGGAGACCGGTGTCGGCCCGATCTCGGCCGCCCCGTGGGGCTCCGCCGGCATCCTGCCGATCTCGTGGTCGTACGTGCGCCTGATGGGCGGCGAGGGCCTCAAGCGCGCCACCCAGGTGGCGGTGCTGGGCGCCAACTACATCGCCAAGCGCCTGGAGCCGCACTACCCCGTGCTCTACACGGGCCCCGGCGACCTGGTCGCGCACGAGTGCATCATCGACCTGCGCCCGCTCTCCAAGGAGACCGGCGTCAGCGTCGACGACATCGCCAAGCGCCTGATCGACTACGGCTTCCACGCGCCGACGATGTCGTTCCCGGTGGCCGGCACGCTGATGATCGAGCCCACCGAGTCCGAGGACCTCGGCGAGATCGACCGCTTCTGCGACGCGATGATCTCCATCCGCGGCGAGATCGAGCGGGTCGCCGGCGGCGAGTGGCCGGCCGACGACAACCCGCTGCACAACGCCCCGCACACCGCGGCGGCCCTGGGCGGCGAGTGGAACCACCCGTACACCCGCGACGAGGCGGTCTTCCCGGCCGGCGTCACGGCCACCGAGAAGTACTGGCCGCCGGTGCGCCGGATCGACGGCGCCTTCGGCGACCGCAACCTGGTCTGCTCCTGCCCGCCCCTGGACGAGTACGACAACTGACCGGGCGGTGACCCGAACGGCTGACCGAAAGCCGTGAAAGGGGCCGGTCCGGAGGAGTGATCCTCCGGACCGGCCCCTTCCGCGTGCCGCCGCGGGCCCGCTGCCGGGCCGGGCCCCGCCGCCGCCTCAGGCCGCCTTGGCCACCTGGGTCGCGGCCAGCGGGCGGTGCGGTGCGATGATCTGGCCGTCCGGCAGCAGCTCACCGGTGTCCTCGAAGACGAGGACGCCGTTGCACAGCAGGCTCCACCCCTGCTCCGGGTGGTGCGCCACGGGCTGGGCGGCCTCCCGGTCGGCGGAGTCGGCTGACGGGCAGAGTGGCTGGTGCTGGCACATGGATGCGTTCTTTCGCTGCGGAGTGGTGAGTGTCGTCCTGCGGCTGGAATCGGTGTTCATGGCCGCCCCCCGTCAATCGTTCGGTCAGTTCCCCAGTAGGGGTCTTCCCGCCAGAGCGGGAGCAGGACCCCAGTCTTGCCCCACGGCGGTCGGTCCGCAGGGATTTCCTGGCAGCTGTCCTCACTGATTGATGACGCATCACCCTTGCGGGCGGTTCAGCCCAACTACCCTGCCTCTTCGGATGGTTCGTGCCTGGTCGGGACGGGCTAGTCCGAATGGCGCAGACGGATCAGGCAGGAGTGGCCAGAACCGGTGGTGCGAGCCGATGAGTCAGTACGGGCAGGAGTTCGGACACCGGATGCGGGCGGTACGCCGCGATGCCCGGCGGCGCCGGCGCGAGCGGAACCAGCAGGTCCGCGGCCGCCGGCAGACCCGCCGCCGGGTCCGCTCCCACGGCGCCGTGCAGCCACAGCGTCAGCATGTACAGCTCCGGGACGGACAGCAGCCGGGGCTGGTACGGGGCGCCCACCGACTCCGCCTGGCGCAGGGCGCGTTCGGTGGCGGCCACGTACGGGCCCTCGAAGAAGTGGGAGAAGGCCCAGCCGTCGGGGGTGAGCCGGGTGTCCGCCGCGGCCACGTACCGGTCGCCGCCGCGGATCAGGAACCGCCAGCCCGTCAGCCGTGTGCGCGGCGGCCGCCCGCCGGAAGCCCGATGCGAGAGGTTCAGCCGGTCGAGCACGTGGACCGGCAGCGGGAGTTCGGGCGTGAGCGGGCCCTCGAAGGTGCGCAGGGCCGGCGTGTGCGCCTCGTGGACCGCGGTGGGGGAACCGAGTGCCGCGATAACGCTGCGCAGGGCGGCGGCGGGGGCCGTGGAAACATGCAGCGGCATAGTTGGGTCGCCTCTCGCAAGGAGGGAGGTGGAACGGGCAGGTGCGGACGGCGCTGTCGCATTCTGGGGCCAGAGGAGGGCCGTGGGGCAATGGCCGCGCGCCAACTCTCTGCCTCGTTTGCGGAGTTTATACGACATGTGTTCATGCAGTGTTTCGGCCAGTTGTCCTCCCCATTGCCGTAGGGATGGCCACCGGCCGCCGTGCTGCTTTCCATACCGTGTACTCGCGCGTTTCGCTCGCTGACCTCGGAGGTTACCGCAGCGCCGGCCGGGTTGGAAAGCGCCGCCCATCGAAGGCAGCACATACTGAAGGAAATTGCGAAATGCCGCGGTCGGCTGTCACATGCCGCGAGAACGTGCCGACGCGCCGGTTCGGCCAAACCGGCGCACGCTCCCCGTCACGGGCCCGCCCACCGGCGTTATCGATCACCGCGCCGGGGCATCATCGACCGTAACGCGTGCGTCCGGGGCCCTGGGCGCGCCCACTCCAGGAGGGACGCTTCGATGGGGGAGAAGGTCGTGGCAGGCGGATTCGACCTGTCCGATCGGCAACGGTATCGGAGGAAGCTCCACGAGTGCCTCGAGGGACTGGAGCGACTTCTGGCGGAGAAGCGGTTCGATCGGCCCAAGAATCTCATGGGACTGGAGATCGAGCTGAATCTGGCGGGTTCCGACGGACTCCCGCGCATGATGAATGCACAGGTGCTCGACCGAATAGCCAGCACTGATTTCCAAACGGAACTCGGCATGTTCAACCTGGAGGTGAACGTGGTCCCGCACCGGCTCGCCGGTCGGGTATTCGACCAGCTCACCGAAGAGCTGAGCACGGGACTGGGGTACGCCCACCGAATGGCCGCCGAGATCGACGCCGGCGTCGTGATGGTCGGGATCCTGCCGACCATCGCCCATGCCGACGTGGTCGCGGCCAACCTGTCCGACGTCGACCGCTACTCGCTCCTCAACGAGCAGATCCTCATGCTGCGCGGCGAGGACTTCATCCTCGACATCGACGGGGTCGAGCGGCTGAGCTGCACTTCCGGCTCGATCGTGCCCGAAGCGGCCTGCACCTCGGTGCAGTTGCACCTCCAGGTCACCCCGGCCCGGTTCGCGGCGGTGTGGAACGCAGCCCAGTGCGTCACCGCCGCCCAGATCGCGGTGGGCGCCAACTCGCCCTTCCTCTTCGGCCGCGAGCTGTGGCGCGAGTCGCGGCCGCCGCTGTTCACCCAGGCCACCGACACCCGTCCGCCCGAGCTCCAGGCCCAGGGCGTGCGGCCGCGCACCTGGTTCGGCGAGCGGTGGGTGGAGTCGGCGTACGAGCTGTTCGAGGAGAACGTCCGGTTCTTCCCGGCCCTGCTGCCCATCTGCGACGAGGAGGAGCCGCTGCGGGTGCTCGCCGAGGGCGGGGTGCCGCGGCTCCAGGAGATGGTGCTGCACAACGGCACCGTCTACCGCTGGAACCGGCCCGTCTACGGGGTCGCCGACGGCAAGCCGCACCTGCGCGTGGAGAACCGGGTACTGCCGGCCGGCCCCACCGTCGTCGACGTGGTCGCCAACGCCGCGTTCTACTACGGGCTGGTGCGCACCCTCGCCGAGGAGCCGCGCCCGGTGTGGACCCGGATGCCGTTCGCCGAGGCCGAGGCCAACTTCGACGCCGCCTGCCGGTACGGCATCGACGCCCGGCTGCGCTGGCCCCGCCGCGGCCGGGGCGGGGGCCTGGCGAGCGTACCCGCCGACCGGCTGGTCCTCGACGAACTGCTGCCGATGGCCGCCGCCGGGCTCGACGCCTGGGGCATCGAGCCGGCCGACCGGGACCGCTACCTCGGCATCATCGAGGAGCGCTGCCGGCGCCGGGCCAACGGCGCGACCTGGCAGGTGGAGACGTACCACCGGGCCCGCTCCGCCGGGTTGGGCCGGGACGCGGCGCTCGCCGCGCTCACCCGTCGCTACGCCGAGCTCAGCCAGCGCGGCGAGCCGGTGCACACCTGGCCGGTGGGGCCGGCGGACGAGGACCTGCGGGCCGCCCCGGCCGTGGTCAGCCCCGCCAGGCGGAGCTGATCGCACGGAGGATGACCGTGTGGATCCGGGCGGGGTCGCTGACCCGGTAGGCGCCCCCGCCCGTCGCGGCCGCGATCGGCCCGAGCTCGCCGAGGTCGGCGTCCGGGCCGATCGCCAGCGCGATCAGCGGCACCGGCCGGTTCCGGTCGGCCAGCTCCGCCAGCCGTGCGACCACGGCCGCGCGGGAGGGTGATCCGGGGTCCTCGTTCACCCCGTCCGTCAGGATCACCACCGCGTTGAACCTGCCGTCCGCGCGCGGTGCCCGGCACCGAGTTCGACGGCGACGTCGCGCGAGGCCCGCGCCGCCACCGTCACCGCCAGGCACCGGCCGTCCGAGGTCAGGTGGCGCGCCCGGGCCCGGTCGGCGGCCTCCCGTACGACGGGTGCGATGTCGGGGCTGGCGACCACCCGCAGCCGGACCGGGCGGTCGGCGCACGCGTCGCGGGAGAACGGCAGCGCCCCCTGGGCGGCCGCCACCGCCACCGCCACGGCGCCGCCGGCGAGGGCCAGGGCGGTGCCGATGACGACGGCGCGGCGGCGCGCGGATCGGCCGCGGGGCGCCCCGTCGCGGTCGGTGCGCGGGTCAGGCAGGCTGTGACGTCCCATGCTGGTCGTGCCCCTCCGGGAACCCCTCGTGCGCCCGCGGGGTACCGGCCGGGCAGTATGGGGAGGCGCCCTCTCCCCGGGCAGCCCTCCCCGGCATGTACGGGCGATCTTCGTACACGCTGGCGAGACCCTAGCGGTGCGGCGGTGCGGAGGGAACGGGAACGTCGAATCGGAGTCAGTCGTGCGGGCAGAGCGGGGAACGGTGGTCGGATCTTTGCGTGACACGAGGCCTGAGCGGCGGATCCTCGCGTCCGAGACGCTGCTGGTGCTCGCGCTGTCGCTCGGTGCGAGCGCGCTCTCCGCGCTGATCAGCTTCATCGGCTCGGTCACCAAGCCGGGCGGGCTCAAGGACCAGGCCGCCACCCTCAACCCCTCGCACGCCCCCGGTCGGCCCTGGCTCGACCTGGCCTGGCAGCTGTTCGGGATCGCCTCGGCACTGGTGCCGGTGCTGCTCGTCGCCCACCTGCTGATGCGGGAGGGCCAGCCCGGGCTGCGGACCCTGGGCTTCGACCGCACCCGCCCGGGGTCGGACCTCGGGCGGGGCGCTCTGGTCGCCGCCGGGATCGGCAGCGCGGGGCTGGCCTTCTACCTGGCGGCTCGGGCGGCCGGGGGCAACCTGACCGTGGTGCCCGAGGCGCTGCCCGACGTGTGGTGGAAGTTCCCCGTGCTGATCCTGTCCGCCGTGCAGAACGCGGTGGTCGAGGAGGTCATCGTCCTCGGGTACCTGCTGCGGAGGCTGGGGCAGCTGCGCTGGTCCCCGATGGCGGCGCTGGCCGCGAGCTCGGTGCTGCGCGGCTCGTACCACCTCTACCAGGGCATCGGCGGCCTCGTCGGCAACATGGTCATGGGCGTGGTGTTCGTACTGCTCTACCGCCGGTGGGGCCGGGTGGGCCCCCTGGTGGTCGCGCACTCGCTCCTCGACATCGTGGCGTTCGTGGGGTACGCGCTGCTCGCGGGGCACGTGGGGTGGCTGCCCACGCGCTGACCGCGGTTCAGGGCGTCGCGAGCAGGTCGCCTTCCAGCACGGTCACCGCGCCGCCGGTCAGCAGGGTCCGCTCGCCGCGCAGCCGCACCCGTACCAGCCCCTGGCGGGCCCCGCCCTGCAGGCCGGTCAGGTCGGTCCGGCCCAGCCGGGCGGCCCAGAACGGGGCGAGGGCGGTGTGCGCGCTGCCGGTGACCGGGTCCTCGTCGATGCCCGCGGCCGGGAAGAACCCGCGCGAGACGAAGTCGTGGCCGCCCGCCGGGTCCTCGGCCGCGGCGGTGACGATCACCCCCCGCCGCGCGTACGCCCGCAGCGCCCCGAGGTCGGGGCGCACCTCACGCACGGCCCGCTCGTCGCGCAGTTCGACGACCAGGTCCCCGATGTGCTCGGCCGTGTCGTGCACCGTGAGCACCTCAGTGCCGAGCGCGTCGGCGATGTCCTTCGGGGTGTCGACGGGCGTGAGCGAGGAGGTCGGGAAGTCCATCGTGTACGTGCCGTCGCCGGCGGCCTCGGCGGTCAGCAGCCCGCAGCGGGCCGTGAACGTGACCGTGCCCTCGGCCCGGCCGGTGGTGGCCAGCACGTGGGCGGCGGCGAGGGTGGCGTGGCCGCACATGTCGACCTCGACGGCCGGGGTGAACCAGCGCAGGGCCCAGCCGGCCGGGCCGCCGGGCGGGAGCGGGTGGACGAAGGCGGTCTCGGAGAGGTTCATCTCGGTGGCCACGCGCTGGAGCCACGTGGCGTCCGGGAAGCCGTCGCCGTCCAGGACGAGGACGGCGGCGGGGTTGCCGGCGAAGGGCCGGTCGGTGAAGGCGTCGACGATTCGGATGCGCATGTGCTCGAACGTACGGGGGCGGGTGGGGGCGCCGACAAGGCCAATTCGGGGGAACTGGCCCGGTCGGGGCTCCGGGGCGGTTGCCGGGGGTCGGCCGGCGGGTCAGCCGCCGACCAGGGGGAGGGCCGCGAAGGCGTGGTCCTGCCAGAGCAGCCGGGAGGCCTCCTCCGGGTACGCGGCGACCTCCGGGTCCGCGTCGAGGAGCATGACCCGGCGACGGGGCTCGTCGTACGCGGGCCAGCCGGGGTCGCCGTGGGCGGCGAACGCCGTCCACGCGGCGCGCATCCGGGCGGACAGGGCCTCCGCCTCGGGGGAGGGGTCCGGGCCGATCAGCAGGGCGGGCTCGCCGCTGTGCAGGTTGCCGAAGACGAGCGGTACGTCGAGGCCGTGGCAGGCCCCGAGCGCGCCGCCCATGCCCGGGGCCGTCCAGGTCAGCTCGTAGGCGTGGACCCGGCCGCCACCGGCGGCCTGCGCGCGGGCGAGGTGGAGGCTCGGCATGCGGAACAGCCAGTCGGCGTTGACCAGTTCGTAGAGCTCTTCCGGACCGGCGGTCGGGAAGGACGCGCGGTAGCGGCGGGCGCCGTCCGGCCCGGGGGCGAGCAGCCGGAGGGCGGTCTCGGCCCGCTCCTCGGTGACCTGGCCGAGCAGGCCGTCGATCAGCGTGAACAGCCGGTGCTCGTCGCGGGTGTGGCCGACGAGCAGGTCGACGTCGCGGCCGGCGCCGTCGGCCAGTGCCTGCCAGGGCGTGGCCGGCAGGACGTCTCCGTCGACGACGGGTGCGAAGGGGATCGGCCGGTGCGTGACCGGGCCCCACCGGTCCTCCCACTGCGCCATCTTCGCCGCGACCGCGTCGCCGGCGGCGGGCAGCCCGGACGGGGGCACGCGCGACAGGTCGGCGGCGGTGGGACGCAGCCCGAGTTCGGCGGCGCAGGCGGCGGCGACGTCGGCGGCCAGCCCGGGCGTGAAGAACGTACCGGGCACGCTCTGGGCGACGGCCCGCCGGAAGAGCCCGGCCGCGCGCGGTACGGCGGTCAGCGCGGCGACCGACCCGGCGCCGGCGGACTGACCGAAGAGCGTGACCCGGTCGGGATCGCCGCCGAACGCGCGGACGTTGTCGCGCACCCACTCCAGGGCGGCGACCTGGTCGAGCAGGCCACGGTTGGCGGGGGCGCCGTCGAGGTGGGCGAAACCCTCCACGCCGAGCCGGTAGTTGAGGGTGACCACGACGGTGCCGGCGCCGGCCAGGAGGGCCCCGTCGTACTCGGGACGGCCGGCGTGCCCGATGACGTACCCGCCGCCGGGGATCCACACCAGCACCGGCAGCGCGGCGGCGGGGTCGGGGGTCCAGACGTTGAGGGTGAGCCAGTCGCCGCCGGTGGCGTCGGGCCCCTGCGGTGCCGCGCCGAGGAGGCCGGACTGCGGGGGCGGCGGGCCGTACGAGAGGGCCGGCCGCACCCCCTCCCAAGGGCGCACCGGCCGCGGGGCGGCGAAGCGCAGCGCGCCGACGGGCGGTTCGGCGTACGGGACGCCGCGGAAGACCGCGACCCCGGCCTCCCGGCTGCCGCGCAGCACCCCGGCTGCGGTGCGCACCTCGGGTCCGGGTGCGGCAGGGGAGGGGGTGGACTGGGGAGCGCTCACGGGCGGCTCCTCTCGGCTCGACACCGGGGATCGTTCCACCCGGGCGCTGCGCGGGCCACCCGATTTCCGAGCGGGGGTGTGTCCGGCGGGTCGGACCGGGCGCGGGCAAGATGTGCGGGACACCCGCTCCGGCTTTCCCCGGACCTCCGGCCTCCCCCGGACCTCCGCCTTCCCCGGACCCCCGGCTCCGTGGAGCTCCCCTTTCCCGGGCCTCCGGCTCCCGGGCGACGAGCCGGAAACCGAACGTGATGTGCCGAGGGTCATATCCGGCGCGGTATGGCCCCGTCCTGCCGGCGGTAGAGGTCGCGCAGCAGGGAAATCTCGGCGCCGTGATGGATCAGCTCCCTGTTGACGTGCAGGACCCTGTTCTCCAAGGGAAACCGCTCGGGACCCACCGCGGGCGGACAGTCCAGGTCGGCGTCCGAGAGCTCGCGCACCCCCGCGTTCCATCTCCCGTACATCTCATCGAGCTGTATCAGCGCCTCGTCGGCGGTCCCCGCGTAGGCGAAGGTCTGGGAGTCGACGTCCGGGCCGCCGAAGTACCATCCGACCCGATAGCCCAGGCACGAGACGATGATGTGCGCCAGCCGCCAGGCGATCGTGGTCACCGGTGCCGGCACCGGGGCAGGGGACGCGGAGTCCATCGCCCATTCCCCGGGGCCTTCCGACATCGGTGCGGCCGACGTGCCACGCGGGCGGATGCTCCAGCAGTCGGGCACCGGCTCCCAGAAGTACTCCTCGTCGGTAAGACCGTCCAACCGTGGCCGCAGGTTCTTGCGCCAGTACCAGTCCAACTGCTCCGCGAGCCGCTCGCTTCTCGTCATTGCCGCACACTACCGACCCGTCGAGCAGAGTGATCATCGCCGTCTGCGGTCGTCCTCGCCTGTCGCGGACACAGGTCGGCCCTGACCTGTGACAGCGAAGACGGACCGCTTGTCACCGAAGTTGGGAAAACGCTGCTTTTGCGCCAACGAAGTTGGCCCTGTTCTCGTATGGCTACGGTAGGCGGGACATGCATCGGAGAGTGACCGTGGCCCCGGCTTGTCGTGGGAAGGCAGTCCCCAATCTGAGTGTCATCGGAACTTCGATTGGCACGTCACCTAACCGGTGCAGGGGCGCCCCCCCTACCGTGTCGCCATGACGATGCTGACCAGCCTCCTCGCCCACCTCAGCACCGTCCCCGGTCCGCCCCCCTCTGTCACCCCGGCATCGAACCAGAGCACCAGCTCCGGCACTCCCCTTTGGGCGACGCTCCTTGTGGGCCTCGCCGGCGCCTTGCTCGCGAGCGCCGGAGCGTTCGCCGGCGCCTGGCGATCCTCAAGAGCCCTCCGCCAGAACACCGAAAGAACCCTGGAACACGAACGAACCCGCCTGCTCAACGAACGCTTCAGCACCGCAGCCGAGCTCCTCGGCCACAACGAAGCAGCCTGTCGCCTCGCAGGCGTCCACGCCATGGCCGGACTCGCCGATGACTGGACCGAACGCCGACAAACCTGCATCGACGTTCTCTGCGCGTACCTACGCATGCCCTACCCACGAGGCCTGGCCGAGTACACACGAGACGACGAGGACCCGAACGGACAAGCCAACCGCGAAGTCCGCCTCACTGTCATCCGGACAATCCGTGACCACCTCCTACCCGCCAACCCGGCCGAGACGTCCTGGAGCGGATACGACCTCGACTTCACCGGCGCCGTATTCGATGGCGGCGACTTCTCCAACGCCAGGTTCTCCGGCGGCAAGGTGCGTTTCACCGGAGCCACGTTCTCCGGCGGACTGGTGAGCTTCTACGAAGCCACCTTCTCCGGCGGCTCGGTGGGCTTCTACGGAGCCACGTTCTCCGGCAGCGAGGTGCTCTTCCGCGGAGCCACGTTCTCCGGCGGCTCTGTGAACTTCCGCGGAGCCACGTTCTCCGGCGGCTCTGTGAACTTCCGCGGAGCCACGTTCTCCAGCGACGTGGTGAACTTCGACCGCGCCGCGTTCTCGGGCGGCGAGGTGGGCTTCTACGGCGCCACGCTCTCCAGCGGGAAGGTGAGCTTCTACGGCGCCAAGTTCTCCAGCGGCACGGTGAACTTCGACCGCGCCAAGTTCTCCAGGGGCACGGTCAACTTCGGCCGCGCCAAGTTCTCCGGTGCCACGGTGACATTCCATGCAGCACAGTTCGATGGCGGTGTCGTCGACATGCGAGACGTGGCAACCTGGTCGAGGCCTCCGTCCCTCGACGAGGGCCTCCTAACAGCCCCACCCGCAGGACTACTCCTGCCAGGCGCGCTACCCAAGCCGAAACCCGGAAACCGCGACGGCGGCCCGACCCATCAGGGGTGATGACACAGGCTGTCATGGGATGACGGGGGCCGGGGCCGGCGCCACGCACCTGACTACTTCGTCCGGCTCGCCGACGGCGGGGCTCTTGTCGTGGCGCCGAGGACGACATGGACGAGGAGACGCGGGAAGCCTTCGCGGCGGCCGAGCACGAGCGCCGGGCTGTGGGCTGGGAGTTCGCCTTGGCGGGGCAGCCGGATCCGGTGCTTATGGGTCCGCTGGCTGGCCCGATACCGGCGGACCCGCTGCAGCCGTCCAGCCGAGGTGGCGGCCCAGCTGCTGGAGGTGTTCCGCGAGCCGAAGGGCTTGTGGGAGGGCGCCGGGCTCGCCGGAGACCGGCTGCAGGTGCTGCCCGTGCTGTTCCACCTGCTGTGGTCCGGGGCGTTGCTGACGGACCTGGCGGGGGCCCTGATGCAGACAGCGTGGTCCGGACGAAGGGAAGCGGATGGGCGGGCTGAATCGACCGCCGGCGTTGGCAGTCGGGGACAAGATTCGGCTTGAAGGCCAGGTTCGGGGGTCCTCGAGGTCACCGCTCGAGCGGCGGTGGTGGAGGACACGGACGCTGGGCACCGGGTGGACGCGCTGATCAACCTGTTCGAGGCGACGGACTTCGAGGTCCTGTTCCAGCCGGAGCGGATGCCGTTGCCGCAGGTCGGGCTGCTGGAGGCGTTCCCGCCCGAGGCGGTGAAGCAGGCTGGCACGTCCTGGAGTCCCTGCACGGAATCGCGCCGGACGCGGGGCCCGGCACGCGGCCGCGGCCCGGCTACGGACCGGGTTCCTCGGTGACGTCACGGCAGCGGGTGAAGGCGGCCGAGCTTGCCGCCGCCGGGCATTCCGTCGCGCCCAAGCGATCGGCAACCGGCGGCGCCGCTATCCGGCCGAGGGCATGGTCGGGCTGACGGACCACCGTCCCATCCGCCGGCGCCCGGAGAGCAAACCCTCCGTCTTCCCTGTCACAGGTCGGGCCCGGTGCCCTCGGAGGGGGTTGTCGGACTATCGCTTCCGATATATCGTTGAAGCATCGCGATGGCATCGTGAACCATCGCGACTGGTCAACGAGCTCGACAGGCGGGCTCGACGTCGAAAGGAGCGCATCATGCGCGCACACGGACACGACTGCGGACACGACTACGGCCACGAGCGCGGCCACGACCGGGGCCGGGGTGTCGGTCCCGGCGGGCGGGGCGGGTTCGGCCCCGGCGGGAAGCCCGGCTTCGGACCCGGGTGGCGGGCGGCCTTCGGCCCCTTCGGGCCGCCGTTCGGCGGACCCTTCGGCGGCGGCGGTGGCCGCGGGGGCGGCCGCGGCGGGATGCGGGGGCGGGCCCGGCGCGGTGACGTCCGCGCCTCGATCCTGGCCCTGCTGGCCGACCGGCCGATGCACGGCTACGAGATGATCCAGGAGATCGGCGAGCGCAGTGGCGGGGCCTGGAAACCCAGTCCCGGCTCGGTCTACCCGACCCTCCAGATGCTGGAGGACGAGGGCCTGATCATCAGCGAGAGCGAGGGCGGCAAGAAGCTGTTCACGCTCACCGACACCGGCCGCACCGAGGCCGAGGCGGGCCCGCAGGCACCCTGGGAGGAGGCCGGCCGCGGCGTCGACTGGGAGGCCGTGCACGAGATCCGGCAGGCCGGCTTCGGCCTGATGGAGGCGTTCGGGCAGGTCTGGAAGACGGGTACGCCCGAGCAGCGCGAGAAGGCGGTCTCGGTCATCAACGAGGCCCGCAAGAAGCTGTACCTGATCCTGGCCGATGAGCACTGAGCCGCCCGGCACCGGGCCGGCGGCGTCCGGCCCGGCCGGCGCCGGCCGGGCCGGTCCGGGCCCGGTGTGCACCAGCCCGGTGCCCCGGAGCTGACTGCGCCCCCCGTCGTGGACTCCGCGGGGGCGCACACGTACGCGGGGCGGGTCTCAGGCCACGAGGTCCGCGAGCTTGCGCAGGGATTCGTTGAGGGCGGCCGTGGCGGAGTCCTTCAGCTTCCCCGCCATCAGGGCCACCGCGGCACCCGTGAACTCGCCGTCGATGCGGACGGTGGTGGCGTCCGGGCCGTCGGGGGCGAGGGTGTACCGGGTGCCGACGACCACGCCCATCGGGCCCTTGCCGCGGATCGCCAGGACGCGCTCCGCCTCCAGGGCCTCGACCGTCCAGACGACCTCCGCCGGGAAGCCCATCATCTTCATGTTCTCCTCGTAGGTCGTGCCCACCTCGAGGTGCTCGGGCCCGCCCTTCGGGAAGTTCGTGTGGGTCTGGCTCCACCGGCCGTACGCGTCCCAGTCCAGCAGCTGCGTCCAGACCTTGCCGGCGGGCGCCCCGATGCGCGCCTCCGCGGTGACTTCGGCCATGCGACCACCCCTTAGTCGTCGGTTCGGTGCGCGGAAGGTAGTCCGGGGCGGCGGAACATTCAATACTGACGACACGTCAGATTCGGCTGTCGATCACGGCCGGGACGCGAAGCCGTCTCAACAGGTGTCTCGGTGGTGACGGTCCTGACGGTGGCTGTCATGATGGCCGGATGCAAGCGTCAGGGAGAAACGCGGGACTGGGCCTGGCCCTGGTCTCCGCGGTCGCGTTCGGTGGTTCCGGTGTGGCGGCGAAGCCGCTGATCGAGGCGGGTCTCGACCCGCTCCACATGGTCTGGATACGGGTGACGGGCGCGGCCCTCGTGCTCAGCCCGCTCGCCTGGCGCCACCGTGGCCTGCTGCGCCGCAAACCCGCCCTGCTCGCCGGCTTCGGCCTGCTCGCCGTGGCCGGTGTCCAGGCCTTCTACTTCGCCGCCATCTCCCGGATCCCGGTCGGCGTCGCCCTGCTGCTGGAGTACCTCGGCCCCGCGCTGCTGCTCGGGTGGATCCGGTTCGTCCAGCGCCGCCCGGTCACCCGGGCCGCCGCGGCCGGCGCCGCGCTCGCCGTGGCCGGTCTCGCCTGCGTCGTCGAGATCTGGAACGGGGTCAGCCTCGACCCGCTCGGCGTCCTGCTCGGCGTGGCTGCCGCCTGCTGCCAGGCCGGCTACTTCGTGCTGTCCGACCACGGCACCGAGGAGGCGGACGCGCCCGACCCGCTCGGCGTCATCGCGTACGGCATGCTCGTCGGCTCGCTCGTGCTGACCGTCGTCGCCCGCCCTTGGAACCTGCCCTGGAGCATCCTCGGCGGCACCGCCGAGCTGGCCGGGACCCAGCTGCCGGCGCTGCTGCTGGTCGGCTGGGTGATCCTGGTCGCCACCGTCTTCGCGTACGTCACCGGCGTCGTGTCGGTGCGCAAGCTCTCGCCGCAGGTCGCCGGCGTGGTGGCCTGCCTGGAGGCCGTCGTGGCCACCGTCTTCGCCTGGGTCCTGCTCGGCGAGCACCTGTCCCTGCCCCAGATCGCGGGCGGCGGGCTCGTCCTGGCCGGCGCCTTCGTCGCCCAGACCGCCCGGGCGGCGCGGGCCACGGACGCCCCGGCCGGGCCCGTGGCGCGCGGCGGCCGGCCCGCCGAGGGCGACGCGGAGCGGGTGGCGCGGCCGGTCGCGGCGGCCGCGGTCGAGCCGGGGCCCGTCGCGGCGGCCGACGCCGGGCCGCAGTCCGCGCTGGACCGCGGGACGAGCGCGACCTAAGGTGCTGACCATGCTTTCGACCGTGCTTCCGCCGCCCGCCGCATAACGCGGGCGGCGATCCCCCGGGCCCACCGGCCCGCCGTCACGCTGCGCCCCGGCCTCCAGTCGCCGCGGGCGCAGCGGTGCTGCCCGCGTACGGAGCCGCGGACCCGGCCGTTCCCGGCCGTCCTCCGCCCTGTCCTCCTGTACAGCCGTACTTCGCGGAGAAGCAAACGTGTCGAACACCCCTTCCTCCTCTCCTGCCGCCGTGCTGCCCGCGGCCGCCCCGCACGCCGGCCCGTCGTCCGTCGGGCGCAGCCTCGGCCAGCTCGCCGTCGCCGGTGCCGCCTGGGGCACCGCCGGGGCCGCGGCCTCGCTCCTCTTCCTGGCCAGCGACCTCGGGCCGCTGGCCCTGACGTTCTGGCGCTGCGCGGGCGGGCTGGCCCTGCTGCTCGGCGTGCTCGCGGTCCGACGGCGGCCGGCCGTCCCCGGCCCGCGGGTACGCGACCTGCTCGTCACCGGCGTGCTGTTCACCGTCTTCCAGGCCGCGTACTTCGCGGCGGTCCAGGACACCGGGCTCGCCGTCGGCACGGTGGTCACCCTCGGCGCCGGGCCCGTACTGATCGCGCTCGGCGCCCGGCTGTGGATGGGCGAGCGGCTGGGCGGCGGGGGCACCGCCGCGGTCGCGGGCGCCCTGGGGGGCCTGGTGGTCCTGGTGCTGGGCAGCGGCGGCGGCACGGTGCGCCCGCTCGGCGTGCTGTACGCGCTGCTGAGCGCGACCGGGTACGCCGGGATGACGCTGCGCACCCGCTGGTTCGGGCGCACCGGCAACGGCGGCGACCCGCTGGTGACCACCGGGTGGTCGTTCGCCGTGGCCGCGGTCGGACTGCTCCCGTTCGCGCTGGCCGAGGGGCTGCTGCCGACGGTGGGCGACCCCGTGCGGGTGGTGCTGCTGCTCGCCTACACCGCGAGCGTGCCGACCGCGCTGGCGTACGCCCTGTACTTCACGGGGGCGGCCCGGGTACGGGCCGCGACGGTGTCCGTGATCATGCTGATCGAGCCGGTGAGCGCCGCCGCGATCGCGGTGCTCGGGCTCGGGGAGCGGCTCACCGCGGCGACCGTCGCGGGCACGGTGCTGCTGCTCGCCGCGGTCGCGGCGCTGGCGATCGGCGAGGCACGCCGGCCGGCCGCGGATTCCGCCGAGGGTTCCGGCACGGATCGGGCCGTGGACGCCGTCACGGATCCCGTCACGGCGTGACCGTACGGGACGCGCCGCCCACCCCCGTGCGGCGGCGCGTCCCGCGTCTCAGTGGCCGGCCGTCGGCAGGTACGCCGGCACGGCCACGGCCGGGTCCAGGTCGGCGGCCGGGACCGGGGCGCCGTGGGCCGGGGCGACCGGCACGACGCCCGCCCAGTAGGGGAGCGCGAGGTCCTCGGCGTCGTCGTTGGGACCGCCGGTACGGATCTTCGCCGAGACCTCCGAGAGGTCCAGGCGCAGCACGGACGTGGCGGCCAGCTCCTTCTTGTTGGCCGGCCGGGAGTCGGCGGACCGGCCCGGGACGACCTGGTCGACCAGGGCGGCCAGGGCCGTGCGCCGCTCCTCCTCGTCCGTCACCTGGTAGGCGGTGCCGTGCACGACCACCGAGCGGTAGTTCATCGAGTGGTGGAAGGCGGACCGGGCCAGCACCAGACCGTCCACGTGCGTGACCGTCAGGCACACCGGCAGGCCGGGCTCACGGTCCTCCTGCGCCGCCCCCTCCGTGTTCCCGGCGGCCATCCGCATCGGGCGCGAGCCGGTCGAGCCGTGCACGTACAGGGTGCGGCCCACCCGGCCGTACAGCGTCGGCAGCACGACGGGGGCGCCGTCGCGGACGAAGCCGAGGTGGCAGACGTAGCCCTGGTCGAGGATCGCGTGCACCGTCTCGTGGTCGTACGCGGCGCGCTGGGGGGAGCGGGTCGGCACGGTGCGCTCGGTCGGGGCGTAGGAGGCGGTGTCCATGTGCGCAATCCTTTGTACTAGTGCATAATCTTCTTTGTGCTAGGAGAGTATGCAATCACGGGCGGTCGCGCCAACGAAATCGCCGCCAGCGTCGAGCTGGGCATCTCGTCGGGCGAACTGCCCCCGGGCTCGGTCCTCCCGCCCATGCGGGAACTGGCCGGCCGGCTCGGCGTGAACCCCAACACCGTGGCCGCCGCCTACCGGACCCTGCGCGAGCGCGGCCTGATCGACACCGACGGCCGGCGCGGCAGCCGGGTGCGGGCCCAGCCCGCCACCCTCGCCCGCGAGGCGATCCGGCCCCCGCTCCCACCGGGCGTGCGCAACGTCGCCGACGGCAACCCCGATGCGGCGCTGCTGCCTCCCCTCGCCGACGCCCTGGCGGCCGCGGCGCAGCGCTACGCGCGCCGACCGGGCCAGTACGGCGACGACGTCGTGGACCCGGGCCTGGAGCGGATGGCGCGGGCCGCGTTCGACGCCGACGGGGTGCCCGCCGGCCCGGTCGTGCTCACCTCGGGGTCGCTCGACGCCATCGAGCGGGTGCTGGCGGCGCACCTCAAGCCCGGGGACCCGGTGGCCATCGAGGATCCGGGCTGGGGGAGCCTGCACGACCTGGTGCCCGCCCTGGGCCTGCGCGTCGTGCCCGTCGCCCTCGACGACGACGGGCCGCGCCCCGAGAGCGTGGCCGCGGCCCTGGACAAGGGGGTCCGGGCGCTGATCGTCACGGACCGGGCGCAGAACCCGACCGGGGCGGCGGTCACGGCCGAGCGCGCCGCGCAGCTGCGCGAGCTGCTGGCGCGCCATCCGCACGTGCTGGTGATCGACGACGACCACGGGCACGGCATCGTCGAGCAGCCGCTGCACACCCTCGCGGGCGCCACCCGCAGTTGGGCGTTCGTGCGGTCGACGGCCAAGGCGTACGGGCCCGACCTGCGGCTGGCGGTCCTCACCGCGGACCGGGTCACGGCGGACCGGGTCGCGGGACGGCACCTGCTCGGACCCGGATGGGTCAGCCACCTGCTCCAGTACGCCGTCGTGGACCTGTGGGAGCGCGGCACGCTCGACACCGCCGCGGTGGCCCGCTCCTACAGCGAGCGGCGGGACGCGCTGGTGGCCGCGCTGGAGCGGCTCGGGGTGGCGGCGCGCGGGCGCAGCGGGTTCAACGTGTGGGTGCCGGTGGCCGACGAGACCGGGGCGGTGGCGAGGCTGCAGGCGGCGGGGTGGGCGGTCGCGCCCGGGGCGCGCTTCCGGGTGGACTCCCCGCCCGCGGTGCGGTTGTCGGTGTCGCAGCTGGCGCCGGAGGACGTGGCGGAGCTGGCCCGGGCGGTGGCGGAGGCGGTGCGGCCGGGGCGCGGGGCGCGCTACGTCTGACCGGCGCCGCCGGACGTACGGGGCGTTCGGCCCCGCCGCTCCGGGAAGACGGGGCGTCGGGCCCCCAGGGCTCGGGCATCGGCCCCCCGGGGGCCCGGACTCCGGCCCTCAGGGGCCCGGACTCCGGCCCTCAGGGGCCCGGACTTCGGGTCTCGACCCCCGGACAGGGGAGCGGCCCCGGACAGGGCGACGGCGCCGGGGCGCTCGGTGCGTCCCGGGGCCGTGGTCGGGCGGGAGCAGGGGTCAGGTCGCCGCGTCCGGGCGGGGCCGGCTCTGGGTCAGGGCCGCGCCGATCAGGACGATGACCGCGCCGACCGGGGTGTTCCAGTGCAGGTCCTCGCCGAGCGCGAGCACGCCGGCCGCGGTGGCGATGACCGGGATGAAGTACGTGACCATCTGCGCGGTGGTCGGGCCGACCTCGGTCACGAGCGCGTACTGGGCCTGCAGCGCGTACCCGGTGCCCAGCGCCCCCAGGGCCAGCACGGCGAGCGTGGGCATGAGCGCGAACCCGGTGGGCACGCCGCTGAGCACCGGCAGGACCAGGCCCAGCTGAACGGTGGACAGCAGCAGCTGCCCCGCCGTCATCGCCAGCGGCGAGCCCTCCCGGGAGGCCAGCGTGCGCCGGACGTAGATCCAGCCGACCGGGTAGCAGAACGACGCGAGCAGCGCCATCGCGGTGCCCTTGGCGTCCAGGCCCGAGAAGCCGCTCCAGGCGCCGAGCACCGTGAGCACGCCCACGAAGCCGATCCCCAGCCCCGCGACCCGGCGGCGGCTCGGGCGGTCCTCGGAGAGGGCGACCAGCGACAGTGCCATGCCCCACAGGGGCGACGTGGCGTTGCAGATGCCGGCGAGGCTGGAGGGGATGGTGAGCTCGGAGTACGCGAAGAGCGTGAACGGCAGCGTGTTGAGCAGCACGGCGGCCACCGCCAGGTGCCCCCAGGTCCGCAGCCCCCGCGGCAGCCGCTCGCGGCGGACGGCCAGCGCCACGCACAGCACCGCCGAACCGAAGAGCACCCGGCCGAAGGAGACCTGGACCGGGGCGTAGGTCTCGGTCCCGACCTTCATGAAGAGGAAGCTGAAGCCCCAGATCACCGCCAGCACCGCGAACCGGATCCGCCAGTCGAGCACCCGCCGGCGGACCGGGAGCGGGACCGGGACGGGGGCCGCGACCGGGACGGGGACCGCGACCGGGACGGAGGCGGCGGCAGGGGCGGGGACGGCGGCAGGGGCGGGGACGGCGGCAGCGGTCCCGGGAGCGCGGGCCGGCGCTGCCGGCGCCGTCGGCGCGGCGGAACGGTCGGGCGACGGGGCGGCGGAGGGGGTCGGGGAGGGGGCTGCGGGTGCGCTCATGCGTCCACTGTGCGGCCGTCAACATCTTAGTACAAGCGAGAATAAATGGACCGCACCGCGTAGCATCGCTTACATGTTGAACCTGGAGCGGCTGCGCACCCTCGACGCCCTGGCCCGGCACGGCTCGGTCAGCGGCGCCGCCGACGGCCTGCACGTCACCACCTCCGCCGTCTCGCAGCAGATGGCCAAGCTGGAGAAGGAGGTCGGCCAGCCGCTGGTGGCCCGCAGCGGTCGCGGCATCCGGCTCACCGACGCGGGCCGGCTCCTCGCCGACCACGCGGCGCGGATCATCTCTCAGGTCGAACTGGCCCAGGCGGACGTCGAGGCGCAGCGCGGCCGGGCGGTCGGCGAGCTGCGGATCGGCGCCTTCCCGACCGCGCTGCGCGGGCTGTTCCCGAGCGCCCTGGTGGAGCTGCGCGCCGTGCACCCCGAACTGCGGGTGCGCACCTGGGAGATGGAGCCCGACGCCAGCCTGGGCGCAGTGGTGCGCGGCGACCTCGACCTGGCCGTCGGGATCGACTGGTACAACAAGCGCATGGCGGTGCCCGGCGAGCTGCTGCGCGCCGACCTGCTCGACGACGCGGCCGACGTCGCGGTGCCCGCGGACCATCCGCTCGCCGGACGCGCCGAGGTGGACCTGGCCGACTTCGGGGACGCGGACTGGATCTCGTGGAACGAGGGCCAGTTCTGCTACGAGTGGCTGGTCTTCACCCTGCGCGGCGAGGGCATCGAGCCCCGCATCCGGCACATCGCCGAAGAGCACCAGACGCAGCTGGCGTTCGTGGCCGCCGGGCTCGGGGTGTGCGTGACGCCCCGGCTCGGGCGCGGGCCGGTGCCCGCCGGGGTGCGGCTGCTGCCGGTGCGGGCGAGCGTACGCCGGCACATCTACGTGGTGTGGCGGGCGGACGCGGACCGGCGGCCGTCGATCCGGGCGGCGGTGGACGCGTTGCGCGAGTCGGGGGCGCGGTACGCCGCGGCATGAGCCGCGCGGCCGTACGCCCCCGGGTGCGCCGGTCGCGTCACAGCTTGCGGAAGTCCCAGGTGACGACCGATGCGGGGACGAGCCGCAGCCAGGCGTGGCGGCCGTCGTGGGGCATGGTGTCCAGGCCGAAGTTCTTGGCCGCGAACAGCCGCTCGGGCACCAGGAGTTCCGGGTGCGGCTCGCCCGTACGGGGGGCCTCGCCCACGAACTCCACCGTCCCCGACAGCTCGGCCCCGCGCAGGTCGTCGTACTCCTCGCCGGCGTCCACCACGACCGAGATCCGCGGGTCCTTGCGGAGGTCGGCCCAGCGACGGCTGCGGGTGATCGAGTACAGCCACAGCGCCGTGCCGTCCCAGGCGAACCACAGGGCGCCGACGTGCGGCCGCCCGTCCGGCGAGACCGTCGCGACGCGGCAGGTGCGCTGTTCGGCCAGGAACGCGTCGAGCTCCCCGCGCGACATCATGATCCGGCGTCCCCGCCGCTGGGTCGTGTCCATCGTCCCGCCACCCCTTCACATCTGACTGTGTGTCAGGAAGCATGAGGGCTCTTCCGCCCGTACGCAACGAGGCATCCAGGGGACGCCATGCCACAGGACGACCGGCTCGCCGCCCAGCTCGACCCCGCCACCACCGTCCTGCTGACCGTCGAGTGCCAGCAGGGCGTGGTCGGCGCCCGCAGCGCCCTGCCCGAACTGGCCGCCGAGGCCGGCTCCTCCGGCGCCCTCGACCGGATCGCCGCCCTCGTGGCCGCCGCCCACGCCCGCGGCGTCCAGGTCGTCCACGCGGTGGCCGAGCGACGCCCCGACGGGCGCGGCGCCAACACCAACGCCCGGTTGTTCCGGGCGGCCGGGCGGCTGCCCGTCCAGCAGCTGACCGGTTCCCCGGCCGTGTCGGTCGCCGAGCCGATCAAGGTGGCGGAGGAGGACCTCGTCGTACGCCGGCTGCACGGCCTCTCGCCGATCGCCGGCACCGACCTCGACCCGCTGCTGCGCAACCTCGGCTGCCGCAGCCTGGTCGTCACCGGTGTCTCGTCGAACGTGGCGATCCCGAACACCGTCTTCGACGCCGTGAACCTCGGCTACACCGCGGTGGTGCCCTCCGACGCGATCGCTGGCGTACCGGCCTCGTACACGCCCGAGGTGATCCGCAACTCGCTCGCCCTGGTCGCCACGATCACCACCACCAAGGACGTGCTCGCCTGCTGGCAGGGGTAGACCGCCGCGCCCCGGTCGTCGCGGCGGCGCTCACCGGCCGTCCGGCCGTCCGGCCGGACGTCCTGGCGGACCGGGACGCGCGATCCACGGCCGCGGGGACGGGGGCTCACCCCGGGCCGAGGGCGAGGCTCGCGTCGTCCCTGACGGCCAGGGGCGTCGAGGAGGGAGGGCCGTGGCGGGTGAGGGCGTCGTGGAGCCAGCGGGCGTCGGCGGGGGAGGCGCGGCGCAGCGTGAGCCGGCGTGCCCGGAAGGGGGTGAGGAGCAGCCCGCGCAGGGCCCCGGTGGCCCGGTCGAGGCGGACGGTGTAGAGGACGCGCAGGTCGTCCCGGTACTGCTCGTAGCCCGTGATCCCCTCGTAGTCGTCGACGAGGTCTCCGCACCCGTAGAGGATCAGCCGGTCGTGGTAGACCTCCAGGGGGCGGGGGTGGTGCGAGGAATGGCCGTGGACGAGGTCGGCGCCGCCGTCGACGAGGTCGTGGGCGAAGCGGACGTGCTCGGTGGGTATCCGGTAGCCCCAGTTGGAGCCCCAGTGGACGGACACGGCCACCCGGTCGCCGGGTCGGCGGGCCCCCTCGAAACGGGCGACCAGAGCGGCCGCGGCCTCCCTCGAGGGGGCGGGGACGAGGGCGATGCCGCTGCGGTCCTCGGCGGCCGCCCAGTCGAGCGGGATGCCGCTGGAGGGCATGCCGACCGAGAACACCAGGAGGCGGGGGGTCTCCGCCCGCGGTGAGCCCCGCGCGGACGAGCGGGGTACGAGTGCCACGGCCGCCGGCCGCCACGCGCCGACGGCGTCGTGCCCCGCGCCCGCCGTCCGCAGTGCGGCGGCGGCGAGGCTGTCGAGGGTCTCGGCCAGCCCGTCCCGGCCGAAGTCCAGCACGTGGTTGTTGGCCAGCGCGCACACGTCGGGCCGCGCGGCGGCCAGGCACGGCAGGTTGGCCGGATGCATGCGGTAGTGGATGCTCTTGCCACGGGCGAATCCGCCCGCCCGGGTCACGGCGGTCTCCAGGTTCAGCACCCAGGCGTCCGGGCCGGTCGCCCGCAGGACCTCCAGCAGATCGCCCCACGGCCACGCGAAGCCGGCGGGGCGCGGCACGGGCCCGTGCGCGGCCTCGGCGAGCTCGACGTACGTACGGGCGTCGGCCACCCACGGCTCGGAGAGCTCCGGATCCCCGGGATGCGGCAGCACCTGATCGATGCCCCGGCCGAGCATCACGTCACCGGCGAGGCAGACGACGATCTCATCCCCGGCTCCGGGGCCGCCGCCGGCGTCCACGTCTCCACGGTAGGCCCCGTCCCGCTGGAGGAGGGCCGGGGCCGCACGGCCAGGACGCCGGAAGGGAGACGTCAGCAGCCCATCAGGCCCAGCTCGTCCTGACGTCCTGGAGCACGTGTTCCGTCTCGGGGACGTCCGGGCCGGACCGATGAGCGGGACGGGAGGGCCGTGTCCCGCGGGAGACGGCGGCTTCCCGTGCCGCCGGGACGCGAGGGTGTCCCGGGCGCCAGGGCGGGATCCCGGTGCGTGCCGGGGCACGGGGACGGCACCACCGGTCCCGGGACGTCCCTGAGAAGGCCGGGACGGCGGGACACCGTCGACTGCCCCTAGTGTTCGAGTCGTCCGGCAGCGGCCCGCCGCGGTTCCCGGACCTCCCTCCGCACCGCACACCCCGGCAGGCCGCCGGGGTGCCCCGGTGCGTCCACGACCTCTGGAGTCGCAGGATGACGAACTCTCAGCCCACGCGCCGCAACCGGCTCCGCACCGCCGTCGTGGCGGGCCTGATGGCGGCCACGGCCCTGGGTACCGCCGGCACCGCGCTGGCCGAGGGCAACCCGACCGAGGACCACGCGTACAACCAGTGGCAGGCCGTCAACGCCGAGGGGCAGACCGAAATGTGCGCCGAGCACTCGGATGCGTTCCGTTTCCGCTTCTACTTCCGTCCGGACTACGGCGGCGCGTGGGTCAACATCGGGCAGAACATCTGGGACCTGAAGTCCGAGCCCACCGGGTTCGGTCCGCGCCCGCTGCTCTTCTGCGGCGGCTCCAGCGACGGCAAGGGCCAGCAGGTCGCGAACAACTCGGCGTCCGCCTACAACTGGTACGACGGCTACTGCGGGAAGGTCTACTACTACGCGGGCTACCAGGGCGCCTCCCAGGGCCTGGTGGACGACATCTGGCCGCGCTCCGGCAAGACCCTCGGCCCGACCCGCAACAACAACCGGTCCATCGCCTTCCGGACCTGCACCACCTGGTAGTCCCCCGCACCCGTCCCGTCCCGCCCTCCCGGAGGAACCCGTCATGTCCCGTAGCCGTCGTCGGAGCACGAGCCTGCTGGCGACGGCTCTGGCCGCCGTGACCCTGGCCGCGGCGGGCTGCTCCGCAGCGCGGGACGGGGGAGCCGTGGCCACGCGGGCTGCCGGACGGGCCACGGCCCCCGCCCTGCGGCCGCCGGCCGCCGCAGTGCGGAACGCCAGCGATCCGACCGGCTGGACGCTGCCGCTGATGGCGTACCAGCCCACGAAGGAGCAGCGCCGCATGCTGGTGGCGGCCGAACAGACCCTGGTCCGCTCCTGCATGAAGGGCTTCGGCCTGGTGTGGACGCCACCCGCCGATCTGCCGGTCGTCGGGCCGCGCAACGACATGGACTGGCGGTACGGGATCCATGACGCCACGCTCGCCGCAACGCGCGGCTTCCAGCCGGAGGCCGCCCAGGTGGCACGGTACGAAGAGGCGATGCGCACGGCCGACAGGGCTCCCCGGCTCACCCCGGACACCGAGGTCGTCCTCGGCGGCAGCGACCTGCCACCGGACGCCCTGGCCGCCGCCGGCCGCGAGGTGCGCGCCGGGTCCTTCCACGGCCGGAAGATCCCCGAGGGAGGCTGCTTCGGCCAGGCCCGGCACCGCCTCGGCACCGCCACCTACGGCTCCACCCCCCTGGCCTCCGAACTGTCCGGCCGCTCCTTCCCCGAGGCGACCGCGGACCCCGCCGTCAAAGCGGTGTTCGGACGCTGGTCGGCCTGCATGAAGGCCAAGGGCTTCCGCTACGCCGACCCGGTCGCGCTCTTCGACGACGCGCGCTTCGGCCGCCGGCCGCACCCCGTCACGGGCCTGGAGACCTCCACCGCACTCGCCGACATCCGGTGCCGCGGCAGCGTGCGCGTCGCCGAGACCTGGCACGCCGCCGAGACCCGCCTCCAGCAGGGGTACATCCAGGCCGACCGGACCCGCCTCGAGGCCGAACGGCGCTCCCTCGACACGGCCGTCCGCAACGCCCGCGCGGTACTCGCGACGGGCTCGTGATCCGGGCCGGACCTCCGGCGGCAGGAGGCGCGACCCCGTCGTGGGTCTCGTCGGCGGCGCCCGTCCCGCCCTGCGTCGGCGGTCCGTGCGACCTGGACTGGAACGGAATCGCCGGGCCGGCCCTCCCTCGCACGATGCTCGTCCCGACCTCGTCTCCTGCGGTTAGCCTGTGCGAATGCTCACAGAAGTGACCGCGACCCGTTACGTGACGCCCTTGCGCGAGGGCGGCTCGCTCCCCGGGATCGTCGAGGCCGACGATCTCGGCACGTACGTCATGAAGTTCACCGGCGCCGGCCAGGGGCGCAAGACCCTGGTCGCGGAGGTCGTCTGCGGCCGCCTCGCGCAGCGGCTGGGGCTGCGGGTGCCCGAACTCGTGCAGATCCAGCTCGACCCGGTCATCGGGCTCGGCGAGCCGGACCAGGAGGTGCAGGAGCTGCTCAAGGCGAGCGGCGGCCTGAACCTCGGCATGGACTACCTGCCCGGCTCCATCGGCTTCGACCCGCTCGCCTACCAGGTCGACCCGGTCGAGGCCGGGCGCGTCGTGTGGTTCGACGCGCTGATCAACAACGTCGACCGGTCCTGGCGCAACCCGAACATGCTGGTCTGGCACGGGGAGCTGTGGCTCATCGACCACGGCGCCACCATGATCTGGCACCACAACTGGCCCACCGCCGCGGCGGCGGCCGACAAGCCGTACAACGCCCACGACCACGCCCTCGCGCCCGTGGGACCGGACATCGCGGCCGCGGCCGCCGAACTCGCGCCCCGCGTGACCCAGGACCTCCTCATGGACGTCGTCGCCGACGTGCCGGACGAGTGGCTGGTCGACGAGCCCGGCTTCGACTCCACGGACGCGCTGCGCCGGGCGTACGTCGACGCCCTCCTGCCGCGGGCCGCTACCATCCACGAGCGGATCTCGACGGAGAAGCCGGCCAAGGCCCCCCAGGGCCCTCCCGGTTGGCTCACCGACCACCTGACCGACTGGCCGCACCCGACCCAGAAGAAGAGCGAAGGCAAGTGAACGAGCGGGACGTCTTCGAGTACGCGCTGGTACGGGTGGTCCCCCGGGTCGAGCGCGGCGAACTCTTCAACGCGGGCGTGGTGCTCTACTGCCGCGCCAAGTCCTACGTGGCCGCCCGGACCCACCTCGACGAGACCAAGCTGCTGGCCCTGGACCCGGCGGCCGACGTGGCCGGCGTACGGGCCGCCCTGCGGGCCGTCGAGGGGATCTGCGCCGGCGGCGAGCGGGCCGGCCAGGCCGCCGGGGACGAGCCCGGGCGGCGCTTCCGGTGGCTGATCGCCCCGCGCAGCACCGTCGTCCAGCCGGGCCCCGTGCACACCGGTCTGACGGCCGACCCCGAGGCCGAGGTGGAACGCCTGCTCGACCTGCTGGTGCGCTGATCCGCGTCCCGGGGCCGCCGCTCCGGCCGGTGCCGCGGTGGGCTGATCGGCGCGTCTGCGGCGGCCCTGGCGCACGGTGCCGTTGACACCGGGTGCCAGGGCTTCTAGCGTCAGCTCCGCTGAACCTACTAAGCGGTTGCTCAGAGGTCGCCGCCGCACCGTGCGGCCCCGGGCGCCGCACCCAAGGGCGAGGAGATCCCAGCATGTCCACCACCGAGCAGCGCGTCGCCATCGTGACCGGGGCCGCCCGGGGCATCGGCGCCGCGACCGCCGTCCGCCTTGCCGCCGAGGGCCGCGCCGTCGCCGTCCTCGACCTCGACGAGACCGCGTGCAAGGACACCGTGGAGGCCATCACCGCCGCCGGCGGCAAGGCCGTCGCCATCGGCTGCGACGTCTCCGACGCCGCCCAGGTCGAGGCCGCCGTCGAGCGCGTGGCCGCGACCCTCGGCGCGCCCACGATCCTCGTCAACAACGCGGGCGTGCTGCGCGACAACCTGCTCTTCAAGATGAGCGAGTCCGACTGGGACACCGTCATGAGCGTGCACCTGCGCGGCGCGTTCCTGATGGCCAAGGCCGTCCAGAAGCACATGGTCGAGGCGAAGTTCGGACGCATCGTCAACCTGTCGAGCAGCTCCGCCCTCGGCAACCGCGGCCAGGCCAACTACTCCGCAGCCAAGGCCGGTCTGCAGGGCCTCACCAAGACCCTGGCCATCGAGCTCGGCAAGTTCGGCGTCACGGCCAACGCCGTCGCCCCCGGCTTCATCGCCACCGACATGACCGCCGCCACCGCCGCCCGGGTCGGCATGGGATTCGAGGACTTCCAGGCGGCGGCCGCCACCCAGATCC
Source organism: Streptomyces sp. NRRL S-87 (assembly GCF_000719335.1). Classification (GTDB taxonomy): domain Bacteria; phylum Actinomycetota; class Actinomycetes; order Streptomycetales; family Streptomycetaceae; genus Streptomyces. The sequence goes on from NZ_JOGB01000021.1 coordinate 40,273, forward strand.
CGGTCCAGCGCGTGGGCCGCCCCGAGGACGTCGCCAACGCGATCGCGTTCTTCACCGCCGAGGCCGCGGGCTTCGTATCCGGCCAGGTGCTGTACGTGGCCGGCGGCCCGCTCGACTAGCCGGCGCCCGCTCCGACAGACAGCCACGCACGGGACGAAAGGCACGCGCATGACGGAAGAGGCACAGGAGCACACCCGCGACCGGGCGCAGGAGCAGGGGCAGCGCCCCGACAGCGGCCGGGTCGCGCTGATCACCGGCGCCAGCCGCGGCATCGGCTACGGCGTCGCGGAGGCCCTGGTGGCCCGGGGCGACCGGGTCGTGATCACCGGGCGCAACGAGGACGCCCTCAAGGAGGCCGTGGAGCGCCTCGGTGCCGACCGGGTGGTGGGCATCGCGGGCAAGGCGCACGACGAGGCCCACCAGGCCGCCGCGGTGGACCGGGCCATGGAGGCCTTCGGCCGGATCGACTTCCTGGTCAACAACGCGGGCACCAACCCGGTCTTCGGCCCGCTCGCGGACATGGACCTCGGCGTGGCCCGGAAGGTGTACGAGACCAACGTGATCTCGGCGCTCGGCTTCGCCCAGCGCACCTGGCACGCCTGGCAGAAGGACCACGGCGGGGCGATCGTGAACATCGCCTCGATCGCGGGCCTCTCGCCCTCGCCGTTCATCGGCGCGTACGGCATGAGCAAGGCCGCGATGATCAACCTGACCATCCAGCTGGCGCACGAGATGGCACCCGGCGTCCGGGTCAACGCGATCGCGCCCGCCGTGGTGAAGACCCGGTTCGCCCAGGCGCTCTACGAGGGCCGCGAGGCGGAGGCCGCGGCAGCCTACCCGCTGGGCCGGCTGGGCGTTCCGTCGGACATCGGTGGAGCTGCCGCTTTTCTCACGTCCGAGCAGTCGGAATGGGTCACGGGTCAGACGCTGGTCGTTGATGGGGGAATCTTTCTCAATGCCGGAGTTGGGTGACCGATATCCGGACGAATTTCTTCCCTAAACGGTCACAAACACCCACCTAATCGGACGAGTAATTGATCAAAAGCCCCATCGATCCTGACCATTGGATCGGTGGGGCACTGCGATATGGTCGGCCGGATCCCATGGTTGATCGAGGAGCGTGCACGTGTTCAACCGGACCAGATGCCTGCAGATCGCTGCGGCCCTTGCGTCCATATCCCTGCTCGCCGGCTGCGGCGTGTTTTCGGAAGATGACGAAAAGGGCAATCAGAAGCTCGTCGTGGGTACGACGAGCCGTCCCACGAACCTCGATCCCGCCGCCGCCTGGGACGGCTCCTGGGAGCTCTACCGGAACATCTACCAGACCCTTCTGGCCTTCCCCACCGGCTCCAGCAAGCCGCAGCCGGACGCCGCCCAGAGCTGCGAGTTCACCGACGTGGCCAACGAGTCGTACCGCTGCGTCCTGCGCAAGGGCCTGAAGTTCTCCGACGGCGAGGTGCTCGACGCCAAGGCCGTCAAGCACTCCCTCGACCGCATCCGCACGATCAACGACAAGCTCGGGCCCAAGGACCTCTTCGGCAGCCTGGAGCGCATCGAGACCAGCGGCGAGCTCACGGTCGTCTTCCACCTCAAGACGCCCGACGCCACCTTCCCCTTCGTGCTCGGCTCCCCGGCCGCCTCGCTCGTCGCGCCGAACCTGTACCCCGCCGACAAGCTGCGCACCGACGGCAAGGTCACCGGCTCGGGCCCGTACCTGCTCAAGGCCTACGACAAGCAGCACGCGGAGCTGGAGCGCAACTCCGGCTACTCGGGCTTCGCCGAGCGCAAGAACGACGCCGTGACGATCCAGTACTTCGACGACTCGACGGCGATGGTCTCGGCGCTCAAGGGCAAGACCATCGACGCCACCTACCGCGGCCTGTCGGCCGCCGAGGTCAAGGACCTGCAGGGCCCCGAATCCCGCAAGCTCGGCATCCAGGTCGTCGACGGCGTCGGCTCCGAGATCCGCTACCTGGTCTTCAACCCGGCCGACGGCACCGTGGCCAAGCCCGCCGTGCGCAGGGCGATCGCCCAGCTCATCGACCGCGGGACCCTCGTCTCCACGGTCTACCAGGGCACGGCCGAGCCGCTGTACTCGATGGTCCCCAAGGGCGTGGCCACCCACAAGACGCCCTTCTACGACCGCTTCGGCCAGCCCAGCGGCACCAAGGCCCGGGCGATCCTGCGCGAGGCCGGGATCACCGAGCCGGTCCAGCTGACGCTGTCGTACACCACGGACCGGTACGGCTCCTCGACCGCGGACGAGTTCGCCGAGCTCAAGCGGCAGCTGGAGGCCAGCGGCCTGTTCAAGATCAAGCTGCAGGGCAAGCCGTGGAAGGCCTTCCAGCAGGGCTACAAGAACGGCGACTACGCCGTCTTCGGCCGCGGCTGGTTCCCCGACTTCCCGGACCCGGACAACTTCGTCGCGCCGTTCGTCGGCAAGGAGAACGCGGTCGGCACCCCGTACGACGCCACGGAGATCACCAACGAGCTGCTGCCCCGCTCGCGCCGCCAGAGCGACCGCGGCGCGGTCGGCAAGGAGTTCGAGCGGGCCCAGGAGATCCTGGCCCAGGACGTCCGACTGCTCCCGCTCTGGCAGGGCAAGCTGTACGTGGCGGCCGGCGAGGACGTCGCGGGCGCCGAGCGGGCCCTGGACCCGCAGACCGTCATGCAGATGTGGGAGTTCTCCCGCAAGACCAGCTGGTAGTCGCGCCCCGGGCGGGGAGTCCGGGACTCGGCCGACGCGTTGTCAGTGGTCGCCGGTAGGTTCTGGGGCAGTACAGAGAGCGCTCTGTACGTGCTCACAGAACGTGCCCCGGAGGTTGTTGACGTGACCGTGTCGCTGCCCGAGTCCTGGCTCCCCGTCCTCGGCGAGGAACTCGACAAGCCCTACTTCAAGGAGCTCGCCGAGTTCGTCGAGAAGGAGCGGGCCAACGGGCCGGTCTACCCGCCGCGCGAGCAGGTCTTCGCGGCCCTGGAGGCCACCCCGTACGACCGCGTCAAGGTGCTCGTCCTCGGCCAGGACCCCTACCACGGCGCCGGCCAGGGCCACGGCCTGTGCTTCTCCGTGCGCCCGGGCGTCAAGACCCCGCCCTCCCTGCGCAACATCTACAAGGAGATGAACGCCGAGCTGGGCCTGCCCGTGCCGGACAACGGCTACCTGATGCCGTGGGCCGAGCAGGGCGTCCTGCTGCTCAACGCGGTGCTCACCGTCCGCGAGGCCGAGCCCAACTCGCACAAGGGCAAGGGCTGGGAGAAGTTCACCGACGCCGTGATCCGCGCCGTCGCCTCCCGCCCCGACCCGGCCGTCTTCGTGCTCTGGGGCGCGTACGCCCAGAAGAAGCTCCCGCTGATCGACGAGACCCGGCACGTGGTCGTCAAGGGTGCCCACCCCTCGCCGCTGTCCGCCAAGAAGTTCTTCGGCTCCCGCCCGTTCACGCAGATCAACGAGGCCATCGCGGCCCAGGGCCATGAGCCGATCGATTGGCGTATCCCGGACCTCGGCGCGGGCGCCTGAGCGTCTGCGCGGCAACTCCGCCCGGTGACGGATAGCGTCGGGGCGATCACCCGGGGCCGATCACTCCGGCCCCGGTGATCGCCCGTTTCGGTTTTTCGCACGTGTTCGGGTGATCGCGCGTGCACGGGGCACGGGAGGCCACGGTGACGGACCAGCAGCAGGCGTCGGAGGACGCCGTCATGACCAGGATCGGGCAGGCGGTCATGCTCCTGCACGCCGGCGACCGGGCCGAGGCCCGCGACCGGCTCGCCGACCTGTGGACCGAGATCGGCCACGACGGCGACCCGCTGCACCGGTGCACCCTGGCCCACTACATGGCCGACGCCCAGGACGAGCCCGAGGCGGAGCTGGCGTGGGACCTGCGGGCCCTGACGGCCGCCGAGGGGCTCGGCGACGGCCGCGTGGCGCGGCACGAGCCCGCCCTGGTCGTGCGCGCCTTCTACCCCTCGCTGCACCTCAACCTCGCCGCCGACTACCTCAGGCTCCGCCGGCCGGACGCGGCCCGGTCCCATCTGGACCGGGCGCGGGCCGCGACCGACGCGCTGGGGGACGACGGGTACGGGGACGGGGTACGGGCCGCCATCGAGCGGCTCGAGCTGCGGCTGCGGGGCGAGGAGGGGCGGTCCTACTCGCCGTAGACGTCCGAGCAGATCCGCGACTCCGGGCCGTCCTTCTTCCACTGGCCGAAGCGGCGCCCCATGGCGCACACGTCGGCCGGCCGCAGCGGCACCGGGGGCGCGGCCTCGGCGCGGCCCTGGCCGCCCGCGTGCGGGTGCTTCGGCTTCTTGGCGTGCCCCCGGCCCGGTGCGGCCGCCGCGGGGGGCTCCAGCTCGTCGGCGACGGCCTCCGCGGGCGCCGGGCCCGGTTCCGGTTCCGCGCGGGAGCCCGTGTGCGGGCCCGACCGCCGGGCGGCGGCCACCGCCCCCTCGGCGCGCTTCGCGTCGGCCGCGGCGCCGGCCCCCGACGACGGGGTGGCGCGCTGCTCGGCCGGCACCGCCTCCAGTGCCTCCAGGGCCGGGGCCTGGACGACCACCGGGGCGTCCCCGGGGCCGCCGCGGGGCTCGTACCGCGGGTCGTCCGCCTGCTGCTCCGGCGGCACCGCGGTGGCCGCGGGCCGGAGCGCATCGGGGTTCACGTTCACGCAGCCGGAGACGGCCGAGACCGCGGCGGCGACTCCGAGCAGCAGCTTTGTCGTGGTTCGGGTGGGATGCACTCGCGCAACTCTGCTGTGCCGGCCCCCCGATGCGGAAACCAGGAGGCGAAATTCACCCCGCACGGGTGACCGGGCGATCCGGGGTGACGCGGCCGGTCGACGCCCCGCCCGGCGCGGCCCGCGGGAACCGCCGGGGACCCGGCGTCAGTCGCCCGTCGACCCGTCGAGGTGCTCGCGCAGCAGGTCCGCGTGCCCGTTGTGGCGGGCGTACTCCTCGATCATGTGGGTGTACACCCAGCGCAGGCTGTACGGCTCGTCCGTACGCCGGCTCCGGCGCACCGACGGCTCGTCCAGCGACCGGGACGCGGCGATCTCGCGGGCCCGCGCGATGGCCTCCTGGCGGGCCGCCTCCGCCTCCTCGTAGGTGTGCTCCTCGGTCACGTGGAAGTCCCCGTCCTGGTCCTCCTCGGTGCAGTACAGGGGCGGGAGGTCCAGGTCGAGGGTGACCTCCTGGAACCACCAGCGCTCCACCTCGGCCATGTGCCGGGTCAGCCCGAGCAGCGTCAGCTCCGAGGGGGCGAGGACCGGCCTGCGCAGCTGCTCGTCGGTCAGTCCCTCGCACTTCGCGGCCAGGGTGGCGCGGTGGTAGTCCAGCCAGCCGTCCAGCATCTCGCGCTCCGCGGCGGTGGTGGAGGGCTCCTGGCGTTCGATCTTCGTCATGGCCGTCATCCTCATCGAACGTCCCGGCGGACGCCAGGGATTAAGCTGGCCGCGTCCCCCGGTACACACCCGTCAGGAGGCGCCCCGGTGAAGGTCGGCTGCATCGGACTCGGCGACATCGCGCAGAAGGCCTATCTCCCGGTCCTCGCCGCCCGCCCGGACCTCGAACTGCACCTGCAGACCCGCACCGCCGCCACCCTCGACCGGGTGGGCGCCACGTACCGGGTCCCGGCCGCGCAGCGCCACTCCGACCTCGACGCCCTGCTCGACCAGGGACTCGACGCCGCATTCGTGCACGCCCCGACCGAGGTCCACCCCGAGATCGTCGCCCGCCTGCTGGCGGCCGGCGTGCCCACGTACGTGGACAAGCCGCTGGCCTACGAGTACGCCGCCTCCCGGCACCTCGTCGAACTGGCCGAGAAGCGCGGGGTCTCGCTGGCCGTCGGCTTCAACCGCCGCTTCGCGCCCGGCTACGCGCAGTGCGCCGAGCACCCGCGCGAGCTGATCCTGATGCAGAAGAACCGGGTCGGGCTGCCCGAGGACCCGCGCAGCCTCGTGCTGGACGACTTCATCCACGTCGTCGACACCCTGCGCTTCCTGGTACCGGGCCGGCCCGACGACGTCACCGTGCGGGCCCGGGTCCGCGACGGGCTGATGGAGCACGTCGTCCTCCAGCTCTCCGGCGACGGGTTCACCGCGATCGGCGTGATGAACCGCCTCTCCGGTTCCACCGAGGAAGTGCTGGAGGTCTCCGGCCAGGACACCAAGCGCCAGGTCGTGAACCTCGCCGAGGTGATCGACCACAAGGGTCAGCCGACCGTGCGCCGCCGCGGCGACTGGGTGTCGGTCGCGCGCCAGCGCGGCATCGAGCAGATCGTGGACCACTTCCTGGCCGCGGTCGAGATGGGCGCCGTGCTGAGCGCCCGCGACGCGCTGCTCACCCACGAGCTGTGCGAACGGGTGGTGCGGGAAGCGCTGGAGCAGGCGGCCTGAGCGGCCGTGCCGTCCCCAGGGCCTCCCGCCCGCACAGCGCCACCAGCACCAGCAGCGCCCCGTAGGGCACCCAGTCGCCCAGCCGCACGTACAGGGTCGTGCCCTGCGCCAGCGGGACGTCGTAGACGGCCGCGGCGCGCCGGTCGGTGCCGAGGCGGGCGCCGACCGGCGCCCCGTCCGGGCCCCGGACCACGCTGACGCCGGTCAGCGTGGCGTGCACGAAGGGGCGGCCCGTCTCGGCGGCGCGCAGCGCGGCGAGCGAGGCGTGCTGGGCGGGGGCCCAGCTGTGCTGGAACGTAGAGGTGGCCGACTGGGCCACGAGCAGGGCGGCGCCGTCGCGGGCCAGCCGGCGGCTCATGTCGGGGAATGCGGACTCGAAGCAGACCAGCGGGCCGACGGGCAGCCCGGCGGCGGGAGCCGTGCCCGGAGTGGTGCCGGGAGCCGTGCCGGGCCGGCCGTCGGGCCTCGGGGCCCCGGCGGACCGGCCCGCGCCCCCGCTCCCGGCCCCGTCCTGCCCGGCGGCGCGGGCGGGCAGCCGCATGACGACCCGGGCGCTCCCGCGGCGCCGGTCCTCGTCGGCCGCCCGGCCGACCGAGGTGGCCCAGCCCAGCAGTGACCGCGCCGGCACGTACTCGCCGAACGGCACCAGCCGCATCTTGTCGTACCGCTGCCCCGTCGGGCCCGAGGGCCCCACGAGCACCGAGGACTTGAATATCCCCGGCCGGTCCGAGCGGCGCGCGTCCACGTTCACCAGCAACGGCGCGCCGACATCCGCCGACAGCCGGGCCAGCCGCCGGGCCAGGTCGGGCCGGGCCGCGAGGTCGGCGCCCACGCTCGACTCGCCCCACACCACCAGGTCCGGATGCGTCCCGACCAGCTGCCTCGTCAGCCGCTCCTGGGCCGCGAACCGTACCTCCGCCGCGTCGGGGCCGTCGATCATCCCGGGCTGTACGAGCGCCACCCGGACCGTCCCCGACACCTCGGGCCGGGGCGCCCAGGCCCACACCGCGCCGGTGAGCACCGCGCACGCCGTCACCCCGCCGAGGCCCACGGTGGCGGTCCGGCGGCCGCGCGGGGACGCTGCCGGCTCCCGGGCCAGCAGCAGCACCCACGCGCAGTTGACCGTGACCACCACCGCGCTGACGAGCCACACCCCGCCCACCGAGGCCAGTCGGCGGGCCGCCGGCACCTGCCACTGGCTGGCCCCCAGCAGCCCCCACGGGCCGCCCAGCCCCTGCCAGGAGCGGGCGAGTTCCGACAACAGCCAGCCCGAGGGCAGCACGAGCAGCGCCCAGGCGGCCCGCCCCGGCCCGGGGGAGCCGGCGAGCAGGTGCCGGGCGAGCATCCCCCACGGGATCCACAGCGCCCCGAGCAGCGCGGCCAGCGGCAGCAGGAACACGTGCAGGCTCGGCAACAGCCAGTGGTGCACGGCGAGGATGAAGCCGGTCCCGCCCAGCCAGCCGTCCAGGGCGGCCCGTCGCGCCGTCGGCGCCCCGCGCGCCAGCAGCAGCCACGGAACCAGGGCCACGTACGCGAACCACCACAGTCCCGGCGCCGGGAACGCGAGCGCCGGCAGCGAGCCGGCCAGCACCGCGGCCGCGCCACGCCACCAGGGGGAGGCGAGGAGTTCCTGCGCCTGCCCGGACCGCCACCACCGCATGAGCCCCATAAGGCGCCTCCCGTACCAGTGTGGGCCGGGATCAGCGCGCCGTCGCGGGCTCCGGGGGCGCGAACTGCCGCCACTTCTCGTGCACGGTCACCGACCGCAGCCGCCAGCCGTCGGACGTACGCGCCAGCAGGAACGTGTAGCGGCCCCCCGCGGTGAAGTTCGGGGCGGTGCCGGTGTCCTCCGGCCCGGTCAGCCGCATGGGGTTGAGGAAGTCGGCGCGCACCTCGGCGCGGTCGCCGGGCGAGCCGCCGGCGTCCTCCAGCGTGATGCGCCGGTTGACGATCAGGTGCTGGCGTACGGGGAACATGAGCATGGTCTGCTCCAGCCACCCCGCGACCTGCTCGGCGGGCCCCTCGATCCCGCCCGCGGAGGTGTAGTCGGCCCGGCCGTCCCGGGTGAACAGGGCGCGGTAGCCCGCCCAGTCGCCGTCGTCCACGGCGTTCGCGTACCCGGTGACCAGGGCGTCCACGGCCAGCCGGTCCATCACGGTCACGAGGTCCCCACGCTGCGTCATCGGGTCATCATGGGACACCCCGGCGTCGAGGCCAAGGCCCGTGCGACCACGGATCGGCGCGCCGTGCGGACACCCCCCCGGAGCTCCCGGGAGAACCCGGCGCCCCGACGCGCAGGTCGACCGCCCGTCAGCCCCCGGGATGCGCGTCCCGCTGCCGTACGACGACCAGGAACGCGTCCGTGGCGAGGTCCATGACCACTTCCGCGGCCACCCCCTCCCGCATCCGCTCGGCCGCGTACTCCTCCGCGGGCCAGCTCCCGTGCGGACTCCCCGCAGGAAACCGCTCCAGCACCACTCGGCCACCCATCGGGCACCCCCAGGCTCCTCGCGACGGTCGCCCCGCTGCGCACCGCCTCCCCGGGCACAACGACGCCAAGCCTGCCGGGGAACGTTCCCCTACTCCGGCGCGTCGTCCTGCGCGGGGCCCGGGTTCACCCGTCCGGCGGGTCGGAGGACGTGGCCGGTGGTGGCGTCGACGTGGTCGGGGACGGTTTCGTGGCGGGTTCCGGTGGTGCGGGTGCCGGTGGGCTCGAACAGGAGGAGACGGGCGCCGGAGGGGGAGTGGGGCTTGTGCTCCGTACCGCGCGGGACCGTGAAGACCGAGCCGGCGGGGAGGTGGACGGTGCGCTCGCCGGCCGGTTCGCGCAGGGAGATCGACAGCTCGCCGTCGAGGACGAGGAAGAACTCGTCGGTGTCGTCGTGCGCGTGCCACAGGTGCTCGCCCGCGACCTTGGCCACGCGGACGTCGTAGTCGTTGACCCGGGTGACGATGCGGGGGCTCCACAGGGCCTCGAAGGAGTCCAGCGCGGTGGCCAGGGAGACGGGTGCGGGGGCGGGGGTGGTGCGTTCGTCGGTCATGGCCCCAGGGTCCGGCCTGGCCGGGGCCCGGCGCGAGTGCTAGGAATCGCACATGACGCAAGGATCCTCGCAGCCCCTGCACCGGGTGGTCGTGATCGTCGACGAGAACTCCAACCCCTTCGAGCTCGGGTGCGCCACCGAGGTGTTCGGGCTGCGCCGGCCCGAGCTCGGCCCGGACCGCCTGTACGACTTCCGGCTCTGCGCGCCCGAACCGGGCACCCTGATGCGCGACGGGTTCTTCACCTTGTCCGGGGTGGCGCCGCTGGCGGCGGCGGAGGAGGCCGACACGCTGATCGTCCCCAACCGGCCGGACACCGAGGTGCCGCGCCGGCCGGCGGTGCTGGCGGCCGTGCGGCGGGCGCACGCGCGCGGGGCCCGGCTGATCGGTTTCTGCAGCGGCGCCTTCACGCTCGCGGAGGCGGGGGTGCTCGACGGGCGCCGGGCCACGGCGCACTGGCAGTGGGCGGACGAGTTCCGGGCCCGGTTCCCCGCCGTCCACCTGGAGTCCGACGTGCTGTTCGTCGACGACGGGGACGTCCTCACGTCGGCCGGCAGCGCCGCCGCGCTCGACCTCGGGCTGCACGTGGTGCGCCGTGACCACGGTGCCGAGGTGGCCAACGCGGTCAGCCGGCGGCTGGTGTTCGCGGCGCACCGCGACGGCGGCCAGCGCCAGTTCGTCGAGCGGCCGGTGCCGGAGCCGCGCGACGAGTCGCTGGGGCCGCTCGTGGCCTGGGCGCAGGAGCGGCTGGACACCCCGCTGAAGGTGGCCGACCTGGCCGTACGGGCGGCCGTGAGCCAGGCGACCCTGCACCGGCGCTTCCGCGCCCAGCTCGGGACGACCCCGCTGGCCTGGCTCACCGCCGAGCGGCTGGCACTGGCCTGCCGGCTGATCGAGCGCGGGGAGTCCCGGCTGGAGGTCGTGGCCCGCCGCAGCGGCCTCGGTACGGCCGCCAACCTGCGGGCGCTGATGCGGCGGGAGACGGGGCTGACGCCGTCGGCGTACCGGGCCCGGTTCGGGCCGGGCGCGGGCCGGGCGGGGTGAGACCCGGGGTGCGGGGTGGGGGCGGGGGCGGGGGCGAGGGACGCGATGACCGCGTAGCCCACGACGAAGGCGATCACCGTCGCGAAGATGGTCTGGGGCCACGCGACGTGGCCCTCGCCTATCGCGTCCTTCAGCTCGTAGCCGCCCGAGGCCAGCACCGCCGGGACGGCGAGCAGGAAGGAGTAGCGGGCCGCCGCCTCGCGGGTGTAGCCCATCAGCAGGCCGCCGCTGATCGTGGCACCGGACCGGGAGACGCCCGGGACCAGTGCCATCGCCTGGCAGACGCCGAAGACCAGGCCGTCGCGGACGCCCAGCTCGCGCAGCGTCTTGCGCTCCCGGACCGCGCGGTGCCGGCCCCCGACCTCGTCGCGGGCGGCGAGCCGGTCCGCGACGCCCAGCACGATGCCCATGACGACCAGGGTCGTCGCGGTCAGGCGCAGGTCGCGGAACGGACCCTCGATCGCGTCCTTGAGCGTGATGCCGAGGACGCCGATGGGGACGGAGCCGACGATCACCAGCCAGCCCATGCGGGCGTCGTGGTCGGAGCGCATCGACCGGTCGGTGAGGGAGCGGAACCAGGCGGAGACGATCCGTGCGATGTCCTTGCGGAAGTAGATCAGCACGGCGGCCTCCGTGCCGATCTGGGTGATCGCGGTGAAGGCCGCACCCGGGTCGTGCCAGTTCGCGAACGCCGCGGTCAGCCGCAGGTGGGCGCTGGAGGAGATCGGCAGGAACTCCGTGAGCCCTTGGACGAGACCGAGGATGAAGGATTCGAACCAGCTCATGACGGGGTGCGCTCGTCCTTGTGATCGTGGGGCGGGTCGCGTCCGATGCTAGGGCCCGTTCGGGTGATCTCTGACCGCAGGGGGCGCCGTCCGTGACCGTCCACGGCAGCCGGATCGTTCCTTCATCCGGGCGTCGTCAGCTGTTCATCGGGTGGTCATTTCTGCGACCCGGAGTGCAGCCGGTGGCGGTGCCGCCAGGCCACGGCGGTGGCGGCCAGCGCGCTGACGGCGATGAAGCCGGTGGCCGCCAGGAAGACGGGGGAGTCGGGCGAGGCGGCGCGGCTGCCGGCGACGACGTACGCGGCCGTGTTCGGCACGGTGCCCACCGCCGTCGCGACGAGGAACGGGGCCCAGCCCACCCGCGAGACCGCCGCGCAGTAGTTGGCGGCGGCGAACGGCAGGCCCGGGAAGAGGCGGACGGCGAGCATCGACCGGAAGCCGTGGCGGTTCAGCTGCCCGTCCGCGGCGGTCAACCACCGTCCGCGGACCAGCGGCCGCAGCGCGTCCCGGCCCAGCAGCCGGCCCAGTCCGAAGGCCGCCGCGGCGCCCAGGACGGTGCCGGCCACCGCGGAGGCCAGGCCGCCGGCCGTGCCGAAGACCGCGCCCGCGGCCAGGTTCAGCAGCGGCCGGGGCACGAAGGCGGCCGTGCACACGCCGTAGCCCGCGGCGAAGAGCAGCACCGCCCCCGCACCGCCCACCTGCGGCGGCGGCCAGCCCTCGGAGAGGAGGCGCTGGGGTTCGTAGACGACCGTGCCCACCGCTGCCGCCGCCAGCAGGAAGACCAGCAGCCCCAGTCGGCACCACGGTCCGAGCAGCACCCGCGCCCAGCGCGTGGACGGTCCCTCCGGGCCGGGAGCGCCGGTGAGCCCCCCCGGGGCGGTGGCCGTGCGTACGGACGGTGGCGGCCCGGCAGCGGGGGAGGCCGCGGTACGGGCGGGGGCGTCGACCGGCGGCCGGGCGGCGGGGAGGGGCATCCGGGCAGGCTAACCGAAGCCGCCGCGGGGCCGCCGTAACCTGGACCTCATGCCGACCCCCGCCGGACCGGCCCCCGACGCCGCAGCCCCGGCTCCCACGGCCCCCGCCAGCGGGCTCGCCGACACCGTCGTGGCCCGTCTGACGGCGGTCTACCCCACCGCCGCCGATCCGGTACGGGCCGCCTCGGCCGCCGCGTACATGAAGGACGTCGCGCCCTTCCTCGGCATCCCGACGCCGCTGCGCCGCACGCTCTCGCGCGAGGTGCTGCTGGGCACCGCCCGCCCCACAGAAGCGGACTGCGCCGCGATCGCGCTGCGCTGCTGGGGACTGCCCGAGCGGGAGTACCACCACTTCGCCGTCGACTACCTGCGCCGGCACGTGAACCGCTGCTCGTCCGGGTTCCTGCCGGTGGTCCGGCACCTGATCGTCACCATGCCCTGGTGGGACACCGTCGACCTGCTCGCCGCCCATACCGTGGGACCGCTCGTGGCCGCCGACCCGGCCCAGACCGCCGTGATGGACGAGTGGATCGAGGACGACGACCTCTGGCTCGTCCGCACCGCCCTCCTGCACCAGCTGCGCTACAAGGCCGCCACCGACCGCGACCGCCTCTTCGGCTACTGCCTGCGCCGGGCCGACCACCCGGACTTCTTCATCCGCAAGGCGATCGGCTGGAGCCTGCGGGAGTACGCCAAGACCGACCCGGCGGCGGTGACCGCCTTCGTGGACGGCGCGCGCGACCGCCTCTCACCCCTCTCGGTCCGCGAGGCGCTCAAGAACCTCTGAGCCGCGGCCGGGCACACCCGGGCCCGCGGAGCACCCCGGCGTGCGCGGCGTCCGACCCGTGCGCGAGACTGCGGCCGGACGCAGACGCAGACGCAGACGCAGACGCAGACCTGCGGGATGCAAGACGCAAGACGCAAGACGCAAGACGCAAGACGCAAGACGGAAGACGCACGACGCGGGGCGCAGCCGCGCGGCGCGCCCGGCGCGCAGCCGCGCGCCGGCGGCGGACCGGACCGACGGGGGCGGCGATGGGCGACACGGCACTGGTGCTGGGCGGCGGCGGACACACGGGGGTCGGCTGGGAGGCCGGCATCCTGTACGGGCTCGCCGAGGCGGGCGCCGACCTCTCCACGGCCGACCTGGTCGTCGGCACCTCGGCGGGCTCGGTGGTCGGCGCCCAACTCGCCTCGGGCCTGCTGACCCCGGCCGAGCTGTACGAGCGCCAGCTCGTCGACCCGTCGGGGGAGGCCGCGGCGCGGATGGGCCCGGGCCTGCTCGCCCGCGCCGCGGTGGCCCTGCTGCGCTCCCGGACGCCCGAGGCGTACGGCGCGACCCTCGGCGCGATGGCGCGGGCGACGGCCACCGCCGACGTGGCCGAGCGGCTCGCGGTGATCGGCGAGCGGCTGGTCTCCCACGACTGGCCCGAGCGCCGGCTGCTGGTGACGGCCGTGGACGCGGTCACCGGGGAGTTCCGGGCCTTCGACCGGGACAGCGGCGCCGGGCTCGTCACCGCGGTGGGCGCGAGCTGCGCCGTACCGGGCGTCTGGCCGCCCGTCACCGCCCTGGGCCGCCGCTGGATCGACGGCGGCACCCGTTCGGGCACCAACGCGGACCTGGCCGCCGGCTACCGGCGCGTGGTGATCCTCGCCCCGATCGCGGCCGGCGGCGGGGTGCTGACGTCCGCGCGGGCGCACGCGGAGCGGCTGCGGGCCGGGGGCTCGCGGGTGCTGCTGATCACGCCTTCGCGCGAAGCGAAGCGGGCCTTCGGGCTGAACGTCCTCGACCCCGCCCGCCGGGCCCCGGCCGCCCGGGCCGGCTTCGCCCAGGCCGCCGAGCATGCCGAGGCGGCCGCCGCACTGTGGGCGGACCGGCCGTGACGGCCGGGCCCTCCGGAGAGCGGCACGGCTTCGTAGTGGAGTCCCAGGACCCGGTCGACATGCACATGGTGCGCCCCCCGGCGGTCCCGGCCGTCGCCTGACCTGGGGCCGGCCCGGCCAGGGGCCCGTACCGGCGCGCCGGCGGGACCGGCGACAATGGCCGGGTGGACGAACCGGTACCCGTCATGCGGGAAGTGGACAGCGGCACGGCCAAGCTCATGCCCGACGTGGACCGAGAGCGGGCCTGGCTGCTCACCCTCGACGGCGCGCCGCAGTCGTACGTGGACCTCGACGACCCCCTGCACGTCGAGTTCGAGTACGCCCGCCGGCTGGCCCACGTGATCGACTGGGCGGCGCCCGAGGGCACCGCGCTGGACCTCGTGCACCTCGGCGGCGGGGCCCTGACCCTGCCCCGGTACGCGGCGGCCACCCGCCCCGGCTCGCGCCAGGACGTCGTCGAGTACGACCGGGCGCTGATCGAACTGGTGCTGGAACGGCTGCCGTTCACCGGGGCCACCGTGCACGCCCAGGACGCCCGCGTCTGGATCGAGGCGGCCCCCGACAGCAGCGCCGACGTGATCGTGGCGGACGTCTTCGGCGGCTCACGGGTGCCCGCGCAGCTCACGTCCGTGGAGTACGCCCGCCAGGCCGCCCGCGTGCTGCGCCCCACCGGGATCTACGCGGCCAACCTCGCCGACGGGGCGCCCTTCGGCTTCCTGCGCTCGCAACTGGCGAACTTCACCGCCGTCTTCCCGTACGTCGCGCTGATCGCGGAGCCCGCGGTGCTGCGCGGCCGCCGCTTCGGCAACGCCGTCCTGGTGGCGGCCCACACCGAGCGCGACCTCGCGCCCGTGGCCCGGTGGTGCGCGGCCGACGCGTTCCCCGCCCGGGTCGAGCAGGGCGCGGCGGTCACCCGGTTCATCGCGGGCGCCCGGCCGGTGGACGACACGGCGGCAACCCCGTCACCCGAGCCGCCGGACGGGACCTTCGGCATCGGCTGACGCGGCGCCCGGGGCGCCGCCCGCCACCGGCGCCGGCCCGGTGCGCCTCGTCATGCGCCGTACGTCCGGCACCGCCAGCACCGCGGCCGTGACGGTCACCACGAGCGCGGCGCACCCCCACAGCGCCGCGGTCCGGCCGACCAGGGACTCCACCGGCCCCGCCACCGCGGTGGCCAGCGGCAGCATCGACAGCGAGCCGAACCAGTCGTAGGCGGACACCCGGGAGAACTTCTCCTCCGGTATCTCCTGGTGCATCGTCGTCATCCACGAGACGCCGAACACCTCGATCGCCGTACCGCTGAGGAACATCACCGCGCACAGCACCCCTACCGGCGCCAGCACCGCCAGCGCGGCCGAGGGCAACGCGAGCGGGAACACGCACACCGTGGCGACCAGCAGCAGCCGCCGCGGCTTCCAGCGGGTCATCAGCAGCGCCCCGGCGATGGTCCCGGCGCCGAAGGTGCCCAGCGCCAGCCCCCAGGGTCCCGCCCCGCCGAGGCGGTCCCGGGCGACCAGCGGCCCGTACACCGACTCGGCCGCGCCGACCACGGCGACCACGACGGAGAACTGGAGCACGATGCTCCACAGCCACGGCCGGGACACGAACTCCTGCCAGCCCTCGCGTAGATCGGCCAGCATGCCGCCGCCGGCCGTCCGCTCGGGCACGTGGCTGACGTCGAGGAACGCGCGCAGCGCGCCCGCCACCGCGAAGGCCGCCGCGTCGACGGCCAGCACCCAGCCGGGGCCGACCGCGGCGATCATCGCGCCGCCGAGGGCGGCCCCGCCGATGCCCGCGCCGTTCATCGCCATCCGGAAGAGCGCGAAGGCCCGACCGGCCTGCTCCCCGGAGACGCTGGAGAGCAGCATGCCCTCGGCGGCGGGGTTGAAGAAGGCCTGGCCGGTGCCGCCGAGCGCGGAGAGCAGCATCATCTGCCACAGCCGCGGCTCGCCCGCGAGCACGAGCAGCGCGAAGGCGCCCTGCGAGAGGAAGTTGAGGGCGTTGGCCGCGACCATCACGTGGTGCCGGGGCATCCGGTCGGCCAGTGCCCCGCCGATCAGCAGGAAGAGGACCAGTGGGAGGGTGCGGGCGGCGGCCACCAGGCCCACGTCACCGCCCGAGCCCCCGGACTGCAGCACGGCGAAGGCCGCCGCGATCAGGGCGCCGTGGGCGCCCAGGTTCGTCACGACCGCGGCGGCCGTCAGCAGGGTGTAGTTGCGGCCCGCCCAGGACGGGCGGGCCGCGGTGAAGCGACGTGCGGAACTCATCCGGTGGTGAGCCGGACGCTGCTCAGGATCTTCTTGATGACGGTGCCGGACAGCTCGTCCTTGACGTGGTCGGGTCCGTAGAGCACCCAGGTCGAGAAGTCGCCCTTGGCGTTGCGGAAGCTGAAGGCGATGGACTTGCCGTCCGTGGAGCACTTGTGCTCCTTCTTCAGCTTGCTCGCCTTGGCCGTGGCGTAGTGGCCCTTCAGACCCGACTTGGTGGTGAACGGCTTGGCCTTGGCGACCTTGACGGTGCCCTTGGGCGCCTTCTGCGCGTACGCCGCCCACACCCAGCTGCCGGCCTCGTTGTAGGCCGCGGTGGCGGTGTCCTTGGCGCCCTGGGCGCCCTTGGTGCCGGTGCCGGCCAGGGAGTAGTCCTCCGTGTCACCGTCCTTGTCGCTGTCGACCTCGCACCACTTCTCCTTGTAGAAGGCGGGTGCGGAGAAGCTGATGACGGGCAGGCCGTCGTTCTTCTTCTCGTCGGCGAAGCCGGAGTAGGTGTCGGGAGTGGCGACCCGCCACTCCGGGGGCACGTCGAAGGCCGTGCCGTACTTCGGGTTGACGACCACCTTCCAGCCCGGGATGACCGGCTTGACCTCGCCGCCGGCGCGCGGGTTCGCGGAGGGCGAGGCGGGGGAGCTGGTCGACGGCGCGGCGCTCGGCTTGCCGTCCGCCTCGTCCTTCTTGTCCTTGTCCTGGGTGAGGACGTAGGCGCCCATCACGGCGCCGGCCACGACCACCACGGCCGTGGCGATGATCGCCACCATCGTGGTCTTGCGGCGGCCGGCGGGGACGCCGGCGCCCTGGTCGTAGCCCGGCTGCGCGTACTGCCAGCCCTCCACCGTCTGCGGCTGCGGCGCGCCCTGGCCGTACGGGTTCGCCGGGTCGAAGCCGGGCGGCTGGGCGTACGGGTTGGTCGGGTCCGGCTGCTGCTGCGGGTAGCCGTAACCGCCGGCCTGCGCGGGCGGCTGCTGGGGCGGGAAGCCGTATCCGCCGGCCTGGGCGGGCGGTTGGTCCTGCGGGAAGCCGTAGCCGCCGCCTTGGGGCGGGGCGGGGGGCTGGTCCTGCGGGAAGCCGTAGCCGCCGCCCTGGGGCGGGGCCGGCGGCTGCTGCGGGTAGCCGTATCCGCCCGGCTGGGCGGGCTGCTGATAGGGGTTCGGGGGTTGCTCCGATCCGGGCTGGGCGGGCTGCTGGTACGGGTTCGGGTTCCCGTCCTGCGGGTTCTGGGTCCCGCCCTGGTTCTGGTTCCCGTCCTGCGGGTTCTGCTCGCCCCCGGGCGGCTGCTGTCCTGGCCACATGGCTCGTAACCATAGAGGGGCCCGGTGACAGGGGCTACGGCCGCCCCCGGACCAGGTCTGGCCAATGCTGCCTACTCGTGGGTAACATCCACGCCCATGAGCGCAGATCAGATGAACGTAGGCGAACTGCTCGCGGCCACCGTGCCGATGGTCAAGACGCTGAACCTGGAGTTCCTGGAGACCACGCCGGAGCGCGCCGTGCTGCGCCTGCCGGACCAGCCGGACTACCACAACCACATCGCCGGTCCGCACGCGGGCGCGATGTTCACCCTGGCCGAGTCCGCCAGTGGCGCGATCGTCATCGCCGCGTTCGGCGACCAGCTCTCGCGCGCCGTGCCGCTCGCCGTGCGCGCCGAGATCGGCTACAAGAAGGTCGCCAAGGGCGCCGTCACCGCCACGGCCACCCTGGGCCGGCCGGCCGCCGAGGTCGTCGCCGAGCTGGACGCGGGCGGCCGTCCCGAGTTCCCGGTGAAGATCGAGATCCAGCGCGAGGACGAGGCCGTGTCGGGCGAGATGACCGTGATCTGGACGCTGCGGCCCAACTCCTGATCCGGGGGTCGGGGGCGGGGGTGGCCCGCGCAGCGGGCGGGCGTGCCCGTCAGTCGGGTTAATCCCGGCCCCTGCCCGTGCGTTCCCCGGGGCGCCGACCGTGCCGTCCGGCGCCCGGGGAGCACAGTGGCCCGCGCGGGGAGTTCCGGCGCGGGGCTGCCCGCACTTCCGTGCCGTACCGCCGCGTGGTGGCGCGGCGGCAGGCAGCCCGAGGAGTGAACGCCGATGCCCGAGGCCGTGTCCCGCCGTACCGTGATGCGCCTGCTCGGCGCCGCCGGCGTCGTGACGGGGGCCGCCGGCTGCGGGGCGCCCCTCCCGGACGCCGGCCCCGGCACCCGCGCGGCACCCGCCGAGGAGGCCGGCCGCGCAGGCCCTCCCGCCACCCGACCGGCCGGGCCCGGCAGCGAGGCCCGGGTCGCGGCGCTGCTCGAGAAGCTCACCCTCGACGAGAAGATCGGCCTCCTGCACGGCGCCCGCGACCCGGCGCCGCTCGGGCAGGCCGGGTACGTCCCGGGTGTCCCCCGCCTCGGCATCCCGGACCTGCGGCTGGCCGACGGTCCGGCCGGGGTCAGGGTCACCGCGCGGGCCACCGCCCTGCCCGCCCCCGTGCTGCTCGCCTCCGCCTTCGATCCCGGCCTCGCCCGCGAGTACGGCCGGGTGATCGGCCGGGAGGGCCGGGCCCTCGGCCAGGACGTCCTGCTCTCGCCGATGGTCAACCTCATCCGCACCCCGTACGCCGGCCGGAACTTCGAGACCTTCTCCGAGGACCCCAAGCTCACCGCCGACCTGGTCGCCGAGGTGGTCCGCGGCATCCAGGAGGAGGGCCTGGTCGCCACCGTCAAGCACTACGCCCTGAACAACCAGGAGCAGGGCCGCACCACCGTCGACGTCGTCGCTTCCGAGCAGACCCTCCACGAGACCGAGCTGCGCGGTTTTGAGTCCGCGGTCGCCGCCGGCTGCGGCTCCGTCATGGGCGCCTACAACAAGGTCAACGGGACCTGGGCGTGCGAGAACAGACAACTGCTGGAGGAGCAGCTGCGCACCCGCTGGGGCTTCACCGGGTGGGTGGTGTCCGACTGGGACGCCACCCACGGCACGGCCGCCCTCACCGCCGGACTCGACATGGAGATGCCCGGCGGCACGCACTTCGGCGCCGGCCTCAGGAAGGCAGTCGCCGACGGCACCGTCCCGGTGACCGCCCTCGACCGTTCGGTCCGCCGGATCCTGACCACCCTCGACCGGTTCGGGCTGCTCGACGGCAAGCCGCCGGCCCGGCCCGCCCGCGATGCGGCCGCCGGCGCCCGGACGGCCCGCAAGGTCGCGGTCGCCGGCGCCGTCCTGCTGCGCAACGTCCGCGGCACCCTGCCGCTCGCCGGCCCCGCGGCCCGCGGCCTCGCCGTCATCGGGCCGACCGGCGGCGTGCCCTTCGTCAGCGGCGGCGGCAGCGCCCACGTGGTGCCCGACCGGGCCGACGGGCCGCTGACCGCCCTCCGGGCCCGGGCGGCCCGAGCCGCGAAGGACGCGAAGGTCACGTACGCCCTCGGCGAGGACCTGTACGGCAGGCCGCTGCGGGCCGCGGCGCTCAGCCCCGCTCCCGCGCTCGACGACCGGCGCGTGGCGGCCGGCCGCACCTGGACGTACGAGGGCGTCCTCACCCTCCCCGCCGACGACGAATGGACGCTGCTCGTCCACTACACCGGGCGCCGGCCCGCCGTCGCCCTGGACGGGAAGGAGGTATTCTCCGCCCAGCCCGGCGTACCGGAGCACTTCGCCGGAGGCCTGCTCGGCACCGCCCCCGACGGACTCACCGTCCGCCGCCGCACCCTGCGCCTGACCAAGGGCGCCCACCGGCTCAGGCTCACCGCCCAGGGCGGGGCGGCGGGCCAGCGCTTCCGGCTCCGGCACACCAGCGGCGCCACCCGCGCCGCCGACCTCGACGCGGCCGTGCGCACGGCCAGGGCGGCGCACAGCGTCGTGCTCTTCGCGTACGAGGACGCCACCGAGGGCCGCGACCGCACCACCCTCGCCCTGCCCGGCGGCCAGCAGCGCCTGGTCGAGGCCGTCACCGCGGCCAACCCCCGCACCACCGTGGTGCTCAACACCTCGTCCAGCACCACCATGCCGTGGCTCGCCGCCACGGGAGCGGTGCTCCAGATGTACTACCCCGGCCAGGAGGGGGCCGCCGCCACCGCCGCCGTGCTCTTCGGGGACGAGGACCCCGGCGGCCGCCTCACCCAGACCTTCCCCACGGCCGACGGCGTCCACCCGGTCGCCGGCGACCCCGTGCGCTACCCCGGCGTCGGCGGCCGGCAGGAGTACACCGAGGGCATCCACGTCGGCCACCGCTGGTACGACGCCCAGCGCGTGGTCCCGCTGTTCCCGTTCGGGCACGGGCTGTCGTACACGACCTTCCGCTACGAGGACCTGCGGCTGCTGCCCGGGCCGGGCGGGCTGCGCGTGGAGTTCACCGTCCGCAACACCGGGAAGCGGCGCGGCACCGAGGTGGCCCAGGTGTACGTCGGTCCCTCCCCGGACCTGCGTCTCGACCAGGCCCTGCGCGTGCTGGCCGGCTACCACCGGCTCACGCTCGCACCCGGCCGGGCCCGGCGCGTGGCCGTCACCGTCGAACCGCGCACCCTCTCGTCCTGGGACCCCGCCCGGCACGCCTGGGTGCTGGGCACCGGCTCCCGAACCGTGTACGTGGGGCGCTCCTCGCGGGAGCTGCCACTGCGGGCCACGACAGTGGTCCGGGAGGCGCCGGACCGCTGACGGCCGCCGCCGGGGCACCGGGGCTCGAACAGGTAGGCTGCCCGAGGTGCCGCAGGGGCGCGCACCGGGGCCGCGCCCCAGCGAAGCGGAGGACTACCGGTGCACATCCAGGAATGGCTCGAGACCGTACCGGCGGTCAGCATCTACGTCCTGGTCGGACTCGTGATCGGCCTGGAGTCGCTGGGCATCCCGCTGCCCGGCGAGATCATCCTGGTCAGCTCGGCCCTGCTCGCCTCCCAGAACCACCAGATCGACCCGTTCGTGCTCGGCGCCTGCGCCAGCGCCGGGGCGATCATCGGCGACTCGATCGGCTACGCCATCGGCCGCAAGGGCGGCCGACCGCTGCTCGCGCGGCTGGGGCGCCGCTT
Source organism: Streptomyces sp. NRRL S-87 (assembly GCF_000719335.1). GTDB lineage: Bacteria > Actinomycetota > Actinomycetes > Streptomycetales > Streptomycetaceae > Streptomyces. The sequence continues at coordinate 61,630 of NZ_JOGB01000021.1, forward strand.
CCCGAAGCACTTCGGCGAGCAGAACGTGGCCGCCGCCGAGCGGTCGTTCCAGAAGTGGGGCATGTGGGCCGTGTTCTTCGGCCGCTTCGTCGCCCTGCTGCGGATCTTCGCCGGACCCCTGGCGGGCGTCCTGCAGATGCCGTACTGGAAGTTCCTGACCGCCAACGTGCTGGGCGGCATCGTCTGGGCCGGTGGCACCACCGCGGTGATCTACTACGTCGGCGTGGTCGCCGAGGCGTGGCTCAAGCGCTTCTCGTGGCTGGGCCTGGTGCTCGCGGTGCTCATCGGCCTGACGTCGATGCTGGTCATCAAGCAGCGGGCGAAGAAGGCCGCCGCGGAGGCGGAGGCGACGGCCGGCACCGTCGAGCCCGCGGCCGCGCCCGCCGAGTAGCCGTCCCCTGACCCCACGGGCCTGCCGGCCGGTCCTGACCGCCGGTCCGGGCCGCCGGTCCTGACTGCCGCCCCGGCCGACGCCGCCGCGCCCCCATCGCCTACCGTGCAGGTGGGCGCGCAGCGAGAAACCGATGCGGTACGGCAAGGAGAAGGCGATGGCGCAGCAGGCACTGGTCCACGGAGTCGGCGGCAAGGAGCCCCAGGTCCACCCGGAGGCGTTCACCGCCCCCACGTCCGTGGTGATCGGCGACGTCACGCTCGCGGCCGGCGCCAGCGTCTGGTACCACGGCGTGCTGCGCGCCGACTGCGGCCCGATCGTCATCGGCGCCGACAGCAACATCCAGGACAACTGCACCGTGCACGTCGACCCCGGCTTCCCGGTGACCGTGGGCGAGCGGGTCTCCGTCGGCCACAACGCGATCCTGCACGGCTGCACCGTCGAGGACGACGTCCTCATCGGCATGGGCTCCACGGTCCTCAACGGCGCGCACATCGGAGCCGGTTCGCTGGTGGCCGCCCAGGCGCTGGTTCCGCAGGGCATGGTCGTCCCGCCCGGTTCGCTGGTCGCGGGCGTGCCCGCGAAGGTCCGGCGGCAGCTGACGGACGAGGAGCGCGAGGGCATCAAGCTCAACGCGCAGATGTACCAGGAGCTGGTGAAGGGGCACCGCGAGGCGCTCGGCGGCTGACGCCCGCCGCCCACCACCCCGGATGCGCGCCTGCCGGCCGGGTGACGGCACGCCGGTGGGGTGAAGATCACAGGCCGCCGGCCCGGACGCCCGGGCCGGCGGCCATTACCGTGTCCGGGTGCCGAAGAACAGAAACACGTTCTCATCCTGGCGGCAGCGGGCCGCCAACCGCGCCGTCCACGCGGCCTGGCGCTGGATGCAGCAGGCCGGGGCCGTCACCGCGCAGACCCCCGGACGGCTGCGCTTCGGCGCGATCGGGGCGGGTACGCGGCTGGCGTTCCCGCAGGGCACGATCTTCGGCGAGCGGTGGATCCGGATGGGGGACTGCTGCATCATCGGCGAGCAGGTCACGCTGACCGCCGGCATGATGCCGGACCTCGACCTCGGCAGCGAGCCGCTGCTCGTCCTCGGCAACGGCGTGGTCCTCGGCCGCGGCAGCCACGTCATCGCCGACACCCACATCCGGATAGCCGACGACGTCTTCTGCGGCCCCGGCGTCTACATCACGTCCACGAACCACAGCTACGACGACCCGCACGAGCCCGTCGGCAGGCAGTGGCCGCGCAGCGAGCCGGTCGAGATCGGCCCCGGCTGCTGGCTCGGTACCGGCGCGGTGATCCTCCCGGGCGCGCGGCTGGGCCGCAACGTCGTGGTGGCCGCGGGCGCCGTCGTCCGGGGAGAGGTGCCCGACCACGCGGTGGTGGCGGGCGCGCCCGCGAAGGTCGTACGCCGCTGGCAGCCGGAGACGGGCTGGCAGCCCCCGCTGCGCACGCCCGCGCCGGTGCCGATCCCCGACGGCGTCACCCCCGGCCAGCTCCGGGCCCTCGCCGACGCGGAACGCGCGGGGCTGCTGGACGCGCTGGAGAGCTGACGGTCCCCGGGCCGTCCGACCCGTCGGGCCGGGTACCCCTCGGGCCCGGTACCCGTCGGGCCGGGTACCCGTCGGGCCGGGTACCCGTCAGGCCCGGCACGGTAGGGCGGCAGGACGCGGCCCGACCGGCGGGAAGCGGGCGGCTCCCGCCCCCGCTAGCCGGCGGCCAGGAGCACCGTGCCGGCGAGCGCGAGGCCCGCGCCCGCCGCCTGCACCGCCCTGAGCCGTTCCTTGAGGACCCCGCGCGCGGCCAGCGCCGTCACCACGGGGTAGAGCGAGGCCAGCACCGCGGCCACGGTCACCGGGCCGCGCTGGGCGGCCAGGGCGTAGGTGCCGTTCGCCGCGACGTCGGCCAGGCCCACGAAGGCGAGGGCGGGCAGCGCCGCCCGGAGCACGGACGGGCCGGATCCGGCGGGCAGCACGGGCCGGCCGCGGCGGGCGGACAGCCACAGGGCCGTGCCGCCGGCCGCGACGTTGGTCACCCGCTGCACGAACAGCGCGAGGAACAGCCCCGTCACGGTCGTCGACGCGTGCGAGATCAGTGCCATCACCGCGCCGAAGCCGAAGGCCGCCAGCAGGGTCAGGAGCACGGCCCTGCGCTGGACCGGTGCGCCGCGCAGCTCCGGGCCGCCGGCGAGCACGATGCCGACCACGGCGACCGCGATGCCCGCGATCTGACCGACCCCGGGTCGCTCGCCGACGGTGAGGCCGATGCCCACCGGCACCACCACGCCCAGCGATCCCAGGGGGGAGACCACGCCCATCGGCCCCAGTGCCAGGGCCTGGTAGAAGGCGATCATGGCGACCGGGCCGACCAGGCCGGCGGCCGCCGCGAACCACAGCTGCGGCCCGACCTCCCGCCACGCCCCCGTCGCGACGACCACCGTGCCGAGCACCGCGACCGCGATGACCTGGGAGGCGACGACCACGGTGAGCGACGGCAGCCGCCGGGTGAGCAGCCCGCCCCCGAAGTCGGCGAAGCCCCAGAGCACGGCTGTGGCCAGGGCGAGCAGGGTGGTCATGGCGGGCCTCGCAGTACAGTGCAGTGAACACGGTGGTGCAGTGCACGGTAGTGCACTGCATTGGACTGTGTCATCCACAATATTGGACCGTGCGGGCCCCTGGTCATGCGCGGCTACGGGGAGGACGGGCGGATCGGTGTCGGACCTCGAACAGCTCACGCAGGCGCTGGCCCGCAACCTCAAGCGGTGGCGCACCGAGCGCAACTTCACCCTGGACGCCCTCGCGGCCCGGTCCGGAGTGAGCCGGGGCATGATCATCCAGATCGAGCAGGCCCGTACGAACCCCAGCGTCGGCACCACCGTCAAGCTCGCCGACGCCCTGGGCGTCAGCATCACCACGCTCCTCGACCACGACCGCGGACCCCAGGTCCAGGTGGTGCTGCCCGGTCAGGGGGTGCGCATGTGGTCCACCGAGGGCGGCAGCGCCTCCACCATGCTCGTCGGCGACGACCGGCGCGGCCCGCTGGAGATGTGGTCCTACGAGCTCGCCCCCGGCGAGGGCACGGACTCCGACCCGCACCTGGCCGGCACCGTCGAGATGATCCACGTGACCGGGGGCGAGCTGACCCTGGTCGTGGGCGACCGGGAGTACGCCCTGCCCGCCGGGTCCGCCGCGACCTTCGAGGCGGGCCTCGGCCACGGCTACCACAACCGCGGCGCGGAGCCGGTGCGGATGACCCTCGCGGTCTCCATCCCGCCCGTCAGCCGCTACCGGCCGGCGGACGCCCCGGCCGACTGACCTGCGGGCGGGCCGTCGGCTCAGCCGAGGACCGGGATCTCGATGGCGGGGCAGCGGTCCATGACCATCTCCAACCCGGCGTCCCGGGTGCGCCGGTACGCCGCCTCGTCGATCACGTCCAACTGGAACCAGACCGCATCGGCCCCGATCCTGACCGCCTGGTCGGCCACGTCCCCGGCCAGGCCGCTGTTGACGAACACGTCGACCACGTCGACCTTGAACGGGATCGCCTCCAGCGACGGGTAGCCCTGCTCGCCGTGCACGGTCTCCGCCTTCGGGTGCACCGGCACGATGCGCTTGCCGTACCGCTGCAGCACGCGGGCGACGCCGTACGCGGCCCGGTCCCGGTTGGAGGACAGGCCCACCACGGCCCAGGTGTCGCCGAGCTCGGTGAGGATCTTGCGGATGGTGGCCGGATCGCCGTACACGTGCGGTCTCCCGTCGTCCGTCGCCGTCTGGCCCGGGTCCGTCCGGTGGGCGTCCGCGGGGGCGGCGTCTCGCTGCTGTCGTCCACCCAACCCCGCCGGCCGCCCGACGCATTCCCCCGGCCGATTAGGGTGGGTGGGTGAAGGCAGACCAGTACGTGACGGTGGCCCGCGAGGGCGTGCACGAGATCGAGATCAACCGCTCCCGCTTCATCTGCGCGCTGGCGCCGGCCGCGACCGAGGAGGAGGCGCAGGAGTTCGTCGCGCGGATCCGCCGCGAGCACCCCACCGCCACGCACAACTGCTTCGCGTACGTCATCGGCGCCGACGCGGCCGTCCAGAAGGCCAGCGACGACGGCGAGCCGGGCGGCACGGCCGGGGTGCCGATGCTCCAGATGCTGATGCGCCGCGAGGTGCGGTACGCGGTCGCCGTCGTGACCCGCTACTACGGCGGGGTCAAACTCGGGGCGGGCGGCCTGATCCGCGCGTACGGGGGAGCCGTCGGCGAGGCCCTGGACGCGCTGGGCACCCGTACGCGGCGGCGCTACCGGCTGGCCACCGTGACCGTCGACCACCAGCGGGCCGGCAGGACCCAGAACGACCTGCGCGCCACCGGCCGGGCCGTGCTCGACGTGCGCTACGGGGACGCCGTCGACATCGAGATCGGCCTGCCGGAGGCGGAGATCGAGGCCTTCCGCGCCTGGCTCGCGGACACCACCGCCGGATCCGCCGGCTTCGAGCTCGGCGGCGAGGCGTACGGCGACGCCTGAGGCGAGGTGCGCCCGGTGCGGTGGCACCCGCTCGCGGGGCGGCCGGGCCGACGCCGCGGTGGACGCACGGGCCGATGACCAGGAGCGGCTGGACGCGCACGCGCCGAAGGCGCCGAGGGTCTGCCTCGGCGCCTTCTCCAGACCGACTCCGGTGCCCGGCCGTCCCCGGCCGGCCGCCTAGCGGACCGAGAACAGCCGGTCGGCGTGGCGCAGTGCGTGCCGGGCCACGGCCGCGCCGAGCCGGACGCCCGCCTCGTCGGCGGAGCGCGAGTGGATGCCCGACCAGACCCGGGCGTCGACGTTCTCGCGGGTCAGCTGGTGCCAGGCGGTGTACGTCCGGGTCACCCCGGGCGCCGTCGGGCTGGTGAGCCGGAACGGTGCGGTCCGGGCCCCGGTCAGCGCGGTCAGGATGGTCTCGGCCGCCCCGGCGTACGTCGCGTGACCGCTCGGGTAGTCCGGGTGGGCCGGGGTCTCGTGCAGCGGCGTCCACGACGGGTCGGTGCCGATCGACCCGGTCCGCAGTGCCGTCACCGGGCGCCAGCGGAGGTAGGTGTACTTGCTGTCGGAGGTCGCGATCTGCGTGTCCACCAGCGCGGCGTGGAAGAGGGCGACCAGCGCGGCGCGCTCCGCGGCCGGGGCCGACGAGCGGGTCACGGCCACCCGCAGCGGGCCGGTGAAGAGCGGCAGCGAGCCGCCGTACCAGAACGTGGCGATCCCGGTCTGACGGGCCGTGCGCACCGTGCTCTCCTTGGCCCCGTAGGCACGTACCTCCGCGAGGTCGGCGCGGTAGCGGCGGGAGCCCAGCGCGGGCGGCGGCCCGAGCCGGTACTCGGAGGGCGAGTCGAGCAGGAAGGGCTTCGCGAGCCGGTTCCCGTACTGCTGGGCCGGGGCGTAGCCGGCCGGGGTGGGCTGCCACACACCGGGGGCCGCGGGCGGCACCGGGAACGACGCGTTCACGGAGGCCGGGTCGAGACCGTCGCCCTGGCGGGCGGCCAGCGCCCGTCGGGCCTGGCGGGCGCCGGCCGCGACCCCGGCCCGTTCGGCCCGGCCGTCGGGGACCCCCTTCAGGGTCGCGGCCAGGGCCGAGTCGAGCCGGGAGGCCTGCGAGGGGGCCAGCGCGCGCAGCGCGTCGTGCACGGCGGAGGCGACGGCCGCGTCCTGGAACGCGGCGCGGCCGCGTCCGGCCGGGGCCTCGCCCGCGGCGCGCGCGGCGGCGATCCAGCTGATGGCCCAGGTACGGCTGTTGGTGATCTGGGTCGGTGCACCGGCGGCGGCCACCGTCTCCGCCGTCACGTCGTACCAGCGGGTGACGACGGCGGCGCGGTCGTGGGACGTTCCGGGCGCGGGGGTGCCGGCCTGTGCGGGCACGGCCGTGGCGGCCAGCAGCAGGGCGGAACCGAGGCTGAGGAGCGCGGGGCGCTTGATCGACATGCCGTGCAGCCAAGCAAGGCCGGGGGCGGGTGGGCAAGGGAGGCGATCCGGTCATCACGCACTTGACATGAGTGCGTCATTCAGCCGTCACGCTCCGCGCGTCCCGGAACAGGGGCCCCGCCGCCGGCGGCTCGAAGTGCCGTGCCACGTCCTCGGCCACGACCCCCGCCAGGGTCGGGGGAGCCCACCGCGGCGTGCGGTCCTTGTCGACCACCTGCGCACGGACGCCCTCGGCCAGGTCCGGATGGCACAGGGCCGCCAGGGACACGGCCCACTCCTGCTCCAGGACCTCCTCCAGGGAGTCCAGCCGCCGGGCCCGCCGCAGCGCCTCCAGCGTGACCTTCAGGGAGTGCGGGGAATGGGCCAGCAGCACGGTCGCGGCCTCCTTCGCGGCCGGCTCCCCGCTGGCGGAGAGCCGCTCCACGACCTCCTCGACGGTGTCGGCCGCGTAGCAGTGGTCGATCCACCCGCGCTCCGCCGCCAGCGGGGCCGGCGGCGCCGGCTCGGCGAAGGCCCGTACCGCGTCCGCGCCGTCGCGCTCCACCGCCGCGAGCAGCTCCGGCAGGCGCGCGGAGGGCACGTACACGTCGGCGAAGCCGCACAGCAGCGCGTCGCCGGCGGTCATCGCGGCCGCCGTCAGGGCCAGGTGCGTGCCCAGCTCGCCCGGCGCCCGGCCCAGCAGGTACGTGCCGCCGACGTCCGGTACGAACCCGATGCCCACCTCCGGCATGGCCACCCGCGACCGCTCCGTGACGATCCGCACGTCGCCGTGGGCCGAGAGTCCGACCCCGCCGCCCATCACGATGCCGTCCATCAGTGCCACCCACGGCTTGCCGAAGCGGGCGATCCGGGCGTTGAGGTGGTACTCGTCCCGCCAGAACCCCCGTGCCCATCCGCCGTCGCCCAGCGCCGAGGTGCGGATCGCCCTGATGTCCCCGCCCGCGCACAGCCCGCGCCCGCCCGCCCCGTCCAGGACGACCGCCCGGATCGCGGGGTCGGACTCCCAGTCGTCGAGCGCGCGGGCGATCTCCCGGACCATCTCGTGGGTCAGGGCGTTGAGCGCCTCGGGGCGGTCGAGAGTGATTCGCCCCACTTTGCCGAGCTTCCGCAGCAGTACAGACATGCGGCCGAGGATACGAGGGACGGTCAAGGGGCGGCGGTCCGTTAGCGTGGTGTGCACAGCACGGCGGGACGAAAGCGGCAGCAGGCGGAGGCGGACGTGGGGCGGCGGAAGCCGGGGGCGGGCCAGTGAGACTTCTGCACACCTCCGACTGGCACCTGGGACGCGCCTTCCACCGCGTCAACCTGCTCGACGCGCAGGCCGCCTTCCTCGACCACCTCGTCGAGACCGTCCGCGCGCACCGGGTGGACGCCGTCCTGGTCGCCGGCGACGTGTACGACCGCGCCGTGCCCCAGCTCGCGGCCGTCGAGCTCTACGACCGGGCCCTGCACGAACTGGCCGCCCTCGGCGTGCCCACCGTCATGATCTCCGGCAACCACGACTCCGCCCGCCGTCTGGGCGTCGGCGCCGGCCTGCTCGACCGGGCCGGCATCCACCTGCGCACCGACCCCGCCGGGTGCGCCGAGCCCGTCGTGCTCTCCGACGCCCACGGCGACGTCGCCTTCTACGGCGTGCCCTACCTGGAACCCGCCCTGGTCAAGGACGAGTTCGCCGCCGAGCGGGCGAGCCACGAGGCGGTGCTCGGCGCCGCACTGGACCGCATCCGGGCCGACCTCGCCGGTCGCCCGGCCGGCACCCGCTCCGTCGTCCTCGCGCACGCCTTCGTCACCGGCGGCACGGCCAGCGACAGCGAGCGGGACATCACGGTCGGGGGCGTGGCGGCCGTGCCCGCCGAGCTCTTCGCCGGCATCGACTACGCCGCACTCGGCCACCTGCACGGCTGCCAGCGCATCACGGAGCGGGTCCGCTACTCCGGCTCACCGCTCGCGTACTCCTTCTCCGAGGCCGACCACCGCAAGTCCGTGTGGCTGGTCGACCTGGGCCCCGGCGGCGAGCTGACCGCCGAACGGCTCGGGACACCCGTCCCGCGCCCGCTCGCCCGGATCCGCGGCCGCCTCGACGACCTCCTCGCCGACCCGGCCCTGACCCCGCACGAGGACGCCTGGGTGGAAGCCACCCTGACCGACCCCGCGCGGCCCGCCGAGCCCATGGCCCGGATCGCCGCCCGCTTCCCCGGCACCCTCAGCCTCGTCTTCGACCCCGAGGGCGGCGGCCCGGACAGCGGCGCCTCCTACGCCCAGCGGCTCAAGGGCCGCACCGACCAGCAGATCGCCGAGGACTTCGTCGCCCACGTGCGCGGCGGCAGCGCCCCCGACGAGGCCGAACGCACCGTCCTGGCCGGGGCCTTCGACGAGGTCCGCGCCGACGAGGCACTGCGGGAGGGCGCCCGATGACGGCGTTCCCGCCCGGCCCGACCCGGCTCCTCGCGCACCGGAACCCGGAGGGCGCCGTCCGATGAGGCTGCACCGCCTGACCGTCACGGCCTTCGGCCCCTTCGCCACGGCCCAGGAAGTCGACTTCGACGCCCTCTCCGGCGCCGGGATCTTCCTCCTCCACGGCCCCACCGGAGCCGGCAAGACCTCCGTCCTCGACGCCGTCTGCTACGCCCTGTACGGCTCCGTGCCCGGCGCCCGCCAGAGCCCCGGCACCAGCCTGCGCAGCGACCACGCCGACCCCGGCACCGCGACCGAGGTGCGCCTCGACCTCACCGTCGGCGGCCGCCGCCTGGAGATCACCCGCCGCCCCGAACAGGAGCGGCCGAAGAAGCGCGGCTCCGGCACCACCCGTGACAAGGCCCAGTCCTGGCTGCGCGAGCACACCGCCGCCGACGGCTGGAAGGCGCTCAGCCGGTCCCACCAGGAGATCGGCGAGGAGATCGAGACCCTGCTCGGCATGAGCCGGGAGCAGTTCTGCCAGGTCGTGCTGCTCCCGCAGGGCGACTTCGCGCGGTTCCTGCGCGCGGACGCCGACGCCCGCGCGAAGCTGCTGGGCCGGCTCTTCGACACCCGCCGGTTCGCGGCCGTCGAAGCGCGCCTGGCCGATCGGCGCAAGGCCGCCGAGGCGCGCGTACGCGAGGGCGACGAGCGGGTGCTGGCCACCGCGCACCGCCTGGCCCAGGCCGCCGGGGACTGCCCCGACCTGCGCGACCGGCCGCTGCCCCGGCTCGCCCCCGGCGACCCGGGGCTCGCGGCGGAGGTCCGCGCCTGGGCCGCCGTCGCCCGGGTGGGGGCCCGGGAGCGGCGCGACATCGCCGAGTACGCCCTCGCCGCCGCCGAGAGCGCCCACCACGCCGCCCGTACCGCGCTGGAGGACGCCCAGGAGCTCGATCGGCGCCAGCGCCGGCACGCCGAGGCACTGGGCCGCCGCGATGCCCTGGCCGCCGAGGCCCCCGCGCGCGAGCGGATCCGCGAACGTCTCGACCGGGCCGCCCGGGCCGACCGCGTCGCCCCCGCCCTCGACCTGCGCGCCGCCGCCGCCACCGCCCACCGGCAGGCCGCGCAGCGTGCCGCCGAAGCACGGGGCCGGCTGCCCGCCGGCCTGGCCGAGGCAGGCGCCGAACACCTCGCGACCGTCGAGCAGCGGCTGCGCGAGGAACTGGGCGCGCTCGGCGCCGCCACCCGCGCCGAGGCCCGCAGCACCGGGATCGGACGCGAGCTGGCCGCGCTGGAGCGCGAGGCCCGGGCCGCCGAGGAGCACCTGCACGAGGCCGCCGCCTGGCTGGAGGGCTGGGAGTCCCGTCGCGCCGCCCTCCAACGGCACGTCGACACCGCCCAGCAGGCCGCCACCCGCGCCGAGGCCCTCGCCGGCCGGCTCGAACCCGCCCGGCTGCACCTGGCCGCGGCCCGCCGCCGCGACCAGCTGGCCCGGCAGGCGGAGACCGCCGCGGCCGGCCTGCTCGCCGTGCGCGAGCGCGCCGGGGCCGCGCGCGAGCACTGGCTGGAGCTCAAGGAGACCCGGCTGGCCGGCATCGCCGCCGAACTCGCCGCCGCCCTCACGGCGGGCGAGCCCTGCACCGTCTGCGGCTCGCCCGAGCACCCGCTCCCCGCCCGGCCGGCCCCCGGCCACGTCGACCGGGCCGCCGAGGACGCCGCCCGGGAACGCTACGAGCGGCTGGAGGACGAGCGGGCCGCCGCCGAGCGCGCCCTGGCCGCCGTACGGCAGGCCCGCGACGAGGCCGCCGCCACCGCGGGGGAGGCCGACGCCGCCGAACTCCACGACCTGGCCGAACGGCTGACGGCCGAGCACGCCGAGGCCCGGAACCTCGCCGGCGGCCTGCACGCGGCCGCCGAAGCACTGGCCCGTGCCGGCCGCGAGCACGACCGCCGCCAGGAGGTCCGCCGCGAGGCGGGCGCGGCGGTGGCCGCGGCCGTCTCGCGGCGCGAGACCCTGGAGAAGGAACGGGCCTCCCTGGAAGAGGAGCTGTCCCGGGTCCGGGGCGACGCGCCCAGCGTCGCCGAGCGCGCCCGCGTCCTGGAGACCCGGGTCCGGCTCGTCGCCGAGGCCGCCGACGCCGCCCGCCAGGCCGAGGCCGCCGACCAGCGCCTGAAGGAGGCCGACGACCGGCTCGCCGACGCCGCCTTCAAGGCCGGCTTCGACACCGCCGACGCGGCCGTCGCCGCCCTGCTGCCCGAGTCCGAGGCCCGGGACGGCCGCCGGCGGCTCGACGGCTGGGCCGCCGAGGAGGCCGCCCTGACAGACCGGCTCCGCGACCCCGAGACCACCGCGGCGGCCGCCCTGCCGCCGGCCCGGCCCGACGTGGCCCGGAGCGCACTCGCGGACGCAGCGGCCCGGCTGCGCACCGCTGCCTCCGCCACCGACGCCGCCCGCACCCGCTGCGCCGAACTCGACGCGCTCTCCCGGCAGGCCGAGACCGGCCTGCGCGCCCTGGGGCCGCTGCGCACCGAGTACGAGCGGGTGGCCCGGCTGGCCGGCCTGACCGCGGGCACCTCGGCGGACAACGAGCGCCGGATGGGCCTGGAGTCGTACGTGCTGGCCGCCCGCCTGGAGCAGGTGGCGGCCGCCGCGACCGTACGCCTGCACCGCATGTCCGGCGGCCGGTACACGCTGGTGCACTCCGACGCCCGGGCGCGCCGCGGCGCCCGGTCGGGGCTGGGCCTGCACGTGGTCGACGCCTGGACGGGCAGCACCCGCGACACCGCCACGCTCTCGGGCGGCGAGACCTTCTTCGCCTCGCTGGCGCTGGCGCTGGGGCTGGCCGACGTCGTCACCGACGAGGCGGGCGGCATGCGGCTGGACACCCTCTTCATCGACGAGGGTTTCGGCAGCCTCGACGACCAGGCGCTCGACGAGGTGCTGGACGTACTGGACTCGCTGCGCGAACGGGACCGCAGCGTCGGGATCGTCAGCCACGTCGCCGACCTGCGCACCCGGGTGCAGGCCCAGCTGGAGGTGCTCAAGCAGAGGGGCGGCTCGGTCGTGCGGCACCGTACGGGCGCGGCGGGGGCATCGGGCCGGTGACGGCGGGCTGTGGGGTGCGGCACCCCCGCGCGCCCCACGGGTTTCGCCCCGCTCAGCCGCTGATGGCCCGCCGGGGCAGCGGCGAGGAGTACACCACGCTCGTGGTCACCGACCCGAGCGAGGAGATCCGGCCCGCCACCTCCTCCAGGTGCGCCATCGAGCGGGCGGCCACCTTCAGGACGAAGCAGTCCTCGCCCGTCACGTGGTGGGCCTCCAGGATCTCCGGCGTGGTCTCGAGCAGGTCGTGGAACGGTTTGTAGTTGCCGTGCGGGTAACGCAGGCGGGTGAACGCCAGGATCGGCAGCCCCAGCCTCTCCTGGTCGACCACCGCCGCGTAGCCGGTGATGACGCCCGCCTCTTCGAGGCGGCGCACCCGCTCCGTCACCGCGCTCGCCGACATCGACACGGCCCGCGCGAGGTCGGCGTAACTGGCCCGTCCGTCGTGCTGGAGGGCTTCGAGGATGCGCCAGTCGGTGGCGTCAGGGGAATAGGCGGTCATGTGCCAGGAGTACCAGGGGATTCACCGGTCGATCAAGGTGAGTGCCGGGGAAACCCTCTTCCGGGCATGATCAACGCTTTGTAGATTTTGGGGCATGACGACGACGCAGACGAACCCCAGCCAGGCGCCCGCCCCCACCAACCCCGTGCTCCGCGTGCCGCCCGCCTCGCCGGCCGCCGCGGCCGCGTACTTCGCCGCCAGCCTCGCCTTCCACGCCGACGTCTCCGACGTGGCCGCCGCACTTGCGGCCGACGGCGACCCGGGCTTCGTCCTCGTCGACTCCCGCTCCACCGCCGCCTGGGACCAGGCGCACGTCCCCGGCGCGGTCCACCTGCCGACCGCCCTCATCCCCGAGCAGGCCCCCGACCTCCTCGACAGGTCCGTCCCCGTCGTGACGTACTGCTGGGGCCCGGGCTGCAACGGCGGCACCCGTGCCGCCCTCGCGCTCGCCGAACTCGGTTACCAGGTCAAGGAGATGCTCGGCGGCATCGAGTACTGGATCCGCGAGGGCTTCGAGGTCGAGACCTGGCAGGGCCGCGAGCGGCGCGCCGGCGCGGACCCGCTGACGGCGCCCACGGACTCCGACGACTGCGGCTGCTGACCCGGCCCGGCACGCCGAACGGCCGCCCGCTCCCGGAGGGAACGGGCGGCCGTCGGGACGTGCGGGGTCAGAGCTTGGACAGCTCGTCCACCAGGTCGTCCAGGCCCAGCGAGCCCAGTGACAGCGCCGCCATGTGCCACGCCTTCGCGTCGAAGGAGTCGCCGTGCGCCGCCCGGGCGTTGTCGCGGCCCAGCAGCCAGGCGCGCTCGCCCAGCTTGTAGCCGATGGCCTGGCCCGGCATCGACAGGTAGCGGGTCAGCTCGCTCTCGACGAAGTCCGCCGGCCGGCCGCTGTGCAGCCCGAAGAACTCCTGCGCCAGGTCCGGGGTCCACCGCTCGCCCGGGTGGAACGGCGAGTCCGCCGGGATCTCCAGCTCCAGGTGCATGCCGATGTCGACGATGACGCGGCAGGCCCGCATCATCTGGCAGTCCAGGTAGCCCAGCCGCTGCTCGGCGTCCTTGAGGAAGCCCAGCTCGTCCATGAGGCGCTCCGCGTACAGCGCCCAGCCCTCGGCGTTGGCGCTGACGATGCCCACGGTGGCCTGGTAGCGGGACAGCTGGTCCGCCACGTGCACCCACTGGGCGAGCTGCAGGTGGTGGCCCGGAACGCCCTCGTGGTACCAGGTCGACACCAGGTCGTAGACCGGGAACGCCTCCTGGCCCATGGTCGGCAGCCAGGTGCGGCCGGGGCGCGAGAAGTCCTCCGACGGCGGCGTGTAGTACGGGGCGGCCGCGCCGCCCGCCGGGGCGATGCGGGACTCCACCCGGCGCACCCGCTCGGCGAGTTCGAAGTGGGTGCCGTCGAGGGCGTCCATCGCCTCGTCCATCACGCCCTGCAGCCAGCCCTGGACCTCGTCGACCGGGATCAGGGTGCCGTGCTCGTCGAGGTGCCTGAGCGCCTCCCACGGACCCGCGCCCGGCAGGATCTTGCCGGCCTCGGTCTTCATCTCGGCGAGCAGGCGGTGGTACTCGGCCCAGCCGTAGGCGTACGCCTCGTCCAGGTCCAGGTCCGTGCCGTTGAAGTAGCGCGACCAGCGGGCGTACCGCTCGCGGCCGACCGTCTCCGGCTTGCCGGCGATGGCCGGGGCGTACACGTCGCGCATCCAGTCGCGCAGCGCCACCACGGCGGCCGTCGCCACTCCGGCGGCTTCGTCGAGCTCGGCGCGCAGCGCGTCGGGGCCGCCCGCGGCGAACTCGGCGAAGAACCCCGGGCCTTGCCCGTCCTCGCCCGCCCAGGAGGTGAGCTGCTCGACGAACGTGGCGGCCGGGCGCGGGGCGCCCCACAGCCCGCGCTCCAGGCCGAGCTCCAGGCCCGCCCGGTAGCCCTCGAAGGCCGCCGGGACCGCGTGCAGCCGCTGCACGAGGGCCGCCCAGTCCTCGTCGGTGTCGGCCGGGGTGAGGGTGAACACCTCGCGGACGGCGTGCACCGGCGAGTGGATGTTCGACACCGCGCGGAGGTCTTCGTCGGCGTCGTGCACGGCCAGTTCGGCGGTGAGGCGCTCCCGCAGCAGGCGGGCGCAGCGGCGCTCGGCGTCGCTGTCCGCGCCCGGCAGCCGCTCGGCGTCGTCGAGCCTGCGCAGCGTGGTGCGGGCGAGCTCGGCGACGGCCGCGCGGCCGGCGGGGGAGAAGTCGGGGAGGGCGGAGGAGCTCTCGGCGACGCCGAGGTAGGTGCCGGTGATCGGGTCGAGCGCGATGAGGTCGTCGACGTACGCGTCGGCGACCTCTCGGGGAAGCTGATGGCCGTGCTGGGTGTCTGACATGCGGACATCTTCGTACGGGGGAGGGGTCCTCGTCACCACCGTTCGGTGCGAACCTCCTGACGCGCACGGTCCGGGTCCACCGGGGCGGCCTCGAGCCGGGCGGTGATCACGAGGGTGCCCTCCTCGATCTGGTAGTCGAGGGGCAGGCCCAGGCCGCGCATCGCGGCCACCATGCCGGTGTTGGCGGCGCGCGTGACCGCGTACACGCTGTCGCAACCGGCCTCGCCAGCCATCCCGATCAGTCGGCGCAGCAGCTCCGAGCCGATGCCGCGGCGCTGCCACGCGTCCTCGATCAGCAGGGCGACCTCGGTCTCGTCGCCGTCCCACAGCAGGTGTCCGAGGGCGACCAGGCGGCCCGAGGCGGTCCAGGCGGCGAGGGTGCGGCCGTAGCGGGGGCTGAGCAGGTGGCCGAGGTAGCGGTCGGCGTCGGTGACGGGTCCGTGGTACCGCAGCCCCAGGGTGCGCTCCGAGCAGCGGTCGTGCATCGCGCGCGCGGCGTCCAGGTCGGTGGTGTCGGCGCGGCGGACGGTGATCGCGGTGCCCTCGGGGAGCGTCAGGACGTCCTGGCTGCGCGGGACGCGCGGGCCGAGCCGGGCGTCCAGCTCCACCAGGGCGCGCGCCCGGGCGAACTCGGTCGGGGTGAACGGCAGGTGGGGGCGTTCGATCGTGATGGCGCCGCCGGACGGGTCGCGCAGCCGCATCACGGTCTCCTCCAGCACGCCCTCGACGGGGGCGTCGGCGCCGGCGTGCGGGCGGCCGGAGAGGGTGGTCGCGGGGATCGAGTGGATGGTGCAGCGGCCCAGCAGCTGGCGCAGGGCGAGGGGGAGCTCGGCGGCGTCGAGCGCCGTGCGGGTGGCCAGGCCCAGGACCCTGGTCGGGGTGTCCACGAGGTCGTGGGCGTCGGCCCGCTCCAGCCACGTCCGGCGGCCGCCGCCGTCGGCCACGGCCCGGGTCAGCTCGGCGGCGGGCAGCTCCTGGGGGGCGCGCAGGAGGAACTCGTCGGCCGTGCCGCCCTCGGCCAGCGGGTGGGTCTGGAGGGTGAGGATGTCGACCGAGTGCCGGGCCAGGGCGCCGCACAGCGCGGCGAGGCTGCCGGGCTCGTCGCGTACGGTCGTCCGCATCCGCCACAGGGTGCCGCCGGCCGGGGTGCGGCGGCCGGCGGCCTGCGCGGCTCCGGCGGCGGGAGTCGTGGGCGGGGGCGGGGGCGCATGGCTGTGCCGCCGTGCCCACCACATGTGGAATCCGGATGCGGCGAGCAGGGCCACCGCCGAGGCGACGAGCAGGACCGGGCCGTCGGGACCGTGCACGACGAGGTTCGCGAGGGCGTCGGCCACCGCCACCGCGGTGAAGAGCGCGGCGAGTTCGACGAGGTCGCGGCGCCAGTGGTGGCGGGCGGGGCGGGCGGAGGCAGGGGTGCGATCGGTCATGCCACCACTCTTCCGGCGTGGTGTTGCCTGATCACGAACGCACTGTGACCGACTGGTAAAAGGTGGATCTGGCCGGTTTCACCCTGTTTTCCTGGTGAATGGTGCTGAGCTCCTGCCCCCCCCTCCGAGTTCCTGCCCGTCCCGCGCTCGTGGTCAGTGGGCGGCCCGGGTCGTGTCCCGGATGACCCGGGCCACGAGCGCGGGGTCGTCGTTCATCGGTACGTGGCCGCAGCCGCGCAGCCGGACCAGCCGGGCGTCCGGGACCGTCCGCTTGGCCCGTACGCCCTGGCGGGGCAACAGCAGCCGGTCACGGTCGCCCCAGGCGATGGTGACGGGGAGCCCGGGCACGTCGTCGGAGAAGCGCACCCGCGTGCCCGCCGCGAGGGTCTTGGCGAAACCGTGCGCGCCGCGCAGGGCGAGCGTCTCGGCGACCACGGCCTCGGGCGAACGGCGGCCCGGGCGGGCGTAGATGGTGCCGGTCAGGGCCGCCCGGCCGGCACGGGTGCGGGCGAGCCGCTCGACCGCGGGGCGCGGCAGGGCCTTCGCCCCGGCCCGCATGGCGCGCAGGGTCGCGAAGGCGTAGCGGCGCTCGGGCTCGTTCCAGAAGCCGGCGGGGGACAGCGCGGTGACGGAGCGGACGGTCTTGTCGCGGCCCATGCCCAGGGCGATCAGCCCGCCGAGGGAGTTGCCGGCCACGTGCGGGCGGT
Source organism: Streptomyces sp. NRRL S-87 (assembly GCF_000719335.1). GTDB lineage: Bacteria > Actinomycetota > Actinomycetes > Streptomycetales > Streptomycetaceae > Streptomyces. Next base: position 78,460 of record NZ_JOGB01000021.1, read on the forward strand.
CGAGCTCGAGCGCCTCGCAGAGCGCGCCGAGCGCGGGGACGATGCCGGCGAGGCCGTACGGGATCCCGTCGGGCAGCGGCCCCGAGGCGCCGAAGCCCGGCAGGTCGACGGCGACGACGTCGTGGTCGGCGGCGAGCAGGTCCAGCACCGGGTGCCAGGCCTGGAGGTGGTGGCCGATGCCGTGCAGGAGCAGCAGGGGCTCGCCCGCGCCGCGGCGCTCGTACGCGACGGTCGCCGTGCGGGGGCCGTGGGGGGAGGGGACGGGGAAGGAGACCGTGGCGGTCATGCTGCTCCTCGCTGCGCGTGAACGGTCGGGCCGGGGCGCGTAGTTGGACACGCCGTCAGCCATCATTACCGTCGGGTAGTCGGGGCGCGCAAGGGCCGTGCCCGCGCGGTGCGCCGCCAGGGGCGGCGGCGCTGTGCGGGAGTGATCGGCCGCGCCGGTACCTCCAGTCCGACGCGGCGTGTTGTCCCGTTCGCCGCATTTGCAGTGCGCAAGAACATCGTGTGAACGGCCTGATACCTATGCCCGGTCTGCCCGGCAAAGGTATGAGGATTGGTCTTGACCAAGGGGGTACGCCGCCCTATGGTCGCAGGGTTAGTGCAGGAACCTTTAATAAACAAAGGCGCGGAACTGCCGCTGGAGACAGCGACGGCAGGAGGAGTCAGGGTGGGGACCACGCAGCTCGAATCGGTGCCGGAGCCGAAGTACTGGCACCTCAAGACCGTGCTCAGCGAGGCGCTCGACCAGGACTTCGCCGTGGGCGAGGTGCTGCCGAACGAGCGCGAGCTGGCGGCCCGCTTCGGCGTGGCCCGGGCCACCCTCCGCCAGGCGCTGGAGCAGCTCGAGCTCGAGGGCCGGCTGCAGCGCCGCCGCGGCGTGGGCACCACCGTCGCGCCGCCGCGGGTCGGCGTGGCCGTCGGCGGCGGACGGGACAACTGGCCCGGGGAGGCCGCCGAGGGCTGGCAGGCCGTCGACGCCGCCGAGACCCTGCCCACCACCGCGCTCGCCGCCCTGCTCGGCGTCGACGCCGACACCCGGGTCCACACCGTCCGCCGCACCCGCGTCTCGCACGCCCAGCCCGTGGCCGCCGAGCTCCTGTACGTGCCGGCCGCCTCCGTGCCCGGTCTCTCCGGGATAGACGCCCCCGCCGGACCGGCCCGGGCCCGCGCCGTGCTGCGCGAGCTGCGCCGGCTGGACCTGGTGGGCCAGGACCGCTCCGTGGAGCTGGGCTCCGCCCGGGCCGACGACGCCAAGGAACTGGACCGGCTGCCCGGCGCCCCCGTCCTCGTGGTCACCACGCGGTACCTGACCGCGGAGGGCACGGCGGCCGTCTCGGTGGCCACCTACCGGGCCGACACCTGCCGCCTGACCTTCGGTGACAGCGGCGCCGACGTCGAGATCCACGACGGCGACGCGCGCCGCGCGTCCTGAGCCGACGGCTCGCAGCGCGACGCGCTTCCCGCCCCGGCCGGCGACCGCCCGGCCGGGGCGGCCGCGTGTCCGGGGCACGCGCGCCCCGGACCGACGGGCTCAGCGACGGGCGGTGACCGTCTTCTCGATGGCGAAGAGCTGCTCCTCGACGTGGTCGAGGGCCAGCCGCAGGGCGCCGGTGGCCACGGCCGCCTCGCCCAGCATCGACAGTGTCACCCGCGGCGGCCGCAGGCAGTAGCGGGCCAGCTCCTCGCGCAGCGGGGCCAGTACGCCGTCCAGCCCGGCGGCCCAACCGCCGACCACGACCAGCTCGGGGTCCATCGCCACCACCAGCGCCGCCACGTCGTGCACCAACCGCTGGATGAACCGCTCCACCGCGGCCTGCGCCTGCGCGTCCCCGGCCCGGGCCTCGGCGAAGACCCCGGCCACGGCCTGCTCGTCCAGCGGGTGCAGCGGCTCGTCGGTGGTGGACAGCAGGGCCTCGGGCGTCACGTCCCGACCGAGCAGGTGCAGCGCCCCGATCTCGCCGGCCGCGCCGCCGAAGCCCCGGTGCAGCCGGCCGCCGATGAGCGAGCCCGCGCCGGGGCTCAGGCCCGCCATCACGAAGACCACGTCGTCGGTGCCCTTGGCCGCACCCTTCCAGTGCTCCGCCACGGCTGCCGCGTTCGCGTCGTTCTCCACCAGCACCGGGCAGCGGAACGACCGGCGCAGCCGTTCGCCCAGGGGCAGCCCGGTCCAGCCCGGCAGTGCCGTGCCCAGCCGTACCGTGCCGTCCGCCTCGACGATGCCGGGGCTGCCGACCCCGACCGCGCGGAGCGAGTCGCGCCGCACCCCGGCGCGGCGCAGGAGGTCCGCCACGGTCGCACGGATCTTCTCCAGCCGCTCGTCGGCGGTGGCGGTCTCGGAGACCTCCTTGGTGCCGGCGCCGATCACCCGGCCGTCCAGGCCGGAGATGAGGACGGCCACGCGGTGGGAGCCGATCTCGATGCCGAGCAGGTGGCCGGCCTCGGCCCGGAACCGGAAGCGGCGGGCCGGGCGGCCCTGGCGCCGGGCCCCCTCCTCGACGTCGGCCTCGACGACGAGTCCGGAGGAGGTCAGGCCGTCCACGACCCCCTCCACGGTCGGTCGGGAGAGCCCGGTCGCCCGGGTGAGGTCGGTGAGGGTCGGTGCCCCCGCCGCGCGCAGCGCGCGCAGGACGACGGCGGAGTTGATCCGCCGGAGCAGAGAGGGATCCCCGCCGGTCAGCTGCCCCAACGTGATTCCTCCCAGCTCGTGCACCTGTTCAGGCGGATGGTACTGCGCCGCCCCGGACCGGGCGAGGACGAGGGGGGCCACGGCTCCGTTCCCGCTCCGCTCCCCGGCCCTCCCGGTCGGAGCCCGGAGCGCCGGCCCGGCGGTCAGGAGGGCGTCACGAGCCCGACCCGTACGCCGCGATCACCGACACCGTTCGGCGGCGGACGGGGTCGACCAACTGCCGCGCCGCCGCCGCTGCGACGACCCCGACGGGCAGCCACGGTCCTTCGGCGCAGGGACGCCTGACGGCAGGCCAGTTGTCAGTGGCCCGCGGTTTACTGACGGCATGACCACGGCAGAGCTACTCGAGACCATCGACCGGCTGCGGACCGGTGCGCATCCCGGGGTGCGCGGCGGGTCGCAGGGGGACGGGGACGGGCGCGGCCACCACCTCGTCGAGCTCGGCCGCACGCAGGACTTCTGGGAGGGCGACGGCTCCGACCGGGCCGGGGCGGCCGACCAGATCGATGCCGAGTGCACCGCCCTGGTCCAGGCCCTGACCGACCGCTGGGGCCGGCCGGACGTGTTCAGCCCGGCGACCGTCCACGAGCGCGTGGTCGCGGGCGAGGAGATACCCGAGCCCTGGGGCGAGATCAGCGCGAGCACGGACCTGGTGAACCTGTGGCGCACCGACGAGCACTGGCTGGCCGTCTACGTCGTCGATCCCGGCAGCCCGCACGCCTACCTCCTCATGGCCGCCCTCGCCACGACCGACCCGCCCTGACGGAGGTCAGTCGGGGACGACGGGGCCGGCGGGGGCCTCGGCGGCGGCGCGGAGGCGGGCGTACTCCGCGGCCATGGACTCGGCGGTCCAGTGGGCGTTGAGGCCGCTGGGGTTGGGGAGGACCCAGATGCGGGTGGTGCCGATGGTGCGGTCCTGGGGGCCGATGGTCGCCCCGCGCTCGCCGAAGGCGGTGCGGTAGGCGGTGACGCCGACCACCGCGAGCCAGGACGGTCGGAGCCGGCGGACCTTCTGTTCCAGGAGGCGGCCGCCCTCGCGGAACTCCTCGGTGCCGAGCTCGTCGGCGCGGGCGGTGGCCCGGGCCACGACATTGGTGATCCCGAGCCCGTAGTCGAGGAGCTCCTCCTGCTCGGCCGGCAGGAGCCGGCGCGGGGTGAAGCCCGACAGGTGCAGCACGGGCCAGAAGCGGTTGCCCGGCCGGGCGAAGTGGTGGCCGGTGGCGGCGGACATCAGGCCCGGGTTGATGCCGCAGAAGAGCACACGCAGACCGCCCGCGACCACGTCGGGGATGACGCGGTCACGGGCGGCGGCCAGTTCCTCGGGGGTCAGAGGATCGACCCCGGGGTGTAGGCGGCGGCCTCCGGGTGCTGCTTGGCGATCTCCTCGATGCGGGAGACGACCGAGGCGACCTGGTCGCCGGCCGCACCGGTGAAGGACAGCTTGTCGGCCATCAGGGCGTCCAGCTGGGCACGGTCCAGCGGGATGCGCTCGTCGGCGGCGAGCTTGCCGAGGAGCTCGTTGCGCTCCGCGCCCTGCTCGCGCATGGCCAGGGCGGAGGCGACGGCGTGCTCCTTGATGACCTCGTGGGCGACCTCGCGGCCGACACCGGCCCGCACCGCGCCCATGAGGACCTTGGTGGTGGCCAGGAAGGGGAGGTAGCGGTCCAGCTCGCGCGCCACGACGGCCGGGAAGGCGCCGAACTCGTCGAGCACGGTCAGGAAGGTCTCCATCAGGCCGTCGAGCGCGAAGAACGCGTCGGGCAGGGCCACGCGGCGGACCACGGAGCAGGAGACGTCGCCCTCGTTCCACTGGTCGCCCGCCAGCTCACCGGTCATCGAGGCGTAGCCGCGCAGGATGATCATGAAGCCGTTGACGCGCTCGCAGGAGCGGGTGTTCATCTTGTGGGGCATCGCGGAGGAGCCGACCTGGCCGGGCTTGAAGCCCTCGGTGACCAGCTCGTGGCCGGCCATCAGGCGGATCGTCTTCGCGATCGAGGACGGGGCGGCGGCCAGCTGCACCAGCGCGGTGACCACGTCGTAGTCGAGGGAGCGGGGGTAGACCTGGCCGACCGAGGTGAAGGCGTGCGCGAAGCCGAGGTGGCCGGCGATGCGCTGCTCCAGCTCGGCGAGCTTGCCGGCGTCGCCGCCGAGCAGGTCGAGCATGTCCTGGGCGGTGCCCACCGGGCCCTTGATGCCGCGCAGCGGGTAGCGCTGCAGCAGGTCCTCGAGGCGGGCGTACGCGACGAGCAGCTCGTCGGCGGCGGTGGCGAAGCGCTTGCCGAGGGTGGTGGCCTGCGCGGCGACGTTGTGGGAGCGGCCGGCCATGACCAGCTCGGCGTGCTCCGCGGCCAGCTTGCCCAGGCGGGCCAGGACGGCCACCGTGCGGTCGCGGACCAGCTCCAGGGAGAGCCGGATCTGCAGCTGCTCGACGTTCTCGGTCAGGTCGCGCGAGGTCATGCCCTTGTGGACGTGCTCGTGGCCGGCGAGGGCGTTGAACTCCTCGATGCGGGCCTTCACGTCGTGGCGGGTGACCTTCTCGCGCTCCGCGATGGAGGCGAGGTCGACCTGCTCCAGGACGCGCTCGTAGTCGGCGAGGGCCGCGTCGGGGACCTCGATGCCGAGGTCCTTCTGGGCGCGCAGCACGGCGAGCCACAGCCGCCGCTCCAGCGTCACCTTGTACTCGGGGGACCACAGGACGGCGAGCTCCGCGGAGGCGTAGCGGCCGGCCAGGACATTGGGGATGCGGGGCTTGGCTGTCACGTGTAGGGATTCTACTGTCGGTTTGCGCAGGCCAGCGCCCCGCCCCCGATTGTGGCTTGCTACGAGAGCGGGCTCACGCGGCGCGGCCGCGCCGGACCGCGCTCATGCCCGCGGCCCCTGCGGCAGGGGCGCGAAGGGCAGCAGCTCGGGCCGCTTGGCCGGCAGGCCGTCCCCGGAGGACCGACCGGTCAGCCGGCGGCCGATCCAGGGGAAGAGGTGCCGGCGGGCGAAGCGCACGTCCGCCACCCGCCGTTCGGCCCAGCCGGCCGGGAGCGCCGGCGGCAGCTCCGCCCGCCAGTCGTGCTCGGCCGGCAGGCCCAGCGTCTGCCAGACGGCCTCGGCCACGCGGCGGTGCCCTTCCGGCGTCAGGTGCAGCCGGTCGACGTCCCACAGCCGCTGGTCGCCCAGGGCCGGCGCCCCGTACAGGTCCACCACCAGGGCGTCGTGCCGGCGGGCCAGCTCGTCGACGAACGTGAAGAGCTCCTCCATGCGCGGTCGGAACCGCTCCATGACCGGTCCGTTGCGCCCGGGGGAGCGCATCAGCACCAGTCGACCGCACGAGGGGGCGAGCCGACCGGCGGCCTCCTCCAGGAGCCCGCGGACCCGGCCCATGTCGCACTTGGGCCGGAGCGCGTCGTTCAGCCCGCCCACCAGGGTGACGACGTCGGCCCGCATCGCGGCCGCCGCGTCCACCTGCTCCTCGACGATCTGGCCGATGAGCTTGCCCCGCACGGCGAGGTTCGCGTAGCGGAAGCCCGGCTCGCGGGCGGCCAGCCGCGCCGCGAGCAGATCGGCCCAGCCCCGGTACGACCCGTCGGGAAGCCGGTCGGACATCCCCTCGGTGAAGGAATCGCCGACCGCGACAAAACTGGTGTACGAGGCATTCATTTTCATGGCGGTGCGATGTTACCGCGCGGTTCGTCCGCCCGCTCAGGTGTTCGCCGCATTCCCGAACAGCTCGCGCAGAACGTCCTCCATCGTCACCAGACCGGCGAGGGTGCCGTCCGTCCCCAGCACCGCCGCCAGGTGGGTGCGACTGCGCCGCATCGCGGTCAGCACGTCGTCCAGCGGCGTCTCGGCCCGTACCTGGGCGATCGGCCGCAGCGCGTCCGTCGGGAACGGCTCGTCCCGGCTGGGCGCGTCCAGCGTGTCCTTCACGTGCAGGTAGCCCAGGATCCGACGCTGCCCGTCGACCACGGGGAAGCGCGAGTACCCGGACCTGGCCGACAGCTGCTCCAGCTCTGCGGGGGTGATCCCCTCGCGGGCGGTCACCACTCCTTCCACCTGCAGCACCACGTCCGCCACCGGCCGGCGCCCCAGCTCCAGCGCGTCGTGCAGGCGCTCGCTGGCCCGGTCGTCCAGCAGCCCGGCGTCGCTGGAGTCCTTCACCATGCGCGCCAGCTCGTCGTCCGAGAAGGTGGCGGACACCTCGCCCTTGGCGTCCACCCGCAGCAGCCTGAGGAGCAGGTTGGCGAAGGCGTTGACCGCGAAGATCACCGGCTTCAGGGCCCGGGTGAGCGTCACCAGCGGCGGTCCGAGCGCGAGCGCGGTGCGCACCGGCTCGGACAGCGCCACGTTCTTCGGCACCATCTCGCCGAAGAGCATGTGCAGGTACGTCGCGACGGCGAGCGCGATCACGAAGGAGATCGCGTGCGTGGCCCCGGCGGGCATGCCCACGAGCTCGAAGAGCGGCGTCAGCAGGTGCTCGATCGCGGGCTCGGCCACCACGCCCAGCACCAGGGTGCACAGGGTGATGCCCAGCTGTGCCGCCGCCATGAGCGCCGAGACGTGCTCCAGACCCCACAGGACGCTCCGCGCCCGCCGGTCGCCCTTGTCGGCGTACGGCTCGATCTGGCTGCGCCGGACCGAGATCAGGGCGAACTCCGCGCCGACGAAGAAGGCGTTGACCACCAGGGTCAGGAAGCCGATCAGCAGTTGCAGCGCGGTCATCGGTCCGTCCCCTCCTCGTCCTTGCCGCGGCCGTCCGGCGCGGGCCGGTCCGCGGCCCTGCGACGTCCGCCGCCGGGGCGGTCCGCACCCCGGTGTCGGCGTTCGCCCTTGTGGCGCCGGGGGCGCCGGCCGTCCTCCTCGGCGGCCGGGACCGCGGGCGCGGCCGGTGCGTGCAGCAGGACCCGCGAGGCGCGGCGCCCCACGGCGTCCACCACGTCCACCCGCCAGCCGTCCAGGTCCAGGCCGTCGCCCACCGCGGGTATCCGGCCCAGCTCGGTGGCGATGAGCCCCGCCAGCGTCTCGTACGGGCCGTCCGGCACGCGCAGCCCGATCCGGGCCAGCTGGTCGGTGCGGGCCGCGCCGTCGGCGGAGTAGAGCCTGCGGCCGCTCGCGTCGGTGCCGGCGGGGGCCAGGTCGGGGGTCTCGTGCGGGTCGTGCTCGTCGCGGACCTCGCCGACGACCTCCTCGACGATGTCCTCCAGCGTGGCCACGCCGGCGGTACCGCCGTACTCGTCGATCACCACGGCCATCGTCTGCCGCCCCGAGAGGCGGTCCAGCAGCCGGTCCACGGTCAGCGACTCGGGCACCAGCAGGGGCTCGCGCAGCAGGCGCTCCACCGGGTAGCGGTGCCGCTCCTCGGCCGGCAGCGCCAGCACGTCCTTGATGTGCACGGTCCCGACCACCGTGTCGAGGCTGCCCCGGTAGACCGGGAAGCGGGACAGGCCGGTGGCCTGGGTGGCGTTCGCGACGTCCTCGGCCGTGGTCTGCACGTCCAGCGCGGTGACCTGCACGCGGGGGGTCATCACGTTCTCGGCGGTCAGATCGGCCAGGTTCAGCGTCCGTACGAACAGCTCGGCGGTGTCCTTCTCCAGCGCGCCCGCCTTCGCGGAGTGCCGTGCCAGCGCGACCAGCTCCTGCGGGGTGCGGGCGGAGGCCAGTTCCTCGGCAGGCTCCATGCCCAGGCGGCGGACCATGTGGTTGGCGGTGGTGTTCAGGTGCCCGATGAGGGGCCTGAACACCATGCTGAAGATCCGTTGCGGGGTGGCCACGTGCCGGGCCACCGACAGCGGGGAGGAGATCGCCCAGTTCTTGGGGACGAGCTCGCCCACCACCATCAGGACCACGGTGGACAGGGCCGTCCCGAGCAGCAGCGCCACGGAGGAGGCCGTGGCCTCGCCCAGCCCGATCGCCTCCAGCGGGCCGCTCAGCAGCGCGGCGATGGAGGGCTCGGAGAGCATGCCGATGACCAGGCCGGTGACGGTGATGCCGAGCTGGGCGCCGGAGAGCTGGAAGGTCAGGCTCCGGACGGCCTTCAGGGCGCTGTCGGCGCCGCGGTCGCCGCGCTCGACGGCCGCCTCCAGGTCCGCGCGCTCGATCGTGGTCAGCGAGAACTCCGCCGCCACGAAGACGCCGCAGGCGAGGCAGAGCAGCAGCGCCACGACGAGCAGAAGCACTTCGGTCATCGGTTCACCTCCGTCCCATGATCGGCCAGGGGGAGGCGTCGTGCGCGATGTCGGGTACTGGGAGGCTCGCCCATGGGCGGACGCTCACACCTTTCGGTCGTCGGACCGGCCGCGGGGCGGGCCGGGTCGGTCCCCACATGGTAAAGGACCGGCAAAGTGGACGGGTGGGCGGCGGTCGTCCCGGCCGGCACGCGTGGCGCGCCGCCGGGTACGAGCCGCAGGACCGGTGGACGCGCCGGGTGAACCCGCTGCCGGCCTGACCGGGGCCCGACCGGCCGGTGCGCCCGGCCGGCCGTCAGACCGACGGCCGCCGCGCCGAGCCCAGGACGCAGTACGAGTCGGGGAAGGCCGGGCCGCGCTCCGGCAGCCGCAGCGAGCGCTGCGCGAGGAGCTCGAACCCGGCCGCCTCGATGGCGGCCACCGGATCGCGCGAGGTGTGGCAGCCCCCGCACAGCCGCGGCCACACCGTCCGGTCCAGCAGCCTCTGGAAGGAGGCCATGTTCGGCCCCGGCGCCAGCCCGTGCTCGAAGAAGCGCAGCTCCGCGCCCGGTCGCAGCACCCGGTGGATCTCGGCGAGGGAGCGCGGCAGGTCCCGTACGGAGCACAGCACCAGGGAGGCCACCGCCCCGTCGAAGGCCTCGCTCTTGACCGGTAGCGCCTCGGCGACGCCCGGCACCACGTCCACCGGCACCTCGGCGCGCAGCGCCGCCCGTACCGCGAGCCGGCGCAGGGTCCGTTCGGGCTCGATCGCGACCACCTCGGCGACGGCGGCCGGGTAGTGGGCGAAGTTGCGCCCGTTGCCCGCACCGATCTCGATGACCCGGCCGCTGAGCCCGGTCAGCAGCTCCGCCCGGATCCGGGCCACCCCGGCGTGGGCGTCGGCCTGGGCGCTCATCCGGGCGTAGGCGCGGGCGAAGAGGGGGTGATGGACGGGTTCCTTGGCGGCGCGGGTCCGGCGCGTCATGACGGGCCTCCTTGCACGGGCGGGCACGGCGGGCGCATACCGTCAGTGTCCCCCCGTGCGCGGCCGCTACCCCCGCGCCCGGACGCGGGGCCGGGCGATTTCCCCCGCCCCGCCCCACCCCGTCCGGCACCACCGCGCGCCAGGACGCGCCCCCGTCCCCGGAGAGGGGGGCGGCCTACGCGGCCCAGCGCGCCGTGAAGTCCGCGGCGTCCCAGGTCCCGTCCAGCGCCGGGGCCAGCCACGAGCCGGCCGCCGCGCGGAACGCGGCGGGGTCCAGGCCCGGCGCCCCCTGGGGTACGGCGCCCAGCAGCGGCACGCCGGACACCGACGGCAGGTCCGCGAGGTTGCACCGCATCGCCAGGTCCGGCTCCGCCGGCCAACTGCCGATGACGATGCCCGGCGTGGCCAGGCCGCGGGCGGCCAGTGCCTCGGCGGTCAGCGCACAGGAGTTGAGGGTGCCCAGGGCGGCCGGGGCCACCACCAGTACCGGCGCGTCCAGCAGCCGCGCCGCGTCCGCGAGCGTGCCGCCCTCGGCGTCGAACCGTACGAGCAGCCCGCCCGCGCCCTCGACGAGCACGAGGTCGTGCTCGGCGGCCAGCTTCTCCGCGGCCCCGGCGACGTCGGCCGGCGAGACGAACGGCATCCCGGCCCGGCGCGCCGCCGTGTCGGGGGCCAACGGCTCGGGGTAGCGGGCCAGTTCGGCCCCCGTCACCGGCCCCGCCAGCCGCCCGACCTCCGCCACGTCCCCGGGCTCGCCCGGGGCCACGCCGGTCTGGGCCGGCTTGAGCACCGCGACGGACCGCCCGGCGGCCAGCGCCGCCGCCGCGACCGCCGCGGTCACCGCCGTCTTCCCGATCTCCGTGCCCGTACCGGACACGACGAGGACGCCCATGTCAGCCTTCAGCCTTCCCGTGCGGCCGCGCACACCGCGCGGCCGATCCGCGCCACGTCCTCGTCCGTCGAGACGTACGGCGGCATCGTGTACACCAGATCGCGGAACGGGCGCAGCCAGACGCCCTCCCGCACGGCGGCCCGGGTGGCCGCCGCCATGTCGACCTCGTGGTCGAGCTGGACGACGCCGATCGCCCCGAGCACCCGTACGTCCCGGACGCCCGGCAGCGCGGCGGCGGGGGCGAGCCCCTCGCGCAGCCCCGCCCCGATCCGCTTGACCTCGCCCGCCCAGTCGCTGCCGAGCAGCAGGTCGATCGAGGCCAGGGCCACCGAGGCGGCCAGCGGGTTGCCCATGAACGTCGGCCCGTGCGCGAGCACCGGCACCTCGCCCCGCGAGATCCCGTCGGCCACCCGCGAGGTGCACAGGGTCGCGGCCATCGTCAGGTAGCCGCCCGTCAGGGCCTTGCCCAGGCACAGCACGTCGGGCGTGACGCCCGCGTGGTCCGCCGCGAACATCGCGCCGGTGCGGCCGAAGCCGGTGGCGATCTCGTCGAGGACGAGCAGGACCCCGTACTCGTCGCACAGCTCCCGCAGCACCCGCAGGTAGCCGGGGGAGTGGAAGCGCATGCCGCCCGCGCCCTGCACCACCGGCTCCACGATCACCGCGGCCAGCTCGTCCGCGTGCGCGGAGACCAGCGCGCGCAGGTGGGCGACGTACTCCGGGTCCGGCTCGGCGTCGAAGCCGGCGGGCGGGACGTCGGCGAACACCTGCTTCGGCAGGTGGCCCTGCCACAGCTCGTGCATGCCGCCCTCGGGGTCGCACACGGCCATCGGCTGCCACGTGTCGCCGTGGTAGCCACCGCGCCAGGTCAGCAGCCTGGTCTTGCCCGCGTACCCCAGCGAACGCCAGTACTGCAGGCACATCTTGACCGCGACCTCGACCGAGACCGATCCCGAGTCGCACAGGAAGACGTGCTCCAGCCCCTCGGGGGTGATCTCCACCAGCTTCGCCGCGAGCCGCACGGCGGGCTCGTGCGTGAGCCCCCCGAACATCACGTGGCTCATCCGGTCGAGCTGGCCGCGCGCCGCCTCGTTGAGCACCGGGTGGTTGTAGCCGTGGACGGCCGACCACCAGGAGGACATCCCGTCGACCAACTCGTGGTGGCCCTCGGCCGGCTCGGCCAGCCGCAGCCGGACGCCCGACGCCGAGGAGACCACGAGCGGCTCCTGGCGGCCCGGCATCGGACCGTACGGGTGCCACACGTGCTGCCGGTCGAGCGCCCGCAGGTCGGCGGGGGACAGGGAGCCGGACCCGCCGGACCGCGGGCCCGCTCCGGCGGACCCGGGCCCGGCGGCCCCGTACAGCGGATCAGGCATTCGGCGCGAGGTCCGTGCCGGCACCCCGGCGGCGCACGGCGACCAGCTCCGGCCGCACCTCGCCGGGCGCGGCCTGGGCCGGCTGCTCCTGCCCGGCCTCGGCCGCCGGGGCCTCGGCGACCTCGGCCGCCGGCTCCTCGTGCGAGCCGCAGCCACCGCAGCCGGAACCGCAGCCGGCCGCCGCGCCCTCCTGCGGACCGCACAGCGAGGCGCCCCCGCCGTGCGAACCGCAGCCGCCGCCCGCGCGGGCCTCGGAGCGGTGGGTGGGCAGCGTCGTGGTGTCCGCGCCCTCCACCGTGAACCCGGCGTCCGCGATCATGTCGAGGTCGGCCTGGCCGGCCTGGCCCTCACTGGTGAGGTAGTCGCCGAGGAAGATCGAGTTGGCCAGCTCCAGGGCCAGCGGCTGCAGCGTGCGCAGGTGCACCTCGCGGCCGCCCGCGAGCCGGACCTCCACGTCGGGGCAGACGAAGCGGACCATCGCCAGGATCCGCAGCGCGCGCTGGGGGGTGAGGTTCCACTCCTTCGCCAGCGGCGTGCCCTCGAAGGGGATGAGGAAGTTGACCGGCACCGAGTCCGGGTCCAGCGAGCGCAGCGAGAAGACCACGTCCACCAGGTCCTCGTCGCTCTCGCCCATGCCCGCGATCAGACCGGAGCAGGCGGACAGGCCGGCGGCGTGCGCCTTGTTCACCGTGTCGACCCGGTCCTGGTAGGTGTGGGTCGAGGTGATCTGGCCGTAAGTGCCCTCGGACGTGTTCAGGTTGTGGTTGTAGGCGTCGGCACCCGCCTCGCGCAGTCGCTCCGCCTGGCCGTCCGAGAGGAGGCCGAGACAGGCGCAGACCTCGATGCCCTCGTTCTCCTCCTTGATGGCCTCGATGGTCTTCGACACCCGGTCGACGTCGCGGTCCGTGGGACCGCGCCCGCTCGCCACCAGGCACACGCGCTTGGCGCCGCCGGCCACGCCCGCCGCGGCCGCCTTGGAGGCGTCCTCCGGCTTCAGCCAGGTGTACTTGAGGATCTCCGCCTTGGAGCCCAGCCGCTGCGAGCAGTACGAGCAGTCCTCGGGGCACAGCCCGGACTTCAGGTTGACCAGGTAGTTGAGCTTCACTCGACGGCCGAACCACTTGCGCCGCACCTTGCCGGCCGCGGCCACCACGTCGAGCAGGTCGTCGTCCGACGTCGCCAGCACGGCGAGCGCCTCTTCACGGGTCGGCAGCTCGCGCCGCAGCCCCTTGTCCACCAGGGTGTTCAGCAGGTCCATAGGCGTGATCCTGTCTCACGCCCCGGCCCTCGGCCAAGGAGAGAAGCTACAAGAAGAGTCGAAGGCGGTGTGGGCATCACCACACCAGTCCCGTGACGCACGGGGACTAGGGTCTGTGGACAGCCCACAAAGACGAGGACGGTGGCCGATGCCCGAGGACGTGTTCGCCTGGATCGACGGGGCCGCAGCCGCCCGTGAGCGGGCCGGGCTGGTCCGCACCCTGCGGCCGCGCCCGGCGGAGTCGGACCTGCTGGACCTCGCGAGCAACGACTACCTGGGCCTGGCCCGCCACCCCGAGACGGTCGAGGCGGCCGCCGCGGCCGCCCGCCGCTGGGGCGGCGGTGCGACCGGCTCCCGGCTCGTCACCGGCAGCACGGCGCTGCACGCCGAGCTGGAGCGCGAGCTCGCCGAGTTCTGCGGCTTCGAGGCGGCCCTCGTCCTGTCCTCCGGCTACGCCGCCAACCTCGCCGCCGTCACCGCGCTGACCGGCCGCGGCTCCCTGGTCGTCTCCGACGCCGGCAACCACGCCTCCATCGTCGACGGCTGCCGGCTCTCGCGCGCCGAGGTGGCGGTCGTGCCGCACTCCGACCCCGAGACCGCGCGCAAGACCCTGGCCGCGTACGAGGGCGACCGGAAGGTCCTCGTCACCGACTCGGTCTTCTCCGTCGACGGCGACGCCGCCCCGCTGGCCGGCTACGCGGCGGCCTGCCGCGCCGAGGGCGCGGCCCTGGTCGTCGACGACGCGCACGGGCTCGGCGTGCTGGGCGAGGGCGGTCGCGGTGCACTGCACGCCGCCGGGCTCGCCGGCGACCCGGACGTGGTGGCGACGCTGACCCTCTCGAAGTCCCTGGGCAGTCAGGGCGGTGCGGTACTGGGTCCCGCGAAGGTGATCGAGCACCTGGTCAACGCGGCCCGCAGCTTCATCTTCGACACGGGACTGGCCCCGGCGGCCGTGGGCGCGGCCCTGGGCAGCCTGCGCCTGCTGCGCCGCGAGCCGGCCCGCGCCGAGCGGGCCCGGGAGGTGGCCCGGACGCTGCACGAGCGGCTGACGGCGGCCGGCCTGACGGCGGCGCGGCCCGACGCGGCCGTGGTGTCGGTGCGGGCGCCCTCGCCGGCGGCGGCGCTGCAGTGGGCGGCCGACTGCCGCGGGGCGGGGCTGTCGGTGGGCTGCTTCCGTCCGCCGTCGGTGCCCGACGGCATCTCGCGGCTGCGGCTGACGGCGCGCGGCGACCTGACGGAGGCCGAGATCACGCGCGCGGTCGACACGATCCTGCGGACCGCGCCGACCGCGGGCTGAGACGGTCGGTCCGCCGGTTCCGGGGGAGAGGGGGTCAGCCCTCGGAACCGGGCAGGTCCGCCCGTACGTACGACAGGAAGCCCTGCCAGGCCGTGTCCGTGAACACGAGGGCGGGCCCTTCGACCCGCTTGGAGTCACGGACGGCCAGCAGCGTGCGGCCGAGCTCGGCGGCCTCCACGCAGTTGTTCATCCCGGTGCTGCGGCTGCTGCGCCGCCAGGTCGCGCTGTTCAGAAGTCCGCTCGGGGGTCGGGGGTTTGCGGACATGGGGGTGTGCCTCCTTACGCGCCGTCAGCGATCGCGCTGATGAGATCCGACGAGTCCTGGGGCGGGAGGGCGTGCGCCTGGATTGCCCGGAAGGCGGCGCTGTACGCCTCGAGGTCTTCTTTCCGCTCCAGATAGAGGCTACTCGTCAAATGGTCGAGAACAACCACGTCCAGATCGACGATGTTCGGAAATGAGAAAATAACGAAAGGCCCGGTGAGGCCGAGATGACCTCCCACGCTGAACGGCAGTACCTGGAGCCGGACTTGGGGCAGCTCCGCGACCGCCGCCAGGTGCCGCAGCTGCTCCGCCATCACCTCCGGACCGCCGATCTGACGTCGTAGGACGGCCTCGTCGAGCACCGCACTCAGCTGGAGCGGCGGATCCGCGCGCAGCACCGACTGCCGGGCCAGCCGTACGTCGACCAGCGCGTCCACCTTGGGCTCCGGCAGCCCCCCGAGCGCCGCCCGGGTCACCGCCCGCGCGTACGCGGGGGTCTGGAGCAGCCCGGGCACCACCGACAGCTCCACCGTGCGGGCGGCGCTCGCGGAGGCCTCCAGGCTGATGAAGTCCCGGTACTCCTGGGGCAGCAGGCCCCGGTACTCGTGCCACCACTGCCGCGCCTGGCCGGTGTCGCCCGCCGAGACGGCCAGGGCCTCCAGCAGTGCGCGCTCCCGGGCGTCGGACACCCCGTACGCGTCCAGGAGGAGCCGGACGTCTGCCGGTTTCACGCCACTTCGCCCCGTCTCGATGCGGCTGATTTTCGACTGGTGCCACCCGAGCAGCTGGGCCGCCTCCCCGCTGGTGAACCCACAGCGGTCGCGCAGAGCGCGCAGTTCCTCGCCCAGCTTGCGGCGGCGCACCGCGGGACCGTGCTGCATGCCGGCCTCCTTCCACCGGCGCACCCGCGCCAGTCCTACGCCCAAATACGGTCTTCCGTAGCAGAGTTCACCGCTTTGAGGGACAGATATATGCATATCTTGATGGAACGGCAGCGTCGGCGCCGCCATGAGTGGCAGTCTGGCGCGGAGCACAGATCCGGGACCGTCCTCGAGGTCATCCGCTACGAGTCGGAGTCCGGCCCCGGTGGGAAAGGGACAGTGTCGCCATGGCAGACCACCAGGAAGCATCCGTCACTCTGCCGAGCGATCCCGCCTCGGTGTCCGCGGCCCGGCGGTACGTCGCGGACGTGCTGTCCGAATGGGGCCTGCCCGAGGACGCCGGCCAGGCCGACAGCGTCCGGCTGATCGTCTCCGAACTCGCCACCAACGCCGTGCAGCACACGTTCGGCCAGTCCCCGGTGTTCACGGTGGACATGCGGCTGGAGCGCGACGAACTGCTGCGGATCGGGGTGACCGACAGCCACCCGCGCTGGCCCCGGCGACTGCCGGCCGCCGTCCAGCAGGACAACGGCCGGGGCATGGTGATCATCCGCTGGCTCACGGCGGAGGCGGGCGGCCGGCTGTCGGTGAGCCCGACCGCCGACGGGGGCAAGACGGTGTGGATCGTGCTGCCGTGGACGGCGGCCGCGGCCCCCGCGCCCGCCGAACGGACCTGCTGACGCGGCGTCGGGGCCGCCGAACGGACCTGCTGACGCGGCGTCGGGGCGTTCAGACCAGTCCGCGCTCGACGGCACTGCGCTCCACGCAGAACTCGTTGCCCTCCGGGTCGGACATGACCACCCAGCCCATGCCCTCCGAGGTCCGGCGGTCGTCCTCGATCCGGGCCCCGAGCTCGAGGAGCCGCGCCACCTCCTCGTCCCGGGTGCCGGTGGGCGGCTGGATGTCGAGGTGGACGCGGTTCTTGCCGGACTTCTCCTCGGGCACCTGGCAGAACAGGATTCCCGGCGCTCCGGGCTGCTGCGGGTCGAGCAGCACCTCGGGGTCGCCCTTCTCGGTCGGGTCGAGCGCGTACCCGGTGACGGCGGCCCAGAACTCGGCGAGGCGGTAGGGGTCGCGGGCGTCGAAGTTGATGTGCCGGACGGGGTTGAGAAAGGACACGGCTCTCCTTGGTCGCGGATCCCGGCCCGGTGCGCCGGGATCCGCCAACCTACCCGCGTACGCCCCCTGCGGGGCGGTGATTTCAGCGCACGCGGCCGTACCACACGCTGTGCGTCCAGATCTTCTCGAGGCGGACCGTGGAGCCCGTCTTCGGCGAGTGCCAGATCCGGTTGGCGCCGGCGTAGATGCCCACGTGGTAGACGGACGAGCCGTAGTGGAAGAACACCAGGTCCCCGGGCCGCCGGGAGCCCGCGGAGACGTGCGCGGTGCGGTTGTACTGCTGGGCCGCCGTGCGGGGCAGGGACTTGCCGGCCTTCTTGAAGGAGTAGAGGGTCAGCCCCGAGCAGTCGAACCGGTGCGGGCCGACCGCCCCCCACTGGTACGGGGAGCCCTTCTTCGATGCGGCCACCTGGAGCGCCTTGATGCCGGGCGTCGCCGCGGCGGCCTCGCCCTGGGCGCCGGGAGCGAGGAGCGTGGCCCCGGCCACGGCGAGCGCGAGGGCCGAGGTGACCCCGGCTCGGGACAGCGCGGACGGGACGTTCGTGAGCGCGGACATGCGCAACCCTTCGTCAGCCGCCTGTGAAGGATGACCTGTCGGGTTCGGGCGGCGAAGTTCGCCCGGCCGCCGAACGCCCCGTCCCCTGTGCGGGACGGGGCGACGTACGGCTTCACCCCAAGGGCCGGCAACGGACCTGACGGTCCGCCGACCCGTACTGCTGGGTCCTCCACTCCTGCCGATGCATTCCTGTCGACCAGTCATCCGGGTGAGGCGGCAGGACTCGGCGTCCGCCCGGACCGCCCCGCCGTGGTGGCGGGGGCTTGTCGTCGACAGGGATCCTCACCCAGGAATTGCCCGAAAACCGCATCGAATCGGCGATATGTGAGACTCGTCACGTATGCCGGAATTGTGGTTTCCGGCTCCGGTTCCGGCCGTTCAGGTGACAAGGACGCATGCCCTGACCTGCGCGGTTGCGGTCTGCGCCGGTCTGTCCGGTACTGCGTCAAGAATGCATAAGTGGAGGGCGCCCGTTCGGGTGACTCTGGCCGGAACGTCGATGCTTCGTCAGGTCGCCAGACGTACTGGCGTGGCTACGCTGGGTGTTCATGACCCGCCCGCGCAACACCCGCACCCGGCCGCCGGTCCGCGCGGCGGCCCGCGTTCGAACCGTGCGACCGCCCGAAACGTGGAGTAACACGACGGAAAAGCACGAGCCCTACGCTGCGGGGCCCGGTCCGTGTCCCTGGGTGACGCAAAGCGGTGGTCATCCAACGGCCAAAAAGGGCTCTGCGAGCGACAAGTCATCACCAGCAGTTGGCAAGGGAAGGTCAACAGGTTGTTGACCGCGGATATGGTCCGGTTCGCTCCGCCTTGATCATCCGTAACCGCAGTGAGGTGACCCCCGTGCAACTGACACCGCACGAACAAGAGCGGCTTCTCATCCACGTCGCCGCCGACGTGGCCGAGAAGCGGAGGGCCCGCGGCCTGCGGCTCAACCACCCCGAGGCGATCGCCCTGATCACCTCGCACATCCTCGAAGGCGCCCGCGACGGCCGCACGGTGGCCGAGCTGATGGCCTCCGGGCGCAAGATCCTCACCCGTGACGAGGTCATGGAGGGCATCCCCGAGATGGTCCACGACGTCCAGGTGGAGGCCACCTTCCCCGACGGCACCAAGCTCGTCACCGTCCACGACCCGATCGTCTGAGGGGGCCGACGTGATTCCCGGCGAGATCCTCCACGCGGACGGGGTCGTGGCCCTCAACGCGGGCCGCCCCACCACCCGCCTGACCGTGCTGAACGCCGCCGATCGCCCCGTGCAGGTCGGCTCCCACTACCACTTCGCCGAGGTGAACCCCGGCCTGGACTTCGACCGCGCGGCCGCCCGCGGCCGGCGCCTGAACATCGCCGCCGGCACCGCCGTCCGCTTCGAGCCCGGCATCCCGGTCGAGGTCGAGCTCGTACCGCTGGCGGGCCTGCGCTCGGTGCCCGGCCTGCGCGGCGAGACGGGCGGTGCCCTCGATGGCTGAGCTCACCCGACAGGACTACGCCGCCCTGTTCGGCCCCACCACGGGCGACCGGATCCGGCTGGCCGACACCGACCTGCTCGTCGAGATCGAGGAGGACCTCAGCGGCGGACCCGGACTCGCGGGCGACGAGGCGGTCTTCGGCGGCGGCAAGGTGATCCGCGAGTCCATGGGGCAGGCCCGCACCACCCGTGCCGAAGGCGCCCCCGACACCGTCATCACCGGCGTGGTGATCCTCGACCACTGGGGCGTCGTCAAGGCCGACCTCGGCATCCGCGACGGGCGGATCGCCGGGATCGGCAAGGCCGGCAACCCCGACACCATGGACGGGGTGCACCCCGACCTTGTCATCGGCCCCGAGACGGAGGTCATCGCCGGCAACGGCAAGATCCTCACCGCCGGTGCCATCGACGCGCACGTGCACTTCATCGCGCCGACGATCCTGGACGAGGCCCTCGCCTCCGGCATCACCACCCTCGTCGGCGGCGGCACCGGCCCCGCCGAGGGCTCCAAGGCCACCACCGTCACCCCCGGGCCCTGGCACACGGCCCGGATGTTCGCCGCGCTCGACGCCCACCCCGTCAACATCGGCCTGCTCGGCAAGGGCAACACCATGTCCGCCGAGGCCATGCACTCCCAACTGCGCGGCGGCGCCCTCGGCTTCAAGATCCACGAGGACTGGGGCGCCACCCCGGCCGTCATCGACGCCTGCCTGCGCGTGTGCGAGGAGACCGGCGCCCAGGTCGCCGTCCACACCGACACCCTCAACGAGGCCGGGTTCGTGGGGGACACCCTCGCCGCCATCGCGGGACGGACCATCCACGCGTACCACACCGAGGGCGCCGGCGGCGGGCACGCGCCCGACATCATCACCGTGGTCTCCGAGCCGAACGTCCTCCCCAGCTCGACGAACCCGACCCGGCCGCACACCGTCAACACCGTCGAGGAGCACCTCGACATGCTGATGGTCTGCCACCACCTCAACCCGGCCGTCCCCGAGGACCTCGCCTTCGCCGAGTCCCGGATCCGACCCTCCACCATCGCCGCCGAGGACGTCCTCCACGACCTCGGCGCCATCTCGATCATCTCCTCCGACTCCCAGGCCATGGGCCGGGTCGGCGAGGTGATACTGCGCACCTGGCAGACCGCGCACACCATGAAGCGGCGCCGGGGCGCCCTGCCCGGAGACGGTCGCGCCGACAACCACCGGGCCCGCCGCTACGTCGCCAAGTACACGATCAACCCGGCCGTCGCCCAGGGCCTGGCCCGTGAGATCGGCTCCGTCGAGACCGGCAAGCTCGCCGACCTCGTGCTGTGGGAGCCGGCGTTCTTCGGCGTCAAGCCCCAGCTCGTCATCAAGGGGGGCCAGATCGCGTACGCGCAGATGGGCGACGCCAACGCCTCCATCCCGACCCCGCAGCCGGTGCTGCCCCGCCCCATGTACGGAGCCCTCGGCCGCGCCCCGGGCCTGAACTCGGTCAACTTCACCGCCCGGGCGGCCCTGGACGCCGGACTGCCCGAACGCCTCGGCCTCGGAAAGGAGTTCGTCGCCATCG
This sequence comes from Streptomyces sp. NRRL S-87, assembly GCF_000719335.1. Taxonomy (GTDB): domain Bacteria; phylum Actinomycetota; class Actinomycetes; order Streptomycetales; family Streptomycetaceae; genus Streptomyces. Next base: position 98,951 of record NZ_JOGB01000021.1, read on the forward strand.
AGGACACCCGTCGGGTCACCAAGGCGGACATGCGCGAGAACGACGCCATGCCCCGGGTCGAGGTGGACGCGGACACGTTCACCGTGACCATCGACGGTGAGCCCGTCGAGCCGGCACCCGCCGCCGAACTGCCCATGGCCCAGCGGTACTTCCTCTTCTGACGGCACCCATGGACACGTACACCCCACCCACCGGCGGCGGCCGGGCCGCGCTGCTCGTCCTGGCCGACGGCCGCTTCCCGGCCGGGGGCCACGCCCACTCCGGCGGCGCCGAGGCGGCCGTCAAGGCCGGCCGCATCACGGACGCCGCCTCCTTGCAGGAGTTCTGCCGGGGCCGGCTGCACACCGCGGGACTGGTCGCCGCCGCCCTCGCGGCCGCGGCCGCCGCCGGCCACGACCCGGCGGACCTCGACGCCGCCGCCGACGCCCGCACCCCCGCGCCCGCCCTGCGCACCGCCGCCCGGCGGCTGGGGCGCCAGCTCACCCGAGCGGCCCGGTCCGTGTGGCCCGGCGACCCGGGGCTGGCGGCGCTGTCCGCCGCGTTCCCGCGTGGCGCCCACCAGCCGGTGGTCCTCGGGCTCGCGGCCCGGGCCGCAGGCCTCGGGCCGCTGGACGCCGCGCACGTGGCGGCGTACGAGAGCGTCGGCGGACCGACGACCGCGACCGTACGGCTGCTCGGCCTCGACCCCTTCGAGGCGACGGCGGTGCTCGCCCGGCTCGCCCCCGAGCTGGACGCGGTCGCGGAGCGCGCCGCCGCCGCTGCCGCACGCGCCCGTACGGAAGGGACCGGTGCGCTGCCGTCGGCAGCCTCGCCGCTGCTCGAGATCGGGGCCCAGGCCCACGCGGCGTGGCCGGTCCGGCTGTTCGCCTCCTGAGTCGCGGGGGCACCGTCCTCCTCCTCTCCTTCTCCTCCCCCCTTCCGTCTCCCTCGGGTTCCCCGTTCCCCCTCGTCCGCCCCTGGAGGGCCCCATGCACCTCGACCACCCGGTCGTCTACCCCCAGCGCCACACCCACGGTGCCCCCGAGACCCGCCCCGACGGCCGGCGCCGGGCGCTGCGCATCGGGCTCGGCGGCCCCGTCGGCTCCGGCAAGACGGCCACCGTGGCCGCACTGTGCCGGGCACTGCGCGAGGAGTTCTCCCTCGCGGTGGTCACCAATGACATCTACACGCGCGAGGACGCCGAGTTCCTGCTGCGCGAGGCCGTGCTGCCGCCCGAGCGGATCGCGGCCGTGGAGACCGGGGCCTGCCCGCACACGGCGATCCGCGACGACATCTCCGCCAACCTGGAGGCCGTCGAGGACCTGGAGGACACCGTCGGCCCCCTGGACCTGGTCCTGGTCGAGTCGGGTGGCGACAACCTCACCGCCACGTTCTCCAAGGGCCTGGTCGACGCCCAGATCTTCGTGATCGACGTGGCGGGCGGCGACGACATCCCGCGCAAGGGCGGGCCCGGGGTCACCACCGCGGACCTGCTCGTGGTCAACAAGACCGACCTCGCCCCGTACGTCGGTTCCGACCTCGACCGGATGGCCCGCGACGCGGCCGCCCAGCGCGGCGAACTCCCCGTCGCCTTCACCTCCCTGGCCGCCGAGGGCGGCGTCGCGCCCGTCGCGGGCTGGGTCCGCGAGCGGCTGGCCGCCTGGGCGGGCGTACCGGCATGACGGCCCCCGCTGCCGTACCGGCTCCCGCCCCCGCCTACGCCCCCACCCCCGCCTCCGCGGCCGCTCCCGCCGCCGTACCCGTCCCCCCGGACGGGCCGGCGGTCCCCCACGGCTACGGCGTGTCCGCGACGGCCCGGATCCGTGCCGTCCCCGACGGCCGGGGCGGCACGGCCCTGCCGCTGCTCGCCGGTGACGGCCCGCTCGCCCTTCGGCGCACCCGCGGCCCCGGCCCCGGCGCGCAGGCCACCCTGGTCGGCGCCATGAGCGCACCGCTCGGCGGCGACCGGCTCGCGGTGGAGGCGGAGGTGGCCGCCGGCGCCGCCCTGACCGTCACCTCCGCCGCCGCCACCATCGCGCTGCCCGGCCGGGACGGTGCCCCGGCCCGGTACGACGTACGCCTCGCCGTCGAGGAGGCCGCCGAGCTGCGCTGGCTCCCGGAACCCCTCATCTGCGCCCGCGGGAGCAGGCTGTACACCCGCACCGTCGCCGAACTCGCCCCGTCGGCCCGCCTCCTGCTGCGCGAGGAGCAGGTGCTGGGGCGGGCGGCCGAGGAACCGGGCCTGCTCACCAGCCGGCTCCGGGTCACCCGGGCCGGGCGGCCGCTGCTCGACCAGGAGCTGTCCTGCGGGCCGGGGGCGGCCGCCGGGTGGGACGGCCCCGCGGTGCTGGGCGGACACCGGGCGATCGGCCAACTCCTGGTGGTGGACCCCCGGTTCGAGGCCGACCCGGTGACGCCCCGGATGCTGGGCGAGTACGCGGCCGTGACCCCGCTGGCCGGCCCCGCGGTGCTCGTCACGGTGCTCGCGCCCGACGGGCTGCGGCTGCGGGCCCTGCTCGACGGGGCCCGCCGTGCGTACGGTTGGTGAACTCTGACCGGATTCTGCACCGCTGAGCGGTACAGGCCGATCCGGTTATCGGGTTGGTAAAGAACCGGTCAGCACTCTGTTGTCAGGTACCCCGCAGACGAAAGGATCCCCGAGCAGTCTGTTCGAACACGGCCCACTCCGGCCGCACATGACGCAGGGGGAATACCACGTGATACGCACAGCGGTGCTCGGCAGCGCGGGCACTCTGATGGCGGGCACGCTCATCGCGGGCGCCTTCGTCGCCCCGTCGGCCGCCGCGGCCGACACCCAGACCGGCAGCAGCACCACCGTCTCCGCCGCCCGCGGCGCGGCCATCGCGGCCGCCCGCGCCGGCCGCAAGGGCATCACCTGGAAGGACTGCCCCGCCGCCTGGGGCTTCCCGGCGCCGATCCAGTGCGGCTGGGTGAAGGTCCCGCTCGACTACACCAAGCCGTACGGCAAGCAGATCGACATCGCCGTCGACCGCGCGCTCAGCACCGGCACCAAGGCCGAGCGCCAGGGCGCCCTCGTCTACAACCCGGGCGGCCCCGGCGGCTCCGGCATGCGCTTCCCGCTCCGCGTCGTCAACAAGGCGCCGCTGTGGGTCAACGCCTCCAAGGCGTACGACTTCGTGGGCTTCGACCCGCGCGGTGTGGGCCACTCCACCCCGATCTCCTGCGTCGACCCGCAGAAGTTCGTGGCCGGCCCGAAGAAGGACCCGGTCCCGGACAACGAGGCCGACAAGCGCTACCAGCGCAAGCTCGCCGCCGACTACGCGGACGGCTGCAAGAAGCGCAGCGGCTGGATGCTGCCGCACATGACCACGCCGAACACTGTGCGCGACATCGACGTGATCCGCGCCGCCCTGCACGAGAAGAAGCTCAACTACCTGGGCGTCTCCTACGGCACCTACATCGGCGCCGTCTACGCCGAGCTCTTCCCGACGCACGTGCGCCGCATGATCGTCGACTCCGTGGTCAACCCGTCCAAGGAGAAGATCTGGTACCAGGCCAACCTGGACCAGGACGTCGCCTTCCAGATGCGCTGGAACGACTGGAAGAAGTGGGTCGCCAAGAACGACGGCCACTTCCACCTGGGCAACACCCCGGCCAAGGTCGAGGCCCAGTGGCTGAAGCTGCGCGCCGCCGCCAAGAAGGCCCCCCTCGGTGGGAAGGTCGGCCCGGCCGAGCTCATCAACTTCTTCCAGAGCGCCCCGTACTACGACTCCGCCTGGGTGCCGGTCACCCAGACCTGGGCCGACTACGTGGCGGGCAACACCCAGGCGCTGATCGACGCCGCCGCCCCGGACATGTCGGACACCGCGGGCAACATCTCCGCGGAGAACGGCAACGCCGTCTACACCGCCGTCGAGTGCGCGGACGCCAAGTGGCCCACCAGCTGGGCCCGCTGGGACCGTGACAACACCCGGCTGCACAAGGACTACCCGTTCATGACCTGGGCGAACGCCTGGATGAACCTGCCCTGCGCCACCTGGGGTGCCAAGCAGTCCAACCCGGTCGAGGTCCGCGTCAACCGCGGCCAGGGCCTGCCCTCGGTCCTGATCGTCCAGTCCACCCGTGACGCCGCCACCCCGTACGACGGTGCCGTCTCGCTGCACAACCGCCTCTACGGCTCGCGCCTGATCACCGAGAAGGGCGCCGGCTCGCACGGTGTCACCGGCCTGGTCAACCCCTGCATCAACAACCGCGTCGACGCGTACCTGCTGCGCGGCAAGATCGACGCCCGCGACGTGACCTGCGCCGCGCACGCCGCCCCGGTGGTTCCCGCCGCCCCGGCCCGTGCCAAGGTCCAGGACGTCGTCGCGGACCTGCCCGCCGTGAAGTAACACCCGCGGTCGGTACCCCTTGAGGAAGGCTCAGCGCGCCCTGCGCTGGGCCTTCCTCGCTTCCTCCGCCTCGGCCTTGACCTCGGCCGCGTACCGGTCGACGTACTCCTGCCCTGACAGCGCCATGATCGCGTACATGATCTCGTCGGTGACGGCCCGCAGCACCGCCTTCTCACCCTCCATCCCGGCGTACCGCGAGAAGTCCAGCGGGGCGCCGAAACGGATCGTGATCCGCTTCGGGCGCGGCAGCCGCTGGCCCGGCGGCTGCGCCTCGAAGGTGCCGACCATCGCGCACGGCACCACCGGCACCCCGGCCCTCAGCGCCATGGCGGCCACGCCCACCTTGCCCTTGTAGAGGCGGCCGTCGTGCGAGCGGGTGCCCTCCGGGTAGATGCCCAGCAACTCGCCCTCGGCCAGTACGCCCAGCCCCTCGCGGATCGCCGCCTGCCCGGCCGCCTTGCCGGAGCGGTCCACCGGGATCTGCCCGGCGCTGCGGAAGAACGCCGCGGTGAGCCGCCCCTTGGGCCCGGTGCCCGTGAAGTACTCGGCCTTCGCCAGGAACGTGATCCGACGCCGCAGGATCGCGGGCATCAGGAAGTGGTCCGAGAACGACAGGTGGTTGCCCGCCACGATCGCGGGCCCCTCGGCCGGCACGTGCTCCAGCCCCTCGATCCGCGGCCGGAACAGCAGCCTCAGCAGCGGTCCCAGCAGTACGTGCTTGAGCAGGTGGTAGAACACGACCGACCCCCTTCGCGCCCCGACGACGGCCCGGTCATTGTGACAGCGCCCCGGCCGGTCGGACACGGGGCGCGGCGGGTGTGCCGGGGCGGGGGGTCAGGTGTTGCGCGAGGCGGCGACGCCCGCCGTGAGGACGCACACCACCACCCAGCCGAACCAGAGCCAGCCGTTGCTGCCGAGGGCCACCGAGTAGGCGGAGACCACCACCAGCAGGCCGACGCAGAGAACGGCCATCCACTTCATCGAACCGCTCATGCCCCCATGGTCGCGCCTGCGGGGCGGAACGCGCTACCTGCGGGCGGGTCCGGGCGGGTCAGCGACCCCGGGTCTGGAGGGAGGCGAGGTAGGCGTTGTACGCCTCCAGCTCGGCGTCCCCGTCGCGGTCGGCCCGGCGGTCGGCGCGCTTGGCCGTCCGCTGCTCGGAGCGGTACCACTGGTAGATCAGGGCGATCAGCACCAGCACCGAGGGGATCTCGCTGAAGGCCCAGGCGATGCCGCCGGCCGCGGTCTGGTCGGAGAGGGCGTCGATGCCGAGCGAGGCCGGCGGGTCGGCGTACGTGGAGACCATCGGCTCGGTCGCCATCATCAGGGCGATGCCGAAGAAGGCGTGGAAGGGCATGCCGGCGAACAGCTCCAGCATCCGCATGATGTACCCGGGCCGGTGCGGGCCGGGGTCCACGCCCATGATCGGCCAGAAGAAGACCAGGCCCACCATCAGGAAGTGCACCATCATCGCGATGTGCCCGGCCTTGCTGCCCATCAGGGTGTCGAAGAGCGGCGTGAAGTAGAGGCCGTACAGCGAGGCGATGAACATCGGGATCGTGAACGCCGGGTGGGTGACGACCCGCATGTAGCGGCTGTGCAGGAGCATCAGCAGGAGCTCGCGCGGCCCCTTGCCGCGGCCCCGGCCGGCCGGCGGCAGCGCGCGCAGCGCCAGCGTCATCGGCGCGCCGAGCAGCAGCAGGATCGGCGAGAGCATGCTGATGACCATGTGCTGGATCATGTGCACGCTGAACATGACCATGCCGTAGTCGTTCAGTTGCGTGTTCATCACGAGGGCGATGCTCAGCACGCCCGCGGCCCAGGCGACGGTACGGCCCGCCGGCCACGCGTCGCCGCGGCGGCGCAGCCGGAGCACGCCCCAGCCGTACAGGCCGAGGCCCAGCAGGCAGCCGACGAGGAAGAAGGGGTCGGCGGAGAACTCCAGGCCCCGCCCCAGCGTGAACGGCGGGAGGTCCATGGTCATGCCGTCCATGCCGTGCCCGCTGTGATCCATGTCCTCGTCGTCCTCGTCCCTGGGATGGTGCCGGTGGTGCCCCCCAACAGTAGACCCGCCCCCGGAGGCCGAAGTCTCCGGGGGCGGGTCTGTCCGGGTTGATCACGTCACCGTACGGTCTGCCCTGTCGTGGCGGGCCGTTCGGGGACGTCCTGGGACGTCCGGCCGGGCCGTCAGAGGACGGTCTCGGCCTCGGCGTACCGGTCCGTCGGGACGGTCTTGAGGGTCTCCACGGCGCTGCCCAGCGGCACCATCGTGACGTCGGTGCCGCGCAGCGCGGTCATCATGCCGAACTCGCCCCGGTGCGCCGCCTCCACCGCGTGCCAGCCGAACCGGGTCGCCAGCACCCGGTCGTACGCGGTCGGGGTGCCGCCGCGCTGGACGTGGCCCAGGATGACCGGACGCGCCTCCTTGCCCAGGCGCTTCTCCAGCTCCACCGCGAGGACGTTGCCGATGCCGGCGAACTTCTCGTGGCCGTAGATGTCGGTGCCCCGGCCCTCGAACTCCATCGTGCCCGGCTTCGGCTTGGCGCCCTCGGCCACCACCACGATGGCGAACCGCTTGCCGGCCGCGAAGCGCGCGCCCACGATCTCGGTGAGCTCGGCGATGTCGAAGGGCCGCTCCGGCACCACGATGGCGTGCGCGCCGGCCGCCATGCCCGAGTGCAGGGCGATCCATCCGGTGTGGCGGCCCATCACCTCGACCACCATCACGCGCTGGTGCGACTCGGCGGTGGTCTTCAGGCGGTCCAGGGCCTCGGTGGCGACCCCGACGGCGGTGTCGAAGCCGAAGGTCACGTCGGTGACGGCGATGTCGTTGTCGATGGTCTTCGGCACGCCGACGATCGGCAGCCCGGCCTGCGAGAGCAGGTGGGCGGCCTTGAGGGTGCCCTCGCCGCCGATCGGGATGATCGCGTCCAGGCCGAGGTCCGCGAGGTGGCCGCGGGCCCGCTCCACGCCGTCGCGCAGGTGCGCGGGCTGGACGCGTGAGGAGCCGAGGACGGTGCCGCCGAGGGCGAGGATGCCGCTGACCGAGTCGAGGTCGAGCTTGCGGTAGTCGCACTCCAGCAGCCCCTTCCACCCGTCGTGGAAGCCGATGACCTCGTCGCCGTGGTCGACGACGGCGCGGTGCACGACGGAGCGGATGACGGCGTTCAGACCGGGGCAGTCGCCGCCGGAGGTGAGCACACCAATGCGCATGGCAGGAGAGAACCTTTGCAACGTGGGCCGACGACCGGACCACGTCGTCCGGTTGGATCTGACCGCAACCCTACAAGCGGAAACCCGGTGGACTGAACCATCTTCCACGGGCTCGGCAGGCATCTCGTACGAAAAAACGAGGGCCAGGGCGCCTCTGGGGTGAGGCGCCCTGGCCAGGGCTTTCTTCCGTGCGCGGACCCGCTCAGACGAGCTGTCAGATCCGCTCAGCCGAGCGTGGCACCCGCTCAGGCGGGGCCGGTCGGCGGGCCCGATCGTTCGAGCGCGGACCCGCTCAGGCGGGCTGCCTCCGGGCTGGGCGGGCGGGCCGCGTCCGACTTTCTCAGGCGGGCTGCGTCGCGGCCGCGATGCGCTCCGCGCGCAGCGCCTCGTACCAGCGGTCGTCGACCGGCGGCAGCGCGTTCACGTCCAGCGCCAGCTTCAGCAGCAGGTCCGCGATCTGGGGGTTGCGGGCCATCACGGGACCGTGCATGTAGGTGCCGAAGACCGTGTCGTTGTACGCGCCCTCGGTGCCGTCGCCCGTGCCGTTGCCGCGGCCGAGGCGGACCCGGGCGAACGGCTTGGCCGTCGGGCCCAGGTGCGTGACGCCCTGGTGGTTCTCGAAGCCCGTCAGCTGCGGCAGGTTCAGGTTCGGGTCGATGTCCGCCAGGACGTCGCCCACGCACCGCTCGCCCTCGCCGCGGACCGTCACGACGTCCAGCAGGCCGAGGCCCTCCTGGCGCTGGCCCATGTCGTTGACGAACTCCTGGCCCAGGATCTGGTAGCCGGCGCACACCGAGAAGACGATCGCGCCGTTGGACACCGCCCGGGCCAGACCGCCGTCGCGCACCAGCCGCTCCGCGGCCAGCCGCTGCGGCCGGTCCTCACCGCCGCCGATCAGGTAGATGTCGCCGGAGGTGGGCACCGGCTGGTCGCTGCGCACGTCCAGGCGCTGCACGTCCAGGCCGCGCTGGCGGGCCCGGCGCTCGACGACGAGGGCGTTGCCCTGGTCTCCGTACGTGCTGAGCAGGTCCGGGTAGACCCACACGAGACGCAGGCTGTTGTCGCTCATGCTCGTTGTCCTCAGAAGGTCTCGTGGACTAGTTGCCGACGCGGCGGCGGACGTCCTGGAAGGCGGTGTAGTTCGCGATCAGCTCGATCTGGCCGGGCGGGCACAGCTGCACGGCCTCGTCGAGGGTGTCGCAGACGCGGAAGTCCACGTCGGCGACCTCCAGGCGGACGGCCAGGTCGAGCTTGCGGTCGCCGATCACGAAGATCGGGTGGCCGGCCAGCCGCCCGTAGTCCACGTCCCACAGCCACGAGGTGTCGGTGCCGTCGGCGCCGCGCGCGTTCACCGAGAGGATCACCGGAGCCGGAGCCGGGTCGATCAGGGAAAACGTTTCGAGCCAGCCCGCCGGGTTCTTCGCGAGCAGGAGGCGCACCTGGCGGTTCATGAAGTCCACCACGTCGTACCGGCCGGCCACCGCCTGGACCTGGTACATCCGCTCCAGCGCGACCTGCGGCGGCACGCCGAACACGGCGGCCACGGCGGCCGAGGTGGCGGCGTTGGACTTGTTCGCGCGGCCCGGCAGCTGGAGGTGGATCGGCCAGGCGCTGCCGTGCGGGTCGAGCACGTGGTCGCCGGACAGGGCCCAGCTGGGCGTCGGGCGGCGGAAGCCGCACTCGCCGCAGAACCAGTCGTCGCCCGGGCGCTGCATCACACCGCCGCAGGAGGGGCACGACCAGGCGTCGTCCTTCCACTCCTGGCCGGCGGCCACCCACACGACGTTCGGCGAGGAGGAGGCGGCCCACACGATGAGCGGGTCGTCGGCGTTGGCCACGACCACGGCCTTGGTGCCCTCCAGGCCCTCCCGCCACTTCTCCGCGAGCATGCGGGTCTCCGCGGCCCGGTCGAGCTGGTCGCGCGAGAGGTTGAGCAGCGCGATCGCCTTCGGGGTGGTGTCCCGGGCCACGCCGGCCAGGTACTTCTCGTCCACCTCGATGACGCCGTACTTCGCCTCCGAGCCGCCCGCCAGGGCGGAGGTGATGCCGGCCGGCATGTTCGCGCCCAGCGCGTTCGACACGACCGGGCCGCTGGCCCGCAGGGCCTCGGCGATCAGACGGGTCGTGGTGGTCTTGCCGTTCGTCGCGGAGACGAGGACGACATCGAGGTGCTGCGCCAGCGCGCTGAGCAGATCGGGGTCGAGCTTGAGGGCCACCTTGCCCCCGATCACCGATCCGCTGCCCCGCCCTGCGGCCCGCGACACCGCCGCCGCGGCCTTGCCCGCCGTCACGGCCAGCTTGGCCCGCGGCGAAAGCGGCTCCGTGTTGCCTGCCATCGTCCCTGCTCCTCCTTGCGTCGGTCCGGGCTCAGCCTATCCAGAACCGGCCTGGGCCCTGACCAGGCGCCCAGGTGGATCCCTCATATATTCGCCCGACGTACCCTTACGGCCATGCGACAGCGCCCGATCCCCGGCACTTCCGGTCTCGTCCGCACCATGACCCTGCTGGGCGACCCGGTGCTCCACGCCCCCTGCGCGGAGGTCACGGAGTTCGGCCCGGACCTCGACCGGCTGGTCGAGGACATGTTCGCGACGATGTACGCGGCCCAGGGCGTGGGCCTCGCCGCCAACCAGGTCGGCGTCGGGCAGCGGGTGTTCGTCTACGACTGCCCGGACGACGAGGACGTCCGGCACGTCGGCCACGTGGTGAACCCGCGGCTCGTCGAGGCCGACGGGTACGAGGTCACCGGCCCCGAGGGCTGTCTGTCCCTGCCGGGCCTGGAGGCCGGTACGACCCGGTTCGACCGTGCCGTGGTGGAGGGCGTGGACCGCGAGGGCCGGCCGGTGCGCGTCGAGGGTACCGGGTTCTTCGCGCGCTGCCTGCAGCACGAGTGCGACCACCTCGACGGCACGGTGTACGTCGACCGGCTCGCGGGCCTGAGGCTGCGCCGGGCGAAGCGGGGCATCCGCAAGGCGCCGTGGGGGCAGCGGGAGCAGGCGCGCGCCTACACGGCGTAGCCCGCGTACGGGGTCAGAAGCCCGGGCCGCCCTCGAGGACGCCCGCGGTGGACAGGTGGCCCCACAGCAGGTCCGTGAGGTCGGTCACCAGCTCCGCACGGGTGCAGGGGCGCTCGCCCAGCCACCAGTCACCGGCGGCGTGCAGCATGCCGACGATCCCGTGGCCCCAGACCCGCGCCAGCCGGTCGCCGGCCGGGCCGAGGTCCACGCGCTCGGCGATCACCAGGGCGAGCTCCTCGCCCAGCCGGCGCAGCAGCGGGGCCGAGTGCCGACCCACGTCGAAGCCGCGGTCGGTGGGCTGGGAGTCCTCGGCGGGGTGCATGAGGAAGCGGTACACCTGCGGCCGGGCCTCGATGGCCGCGAGGTAGGTGTCGAGGGTGGCCTCGACGCGGTGCCGGCGGTCGGTGGGGGCGTCCAGCGCGGCCCGCAGCGAGGCGAGCAGGGCGTCCGTGTGCCGGACGGCCAGGGCCTGGTACAGGCCCGCCTTGTCGCCGAAGTGGCGGTAGAGGATCGGCTTGGTGATGCCCGCCTCGGCGGCGATGGCGTTCATGGAGGCCTTCGGGCCGTCGCGCAGGACGACCCGGTCGGCGGCCTCCAGCAGCTGGCGGCGCCTGCGGTCGGCGGTGCTCAGCCGCCCGTCCTCGTGGTCGGCCTGGTGATCGGCCTGCTGCGTGGTCTCCATGACGTGCTCTCTCCCCGCCCGTGCGATTGCGTGACGCAGGCGCAACGTAACACCACGCACACCCCCCGAGCCGAATCGGTGGCAGCGGTTGACATCCCCTACTGACGAGTAACACACTGCGGTTACCGCAGGTAACAAGCCGCGGTTACCGCAAGTAAGGCACGATGCGGACAAGGCTACAGCCGGGAGGGGAACATGGCGGAGTTCACCATGGAGCTCAGCGACGAGCAGAAGGAGGTGCGCGACTGGCTCCACGGCTTCGCCGCCGACGTGATCCGCCCCGCGGCCGCGGAGTGGGACGAGCGCGAGGAGACCCCCTGGCCCGTCATCCAGGAGGCCGCCAAGGTCGGCATCTACTCGCTCGACTTCTACGCCCAGCAGTTCTTCGACCCCACGGGCCTCGGCATCCCGATGGCGATGGAGGAGCTCTTCTGGGGCGACGCCGGCATCGCGCTGTCCATCGTCGGCACCGGCCTGGCCGCCATCGGCGTCGTGGCGAACGGCACCGAGGAGCAGATCGGCACCTGGATCCCGCAGATGTACGGCACCCCGGACGACGTCAAGGTGGCCGCCTTCTGCTCCTCCGAGCCGGACGCGGGCTCCGACGTCGGATCGATGCGCACCCGCGCCGTGTACGACCAGGCCAAGGACGAGTGGGTGCTCAACGGCACCAAGACCTGGGCGACCAACGGCGGCATCGCCAACGTCCACATCGTCGTGGCCGTGGTCGACCCCGAGCTCGGCACCAAGGGCCACGCCTCGTTCATCATCCCGCCGAACACCCCCGGCCTCTCCCAGGGGCAGAAGTTCAAGAAGCACGGCATCCGCGCCTCGCACACCGCCGAGGTCGTGCTCGAGGACGTGCGGGTGCCCGGCTCCTGCCTGCTCGGCGGCAAGGAGAAGCTCGACGAGCGCCTCGCCCGCGCCCGCGAGCGGGCCAAGGCGGGCGGCGAGCGCGTGAAGAACGCCGCGATGGCCACCTTCGAGGCCTCCCGGCCCGCCGTGGGCGCCATGGCCGTAGGTACCGCCCGGGCCGCGTACGAGGTGGCCCTCGACTACGCCAGGACCCGCACCCAGTTCGGCCGCCCGATCATCGACAACCAGGGCGTCGCCTTCCAGCTCGCCGACATGCGCACCCAGATCGACGCGGCGCGCCTGCTGGTCTGGCGCGCCTCCTGGATGGCGAGCACCGGCAAGCCGTTCACCTCCGCCGAGGGCTCGATGTCCAAGCTGTACGCGAGCGAGGTCGCCAAGAAGGTCACCGCCCAGGCCGTCCAGATCCTCGGCGGCAACGGCTACACCCGCGAGTACCCGGTCGAGCGGATGCACCGCGACAGCGCCATCTACACGATCTTCGAGGGCACGAGCGAGATCCAGCGCCTGGTGATCGCCCGCACCCTGTCCGGCATGCCGATCCGGTAGCCGGAGCCGTACGCCCAGGGGCCGGCCCCCACCGCCCGCGGCGGGACGGGGGGCCGGCCCCTGGGCGTCAGCGGGCGTCCCGCAGCAGCCCGGCCAGGGCGCGCGCGAAGAGCAGCCGGCCCGCCGCGGCCGTCAGCGGGTCCAGGAACCGCGGCAGGCCGCGCAGCCGCAGTTCCTCCCGCCACCGCACCTCGCTGCCGCCGCGGCCGTCAGGGGCGGGGCGCACCTCGATCTCGGCCCAGCCCGTCACCACCCGGCCGTGCTTGACCAGCCGGCAGTGCCCGGGCCGGCCGTCCGCCGGCGGCCGCCAGGCGACCACTTCCATCGGGTCGTCGAAGGCGACCCGCCCCAGGCCCGTGCGGGCCGTGAAGCGGGTGCCCAGGCGCGTGGGCGGGTCCGTGGCCACCGTCGTACGGGTCAGCGGGACCTGCGCGCCGTGCCGCTCCCAGTCCGTCACTCTGTGCCACGCCTCAAGAAGCGGTACATCGGCGGTGTGCACGATCTGGATAACGGACATGTACTGATCGTAAATCCCCTTCCGGTACCTGAGATGAATGTCGAATATGGGTTCCATCCGGTGCCGGCGGTCGGTCATACTTCCGGCCACCGTGGACGGCGGCTCGGACCGGCAACGACCACCCGGCCCTCCGCCGCCGCAGCGCGAGGAGGTACGCCATGTTGTGTTCCCACCAGCCGATGTGCCCCAGTGCCGACAGCGCCGATCGTGACGCCGCCCGCACCGTGGCCTCCCATCCCGAACAGGGCTGGAGCCTGCTCTGCAACGGCGTGGTGCTCTTCGACGACACCGGTGAACAACTTCCCGACGGGCGCGTGGTCGAGCCGCGCCGCCCCGTCCTGCTCCGAGCCTGAACAGGGGGAGACCATGCGCCAGACCCTGATCCGCAAGCCCGCCCCGCGCCCCGCGCCCCGCGACCTGGACCTGCGTACGCCGTCGGGCAGACCCCTCCCGTACTGACGGGAGCCCGCATCCGGGGGAGCCCCCGCCCGCCCGCGTCGGCCTCGAAGGCGACCGCGACGGGCGGCTCCTCGCCGAGCTGACGCGTGACGCTCAGGAGCCCGTCCGCCGTCGGTGCGCGGAAGGCCGGGTCGGAGAAGGTGGCCGGGCGGCTGACGAACACGCCCATGGACGAGGACCAGTTCCGGCTCAGCCCACGGCTCACCCCACCTGCGGCCGGGACTCGGCCCCGCCGTGGAAGGCCTTCTCGTACGCCTCGTCGCCGATGGCCGCCCGGGCCTGCCGCTCGCCCGCGTCGCGCAGCGCCAGCAGGGAGGGCGAGCCCATCTGGGGCCGGCCCACCGTGCGCCACCAGGCGTGCCCGGTGCCGAGCAGCCGTGCCGCCAGCTCCCCGTCGCCCTGCGCCGCCACGGCGGCCCCCAGCAGGTCCAGGCCGAGGGCGATCCCGAAGCTGTCGTGCAGCAGCCGCTTGCCCGAGAGCATGGCGCGGACGTGCCGGGCCGCCTCGCCGGGCCGTCCCAGCCCCAGCGCCGCCACCGCCAGGACGTAGTCGGCGTACGCGCGCAGCCAGTGGTCGCCGATCGCCGCGCAGGCGTCCCGCAACTCCGCCGCCTCCGCCATGGCCTCCTCGTAGCGGCCCAGGTCGGACAGCGCGTACGAGGCCACCAGCTGGCACAGCAGCCGGCCCAGCCCGTACGGCCGGCCCGCGTGCGCCGACCGGGCCCGTCCGCCGGTCAGGGCGAGCGCCCGGTCCGCGTCCCCCGGCATCAGCACCGACACGCCCACCAGGTACGTCGCCCGCAGCCGCGTCTCGGGGTCGGCGGACCCCTCCGCCGCCCGGACGCACTGCTCGCCCAGCGCCAGGCTGGTGCTCAGGTCCCCCTGGAGCAGGGCGGTCAGCCCGAGGGCCCAGACGCCCTGCCGGTGTGCCGGGTCGTCGGCGGGCACGGTGGCCAGCGCGCGTTCCAGGAAGCCGCGGCCCTCGCTGAGGTGCCCGCAGCAGAACCAGAAGAACCACAGGTTTCCGGCCATCTCCAGGGCGGTGCGCGGATCGGTGCCCAGCAGGTGTTCCAGGGCCGTGCGCAGCTCCATGTGGTCGGCGCTGGTGCGGCGGTACCAGTCGAGCTGCTCGGGCCCGAGCCAGCCCGCGTCGGCCTGCCGGGCCAGGGCCGCGTACCAGTGGGCGTGCCGGTCGGCGACCACCGACTCCTCGCCGAGCTCACCGAGCCACTGGCGGCCGTACTCGCCGATGGTGTCCAGCATCCGGTAGCGCTCGCGCGCGCCTTCGACGGTGCGGCGGACCACCGACTTGCCGGCCAGGCCGGCCAGGACCCGCTCCACGCGGTCGGCGGGCAGCGGGCCGCCGGCGCAGACGGCGCGGGCGGCGGCCAGGTCGAAGTCCCCGGCGAAGACCGACAGCCGGGCCCACAGCAGCCGCTCCAGCGGCTCGCACAGCTCGTGGCTCCAGCCGATCGCGGTGCGCAGGGTGCGGTGCCGGGGCGGCCGGCCGGCCGCGCGCGGGTCGGCGAGCACCTCGAAGCGGGTCTCCAGACGCGCGGCGACCTGCTCCAGGGTGAGCAGGTCCAGGCGCGCGCCGGCGAGTTCGAGGGCGAGCGGCAGGCCGTCGAGGCGGCGGCAGACCTCCACGGCGGTGGCCGAGCGCCCCGGGTCGGCGAAGGCCGCGGCGAGCTGGGGCGTGGCGGCCAGGGCGCGTTCGCGGAAGAGCACCACGGCGTCGCTGTCGGCGTCCCCGACGGGCAGCGGGCGCACCTCGCGGACGGTCTCGCCGTGGCAGCCCAGGGGTTGGCGGCTGGTGACCAGAACGGTCAGGCCCGGTGCCGCCTGGAGGAGTTCGCCGACCAGATGGCGACAGGACTCGACCAGGTGCTCGCAGGTGTCGAGCACCAGGAGCACGTCCCGCTCGGCGCACCACTCGCACAGGCTCTCGTCGAGGCTGCGGCCGGACAGTTCGCCCAGGCCCAGGGCGTGGGCCACGGTGGCGGAGAGCAGGGCGGGGTCGCGCAGCGGGGACAGTTCGATCCACCAGGCGCCGTCGGGGTGGTCCGTACGGGCGGCCGCCCGGGCCGCGCGCAGGGCGAGACGGGACTTCCCGACGCCGCCCACGCCGGTGAGGGTGACCAGCCGACTCTCCCTCAAGAGGGCCTTCAGCAGGCGTAGTTCCTCGTCCCGCCCGACAAAGCTCGCCGTCTCCGGCGGCAGGTTCCCCAGCACGGCGTCAGATTCTGTCTCAAAGTCCCGGTGAGGCGCGCCCGGGTGATCGTTGTTGATCGAATAGTCATCGAGCGAACGGTCAGTTTGATCCCGCGGATACGAGCGTGACCGATCGTTCGGGAGAGAAGCCGCCCCAGCCGCCGTCGGGCAGCCGGGCGCGCAGTTTCACGGTCCAGACCGTACCTCCGGGCCCGGTGGCGTCGAGGCGCTGGACGGTGCGGCCGACGGGCACGGCGTCGGCGCCCCACTGGACGACCGTGGTCGGGCGCCCGTTCACCCAGAGCTCGTACGCGCGGGGCCGGTGGGCCGGGTCCGGCCAGGTCCAGGAGAGCTCGACCGTGCCCGGAGCGGCCGTGGCCAGGAAGTCCACCGGGACCGTGCCACCGGTGTCCGGCGCCGCGGGGGTGGTGAGGCGGGCGGCGGGGCTGTCGGGGGAGGAGTTCTCGGCGGCGTCCCGGGCCCGGACGGTGAACGCGTACGCGGTGTGCGGGCGCAGCCCCGTCAGGCGCGTGCCGGTCTCGCGGCCGCCCGCGGTGTGGACCCGTACCCCGCCCTGGTAGACGTCGTACGCCGTGACGCCGGTGTCGTCGCGGGCGGCGGACCAGACCAGGTGTACGGTGCGGCCGTCCTCGGCCCGGGCGGTGAGCCGGGCGGGGGCGCCGGGGGCGCGGACGTCGCGTGCCGCCCGGGCGGCGGTCGTCACCCGGGCCGCGCCGGTGGGGTCCGAGAGGTTCCCGGCCGCGTCGCGGGCCCGGACGGTGAAGGCGTAGCGCGTGGCGGGGGAGAGGCCGTCGACGTCCACCATGGTCCGCTCGGCGGGGAGTTCGCGCACCAGGACCCCGTCGCGGAAGACCTGGTACGCGGTGACGCCCGCGCGCGGATCGGCGGCCTCCCACATCACGTGCGCCGAGGTGGCGCTCCCGGACTCGGCCGTCAGCCCGGCGGGGGAGGGCGGCGGATCGGTGTCCGCCCCCGGGCCGCCGCAGGCGGTCAACGGGACGGAGCACAGGAGGCAGCACAGGACCAGGACCGGGCCGACGGTGCGTCGCACGGCCGCCCTCCTTCCCTCGCGAGGTCCCCGTCGAGCCCCTGCAGGCTCCCCGTCGAGCTCCTCCCGGGACCGGGTTCAAAGGTCTGGACATATATGACACGAGCGTCGTGGACACATCAAGACCCTGCGGTCGCCGCTCCGTCGCGGAGCGGCGCGCGCCGCGGTCGTCGGGGCGGCGGATCCCGACGTGTCCGATCACGTCCTGTTCCACTGCGATCGATGTGCAGGAGCGGTCGGGGCGCCCGGCCCCGGTGGCCCCGCCGGCCGCGGCCACCGCCCCGCCACGGCCAGGCCCAGACGGGCGTAGCCGGGCAGGACCACGTACACCACCGCCGGCACCACCAGCGCCGTGAGCACCAGGGAGCGCAGGGGCAGGGGGAGTCCGGCCAACGCCGGCCCCAGCACCGCCAGCACCGCGGTGATGACCGGGTACACGGCGAGCCAGGTCAGCAGGGCCCGGCGGTGCGCGCCCGGGGCGCTCACGGGGCGGCCGGGAGGCCGAGGGCGGGATCGCCGGTGTACGCGCGGGCGAGGCCGAGGGAGTCCTCGAAGATGTCGTAGGCGGCGATCCGGCCGTCGGCGATCGTGAAGACCATGACGAAGGTGTCGTCCAGGATCTGCCGGGAGGCCGTGAAGCGGTAGGCGAAGCGGCCGGGGATGACGACCTTGGTGCCGTGGCCGGGGGGCCCGGCAGGTACCTCGGTCATGCCGTGCACCTCGAACGCGAGGGGCTCGCTGGCGGTGAACAGCTCGGTGAAGAAGTCCCGCAGGGCGTCGTGTCCCTGCCGGACCCCGACCCACGGCACGATCCGCGGGTCGCCGGGCACCGTCCAGACCGCGTCCGGGGCGACGAGGGACAGCGCCCGGTCGATGTCGCGGGCGCCGAAGGCGGCGAAGTAGGCGTCCACGACGGCGGTCGCGTCGGTCGTGGCGGTGGGCGCGTCGGTCGTGGCGGTGGTCGTCGTGGTCGCGGCGGTTGCGGTGGTCGCGGCGGTCGTGCTCATGGGTCCCTCCCTGGTGGTCGTCCTCCCGGGCGGGCCGCCCGGGGACGTCTCCACCTTCCGTCACGATCCGCCCCAGGGCGCCCGATGGGCATGCCGGTCTATACGATCCATGCCCGGGAGGCATGGAATGGACATGGAACTCCGACTGCTCGGCTACGTCGTCGCGGTCGCGGAAGAGGGCACGGTGAGCGGCGCCGCCCGGCGCCTCAACCTGACCCAGCCCACCCTCAGCCGCCAGCTCCGCGACCTCGAACGCCGCCTGGGCACCGAACTGTTCGTCCGGACCGGGCGCGGCCTCACCGCCACCCCGGCCGGCCTGGCGCTCGCCCAGCGGGCCCGCGCCGTGCTCGCCGGGGCCGAGGCGGCGCTCGAGGACGTGCGCCGGGCCGCGCAGGGGCGGACCGGGCGGCTCACCGTCGCGTTCGCCGGCTCCGGCATCAACGGCCCGCTGGGCGCCGCGCTCGGCACGGTCCGCACCCGACTCCCCGACGTCGACCTCCGGCTCATCGAGAGCTTCGACGACGAGGAGATGTCACGGGGCGTCCTCGACGGCACGTACGACGTCGCGGTCCAGCGCCTGCCGCTGGCGGACAACCGGCTGCGCACGCAGCCCTGGTGGCGCGAGCCGCTCACGCTCTTCCTCCCCGAGCAGCACCGGCTGGCCCGCGGCCGCCGGCCACTGCCGCCGGTACCGGCCCGCGTCCTCGGCGAGGTGCCCCTGGTGCTGTGGCCGCGGGAGGTCTCGCCCCGCTCGTACGACGAGGTCATCGGCCTCGCCCAACGGGCCGGCGTCAGCCCGCTCGTCGCCGCCGAGGGACGCAGCGTCCCCACGGTCCTGGCCCTGGTCGCGGCGGGGTTCGGCGCGGCCGTGCTGGCCGACTCCATGCGCGTGCTGCGCCGCGTCGGCGTGACGCCGCGCCCCGTCGCCGACACGGTCACGACGCTGCACCTGGTCCGGCACGCCGAACGGGAGTCGGTGCTCCTCGACCGCTTCCTCGACCTGCTCAGGGCCCCCGCGTCCGGGGGCTGAGAGGGGCCCCGCCGCCGGGCGCCGCGCCCGTCACCCTCGGTCAACCACCCGGACGGCCGACACGTCGTTCCCCCGTCGGGCCGCGCGACTGCGCCACGATGTGGGCCGAATGCCGCATCCTCCGGGCCCGGCCGCACGGGCCGGGCAAGCCCGGACCCCTCCTCTGTGGCCGATGCGGCGTAGGAGGTTCCGATGGCCGTTTCCATCTCCGTGATCCTGCTGCTCCTCATCCTGGCGGTGATCTTCGTGCGCAGCGGCGGGCTGAAGTTCTCCCACGCGCTGGTGTGCCTGCTGCTCGGCTTCTACCTGGCGAGCAGCAGCATCGCGCCCACCATCCACGACGGCCTGTCCGCGACCGCGGACGTCGTCGGCAGCCTGCGGCCCTGACGCCGGCAACCCCCTTTCACGACACCCGTGTTGCGCGTGCGTGAATCATGACCCGCCGGTATGGATTCCTCGGGCAACGGGTTCTACCGTCGGGCGGCGGCGCGACCCCGTACGCCCGAAAGACGGAGGAATTCCCGGATGTTCCGAAGAGCGCTGAACTGCGCAGTGGTGCCGGCCCTGGCGGTCGCCGCGGCCCTGACGGGGGCGGTCCCCGCCCGTGCCGACGGGATACCCAACGCCCCCGGCCACCGCCTCGTCAGCCAGTACGACGGGGCACCCGCGACGGCGGCGCCCGTCCCCGGCCAGGCCCCGCCGCAGCACCCCTTCCTCGCGCCCAGCGGACGCAGCGGCATGCACGCCGACGCCGCCGGCAGCGCCACCTACCCCTGGTCCGGGCCGCTCGGCCGGAACCCGCGGGTGACCAGCAGGAAGATCGCCGCCCTCGGTGGCGAGTGCGCCACCGCCACGTTCGACTCCGGCGGCCGCCTCGTCACCGTCTGCGGCACCTTCGCGGGCTTCGAGGTGAAGCTCCTCGACCCGCGCACGCTCGACACCCTCGCCGAGTACGCGCTGCCGCAACGGTCCTCGACCGTCGAGGCCGTCACCCGCCTCGACTTCTCGAAGATCTTCAAGGACACCTCGGGCGGCGCGTACTTCTACCTCGACGACCAGGACCGGGCCGTCCTCGCCGACTCCCGCCAGCACGTCCTGCGCCTGGCGCACGCCCAGGGCCCCGACGGCACCTGGAGCTTCACGGTCGCGGACGACTGGGACCTGACCGGGGTCGTCCCGCACGACTGCATCGGCTGGACCAACCTGTGGCCCAGCGGCACCTGCGACCCCGTCACCTCCGTCATGCCGGACTGGCAGGGCCGGATCTGGTGGGTGACCCGGCTCGGCCGGGTCGGCACCGTCGACCCCCGGACCTCCGCGATCCGCTCGGTGCAGCTGACGGGCGAGGAGATCCAGAACTCCTTCTCGGTGGCCGAGGACGGCGTCTCCATCGTCACCGACCACGCCCTCTACAGCTTCGCCGCCACCCCCGACGGCACCCCGCGCGTCCAGTGGCGGCAGACGTACGACCGCGGCACCGGCACCAAGCCCGGCTCGGTGAACCAGGGTTCGGGCACCACCCCGGACCTGTTCGGCGACCCCGCGGCGCCCGGTGGCGGCTACGTGGCCATCACCGACAACGCGGACGACCGCATGAACGTCCTCGTCTTCCGCCGCGGCCGGGACGTCGCCGACGGCGACCGCCTGGTGTGCCGGGTCCCCGTCTTCGGCGCCGGGGCGTCCACCACCGACAACTCCCTGATCAGCTGGGGCAACAGCCTCGTCGTCGAGAACAACTACGGCTACGAGAACGTCACCAGCCTGCTGCTGGGCAAGAGCGTGGTCGGCGGCGTCACCCGCATCGACGTCCGCCCCGACGGCAGCGGCTGCGACACCGTGTGGGAGAGCGCGATCCGGTCCCCCTCGACCGTACCGAAGCTGTCGACCGCCAACGGGCTGCTCTACTTCTACGAGAAGGAGCCCAACGTCTGGGGCATCGACGCCTGGTACCTGACCGCCGTCGACTTCCGCACCGGCGAGCGGCGCTGGCGCCGGCTGACCGGCACGGGCCCGCTGTACGACAACAACTGGGCCCCGATCACCCTCGGCCCGGACGGCACCGCGTACGTCGGCGTGTTCAACGGCATCGTGGCGGTCCGCGACGACGGCTGACGCCGGCCCGGCGGCGGTCGGGACCGGCCCGCGGTACGGGCGCCCGGACGGGGCGCCCGTACCGCGGGGACGCGGGGGAGGGCGTCAGCGGCGCTCGGGCAGGTCGGCCTCGGCCGGGGCGACCGTGAAGCCGCGGCGGGCCACCGACGGGGCCGTCTTCTTGCCGCAGAACGCGGCCTCGAGCGTGCCGCCCAGGGCGGTGTTGGCGGCGCCCCGGTTGGAGGTGTTCGCCATCGCGCTCAGGCTCCGCTCGCCGTCGCGCGTGGTGAAGGCGTACGAGTAGAAGCCCTGCACGGTGCCGGTGTGGCCGAACACCTGGGTCCCGCACGACAGGTTGTACCGGCGCAGGCCGAGCCCGTAGAAGCGGGTGTTGGTGGCGTCGGTGGGGGTCACCGTGGTCATGGCGTCGAGCAGGTCGGCGCTCAGCAGCCTCCCCTTGAGCAGGCTGGACATGAAAGTACTCAGGTCCGCCTCCGTGGAGATCATCGCGCCCGCCGACTGGGCCCAGGAGACGGTCTGCTCGGTGGAGTCGACCAGCGGCGCGCCCTCCTCGTCCGGGTGCAGGTAGCCGTTCACGTGCCGGCCCTTGATGGCCGTGTCCGGGTGCACGTACGACGTGTTCGACAGCCCCAGGGGCTTGATGATGCGGCGCTCGTACTCCTTGGCGACGGGGCGCCCGGTGACCTTCTCGATGATCATGCCGACCACCACGAAGTTGGTGTTCGAGTACGAGTACGCCGCACCCGGCTGGGTGGTGCGCGGCTCGGCCAGCGAGAGGTCCACCAGCTCCTGGTACGTGAACACCCGGTTGCGGACCGCCTCGAAGCCGGGGACGGTGTTCGCGAACATCGCGTTGGTGTAGTCGGACAGGCCGCTGCGGTGGGTGAGCAGGTGGCGGACCGTGATGCGGTCGTCGGGGAGCAGCCCCGGGACGTAGGTGTTCACCGGGTCGTCCAGCTTCACCTTGCCCTCGCCCACCAGCTGCAGGAGGACCACGCTGGAGAAGGTCTTGGTGATGCTGCCGACGCGGAACCGCGCGTGGCGGTCCATCGCTGCGCCGGTGACGCGGTTCTGCACGCCCTCGCGGCGGAACTCCACCCCGTCCGGGCCGGTGAAGCGGGCCATGGCGCCGGGGGCGCCGGCGGCCAGGGTGTTGCGCAGGGCCTGCGAGACACCGTCCATGTCGGGGGCCGGAGCGGCCGGGGCGGTGGCGGTACGGGCGGGCAGGGCCGGCCGTCCCCCGGCGGCCGGGGCGGCGGTGGCGGGGGCGGCCGCGGCGACGACGGTGAGCACGGCGGCACCGAGGGCGAGGCGTCGGTCGATCGACAGGCGCACGGGTCTCCTCAACTGGTCAGGGTGAGAGAAGCGGTTCGCGGTCGCGTACCGCTGGCCCGAGCCTACGCAAGATCACAGACAGCGTGCCGCCCCGACCCCCTCGGCTCCCGCCGTCCCGGCCCCCGGCCCCTCGTCGACCAGCCCCACGACGTGGTCCGTGATCGTGTCGAGCAGGTCCGCCGCGGCCGCCGCGTCCCCGAGGACCAGGAAGTTCAGCGTCAGCCCGTCGGTCATGGCGGCCAGGTAGCGGGCCAGCTGCTCGACGGGCACCCGGGGCGCGAAGCCCGTGGCCGCCCGCAGTTCCTCGATCAGCTCGCGGAACGTGGCGGAGTACATCTCGTACTGACGGCGCGCCAGGTGGCCGAGCCCGGGGCGCCGCAGGGCGTACTGGGTGAGCTCGTACGTGAGCATGTGCTCGCCCGGACGGGTGCAGACGTGGTCCCAGTACGCCTGGAACCCGGCGCGGATCGTCTCGCGGAGGGTGCCCCGCGGGCGCAGCGCCTGGCGCACCACCGCGATGTAGTGCTCCGTGATGGCCTCGATGACGGACTCCAGGAGCGCCTCCTTGGACTCGAAGCAGTAGTGGAAGACGCTCAGCGACACGCCCGCCTCGGCGGCGATCGACCGGGTGGTCGTGTTCGGGACCCCGTCGCGGGTCATGGCGCGGATCGCCGCCTCGGTCAGCTGCCGGCGCCGCTCGGCCGAGGGCATGCGTGCCATGTCGTGGTCCCTTCGCTGTCGTTCCCGTGCCCGCCGGCCGCGCCGTGGCCCCGTACGAAGCGGCCGGGGCCGACCGGATCCGAGGTGCTGATCCGGCCGGCCCCGGCCCAGGGTCTCGCGGCGGCGTCAGTCGCTGTAGACGCCCACGTCGTAGAGGGAGTAGCCCCACCCGGTGCCGCGCGTCACCCCGTGCACCCGCAGGTAGCGGGCCGGGGTGCCGGCGAACCGGACCGTGTCGAGGCCTCCGTCGCCCTCGGAAGTGGACCATACCGTCTGCCAGTTCGAGCCGTCCGCGGACAGCTCGATCCGGTACCCGCGTCCGTACGCCCGCTCCCAGTCGAGGACGACCTTCCTGACCAGCTGCGTGGATCCGAGGTCGAGCCGGAGCCACTGGTCGTCGCTCCACTCGCTGGCCCAGCGGGTGCCCCGGTCGCCGTCCACGGCCCGGCCGGGCGCGTAGCTCACGAACGGGTTCCACCACTCGGTCGAGGAGGCCGCGGCCGGTGCGCCGGCCGCCAGGTCGACCCCGGCGCGGTGGTGCTCCGAGGCCCCCCACGTCCCGAGGTAGGACTCGGCGCCCTTCATCAGGTCGTCGACCACGTCCTGGCCGCCGGTGACCCGGATGTCCTCGATCCAGTCCGGCACCATGCCGTAGTGGGCGCCGCCGTCGGTGTTGAAGTCCCAGGTGCGCTGGCCGGTGACCTGCCGGTCGAGCAGCGACCCGCCGTCCGCGCTGCGGAAGGGGTACTTGACCGGGTTGGCCGCGTCCGCCCCGCGCGGGGCCGGCCAGCCGCCGACGCCGTTCATGTCGGTGCCGACGCCGATCCCGACGTGGTACTTCTCGCGCAGCGCCTTGGTGCGGCGGGCCTCGGCGGTGAAGCCCTCGGAGCCGTTCATGTACTGGCCGAGGAAGCCACCGAGCTTGTAGAGGCGCTCGGTCCAGTCCGTGTCCATCCAGCTGTGCGAGGAGATGACGCCCGGGTAGTTCTCCGACTCCAGGATGTCGAGGGACCGGTTCGCGGCCTTCACGCTCATGTGGTCGAGTTCGAGCATCATCTTGCGCTTCATCATCCCGCGCAGGGCGTACTCGCCGAGGTCGGTCAGGCCGCGGGAGTTGCACTGCGCGGACGCCGCGTAGCCGGGGAACGAGACGCCCTCGGGCAGCCTCTTCACGGCCGCCGGCGCGGCGGCGGCGTTCAGGCCGATGGGGTTGTCGTGCTGCGGACCGGTGCACTCCTCGGTCTTCCAGAAGGTGCCGGTGGACAGGAACTGGCCGACGTTGATGGCCACGCCGAGCGCCCCGGAGTCGAAGCGCACGCCGCACAGGGCGTTGTCGAACTTGTGGCACAGGAACATGCTGCGCACGCCCAGTCCGTACAGCTCGTCCAGACCGCGGTCGATGTCCGCCTTGCTGCACTGCGCGACGTCGAGGATCTGCTTGCAGCCGAAGGGCTCGGAGGTCTCGACGCCGAGGACGACGGCGAGCTTGCCCTGCTTGATGACCTCGCGGGCCTGCGCGGAGTCCGTGACGATGCGGAACCAGCCCTTGCCCGGGCCGCCGTACATCTTGTCGATGTAGTCCTGCATCTCGTAGGTCTTGCGCGCCTCCAGGCGGATGGCGGTCATCTCGTCGCAGGTGCGGTCCTTGAAGAAGTAGACCGAGCAGATGACCCCGTTGGTGACGAGGTCGTTGACGAGGACGCGCTGGCCGCCGCGCCAGGCCCGCTCGACCCAGGCGTAGTACGTCTGGGTGTGGGTCAGCGAGTCATGGGCGGGCCAGTCCTTGAACGTGGGCCAGCCGACGGGGTCGTGCTTGCCGTCGCCGCCCTTGGTGATCATGTCGAACACGGCCAGGGAGCCGTCGGGGTAGTGCTCGGGGCAGTCCTTGAGGGCGTCGGCGATGCCGTCCTGGGAGAACGGCTTGCCGCAGATGAGGCGGCCGCCGAAGCCCTCGTTGGACATCAGGTGGACGTGGTCGTCGACGAAGCCGCGCACCTTGCCGTCAGCGTCGGTGCCCTTGAACGGCTCGCCCGTGACGTTGATCTGCGAGTCGGGGGCGGGGCGGGCGGTGGGGTTCCACCAGCCCTCCTGGGTGGTGTCCGCGGAGGAACTGGTGGCCGGGCCGAGGAGTACGGCCACCACGGCGAGGATCACCGACAGGACGGCCGCCGGCCGCCTGGTCGAACGGGAGCGGGCGCCCCTCGGGCGCGGGGGCGCCGGGCGCGGATGTGGGGTCATGGGTACGTCCATGTCTTCGGGCGGTGGGGACGCTCTGCGGCATTGCGGAGGTACGGCGGTGCGGCGGTACGGGCAGTGCGGCGGTACGGCAGTGCGGCGGTGCTGCGCGGAACGCGCGGCCCTTCCCTGCGTCGTGTGACGCGACAGGCCTTCTTGACATGTCCGCGCTCATGGATCCGCTCCGAGAATCGCTACTGGTGCGTAAAGAGTCAAGGGTCCGGGACGCTTGACCTGATGCCCCGTCGGATCCGCTCCGCGCGGGGTCGAGTGCGGCCCGATCCGAGCGGGGGCCTTCGTGCTTCGCCGCCTCGTCCCGCCCCGGCCCCGCGACCCGCTCGCCGTCCTCGCCCCCGGCGAGCGCGGCCGGCCCCGCTCCGGGCGCGGCCGGCCCGGCCCCGGCGCGGCCGGCCCCCTTCAAACAAGGACAAGCCCGGGCGAAGCCTGTGACGTATCGCTCGGTGGACACCCCTTGATCGATCAAATATGGGAGGGGTTAGCATATGAGCGCCGCCTAGCTCGAAAGATAATCCTGTGACTGTCAACGACGACTCGTTCACCAACTGGAAGACCCGCGAGGAGATCGCGGAGTCGATGATCCCGATCATCGGGAAGCTGCAGCGCGAGCGGGACGTCACCGTCCTGCTGCACAGCCGCTCCTTGGTGAACAAGTCGGTGGTCAGCATCCTCAAGACCCACCGGTTCGCCCGGCAGATCGCCGGTGAGGAGCTCTCGGTCACCGAGACGATGCCGTTCCTGCAGACCCTCACCACCCTCGACCTGGGCCCGTCCCAGATCGACCTGGGCATGCTCGCCGCCACGTACAAGGCCGACGACCGCGGTCTGTCGGTGGAGGAGTTCACCGCCGAGGCCGTCGCCGGCGCCACCGGTGAGAACAAGATCGAGCGCGGCGCGCCGCGCGACGTGGTCCTCTACGGCTTCGGCCGCATCGGCCGCCTCGTCGCCCGCCTCCTGATCGAGAAGGCCGGCTCGGGCAACGGCCTGCGCCTGCGCGCCATCGTCGTGCGCGGCGGCGGCGACGCCGACCTCGTCAAGCGCGCCTCGCTGCTGCGCCGCGACTCGATCCACGGCCAGTTCAACGGCACGATCACGGTCGACGAGGCCAACAGCACCATCGTCGCCAACGGCAACGCGATCAAGGTGATCTACGCCAACGACCCGTCCGAGGTCGACTACACGGCGTACGGCATCAAGGACGCCATCCTCATCGACAACACCGGCAAGTGGCGCGACCGCGAGGGCCTCTCCAAGCACCTGCGCCCCGGTATCGAGAAGGTCGTCCTGACCGCTCCGGGCAAGGGCGACGTCCCGAACATCGTCCACGGCGTCAACCACGACATGATCAAGCCGGACGAGCAGATCCTGTCCTGCGCGTCCTGCACCACCAACGCCATCGTCCCGCCGCTGAAGGCCATGGACGACGAGTACGGCGTGCTGCGCGGTCACGTGGAGACCGTCCACTCGTTCACGAACGACCAGAACCTGCTGGACAACTACCACAAGGCCGACCGCCGCGGCCGCTCGGCGCCGCTCAACATGGTGATCACCGAGACCGGTGCCGCCTCCGCCGTCGCCAAGGCGCTGCCGGACCTCAAGGCGCCCATCACGGGCAGCTCGATCCGCGTCCCCGTCCCGGACGTCTCGATCGCCATCCTGAGCCTGCGCCTGGGCCGCGAGACCACCCGCGACGAGGTCCTCGAGTACCTCCGCGACGTCTCGCTGAACTCGCCCCTGAAGCGCCAGATCGACTTCACCACGGCCCCCGACGCCGTCTCGATGGACTTCGTCGGCTCGCGCCACGCCTCCATCGTCGACGCCGGCGCCACCAAGGTCGACGGCGACAACGCGATCCTCTACCTCTGGTACGACAACGAGTTCGGCTACTCGTGCCAGGTCATCCGCGTCGTCCAGCACGTCTCGGGCGTCGAGTACCCGACCTTCCCGGCCCCGCGGGCCTGAACCGGTCGTGCCGTCCCCGTGACGGCGTAGCGTGAGGCGTCCGGCCCGGGCTCAGTGCCCGGGCCGGACGCCTTTAGCGTTCCCGCGAGGGTTTCCCGCCACCCACGAGAGCCGCCGTCCCGTGGTGTGTGGGGAAGCCTCTTGAGGCGTCATGGCAGGCTGGTCCGGAGGCAGGCCCGGGCCTGGGGTGGCCGAAGGCCAGGGCGCAGCCCCGAAGCCCCAGGGGTGGGCCTGCCGTAGGGCCTGCAGGCCATGACGCCTCAAGAGGCGAGGGGACCCACACACCACGGGACGACCCCACGAAGCGAGCCCACCCCGACACCGCCGCTGGCCGCGCCCCCACCCCTCAGCGCCCCTCGGCGCTCCCCGGGCGGTCCCGCCCCGTCAGCGGCCGCCGCCCGGCGCGACCAGTCCCGTCTCGTACGCCGTGATCACGGCCTGGGCGCGGTCGCGCACCCCGAGCTTCGCGAACACCCCGGTGATGTGGTTCTTCACCGTCGACGGGCTGATGTCCAGCGCCGAGGCGATCTCCGCGTTGTCGAGGCCGGTCGCGATCAGGCGCCACACCTCGGCCTCCCGCTGAGTGAGGTCCCCGGGCGCCGCCGCGGACGGCGGCCCGGGAGGGTGCGGGGTGCGCACGTACGCGGAGATGAGCCGGGTCAGCAGCCGCGGCGCGACCGCCGCCTCACCGGTGTGCACCACCCGCACCGCCGCCACCAGGTCCTCCGGCGACACGTCCTTCGGGAGGAAGCCGCACGCGCCGGCGCGCAGCGCGGCGACCACGTACTCGTCCATGTCGAAGGTGCTCAGCGCGAGCACCCGGCAGCCGGGCAGCTCCCGGGCGAGCCGTTCGGTGGCGGCGACCCCGTCCAGCACCGGCATCCGGATGTCCATGACGACCACGTCCGGACGGAGCCGGTGCGCGAGCTCCACGGCCTCCGCCCCGTCGGCAGCCTCCCCGACCACCTCGAACGCCGGGTCGGGCGTGAGGATCAGGGCCAGGCCGCGGCGCACCAGCGGCTGGTCGTCGGCGATCAGCACCCGGACCCGCGCCCCGCCGCCGAGCCGGTCCGAAGGCCCCCTGCTCACGACGCCCTCCCGTCCGCGAGTGCCAGCGGCAGCCGCGCGGCCACCCTGAACCCGCCCCCGGCCACCGGCCCGGCATCGAGGGTCCCGCCGTGCAGGGCGACCCGCTCCCGCATGCCGACCAGCCCGTACCCCGGGCCACCGGCCCGCTCCCGTGCCGTGCCGGTCGCGGAACCGGCGGCGTCCGGCCCCGCTCCGCGGCCGTCGTCCGCCACGTCCACCCGCACCTCCGTCGCGCCGTACGCCAGCACCACGGAAGTCCGCGCCCCGGCCGCGTGCCTGCGCGCGTTCGTCAGCGCCTCCTGCACGATCCGGAACACCGCCAGCCCCACGCTCGGCGGCAGCGCGCGCTCCTCGCCCCGTACGTCGAACGAGGTCGGCAGGCCCGCCCGGCAGGACTCGGCGACGATGCGCGGCAGGTCCCCGATCCCGGGCTGCGGGGCGTCGATCCAGGGCCCCGGCGCGGCCGGACCGGGCTCGTCCCCGGCCGGGGGCCCGGGCTCGTCCCCGGCCCGCAGGACGTCCAGCAGCTGCCGCATCTCCCGCAGCGCCATCCGCCCGGAGCCCTCCAGCTCCACCAGCGCCTCACGCACCACCTCGGGGTCGCCGGCCAGATTGGCCCGCGCGCCGCCCGCCATCAGCTGCATGGTGGTGATGTGGTGCGCGACGATGTCGTGCAGCTCGCGGGCGATGCGCCGGCGCTCGGCGGCGACCGCGCGGTCGGCGAGCAGCCGGCGGTGGGCCTCCGCGTCGCGCTGCCAGCGGTTCACCACGAGCGCCGCGCAGGCGACCAGGAACGCCGAGGCCGCGCTCGCCGCCACGTCGACCGCAGGCGGCGGCCACCGCGTCAGCCCGACCAGCGGTACGCCCGCGCTCGCGAGGCCCGCCCCCACCGCGACCGCCGGGCCCCGGGAACGGACGACGGTGAACAGGGCGACGACCACGGCGGCGTTGAAGTGCTGGGGCGTCGGCACGCTCAGGTTGAGCCCCAGCCCGGCCAGCAGGACGGCGCCCAGTACGGGCAGCGGGGCGCGGCGCCGGGCCAGCAGCGGCAGCGCCGAGACCGTCATGAGCAGGCAGCCGACGGCGGGCACGCGCCCGAAGCCGCTCTGGCTGGCGAGCGCGAAGCCGGTCAGGTCGACGGCCGCGGCCCCGACCGCGACCAGCGCGTCGTTGCGCGTCCACGGCATCGTCCCTCGTCCCCCCTCACGGCCCGCCCGGTGATCCATTCTCCCACCGCGTTCCCGTGCGCGTCCCCCACCCCCGGGCCCGTCCCCTCTGGGAGCACGGTCCTGGTCGGCCGCCCCGCCGGGCCCGCGCTCCCACCCGCGATCTCGTTCCCGGCCCCGACGCTCCGCCCCGTCCGCGCTGATGAGCTGGACAGCGGCCGGGGGACACCCGGCCCGGCCCCGGGACGGACCCGGCGCCGACCGCACCCCACCGCCGGAGGCCCCTCCGTGATCCGCGCCCTGACCGGATTCGCCACCCGCAACCCATGGCGGGTGATCGCCCTGTGGGCGGTGCTCGGCATCGCCCTGACCGTCCTCGGCCAGGCGCTCGTCCCGCGCGTCACCCGCAGCGCCGGGGGCGACTTCCTGCCCCGTACGTACGACTCGGCCGCCGCGCTGCGCATCGCGCAGGACCGGTTCGGCGTGGAGCCCGACGCCGACACGGTCACGGTGCTGGTCGCCCGGCCCGACGGCCGGCCCCTCACCACCGCCGACCACGCCCGGATACGGGCGGCCGCCGCGCACCTCGGCAGCCGGCGGGTGCCGATGCCGCCGTCCGAGGACCGGCCGCCCCTCCTGGCCCTGGACCACTCCCAGACCCCGAAGGTCCGGCACGCCATGACCGCCCCCGACGGCAGGTTCGACCTGCTGGCCGTCCAGCTGCGGGGCAACACCGCCGACCCCGGCCTGCACGACCTCTACCGGGCCTTCCGCGACCGGGCGGCGGCGGAGTTCGACGCCGCCGGACTGCGCACCGGCTTCACCGGCGGCCTGGCCGACCTCGTGGACACCGCCGACGCGGACGAGCCGACGCGGCTGGTCGTCGGGCTGCTCATGACCGTCCTGATCATGCTGATCCACGTGCTGGTGTTCCGGAGCCTGCTCGCCGCGTTCGTCCCGCTGATCGCGGTCTCCGTCATCGGGGGCGCCGCCACCGGCGCCGTCGTCGGCACCGCCCTGCTCACCGGCATCCGGCTCGACACCTCCACCCCCGGCCTCATCGGGGTGGTCCTCATCGGCATCGGCGTGGACTACCTGCTCTTCCTCCTCTTCCGCTTCCGCGAGGAACTGCGGGCCCGTCCCGAGCTGCCGCCGCGCCGGGTGGCCGCCGACGTCAGCCGCCGCGTCGGCACCGCGATCACCTCCGCGGCCCTGACCATCGTGGCGGCCTTCGCCACCCTGGGCGTCGCGACCTTCGGCCAGTTCCGGGTGCTCGGCCCCGCCGTCGCGGTGTCGGTGCTCGTCATGCTGCTCGCCGCGCTGACCCTGATGCCGGCGCTGCTCGCGGTCACCGGCCGCCGCATGTTCTGGCCCTCCCGGGCCCTGACCCGCGCACCCCGCGCCGGCGCGGCCGCCGCCCTCGCCTCGCTCGTGGCCCGCCGCCCGCTCGCCCTGGTGCTCGCCTCCGTCGCCCTGCTGGGCGCGCTGGCGGCCGGACTGCACGGCGTCCGCATGGACTTCGGCGGGCCCGGCGGCGGTCGCGGCACGCCGGCCGCCGCCACCGCGGCCGAGATCGCGCGGGCACTGCCCGCCGGCGTGTCCGACCCCGCGACCGTCTACGTCACCGCGCCGGACGGACGCCGTCTGACCCCGGCCGCACTCGGCGACCTCCCCGGAGCCCTGGCCAGGGTCGGGGGAGTGGGCCGGGTCGGCACCCCGGTACTGAACGCGGACCGGACGGCCGCCCGCATCGACCTGTACCTCACCGCCGACGCGCGGACGCAGCGGGCCCGCGACGTCGTCTCCGGTCCGGTCCGGGCCACCGTGGCGGCCCGGACCCCGGCGGGCCTGGTCGCCCACGTCGGCGGCACCGCCGCCGTGCTCGCCGACGTCGCCACCGCCGTCGACCACGACCTGCGGCGGGTGTTCCCGGTCGCGGCCGCCCTGATCGCCGTCATCCTGCTCGTCCTGCTGCGCAGCCTGCTCGCGCCGGCCGTCCTCATGGTCTGCGTCGGCCTGGGCTTCGCCGCCACGCTCGGCGCGTCCGCCCTCGTCTTCCAGCACCTGCGCGGGGAGCCGGGCGTCGACTTCGTCCTGCCGCTGGTGCTGTTCCTCTTCGTCGTGGCCCTCGGCACCGACTACAACATCCTCGTCAGCGACCGGATCCGCGAGGAGATGGCCCGGCCCGGCCCGGCGCGCGCGGCCGTGGCCCGTGCCGTCCGGCACACCGTCCCGGCCGTCGCCACCGCCGGCGTCGTCCTGGCGGCCTCCTTCGGCAGCCTCGCCGTCGACGCGGCGCCCGGCACGCGGCAGATCGGCTTCGCGACCGGACTGGGCATCCTGCTGTCGGCGTTCGTCCTCTCGTCCGTCCTGGTGCCGGCCGCGGCCGCCCTCCTCGGCCGCTCCCTGTGGTGGCCGGTGCGCCCTGTCCCGGCGGACCGGGCCGGGGCGCCGGAGGGGCGGCCCGCGGCGGTCCCGGAGCACGCGGCCGGCGGCGGCCGCTGACCGCCGGGCCGACGACGGCCTACGGGCCCCAGTCCCACGTGTCGAAGTACCCCGGCGTGCCGCTGCGCCGGGCGGCCACGACGGCCTCCAGGCGGGCGAAGTCCCGTTCGGGCATGTGCTTCCGCCACTCCTCGACGGTCAGGACGCGCACGGCGTCGTGCTCCGCCGGGTCCAGGGTGATGGCCTCGATGCGGGCGGGGGACAGGCGGCCGCCGTCGAAGACGAAGCCGACCGTGGCGTACGGCCACTCCGCGCCCGGCAGTCCGAAGACGGTGGCCAGCAGCCGGGGCGGCCCGCCGAACTCCAGCCCCGTCTCCTCGCGGCACTCCCGCACCGCCGTCTCCCACGGCCGCTCGCCCGGGTCCATGGTCCCGCCGGGCCACTGCCACGGGTGGGTGCGCGAATAGGTCGCGCGCAGCTGCACCGGCCGCTCGTGCTCGTCCGTGAAGAACAGGCAGGCGAAGGCGGTGGCCTTCATGACGGTCTCGGCGTACTGCTCGGGCGGCAGCCAGGTGGCGCTCATGGTCCGCTCCTGTCGGCGGTGTGGGGTCGGGGTGGGGTGGGGCAGGGCGGGCGGGTTGGATGCGGGCGGCGGGCGGCGGCAGGTGGGTGGGCGTCAGGTGGGGTGGGCGGGGCCGTTGGGGCTCCGGGGACCCCTACCCCGCCCGGCGCCCGACAGGCCCTGCCGGGGGTAGGCGTGCCGTCCTTCGGGAGCGTGCGCGGCGTGCGCGGTGGTACGGCTCGACCGTGTGCGCCGGGCACACCGGTCCCGGGGCGCGGGCCGCTCCGCGGCGGGGCCCCGTACGCCCGGGCGCGGAGCGGCCGTTCCGGTCGGGCATGATCAAAGGTATGGACCACTCCTCCCTGTCGACCACCCAGGCCGCGGTCACCGCCGTGCGCGCGATCGCCGACGCGTACGGCCGCACCGTCACGGTCGTCGACGACATCGGCGCGGACCGGACCTCCCGCCGTACCTCGGCCCCGCTGTTCACCGCCGTCGACGCCGACGGCTCGCTGCCGCACGAGGCCTTCGTGGAGCTGGCCGGGAGCCCCGCCGTGGGCATCCGGCTCTTCCCGGAGGGCGACGCGCTGGTCACCGTGGAGGGCGTCGAGTTCCACGACGTGCCGCGGGAGGCCGTCCCCGCGTTCGTGCGCTCCGTGCTGGGCGGCCTTGCGCACGTGAAGGGACGGTTCTTCCCGCCCGGGTACCGCCTGGTCGTCCCGCTGCCGGGCGACCGGACGTACACGGAGGTGGTCACGGGCGTGGCCCTGACCCCCTGGCTCTCGCGCGCGTTCCGCGACTGAGGGCGGCTCGGGGGCCGGGCGCGCCCGGGCCGGGGCGTCGTCCCGGATCCGGCCGCCGGATCGCCTTGGATGGGGGCGACGCCCGCGGACACCCCCGCGGGCCCACGACGGCCCGACCCCCGAAAGGCCCGGCATGAGGAAGATCAAGGCCCAGTTGTTCATCTCGCTCGACGGCGTCGTCGAGGCCCCCGACCAGTGGCACTTCCCGTACTTCAACGACGAGATGGGGGCGGCGGTCGACACCACCCTCGGGCGGGCCGACACGCTGCTGCTCGGACGCCGGACGTACGACAGCTTCGCCGGCGCCTGGCCGGGACGGGAGGCCGCCGGCGGCGAGGACGCCCCCTTCGCCAAGGTCCTCGGCGACGCCCGCAAGATCGTCGTGTCGAAGCGCCGGCTCGACTTCACCTGGCGCAACTCCGAGCAGGCCGACGGCGGGCCCGCCGAGGCGGCCGCCGCACTCAAGGGGGAGCCCGACACCGGCTCGCCCGTCTGGATCAGCGGCTCCGTGTCGGTGGTGCGCCACCTGCTCGCCGCCGGCCTCCTCGACGAACTCAACCTCCTGGTGCACCCCATCGCCGTCCGCAAGGGCCTGCGCCTGTTCGAGGAGGCGGACACGTCCGTCCCGCTGGAGCTGGTGTCCTGCGAGACGTTCCGGACCGGCGTGCTGAACCTGTTCTACGCCCCGGCCGCCGGCCCCGGCGCCGGCACGTACGAGGACGCGAGGACCCACCTGCCCCAGCACTGACCGCCCGGCCGTGCCGCCCGGTCCCGCAGGGGCGGTTCCCGGCCTCATCCGCCGCCCCGGCGTACCGAAGTCGGCCATTCTGCGCGTTCTCCTTCCTGGTCCGGACAAGTCCGGCAGGATGGCGCCGGTAGCACCGGAGACGACACCCGGGACGGCGCGGGCCGCGCGGAACCGGCCGGCAGCGGAGAAGGAGCGGCGATGCGGGGCGGCGGTACGGTCGCGGTGGTCGGCGGGAGCATTGCGGGCTGCGCGTTCGCGGCAGCGGCGGCGCGCGCGGGCGCGGACCGCGTGGTGGTCCTCGAACGCACCCGCGGGCAGCTGGCCGACCGGAGCGTCGGCCTGTGCATCCACGACGACCGGGCCGCCGAACTCACGGCCGCCGGCGCCCTGCCCGGGGGCATCGCCGCCCACCGGCTGACCCGGCGCCGCTGGGTGGTGCGCGACGGTGCGACGGCCGCCGGGAAGCTGTTCTGGGAGCAGCCGTTCCCCTTCCACTCCTACCACTGGGGACTGCTCTGGCGGGGGCTGCGGGAGGCGACGCCCGCGTCGGTGGTCTACCGGCAGGGTGCCGCGGTCGCCGGCGTCACGGTCCCGTCCGGGACGGGCGACGAGGCCCGGCCCGAGGTCACGCTGACCGACGGCACCGCCGAACGCCACGACCTGGTCATCGGTGCCGACGGATACCGCTCCGTCGTCCGCGAGGCCGTCAGCACCGGCTCCCGACCCCGCTACGCCGGGTACGTCTGCTGGCGCGGCAACTTCGACGCGCGCCTCCTGGACGGCCTCGGCGAGGACGTGTGGCCCTCCGACGCGGTCACCACCGTCTGCTTCCCCGGCGGCAGTTGCGTCGTCTACCGCATCCCGGGCCCGGCCGGCACCCGCGTCAACTGGGTCCTGTACGCCGTGCCCCCGCAGGACGGCGCGCTGCGCTTCGACGACCCCACGAGCTTCCCGCCCGGCCACCTCACCCCGGGCCTCGCGGAGGGCCTCGCGGAGCTGCTCGACCGCGCGTTCCCGCCGTACTGGGGCCGGCTGCTCGCCCTGACCGCCCCCGAGGACACCTTCGTCCAGCCCATCTACGACCTGGAGGTCCCCCGGACCGCCGCCGGCCGCGTGCTCCTCGCGGGCGACGCCGCCACCGTGGTGCGCCCCCACAACACCAGCGGTGTGGCCAAGGCCCTGCAGGACGCGACCGCGTTCGGCGCCGCCTGGCGCAGTGCCGCCTCCTGGGACGACCTCGTCGCGGAGTACGGGGCGGCACGGGGGCCCGCCGGCCGCGAACTGGTGGCCCTCGCCCGCCGGTTGGGTCGCGCCCAGGTCGAAGAGACCCCCGACTGGACGGCGATGGACCCCGGCCGCGCCGAGGTCTGGTGGCAGGAGGTGCTGGCCGGCGCGGCGGACATCGGCGGCCAGTCCCTGACCGGAGGTCGACTCTAGCTGCGACCGGAGGCGGGGTCGGGCGGGTGCGCGCCGGGGTGAGCCGTGTCTCACCCGGCGGCGGACGCTTGTCTATGCAACGAGTTGCATAGAAGGATCGGGGCATGGCGCTCGACCACGCGATCCTCGTGTCCCTCCTGGAGAAGCCCGGCTCCGGCTACGAGCTGGCCCGCCGCTTCGAGCGGTCCATCGGCTACTTCTGGACCGCCACGCACCAGCAGATCTACCGGGTGCTCAAGCGCATGGAGACCGAGGGCCTGCTGGTCGTCCGCGACGTCCCGCAGCAGGGCCGGCCGGACAAGAAGGAGTACTCCGTGGCGGGCCCCGGCCGCACCGCCCTGTCCCGCTGGCTGCACGAGCCGATCGAACCCGAGAGCCTGCGCCACGACCTCGCCGTCAAGATCCGCGGCGCGGCCTTCGACGACCCGGCCGCCCTCGTCCGCGAGGTCGAACGGCACCGCCAGGTGCACGGCGACCGGCTCGCGCACTACCTCGCCGGCGAACGGCGCGACTTCACCGGACCCGAGGCCCCCGCGCCGCTCGACGCCGGCCAGGAGCTCCAGCACGTCGTCCTGCGCGGCGGCATCGCCTACGAGCGCATGACGATCGCCTGGCTCGACGACGTGCTCGCCACCCTGCACCGCCTGGCCGGCCCACCCCCCTCGGCGCCGACGGCGTAGGTGCCCCCGCCCACGGACCCTGAGCGCCCACGGACCCTGAGCGCCCACGGACCCCGAGCGCCCGCGGACGGGGCCGGGCCCCGCCCGCCCGGGCCCGCCCGCCGCCGCGCACGCACCCCCACGGACCTCCCACCCCACCCCACCCCTCGACCGACGGAAGGCGGACCTCCCATGGCCGACCCGCTCCTCTTCAACCCGCGCACCTACGACCCGGCGCACTTCGACCCCGAGACCCGCCGGCTGCTGCGCGCCACCGTGGACTGGTTCGAGCAGCGCGGCAAGCGCCGGCTGATCCAGGACTACCGCGACCGCGCCTGGCTGGCCGACTTCCTCGCCTTCGCCGCCAAGGAGCGGCTGTTCGCCACCTTCCTGACCCCCGCCTCCGCCGCGGCCCCCGGCCAGGACGACCTGCGCTGGGACACCGCCCGGATCGCCGCCCTCAACGAGATCTTCGGCTTCTACGGCCTCGACTACTGGTACGCCTGGCAGGTCACCATCCTCGGCCTCGGCCCGGTCTGGCAGAGCGAGAACGCCGCCGCCCGCGCCCGCGCGGCCGAACTCCTCTCCCAGGGCGAGGTCTTCGCCTTCGGCCTGTCCGAGAAGACCCACGGCGCCGACATCTACTCCACCGACATGCTGCTGGAGCCGTCCGCCGACGGTGCCGGCGGCTTCCGCGCCACCGGTTCCAAGTACTACATCGGCAACGGCAACGCCGCCGGCCTCGTCTCCGTCTTCGGCCGCCGCACAGATGTCGAGGGCCCCGACGGGTACGTCTTCTTCGCAGCCGACAGCCGCCACCCGGCGTACCACCTCGTGAAGAACGTCGTCGACTCCTCCAAGTACGTCAGCGAGTTCCGCCTGGAGGACTACCCGGTCGCCGCCGAGGACGTCCTGCACACCGGGCGCGCCGCCTTCGACGCCGCCCTCAACACCGTCAACGTCGGCAAGTTCAACCTCTGCACCGCCTCCATCGGCATCTGCGAGCACGCGATGTACGAGGCCGTCACCCACGCCCACAACCGCATCCTCTACGGCCGCCCGGTCACCGCCTTCCCGCACGTGCGCCGGGAACTGGCCGACGCCTACGTCCGCCTCGTCGGCATGAAGCTGTTCAGCGACCGCGCCGTCGACTACTTCCGCTCCGCGGGCCCGGACGACCGCCGCTACCTCCTCTTCAACCCGATGACGAAGATGAAGGTGACCACGGAGGGCGAGAAGGTCATCGACCTGATGTGGGACGTCATCGCGGCCAAGGGCTTCGAGAAGGACAACTACTTCGCCCAGGCCGCCGTCGAGATCCGCGGGCTGCCCAAGCTCGAGGGCACGGTCCACGTCAACCTGGCCCTGATCCTCAAGTTCATGCGCAACCACCTCCTGGAGCCGGTCGAGTACCCGGCCGTGCCGACCCGCCTGGACGCGGCCGACGACGACTTCCTCTTCCGGCAGGGTCCGGCCCGCGGCCTGGGCTCCGTGCGCTTCCACGACTGGCGCCCGGCGTTCGACGCGTACGCCGAGCTGCCGAACGTCGCCCGGTTCCGCGAGCAGGCCGACGCGCTCTGCGAGTTCGTCGCCACCACCGCCCCCGACGAGGCACAGGGACGCGACCTCGACTTCCTGCTCTCCGTCGGCCAGCTGTTCGCGCTGGTGGTGCACGCGCAGCTGATCCTGGAGCAGGCGCGCCTGACGGACCTGGACACCTCCGTGCTCGACGAGCTGTTCGCCGTCCTCGTCCGCGACTTCTCCGGCCACGCCGTCGAACTGCACGGCAAGGACTCCGCCACCGAGGCCCAGCAGCGCTGGGCGCTGGGCGCGGTCCGCCGCCCGGTCGTCGACGAGGCCCGCTCGGCGCGAGTCTGGGCCAGGGTCGAGGCGCTCTCCGGCGCCTACGAGATGGCCGAGTAGCCCGGGAGCGCCGTCGGCTGCTCGGCCGCCCAGCGGGCCGCCTTCCGGGCCGTACGGCGGCACCGCGACCGTCGACGGCCCGGCCCGCCGGATCACCGCCGAGTACCGAGCACGGCCCGACGGCCACCGGCCGGCGACCCCGGGCCGCCGCGACCACTCTCCGTGCCGAAAAGATGCGCCGCGTGACGGACCGTGTCAGCGTCGTACCGCGGGCGGGACGACGAGGTCCCACCCGCTCCAAGGTTCCAAGGAGAGTGACCCGTCATGGGTGGTATGCAGGACAAGCGCCAGCAGCCCGGCAAGGGCCGGGAGGAGCAGACCCGGGGCCAGCGCAGGCCCGGAGAGGTCTCCCGGGACCGCGACGAGGACATGCGGCGCGAGGACATGTCGCGCGAGGACATGCACGGCGGCGACATGCGTGGCGGCGAGATGCGGCGTGACGACATGCGGGGCGGCGACATGCGGGGCGGTGAGATGCACCGCGACGACATGAGCCGCGGGGACATGGACGAGCGCCGGAGCACGGGCGACATGCGCGAGAAGCGCGGCAAGCGGGACGTGCGCGGCGGCCACTGACGCCGTCGCCGCCTCCCGCGGCACCCCCTGAACCAGGACCCCGGCCGGGACCGACAGTCACCACCGGCCGGGGTCCTGACCCGTGTTTCGGCGTACGGCGCCCGGGCAGACGCCCCCGGTCAGCGGCAGCCGCGCGCCGAGGCGGTGAGCACCATGGCCCGACCGGTCTGGACCGGTGTACTGAGCTTCGGACTGGTGAGCTTCCCCGTCGGGATCCACACCGCGACCGACAGCCACACGATCCGCTTCCACCAGCTGCAGCGCGGTACCTCCGACCGCGTCCGCAATCGCCGGGTCAACGAGCGCACCGGCGAGGAGGTGGCTGCCGACGAGATCGTCAAGGGGTACGACGCGGGCGACGAGTACGTCCTGGTCGAGCCGGCCGAGCTGGAGGACATCGCCCCCGGCCGCTCCAGGGCCCTGGAGATCAGCGGCTTCGTCGACCTGGAAGCGATCGATCCGATCTTCTTCGACCGGACCTACTACCTCGGGCCGAAGGGCGCGGAGTACGCGAAGGTCTACGCCCTGCTGCAGAGCGCCCTCGCGAAGACCGGCCGGGCCGGCGTGGCCACCTTCGTGATGCGCGGCCGCGAGTACCTCGTCGCCCTCAAGGCGGAGGACGGCATCCTGACCCTCCACACGCTGCACTGGGCCGACGAGATCCGCGATCCCCGCGAGGAGGTCCCCGACCTGCCCGACGAGTCCGTCGCGGCGAGCTCCGCGAAGGAGCTGCGGATGGCGGAGCAGCTGGTCGCCGCCCTCGAGACGGACTGGGACCCCGAGGGGTTCCACGACACCTACCAGGAGAAGGTCGCCGCCCTGGTCGAGGCCAAGCGGACGGGCGGGACCGTCGAGAAGGCCGAGCTCCCGGCGGAGGCCACCAACGTCGTCGACCTGACCGAGGCCCTGCGCGCCAGCGTCGCACGGGCGCGCGGCGGCCGGCGCGGCGGCAGCCGCCGCACCCCGCCGACCGAGCGCCCCTCCCTCGACTCCCTCACCAAGGCCCAGCTGTACGAGAAGGCGGCCGCCGCCGGCGTGCCGGGGCGCTCCACCATGACCCGTGACGAACTGGCCGAGGCCCTGACCCGTGCCGACGCCGCCTGAGGCGTCCCGGCGTCCCGGCGTCCCGGCGGCCGGGCCGCCGGGGCGGGCCGCCGATATCCTGGGACGGAGATCGGGGGCTTTCCCCACCCGGAAGGCAGCACGATGAACCGGCGTCGGCACCTCATGCTCCTCGCAGCCCCGCTCCTCGCCTCCACGGTGGCCTTCGGCCCCGCCCACGCCGCGCAGGCCGGCACCGCCGGGACGACCGGGGCCGTGTCGGCGGTGAAG
The DNA here is from genome assembly GCF_000719335.1 of Streptomyces sp. NRRL S-87. Taxonomy (GTDB): domain Bacteria; phylum Actinomycetota; class Actinomycetes; order Streptomycetales; family Streptomycetaceae; genus Streptomyces. The sequence continues at coordinate 139,052 of NZ_JOGB01000021.1, forward strand.
GTCACCAAGGTCGAGGTGGTCACCCTGCTGAAGTCGGGGGAGACCGTCGAGTGCAACGGCACCCCCGTGGCCATGTCCTTCGACGGAAAGATCACGGCGACCGGGCCGGGCGCCGTCCGCTACCACTGGACCGTCAACACCGGCCGGGCCCGGGTCTCGCCGGGAACCTTCTCCTACGGCGCGGGCACCTCCACCAAGGTCTCCCTCCTGGTCGCGGACGTGCCGGCCCCCAAGGGCGCCAAGGCGGTGACCGGGTACGTCACGCTCCACCTGCCGGACCAGAAGAAGAGCGTCCGCAGCGAACAGGTGACCTTCCCCTGCAAGAAATGACCGCGCGAGAAGGCAGCCCTCGGGAAGTCGGCCCTCGAGGAGGCCTCCGAGAAGTGTGCCGACCCTCCCTCACGCCTCCAGCTCCTGGCGCCAGAGCTCCTCGGTGAGACGGTCCACGCCCGCCGCCAGATGGCGCCGGTAGGTGGACATCGGCAGACGCAGGAGGTCGGCCGCGCGCTGCTGGGTGCCGGCCGGCCTGAGGTACGTGTGGTGCAGCGCCCGGTACCCGCGCCGGTCGTGCGGCGCGGCCTCGAGCCGCGCGGCGGCCTCCCGCAGCAGCGCGGCCAGCGCCACCGCGCGCTCCTCCTCCCCGGCGTGCTCCCCGCCGCGGGCGGCCACCGACCGGGACCGCAGCAGCACGCACCCGTGCAGCCCGCCGGCCCGGCCCAGCCCCCGCAGCGCCTCACGGACCCCCGCCCCGAACTCCTCGCGGTCCAGGACGCGCAGCGGGGCGGCCTCGGGCGGTGCCACCGCCAGCGGCTCGGCCGCCGACTCCCGCGCCCCGAGCAGGTCGAGCCAGGCCAGCGGAGGCGTACGGCGCCAGTCGTGGACGAAGGCCCCGTACGTCCGCCCGCCGACCGTGAAGTCCGCCGCGGGCAGCCGCTCGAAGTCGGCGTACGCGCACCCGGCGGCCCAGAAGGCCGGGTCGGCGAAGGTCAGCAGCGTCAGCGCGGGCCTGGGCCCGGAGAGGTAGTGGTGGGTCAACCGCAGGGTGATCAGGGTCTGCACGGGCGACACGTCCTGGTACGCGTCCCCGGCCAGCCAGCAGCGCACCAGCAGGGCCCGCTCGCCGGCGCGCAGCCCGCCCGGCCCGCGCAGCCAGGCCCGGGCCGCCACGACGGCCGGGTCGGCCGGCCCGGCAGGCTCGGCCGCGTCGAGGGCCAGCAGGACGTAGAACCCGCTCGGCCCCTCTCCCGCCGCCGCGACCGTCCCCCAGGTGGCCGCCGGATGCGCCCACCAGGCGCGCAGCAGGGCGGCCGACTCGGCACCCTCGTGCCGCTCGGCCATGGCCAGCAGGTCCGGCAGCTCGGCCTCCCGGGTCGGGGCGACCGTCAGGGCGTCCAGCCGGGCCGCGCCCGCCGGGCCCGCGCCGACCGGGGCGAGGAGCGGGCCGACCAGCGGGCTGTCGCGGTGCAGGTAGGCGAAGTCGGCGAGCACGGTCCGCTGCCGCGGGCGGTCGTGGTCGGCGAACAGCTGCTGGTAGTACGAGCCGGCCCGGCGGCGCAGCTCGGCCCGGCGCACCGGGTGCCGCCAGGCGAGTTCGGCGTCGAGGACCGAGCGGGCGAGGTCGTGGGGGTGGATGCCGCGGCCCCCGTACTCGGTGACCGACAGCGAGCACAGCCAGTCGAACAGCTCGCGGGCGTCGGGTACGCCGACCAGCGCGGCCAGCAGCGGCTCGGTGGTGACCAGCACCTGGGCGTACGCCTCCAGCGCCGCGCGGTGCAGCGGGCTCGGCACCACCTCCAGCAGCGCCGCCAGGAGGGTGCTGACCACCCACGGCGGCTGCGCCGGCTGACCGGTGTGCCGCGCCCCGTGCACGTGCACGTCCGCCATCAGCGCGAGCGCCAGCGGGTGTCCGTGGGTGAACTCCAGCACCCGGGGGTGCTCGGCCGCCGGGACCCCGCGCCGGGCCAGCAGCTCCGCGCTGTCCGCGGGCGGCAGCGGGGCGAGCGCGAGCACGTGCAGCAGCCCCTGCCAGGCGGGGTCGGTGCGCCAGGCCAGCGGGGGCGGTTCCCGGTCGGCGAGGGCGAGGACCGTGTCGTCGGGTACGTCCGCGAGCAGCCGCTCGGCGGCCGGCACGGCGGCCGGTAGGTCGACCACCACCACCGTGCCCGGGGCGAGGCCGCCCGGCCCGGTCTCCCCGCTCCCGCTCTCCGCGTCGACGCGGACCACGGGCCGGCCGGCCCGGGCCGCGAGCCAGCCGAACTGGCGCAGCAGCGTGGACTTGCCGATGCCGGCGGGGCCGTGCACGTGCACCACCGCGCCCTGACCCTCCGCCAGGATCCGCCGGAACCGCTCGACCTCCGCCCGCCGGCCGACGAAGCCGCGGGCCCGTGCCTCCGCGAACCGGTCCGCCAGCCGCCGTGCCTCCATGCGCTCCCACCCCCTCTCCGGTGATACCAGGGAGTGGACGAGGACCGGGCGTGATGGACCGCTTTTGGGCGGGAGTTGACCTCCTTTCGGCGTGTCGGACGGATGGCGCCCGCTCCTACCGTGGGCAGTGCCCGAGAGGGCGAGGAACCGTGCCGACCAGGGGAAAGCCGCCCGAGCCGGCCGCCCCCGGGGTCCACGCCGCACCAACCACCAGGAGGGACGCACCATGTCCGAGACGACCACGACCGCCGGCACGCCCACCGCCGCCACCACCGGGCGGGGGACCACCACCGGCCGGCGCACCGGCCTCCGTCCGACCGCCGCCGCCTCGCTCGTGGCGGCCTGCGCCGCGGCCCTGTTCGCCGCCGCCGGGCCGGCCTCGGCCAGCCAGTTCTTCGGCGGCACGCTGCACCCCGGCGAGCAGCGCTGCGTCCAGCAGTACGCCGGGTACCAGGTCCGCGCCGACGGCCGGGCCACGGGACAGGGCGCGAAGTTCAAGCTCCAGTACAACGGCGTCACCGTGCCCGGCACCGGCTCCCCGGGGCTCGTCACCAGCTGGGCCGCGGACCTCCGCTCCGCCTGGGGCACCTTTCCCGGCCCCGGCTACTACACCGCCTGCGTGACCAACAACGGCACCGCGGACACCAACGTCCGCCTGGACCTCAGGACCGACGGCGAACTCTGACCCCGCCGGCCACCGCCCGGCACCCGGCCCCGCACCGACGGGATCCCGTCAAGCGCGGGGCCGGGCCCGGGCGGTCCCGGCGACGGCGCGGGCAGGAAGGTCCCCAACAGGGCTGCGGGGGAAGGGGTATCGGGTTTCGGCCAACTACCGGAACTTCGATTCCGTGGGCATGTCCAGATCATGATCTGCTGTCAAGACCCGTGCGCGGAGCGGATAAGCTACCGGGTCGTTGTCCAAGGATCTTTATTTTCCGATCGTTTGAGGGTTCTGATGGTTCGAGAGGGATCGTCGCCCGGCAGCCCACGGCCAGCGTCGTCCGCAGTATGGGCCGTGCCCGCCGTGGTGACAGCGGCCGTCGCGGCGGTGGCCGTGGCCCTGGTGTCGGCGCCCGCCCGCACCCCCGTGGCGTGGACGGGCGCGGTGGCGTGCGTCGCGGTCGCGCTCGCGTGCGCCGTGGCCGCCCGGCGCGGTGCGGCGCTCGCGTCGCTCCGGGACGCCGTCGACGAGCAGCGGACCCTGCTCGCCCGGCAGGAGGCGGAGACCGTACGGCTGGCCGAGGCGGTGCTGCCCGCGGTCGCGGAGCGGCTGCGCAAGGGGGAGTTCCCCGAGGACGTACTGGCGTCCGTGGCGGACGAGGACGTCCACGGGGCCGGTCTGACCCCCGAGTTCAGGGCGGCCCACCGGGCGGTGCTGCGCTCGGTGACGGAGGCCGTCGTGGCCGAGGAGGACCTGCGCGACTCGGCGCAGCGCGCCTTCGTCAACATCGCCCGCCGCGTCCAGGCGATCGTCCACCAGCAGGCCCAGGAGCTGCGGGAGATGGAGGAGCGGCACGGCCGCACCCCGGACGTCTTCGGCGACCTGCTCCGGCTCGACCACGGCACCGCGCTCATCGGCCGGCTCGCCGACTCCATCGCCGTCCTCGGCGGCGCCCGGCCGGGCCGCCAGTGGTCCAAGGCCGTTCCCCTCTACAGCGTGCTGCGCGGCGCGATGTCCCGGATCATCGACTACCAGCGCGTGGAACTGCACTCGGTGTCCCAGGTCGCCGTGGTCGGCACCGCCGTCGAACCGCTCATCCACGCCCTCGCCGAGCTGCTGGACAACGCCACCCGCTACTCCCCGCCCCAGACCAAGGTCCACCTGACCGCCGTCGACGTGAACGCGGGCATCGCCGTCGAGATCGAGGACGGCGGCGTCAACATGAGCGAGGAGGCCCGCAAGCGGGCCGAGCGGATGCTGCGCCAGGCCCAGCAGGGCATCGACGTCAACGACCTCGGGGAGACCCCGCGCCTCGGCCTCGCCGTGGTCGGCCGCCTCGCGCAGGCGCACGGCTTCCAGGTGTCGCTGCGCTCCTCGGCGTACGGCGGCGTCCGGGCCGTCCTCGTCATCCCGCAGCACCTCATCACCAGCGTCGCCGCGGCCACCGGCGTCGCGCACGGCATCGGCACCTCGTCCGGCCCGCGCGCCGCCCTCGACCCCGCCGCCGAGGACCGCGGGCCGCGCCCGGCCACCGGGCCCCGGCGGGCCGACGAGGACGCCCCCGTGGTGGCGGAGCGGACCCCGAACGGGCTGCCGCAGCGCCGCCGCCGGCAGCGCGCCGCGGCGCCGGCCCTGCCCGTGCAGCCCGTGGCGGCCCCCGCGGCGGCTCCGGCCGCCGTCGAGCCGGCCGTACCCGCGGCACCGACCGCACCGGACCAGAAGCCGGAACCCGCACCGCAGGTGCAGCCCGGGATATGGCTGGCCGCCTTCCAGAACGGCCTGTCCGGAGAGAGCCAGACCGCCGCCGGCACGACGACCACCGCCGGTACCACCACCGCCACCGCACCCGGTACGGCCACCGGCCGGACCGGCACGGCCAGCCAGCACACAGACGTATCGCCGGCCGCGGCGAACAAGGGGGAACAGGCATGAGTCGCCAGCTGACCAACATGGACTGGATGCTCAAGGACCTGGCGGAGAGCGTCCCGCAGACCCGCAACGTCGTCGTCCTGTCCGCCGACGGCCTGCGCATGGCCCAGCACGGTGCCGACACCGACAGTGCGGACCGGCTCGCCGCCGCCTGCGCCGGACTGCAGAGCCTGGCCGGTGCCGTGGCCACCGAACTCCCGCACAGCAACGGCCGGATGCGGCTCGTCGTCATCGAGATGGACGGCGGCTTCTTCTACCTGATGGCCGCCGGCGCGGGAGCCTACCTCGCCGTGCTCGCCGACGAGGGCGTGGACGCCGGGCTGATGGGCCAGCGCATGCGGGACCTGGTCGCGCGTATCGGAGAGCATCTGAGCAGCCCGCCCCGCAACGAGGAGCAGCCCGCGTGAGTGACCCGGGCCGGGGCTGGGAGGACGAGGGGCCCGAGCGGCTCTACGTGATCACCGGTGGCCGCAGCGGGGCGGCCCGACCGGCCGGCCTCGACCTGGTGACGCTCATCGTCGCCAGGTCGGGGCCCGGCAACGGGATGCAGCCGGAGCACGCGGCCATCATGCGGCTGTGCGCGTCACCGCTCTCGGTCGCCGAGATCTCCGCGTACCTCGGGCTGCCGGTCAGCGTGGTCACCGTCCTGCTGGAGGACCTGCTCGCCGCGGGGCACGTGCTGTCCCGGGCCCCCGTCCCCGCCGCCCAACTCCCCGACCTGGCACTGATTGAGGCAGTCATCGATGGACTTCAAAAGCTCTGAGCCGCGGCGCGAGGACGCGCTGCCGGCCACCGCCGTCGCCGCGGTCAAGGTGGTGATCGTGGGGGGCTTCGGGGTCGGCAAGACGACCCTGGTCGGGTCGGTGAGCGAGATCCGGCCGCTGACCACGGAGGAGACGATGACCCGCGCCGGCGTCGGGGTCGACGACACCGAGGGCATCGAGGGCAAGACCTCCACCACCGTGGCCATGGACTTCGGCCGTATCAGCATCAACGAGGAACTGGTCCTCTACCTGTTCGGCACCCCCGGACAGGAGCGGTTCTGGTTCCTGTGGCGCGGGCTGTTCGAGGGCGCGCTGGGGGCGGTGGTCCTCGTGGACACCCGCCGCCTGGAGGTCAGCTTCGACGTCATCGGACGTCTGGAGGAGCGGGGCGTGCCGTTCGTGGTCGCCGTCAACGACTTCCCCGAGTCGCCCCGGCACCCCCTGGAGGAGCTGCGGGCCGCCCTCGACCTGCCGGCCTCCGTGCCGCTGGTGCGCTGCGACGCCCGTCGCCGTGACTCCAGCCGCGACGTGCTCATGACGCTCATGCGCTACCTGCACTCCCTCGCGGTGACGCCCGAGGCGTCGTGACGCCGGCGTCCTGACCCCGTGACCGCGCCTCCGCCCCGCCCGGCCGGCCCAGGCCGAGCGGGCGGGGGCAGCCGGGCTGGATACACTTTCGACTATGGGAAAGTGCCCCGTCGTTTCGAACGCAGATTCGAGGCGACGACGTCGCGGTACGGGTCCGGAGCGGCGCGGGGCCGCCGGTCCGCCCGGGTGAGGCGCGTCCGATGGGCTCCGCATCCGACCTGAGCGTCTACGACACGGGCCGCCCGTCCGGCCTGATCGGCAAGCAGATCGCCGGCTACCGGATCGAGCGCATGCTCGGCCGGGGCGGCATGGCCGTCGTCTACGCCGCCAAGGACCTGCGCCTGGACCGCATGGTCGCGCTCAAGCTGATCGCCCCGGAGCGGGCCCGCGACGACACCTTCCGGCGCCGCTTCACCCACGAGTCACGGGTCGCCGCCTCGATCGACCACCCGCACATCGTGCCGATCTTCGAGGCCGGCGAGACCGACGGCGTCCTCTACATCGCCATGCGCTACGTCTCCGGCCTCGACCTGCGGGCCCTGCTGGACCGGGACGGCCCGCTCCCGGTCGCCACCGCCCTGCGCATCGCCGCCCAGGTGGCCTCGGCGCTCGACGCCGCCCACGAGCACGACCTGGTGCACCGGGACGTCAAGCCCGCCAACATCCTGGTCGCCCCCGGCACGGACGACGAGCACCCCGAGCACGTCTACCTCACGGACTTCGGGCTGACGAAGAAGTCCCTGTCCCTCTCCGGCTTCACCACCGCGGGCGAGTTCGTCGGCACCCTCGACTACATGGCCCCCGAGCAGATCTCCGGCCGCCCGGTGGACGGCCGGTGCGACCTGTACAGCCTGGCCTGCGTCGTCTACGAGACCCTCGCCGGCGGTCCCGTCTTCGAGCGGGACGAGGACATGGCCCTGCTGTGGGCGCACCAGTACGACCAACCGCCGCCCCTCGGCGAGCGGCGGCCCGAGGTCGGGCCCGCCGCGGCCGAGGTGGTGGCGAAGGCCCTGTCGAAGGTTCCGGAGGACCGGTTCGCCACCTGCCTGGAGTTCGTGGCCGCGCTGCGGGTCGCCTCGGGCGGTGGGGAGCGCGCCGCGGATCCGGCCCGGCGGGAGGCCGGGGCGGGCGGGGCCCCGGCGGAGGACGGGCCGCCGCCCGAGCCCCCGGCCTGGGCCGGGCCGGTGTTCCGCGGTCCGGCGGGCGGCTGAGGGGGAGCCCGGGCCCACCCCGTGCTGACAGGGCCGGCCTCCGTGCCGTGCGGGGCCGCCCCGAAGTGCGCGGACGGCGAAGAACCCCGCCCTTCGGGGGCGGGGTTCGCAGTGTCGGTGGTGCGGGTTCCGGTGCGGCGGTCGGGCCTCACAGGCCCATCGCGACGGCCAGGCGGGTCATCTCCGCCGTGGTGCTGATGTTCAGCTTGGCCCGGATGCGGCGCAGGTAGGCGTCGACGGTGTGCTTCGAGAGGCCCATGTTGCGGGCGGTCTGCAGGTACGTGCAGCCGGCGGCGATGTGGCGCAGGGCCTCCTGCTCACGCGGGGCCAGCGAGGTGGTGGGGGCTTCGACCTGCGGGGCGGTCAGGGTGAGGCTCATGGGATTTCCTCCGACGCATCGGTTCGGTCATCTCTGCTCACGTCCTCGGAAGCAGGGGACTTGCGATGGGATGTCGCTTTTGTCCGCTACTGAAGAGCTTGACCGCCCCACGTCATGGCGCTGTCCGCCGTTTGTCACCGCCGTGTCACAGGACCCCCGGACGGAGGAACCGCATCCCCGCCGCGCACGTCCCCGCGGCTCAGAACGCCGCGATCGGCAGCTCGGGGACCCCGGTCAGGGACTGCTCGGCCCAGATGGTCTTGCCCACCGGCGCCGGCCGGGCGCCCCAGCGCTGGGCCAGCTGCGCGACCAGCAACAACCCGCGGCCGCCCTCGTCGAAGGTCCGCGCCCGGCGCATCCGCGGCGCCGTGCTGCCCGAGTCGGAGACCTCGCAGATCAGGGTGGTGTCCTGGTGGATCAGGCGGAGCTGGACGGGCGGCTGCCCGTACCGGATGGCATTGGTGACCAGCTCGCTGACCAGGAGCTCGGTGACGAACGAGGCCTCCTCCAAGCCCCAGGCCTCCAACTGGTCGGTGGTGTTGCGGCGGGCGTCGGAGACGACCGAGGGGTCGGACTCCAGGTCCCAGACCGCCACCCGGTCGGCGTGCAGGGCCCGGGTCCGCGCCACGAGCAGCGCCACGTCGTCGTCGGGCCGGTGCGTCAGCAGCGCCGTCAGCACCCGGTCGCACACCGTGTCCAGCGTGCTGGCCGGCCGCAGCAGCGCGCCGAACATGCTGTCCAGGGCCTCGTCGATGTCGTGGTCACGGGCCTGGAGCAGGCCGTCGGTGTACAGCGCGAGCACGCTGCCCTCCGGAAGCTCCGTCTCGACCGTCTCGAAGGGCAGGCCGCCCAGGCCCAGCGGTGGCCCGGCCGGCACGTCCAGGAGGTAGACGGAACCGTCGGGGGAGACCACGGCCGGCGGCGGATGGCCGGCCCGGGCCAGCGTGCAGCGGCGGCTGACCGGGTCGTAGACGACGTACAGACAGGTGGTGCCGATGCCGCCGGCGGCCTCGCCGCCGGCCTCCCGCTCGCCCTCGTCGGCCGACAGGTGGATCACCAGGTCGTCGAGGTGGGTCAGCAGCTCGTCGGGCGGCAGGTCGACGTCGGCGAGGGTGCGCACCGCCGTCCGCAGGCGGCCCATGGTGGCGGCGGCCCGCATGCCGTGGCCGACGACGTCGCCCACGACCAGGGCCACCCGCGCCCCGGACAGCGGGATGACGTCGAACCAGTCCCCGCCCACGCCGGCCTCGGTGCCGGCGGGCAGGTAGCGGGAGGCGATCTCCAGCGCCGGGTGGTCGGGCAGCTTGTGCGGGAGCAGGCTGCGCTGCAGGGTCATGGTGCTGGTGTGCTCCCGGGTGTGCCGGCGCGCCTTGTTGATGCCCACCGCCGCCCGGGTCGCCAGCTCCTCCGCCAGCCACAGGTCCTCCGGCTGGAACGGCTCCCGGCCCTCGTCACGGCTGAGGAGGGCGACGCCGAGGGCCGTGCCGCCGGCCCGCAGCGGCACCACCAGCACGGAGTGCGTGCCGTTCCCGCCGAGCCAGGCCGCCTCGGGGTCCTGGGCCAGCCACTGCGCGACGGCCGGGTCGGCCGTCGCGTAGACGGCGCCGCGACCGCTGGCCAGCGCCTCGGTGGGCGGCGACGGCGACGCGTAGACGGTCGTCTCGCCGACCCCGACCCGCGGCCGCGGGCCCGTCCCGGCGGCCGAGCGCACCGCCGTGCGGCACACGGTGACCGGTCCCGCGGCCGGGCCCGCGGAGGCGGTGTCGGGACGCGGGGCGGGTTCGAGCAGGTCCACGACGGCGAAGTCGGCGATCCGGGGTACGGCGGCGTCGGCCAGCTCCTGCGCGGTCCGGCCGCTGTCCAGGGTGGTGCCGATGCGGGCGGCGGCCTCGTCCGGCAGGAGGGTGCGCTGCCGGGCGCCCTGCAGGGCGTTCATGTCGTGGGCGGTCAGGCACACCGCGCGCACCCGGGCCTCCGGGTCCCGCAGCGGGTCCAGCTCGGTAGCCCAGGCGTTCCCGGGGCTGTCGCCCGCGCCCGCGGCGCGCACGAACGCCGCCACGTACTGCGGCTCACCCGTCTCCAGGACCAGCCGCATCCGCCGCTCGGTCTCGTCGCTCACGGGGTCCGGGGCGATCTCCGGCAGCCGCAGACCGCGCATCTCCTCCTCGGCCAGCCCCAGCAGGCGCTCCATGGCGGCGTTCGCCCGCACCAGCCGCAGGTCCTCGTCGAAGACCGCGAGGAAGCACGGCGACTGCGCGAACGCCCAGTCCCGCAGCGACGCCTCCCAGGCGCTGCGGGGCCGCCCGGGCACCGCGGAGACGAGGAACCACTTCGTGGTACCACCGCTGGACGTCCAGCGGTGCGCGATCAGCGCCCGGTGCAGCCGGTGGCCGTCCCGGTGCCGCAGTGCCACGGTGCCCCTCCACAGCTCCGCCCCGGACGGGATCAGCCGGGCGGGATCGCCGGGGGCGTCCGCGAGCAGGTGGACGGCGGGCCGCCCCACGATGTCGGAGGACTCGTGGCCCAGCAGGCGGCGGGCACCCTCGCTCCACTCGGTGACGATGCCCTGCTCGTCGATGCTGGCCGTGGCCGTGTACGCCGGCTCGGCGGAGGAGTCCGGCTCCTCGGGCCCCTCACCGGGAGGGGTGGGCAGTCGATCCATCGCCGCTCATCTCGCCCTCGCTCGTTCCAGTGGTTCCGCCGCGCGACGGGAACCTGCATGGCCAGGGGTCCAATGACAAGCATGATCCAGCGGGCCGAAGAGCACCAACGCAGTGCACCCGCCGGCTCACGGTCCCGGTCGTTCCGGCCCGCCCCCGGGGTGCCCCGGCGGCCGGCCCGGCCGTACCAGCACCAGGGCGAGGACCGCGTCGCCGACCTGCCACACCATCGCCCGCCGCGGCCCGCTGAGGGCCGGCGGCCGCAGGCCCGTGATGACGATCCGGCGCGGTGCCGGGCCGTGGACGCCCTCCCGGTCGGCCTTGACCGCCGCCTCCTTCAGCGCCCAGGCGCCGGCCAGCGCCTCCGGCCGCCCGGTGTCGACGAGGGCCAGTTCCTCGGCGGAGAGCACGTGGTCGGCGACGCGGCGGACGGCGGGGGCGGAGCCGGTCTCGCACAGGTCCACGCCGACCGGGTCGGGCGCGATCGCCGCCGCTACGTGGCCGGCCGTATGGCTGATGGAGAGGTGCAGTGCGGGGAGCGGGCTGCCGGCGACGACGACGTACGGGCTGCCGTCCTCCCGCGGCAGCACCTCGACGTCGGCCTCGGGCGCGCCGACGGCCGCGCCGACCAGGCGCTTGGCGAGCAGCCGGCCGGCCATCCACTCGCCCCGGCGCCAGGCCGGCAGCCCGCGCACCACGCCCCGCTCGGCGGACGAGAGGCGCAGCGGCCGGTGGGTGAGGTCGGGGCGGCGGGCGACGACGAGGCCGGCTCCGCCCCAGCGGAGTATCCGATCCGGGGCGAGCGGGGCGAAGGCGGCGGCGCAGTCGGTCGCGGCGGGTACGGCGGTGGTGTCCATGGCGGTGGTCCTCTCAGCGGTGCGGGTCAGGCGGCCGGGGCCGGGGCGGGCCGGCGCGACGCGCGGGCCAGCGCGGTCACGGTCCGGCGGATCTGGTCGGCGGTGTGGTCACGGGTCACGAAGAAGCGCAGCCGGGCCAGCTCCTCCGGCACGGCCGGATGGAGGATCGGGTTGACGCTGATGCCCTGCCGGAACAGCGCCTCGGCCAGCCGCAGGGTCCGTACCGAGTCCCCGACGATGCACGGCACGATCGCCGTTCCGTGGCTGTCCCCGGTGTCGACGCCGGCCTCCCGCGCCAGGCGGGCGAACAGTGCGGCGTTCTCCGAGAGTCGCGTCACCCGCTCCGGCTCGGCCCGCAGCAGCCGCACCGCGGTCAGCGTCGCGGCGGTGTCGGCCGGGGTCATCCCGGCGCTGTAGACGAAGCCGGGGAGGGTGTAGCGCAGGTACTCGACGACGGGGCGGGCCGCCGCGACGTAGCCGCCGCAGCTCGCCAGGGCCTTGGACAGCGTGCCCGACCACAGGTCGACGTCCGACCGGTCGGTGCCGAAGTGCTCGCCGATCCCGCGCCCGGTCGCGCCGATCACCCCGATGCTGTGCGCCTCGTCGACCATCAGCAGCGCGCCGTGCCGGCGCTTGACCTCGACCAGGGCGGGCAGGTCGGCGATGTCGCCGTCCATGCTGTACACGCCCTCGATCACGACCAGCACCCGCCGGTACTGGTGGCGGACCTGCGCGAGGAGGGCGTCGAGCGCGGCCGCGTCGTTGTGCGGGAAGGGCCGCCGGGTGGCGCCGGAGAGGCGGCAGCCCTGGAGGATGCTGTCGTGGGCGAGGGCGTCGTGGACGACGAGGTCGCCCGGGCCGACCAGGTGCCCGATCAGGGTGACGTTGGTGGCGTGGCCGTTGGCGAGGGTCAGGGCGGCCGGGCGGCCCAGCAGGTCCGCGAGCGCGGCCTCCAGCTCCCCGTGCGGCGGCCGGCTGCCGGACAGCAGCCGGCTGGCGGACACCGACGTCCCGTAGCGGCCGACCGCCTCCTGCGCGGCCGCGCTCACCTGCGGGTGCGTGGCCAGGCCCAGGTAGTTGTAGCCCGCGAAGGAGAGCAGCTCCCGGCCGTCGACGACGGTGGTGTCCGTCATGCCGCCCTCGTGGACGAGGAAGTACGGGTTGGGGAGGCCGAGACCGGTGAGCACGGACACCCGCTCGGCGTGCGCGGCGACCTCGGGGAAGCACTCGATGCGGGTGTGCTCGTCCGGTGGCGGGGTGCCGGTCGGTCCGTCGGGGGAGACGGGGGGCGGGCCGGCCGACGGGGCTTCGGGTTCGGGTTCGGGTCCGGGTCCGGGTTCGGGGGCGGGCGCGGGGGCGGGTTCGGGCGCGTGGTCGCGCTGGGCGGGGACGGGTACCGGGGCCGGGTCCGCCGTACCGCCCGAGAGCAGGGCCGCGATCCCGCCGACGGTCGGCCGGTCGGCCGCGCGCTCGTCGAGCGCCCGGTCGGGCCACAGCCTCCGGAGGGAGGTGAACAGGTCGGTCAGCATCAGGGAGTCGAAGCCGAGGTCGTCGACGAGCAGCTGGTCGGCGCGCAGCCGGTCCACCGGGAAGGCGCTGATCCGCGCCACGTGCGCGAACACGGCCCCGGTGACCGCGTCGGCGCCGGGCGGCGGCCCTCCGTCCGCCGGGGCGCCGGCCGCGGCCGGCTCGGCGGGCGCCGGTACGACGGCCGGTTCCTGGGCCACCGCCGCGACGGGTTCCACGCGGTCCGGCACCGGGGCGGGTGCGGAGGCCGGGGAGGCCGAGGCGGTCGGGGTGGTGGGGGTGGCCGGGGCGGTCGGGCCGGCGGGCGGCGGGGGAAGGGTCGCGGCGAGGCCGGTGAGCAGCGTGACCTGCTGCTGGACCAGCTGGAGCAGCTCGTGCATCAGGTTGTCCATCGGGTGGTTCATCGGGGTCTCCTCGTTCGGTACGGGCGGGACGCCCGGAAGGGATTCGCCTGCGGCGTCCCGCCCCGCCGGCGCCGCCGGTCGGGTTCCGGCGGGGCCGCCGACCGCGGCGGCGCGCCGCCGCGGCACCCAGTACGACTGGGGGTCGAGCCGTGCCACCGGCAGGTCGAGGGCGTGGCGGTGCTCGGCGGGCACCAGGACGCGCGGGTCGACCGGGGCGCCCAGGACCGCCATCCGGGCGAGGCCGTGCACGAAGCCGCGCCCGTCGTCCGGTTCCGCTCCGGACGCGGCGACGACCTGCACGCCGTCGAGGCCGGTGAGGTTGCGGCCCACGGCCCGCAGCAGCGAGCCGCCGCCGGTCACCTGGACGAAGACGCGGGCGCCGCCGTCGTGGGCGGTGCGGACGGCCTCGCCGAAGCGCACGGGCGCCGACGCGTGCCGGGCCCACAGCTCCCGCAGCCGGGAGGCGTCGGTGCAGACCGCCGCGTCCACGGACGAGACGAACGGCAGGACGGGCCGGGCGATCCGGAGCCCGGCGAGCCCGGCGCTCATGGCCTCCCGTGCGGTGGCCAGCCGCGGCGAGTGGAAGGCGTTGGACACGTCCAGGGCCTTGGTGGTGATGCCCGCCGCCGCGCAGGCCCGCCGTACCGCGGCGAGCCCGGGCAGGGTGCCGCTGACCACCACCTGGCGCGGCTCGTTGAAACAGGCGAGCCACACGTCGTCGATGCCGTCGACCAGGCGCCGGCAGGTGTCCTTGTCGCTCTGCACGGCGAGCATCCCGCCCCGCGGCTCCGGCTCGGCCTCCCGGAGCGCCCGGCCCCGGTGGGCGAGCAGCCGGACGACCTCCTCACCGGTGACGGCCCCGGCGGCCGCGGCGGCCGCGAACTCCCCCGCGCTGTGCCCGAGGGTGAGGTCGGGGGCGATGCCGTGGTCGGCCAGCAGGCGGGCGGCCGCGAGCTGGAGGGTGCCGAGCAGGGGCTGGCACACGTCGGTCCCGGCGAGGCGCCGCCGCAGCTCCTCGTCGTCGGCCGGGGCGGCGGACGCCCGGCCGTACAGCAGCTCGGCGGGGTCGGGGCCGCCCTCCCGGCGGGCCACCGCGCCGAGGGCGTCCACCGTCTCCCGGAAGGCGGGGAACCGCTCGTACAGGTCCCGCATCATGCCCGGCCGCTGACTGCCCTGGCCGGGGAAGACGAAGCAGATCCGGCGCCGGCCGGCCGGCAGCGGCGCGTCGGCGGCGAAGGCGCCGTCGCCGAGGTCGCCCCGGACACCGTCGGCCCACTGCCGGCGGGCCCGGAGCAGCCGCCGCACGAACGTCTCCGTGTCGGACGCCACGATCGCCAGCCGGGCGGTCAGCGGCCGGCGCCCGCCGAGCGTGTGGGCGAGCGCCGCGACCGGGAGCCGGGGCGTGCGCCGGACGGTGTCGAGCACCTCGCCGACGTGCCGGTCCAGGAGCTCCGGATTGCCGGCGGTGAGCAGCACGAGCTGCGGTACGGGCGCGGCGTCGGAGCCGGAGGCGTGGGGTACGGACACCGCCCGGGCGGAGACGGCGGGGACGGACGCCGCGGGGACGGACGCGGCGGGGACGGCCACGGTGGGGAGGGACGCGGGGACGGACGCCGCGGGGACGGCGTCGGCGGGTACGGACGCCGCGGCCGCGGGCGTGACCGGTGCGCAGGCGGTGCCGGCGCGCAGGGACGCGGCCGTGACGCAGCGGGCGGGAGCCGCCGGGCGTACGGAGGGACGCGCCGCGGTGCGGGGGGCGGGCGGGGCCGGGGGCGCCGGGGCCGGCGGCTCCTCCAGCACCACGTGGACGTTGGTGCCGCCGAAGCCGAACGAGCTGACCGCGGCGCGCCGCCGGTCGGCCCCCGGCCAGGGCCGCGCGGTGTCGGCGATCCGCAGGCCGGCTGCCGGGATGCCCAGGTCGGGCGCGGGGCTGGTGTCCGGCTGCGGCACGATCGTGCCGTGGTGGACGACCAGGGCCGTCTTGATCAGGCCCGCGATCCCCGCCGCCGACAGCGCGTGCCCGATGAGGGCCTTGCCGGAGGCGAGGTAGCACAGGGCCGGGTCGTCGTCGGGGTACTCGGTGCGCAGCCGGCGCAGGGCCTCCACCTCGGCGCGGTCGCCGACCGTGGTGCCGGTGCCGTGCGCCTCGATGAAGCCCACCGAGGAGGGCGGGAGGCCGGCGTCGTCGTAGGCCCGGCGCATGGCCCGCAGCTGTCCCTCGGGGGTGGGGGCCAGCGGCCCCGGAGCGGCACCGTCGTTGGCCGAGCCGATGCCGCGGACCACGGCGTAGACGCGGTCGCCGGCGGCCAGCGCGTCGGCCAGCGGCCGTACGACGACCGCGCCGGCGCCCTCGCCGAGGACGAAGCCGTCGGCCCGCTCGTCGAAGGGGCGGCACACCCCGCTCGCGGACAGCGCCCGCAGCGCGGAGAAGCCGATCAGGCCCTCCGGGGTGAGGTTCAGGAACACGCCGCCGACCACGGCGAGCCGACAGGTCCCCTGCCGCAGCTGGGCCACCGCCTGGTCCAGGGCGACCAGCGAGCCGGAGCAGGCGGCGTCGACGGCGAGGCTGGGGCCACCGAGGTCGAACTGCCGGCTGATGGCGCCCGGCGCCATGTTCAGCAGGCTGCCGGGCAGCGAGAAGGGCTGGAAGCCGCCGAGCCGGGCCGCCCGCTCCCGGACGGCGCCCAGGTCGCCCCCGGTCTCGGCGGCCAGGGCGATGGCCCGGAGGGGGGCCGCCATGAGGTCCTTGTAGTCGGACACCGACATGCCGACGAACACCCCCGTGCGCTCCCGGTCGAAGTCGCCCCGGCCCAGCCCCGCGTCGTCGAGGGCCTCGCGGGCCACGTCGAGCATCAGCCGGTGCTGCGGGTCCATGGCCCGGGCCCGGGCGGGCGGTATCCCGTAGTGGAAGGCGTCGAAGCGGTCCACGCCGTCCAGGAAGGCCACCTGGTCGGTGTACGCGGTGTGGGGGTCCGACCGGTCGCCGGACGGGTCGTGGAACGCGGCGTGGTCCCAGCGCTCCCGAGGCACGGGCGCGAACTGCCGCTCCCCGCTCAGCAACAGCTCCCAGTAACCGCGGACGTCGGGGGCGCCGGGAAATCGGCAGCCGAGTCCGGTGATGGCGATGTCGGTCATGACGGATGGTCCTTCGGCGATTCGCCCCTGCCCTTGCGCAGGAGGGTCGAATGCCACCGTGCCCGGCCGGGGCCGCGGGCCACAGTCACGGCCATTCGTCACTTGACAGGAGTGCGGATGCCGGAGCAGGAACGGGGACTCCGAGATCCGGTCGGGGCTTTTACCGTGCGCCCTCGCGGGAGTCAAGTCCCGTATTGCAGTGGCGTGACGGTCCGCGGCCGGGACGGTTTATTTGAAGCACGGCCCCACCGGGGAACCCCGGAAACGAAAAGGGCCGGCACATTGCCCGACAGTTTGAATGGAGAATTGCCATGTTCGCTCGTTTTTCGACCCGTCGCCTCGTTCTCGCCGGTGCTTCCGTGGCCCTGGTCGGTGGTGGTGTCGCCCTCCCGGCGCACCGGCAACAACAGCTGCAAGGGCAAGTGCACGATCAGCACGGGCAACGCGAAGGGCGGCGACGCCAGCGCCGACGCGGTCAACACGGGTGACGCGACCTCCGTGAGCGGCGACGCCACGGGTGCCGGCGGCACGGTCAAGAACATCAAGAAGGACATCAAGAAGGAGGTCCTCAAGAAGATCGGCAAGTGAGGGCCGGGGGCCCGCCCGCTCCCCCGGGCGCCCCGACACACGGACGCCGGAGAGGCCGCAGCCCCTCCGGCGTCCGCCTCTGCCGTGCTCCGTCCGTCAGCCGTTGCCGCCCACCGCGGTCGCGTCGCCGCTCACGGCCGTCGAGTCGCCGGCGTTCGCCGCGTCGGCGCTGGCGTTTCCGCTGGTGGCGTTGCCCGTGGTGATCGTGCACCGGCCGATGCAGGTGCCCACGCCGCCCGAGGTGGCGGCGCCGGAGGCGGCCTCGCCGCCGACGGTCGTGTTGGCGGCGTTGGCGTCGCCGCTCACCGCGGTGGCGTCGCCGCCCCGGCTGTTGTTCTGGTCGCCGCCGCGGCCCTCGTCGTCACCGCCGCGCCGGGCGCGCTGGCCGATCGGGGCCTCGGCCGTCCGGTGGCTGCCGCCGCTGACCACGTCGGCGGTGGCGACGGTGTTGACGCTGCCGAGGCACAGACCGTTGCACACGTTGAAGGCGCCGTCGCCGGCGGCGGTGTTGGTGCTGGTGCCGCACAGGCCCGCGCACTCGTTGTACGCGCCGTTCCCGACCGTGGTGCTGACGCTGTCGTCGCACAGGCCCCGGCAGACGCCCGACGCCCCCTCGCCCACGGCGGTGTTCGTGCTGCCGTGGCACAGGCCCGTGCAGCCGGCCGAGAGACCGTCGCCCGCGGCGGTGTTGTCGGAGTCGTGGCACAGCCCGGCGCAGCCGCCGGCGCCGTCGACGACCAGGACGCCGCCGTCGTGGGTGAAGGTCACGGCGTAGTGCGGGACCGCCGGTGCGGCCGCCGCGGTCGCCGGGAACGCGACCCCGCCGCCGACCAGGGCCACGGAAGCCGCCGCGAGCACGAAACGACGGGTCCAGGAACGCTCGTTCATCGGAATTCTCCGGGATTCTCGTGCGAGGTCTTCGCCCGCGGCCAAGCGGACGGGCGCCGCGGGTTCCGGCCGGAAACGTCCCATGCCGTGCGGACGCCGGGGCCATGCGAGGGCGACGTTATCGCGCGGATCACCCGGTCGACAGAACCCCGCCGGGCGCGGCGTGTTCCGCCCGCCCGGGCCTTCTCCGCCCGGCCCCCCCGCCGGCCCGCCGGGCCCTTCGGGAGCTTCCGCAAGGGATTCCCGCCACGGTGCCCGAAGGCTTTTACCAAGATCCGCGAGACGGCGTCAAGTCCCGTATTCAAGTGGCGTGACGCGGGGGCCCGGACCGGGTTTATTTGAAGTACGCCCTCACCGGGGAAACCCGGAAAGCAGAAGGCGGAGAAACCATCCAAAAGAATCCCTCGGGAAACATTCCCGAGACCCTTTCCTTCCGAATGGAGAATTGCCATGTTCGCTCGTTTTTCGACCCGTCGCCTCGTTCTCGCCGGTGCTTCCGTGGCCCTGGTCGGTGGTGGTGTCGCCCTCCCGGCGGGCGCGGCCAACACGGGCAACAACAGCTGCAAGGGCAAGTGCACGATCAGCACGGGCAACGCGAAGGGCGGCGACGCCAGCGCCGACGCGGTCAACACCGGTGACGCGACCTCCGTGAGCGGCGACGCCACGGGTGCCGGCGGCACGGTCAAGAACATCAAGAAGGACATCAAGAAGGAGGTCCTCAAGAAGATCGGGAAGTGACGCCGGCACGCACCCGCCGCACCGCCGACCGCGCAACCGCCGGAGGGGCCGACCGCCCTCCGGCGGTTGCGCGCCGTCCACAGGCCCCGGCCGACCGGCACGGGGTGTCCGCGGCTGCCGATAGGCTTCTCGGATGGCCCTTCCGGACGCTTCCCCCGAGATCTCAGACCCTTCGCTGCAGGTGCTCCACCGTGTCTTCGGATACAGCTCGTTCCGCGGCGAGCAGCAGGAGATCATCGACCAGGTCGTGGGCGGCGGCGACGCCCTCGTCCTGATGCCGACCGGCGGCGGCAAGTCGCTCTGCTACCAGATCCCGGCCCTGGTCAGGGAGGGCACGGGCGTGGTGGTCTCCCCGCTCATCGCCCTCATGCAGGACCAGGTGGACGCGCTCACCGCCCTCGGCGTGCGGGCCGGCTTCCTCAACTCGACGCAGGACCCCTACGAGCGGCAGGCCGTCGAGCAGGCCTTCCTCGCCGGGGAGCTGGACCTGCTCTACCTGGCCCCGGAGAGGCTGCGCACCGAGGGCACCCAGCGGCTGCTCGACCGGGGCACCGTGTCCCTGTTCGCGATCGACGAGGCGCACTGCGTGGCCCAGTGGGGCCACGACTTCCGGCCCGACTACCTGGCGCTGTCGATGCTCCACGAGCGCTGGCCCAAGGTGCCCCGCATCGCCCTGACGGCCACGGCCACCGAGGCCACGCACGCGGAGATCGCCGGCCGGCTGGGCCTGGAGGACGCCCGGCACTTCGTCGCCAGCTTCGACCGGCCGAACATCCAGTACCGCATCGTCCCCAAGAACAACCCGACCCGGCAGTTGCTGGAGCTGATCCGCACCGAGCACGCGGGGGACGCCGGCGTCGTCTACTGCCTGTCCCGGTCCTCCGTCGAGAAGACCGCGGCGTTCCTCGTGGAGCACGGCATCGACGCCGTGCCGTACCACGCCGGCATGGACGCGGCCGCCCGCGCCGCGAACCAGGCCCGCTTCCTGCGCGAGGACGGCGTCGTGGTGGTCGCCACGATCGCCTTCGGCATGGGCATCGACAAGCCCGACGTGCGCTTCGTCGCCCACCTCGACCTGCCCAAGTCGGTCGAGGGCTACTACCAGGAGACCGGCCGCGCCGGACGCGACGGCGAGCCCGCCACGGCGTGGCTCGCGTACGGGCTGCAGGACGTGGTCCAGCAGCGCAAGCTCATCGACGGCTCCGAGGGCGACGAGGCGCACCGCCGTTCCCTGGGCATGCACCTCGACGCCATGCTCGCCCTGTGCGAGACGGTCGACTGCCGCCGGGTGCGGCTGCTCGCCTACTTCGGGCAGTCCGGCACGCCCTGCGGCAACTGCGACACCTGCCTGACGCCGGCCGAGTCCTGGGACGGCACCGTCGCCGCGCAGAAGCTCCTGTCCACGGTGTGGCGGCTGGCCCGGGAGCGGCGCCAGAAGTTCGGCGCCGGCCAGGTCATCGACATCCTGCAGGGCAAGAAGACCGCCAAGGTCATCCAGTTCGACCACGACGCGCTCTCGGTGTTCGGCGTCGGGGCGGACCTGAGCACCGCGGAGTGGCGGGGCGTCGTGCGCCAGCTGCTGGCGCTCGGCCTGCTCGCGGTGGAGGGCGACTACGGGACCCTGGTCCTCACCGAGGCCAGCGGCGACGTGCTGGGCGGCCGCCGCACCGTCTCGATGCGGAAGGAGAAGGCCGCCGCCGCGCCCCGCAAGGAGTCCGGCTCCGGCTCCCGCTCCGGCAAGGGCGCCCGCGTACCGGTCGACCTGCCGGCCGCCGCGGTCCC
Organism: Streptomyces sp. NRRL S-87; assembly: GCF_000719335.1. Taxonomy (GTDB): domain Bacteria; phylum Actinomycetota; class Actinomycetes; order Streptomycetales; family Streptomycetaceae; genus Streptomyces. The sequence continues at coordinate 159,587 of NZ_JOGB01000021.1, forward strand.
CGTCTTCGAGGCGCTGCGCGCCTGGCGCGGCGCCACGGCGAAGGAGCAGGGCGTACCGGCGTACGTGGTGTTCCACGACGCGACCCTGCGGGAGATCGCCACGCAGCTGCCCGCCACGATCGAGGAGCTGGGGACCGTCGGCGGCGTCGGCGAGGCCAAGCTGGCGAAGTACGGCGAGGGCGTCCTGGCGACCCTGGCCGGGTCCGGCGCCCCCGCGTCCGGCGCCCCCGCGTCCGGCGCCGACGCCCCCGGGGATCCCGGCGCCCCGTCCGGCCCGGCGACCCCGCCCGCCGGCGGCGCCGGCCCCTCCGCCGCCCCGGACGGTCCGCCGTTCGACGACGAGGAGCCGCCCTTCGACGACGAGCCGGCCCCCTGGGACGACTGGGAGTGACGACCGGCACGCAGGGAGCGGCGGCCCGGCGGCCGCCGGCGCCGCCCCCCTGCAACCGGTGGCGCCCGAAAACCGGTTGGCCGCCACCGCCCGGCCGGGATAGGAAGGCCGCATGCTGAGTGGTACCAAGGTCGGGCTCAGGGCCCGGCACGAGGACGACATCCCGGTCCTGCGGACCGAGCTCTACAACGACGTGGTCAACGCCGCGCGGGCCGAAGGCGGACCGTGGCGGCCGCTGTCGCCCACCTCGAAGGACCCGCGGCTCGTGGTGGACGAGACGGCGCAGGGGAGCGTCGCGTTCTCGGTCGTCGAGCTGGCGGGGGGCACCCTCGTCGGCGCGGCCACGCTCTGGGGCATCGACACGCACAACCGCGGCGCGCACATCGGGCTCGGCCTGCTGCCGTCCGCGCGCGGCAAGGGCTACGGAACCGACGTGGTCGCGGCGCTGTGCCACTACGGCTTCGTCGTCCGCGGCCTGCACCGCCTCCAGATCGAGACGCTGTCGGACAACACTGCGATGCTGCGCTCCGCCGAGCGCAACGGCTTCGTCCGCGAGGGCGTGCTGCGCTCCTCGGCCTGGGTGCTGGGGGAGTTCGTGGACGAGGTGCTGCTCGGCCTCCTCGCCCGGGACTGGAAGCCGGACGCGCGGGCCTCAGGCTGACGGCCGCAAGGGGCCGGTACTCGCTGCTCATGATCGAGGACCACCATGCCCTGGTCCGGACGAACTCGGAGCGGGCCCGCGCCCAGGGGGAAGACAGCTGACCGGACATGCCGTGTGATCGCCGGGCGGCTCCCCGCCGGGCCCGCGCAGGGCCCGGGATCAACCTCCCGCGGTACCGCGGGAGGTTGACGCGCCGTCGTGCGCACGCGGCTACCCTGCGGCAATGCGGATCCGCCCCCTCCTCGCCGACGCGCTGGTCGCGGCGGCGATCGCAGGCCTTGCCGTCCTCCTGGCGCAGGAGGCCCCGGAGCAGGGCTGGCCCGCGCTGGACGGCACCGGATACGCCCTCGTGGCCGCCCTGCACCTGCCGCTCGTCCTGCGCACCCGCGGCCCGGTCACGGTCTGCCTCTTCGTCGACCTCGTCTGGACGGCGTACGTCACGGCCGGCTACTGGCCCGTGGTCAGCTCCTTCGGCCCCATGCTCGCGCTCTACACCGTCGCCTCCACCCGCAGGGCACGCACCACCGGCCTCTGCGCCGGCCTGATGGCCGCGGTGTGGATCTACGCGGGGCTGCTGCGACCCGACTCCAACATGGTCTCGGTCGCCGGCCAGGCGCTCGTCTTCCCGGCCGTCATGTGGCGCTTCGGCTGGCTCGCCCGCCGCTCCGCGGAGCTCACCCGCCGGTTGCGTGCCGAACAGGCGGAGCGGGCCCGTCGCGAGGTCGCGGCCGAGCGCGGTCGGATCGCCCGGGAACTCCACGACGTGGTCGCCCACCACATGGCGGTGATATCCGTGCAGTCCAGCCTCGCCTGGTACGTCATCGACTCGGACGCCGCGACCGCGCGCACCGCCCTCGCCACCATCACCAGCACCAGCGGCGAGGCCCTGGAGGAACTGCGCCGCGTCCTCGCCCTGCTGCGGACCGACGAGGCCGACGCCGCCCCGCTGGCCCCCGTACCCGGCCTCGACCGGCTCGACGAGATGGTGGCCCGCGTCCGGGCCGGCGGCGCCGAGGTGGACCTCCGCGTGGTCGGCCGGCCGCGGCCGCTCGCGCCGGGCACCGGCCTGTGCGTGTACCGCGTGACCCAGGAGGCACTCACCAACGTGCTCAAGCACGCCCCGGGGGCCCGCACGACCGTCGAACTCACCTATGGGCGGCGGGAGGTGACGGTGCAGATCACCGACGACGGCGGGGGTGCGGTTCCGGCCAACCTCCCGCCCGGGAGTGGACACGGCTTGATCGGCATGCGGGAACGGGCCAAGCTCTACGGCGGGACGATCAGCATCGGCCCGCGGCACGAGGGGGGATTCGCGGTGAGCCTGACCCTGCCGACCGCCGCGCGGGCCCCCGGCCAGGGAGACGACACAGCACAATGACCAGGGTGCTCGTCGTGGACGACCAGTTCCTCATCAGGGCCGGACTGGTCGGACTGCTGCGGGCGGCCCCGGGCATCGAGGTGGTCGGCGAGGCCGCCGACGGCGCCGAAGCCGTCGAACTGGCCGCCCGGACACGGCCCGAAGTGATCCTCATGGACATCCGGATGCCCGGCATGGGCGGCATCGAGGCGACCCGGCGGATCCTCGCGGAGGCCGAGGACCCGCCGCCCCGGGTCCTGATCCTGACCACCTTCGACCTCGACGAGTACGTGTACGGGGCGCTGCGCGCCGGGGCGTGCGGCTTCCTGCTCAAGGACTCCGGACCGGAGCGCCTGCTGGCCGCGGTGGCGGCCGTGCGCGGTGGGGACGCCCTCTTCGCGCCCAGCGTCACCCGGCGCCTCGTCGAGGCCTTCGCCCCGCGCCCGGAGCCCGCGCCGGACGTCGAACCCCCGGCGGACCTGGCCGCGCTGACCACCCGTGAGCGGGAGGTGCTCCAGCTGACCGGGCGCGGGCTGTCCAACGGCGAGATCGCCGGCCGGCTCTCGATCAGCGAGGCCACGGTCAAGACCCACCTCAACCGGACCATGAGCAAACTCGGCCTGGACAGCCGGGCGCAGGCCGTCGTGACGGCGTACGAGACGGGGCTGGTCCGACCCGCGCGCGGCACGTAGGGGGCCACGGCAGGCCGGCCCCGGCATGATCCGCCGGGCACGCCCGGACCCGGGCCCGGACTGCGCGCCCCCCGCGCCCCCCCCCCGCGCCCCCCCCGCGATCGCTGCCCCCCCGCGGCGGGCCCGGTCTGGTCACGCGCGGGCCCCGGCCGCGGCCAGGGCCGTCGCCCGGGCCCTCGCCCGCACGGCCCGCAGTGTGGCCAGGTCGCGTACGTACGCACCGCCGACGCGTCCTTCGGCGTCGGACTGGGCCGCCGCCACGGCGTCGGCCAGGCCGGCGCGTGCCTGGCAACCGGCGTCGGTGCGCGCCACGTCGAGCTCCCGCCCCGCCACGGCGTGCACCGCGGCGGGATCCGTGCCCGCCGCGTCGAGCTCCCGGCCGATCGCCGTCACGGGATCGGTGAGCGCGGTGGACGGGTGGCCCGCCGCGGTCATGCAGGAACTCCAGCGGGCGCGTGCACGCACGAACCGCGGATCCCGCTCCACGGCGTCGACGACCCGGTTGCCCAGGACCACGAACGTGTTCGACAGCCGCAGGTACTCCGGCCCGTACTGGGCCAGGTCCGCCCGGACCGCGCACGAGTCGGCACGGTAGAAGAACTCGCTGCCGTCGGGCATCGGCAGGCGCCGCTCCTGCGCCTCCGTGCCCAACAGGGCGTCCTGCCACCGCCGGTCGGCGGCCCGGTCCCCGTTGGCGTCGGCGGGCGGGCCGGCGGCGAGCGCGGCGCCCGTGACGCCGTACCCGTCGGCCGCCGCCCCGGCCGGTGTGAGCAGGCCGTACGGATTCGGCTCGGGCCGGTCGGCCCCGGGGCGCGACGGCTGCGGCCGGTAGGTGAGACCGCGGCCCCGCATGCAGGCGGCCACCAGTCGCTCGTTCTCGGCGTGCAGGGCGACCGCGGCGCGGCCCGACTCGGCGGCCGTGACGCCCCCGAAGGGGGCGGGCGGCGGCGCGGAGCGGGCCGAGGCGGGGGCGCCGCCGGACGGTGAGCATCCGGCGACGCCCAGGGCCGCACCGACGCCGACCCCGACGCCGACGAGCAGGGCCGCGAGGGCGGACGGGCGTCGGAGGGTCATCGCGGTCCCGTCAGCACCACTTGTTGGACCAGATGTGCGGCAGGTTCCAGGCGCCGATCTCGCGCCACCCGGTGCCGCGGTTCAGCGGCCAGCCGCGGCCGCGGAAGTTCTTCTCCTTGTAGACCTTCACGTTGCACCGGGCGCCGTTGTTGTACAGGGAACCGCCGGCGCTGTAGTTGAAGTTGGCGTACCGGCTCAGGTCCCGGTTGTCCTGGTAGACCTTCTGCACGCGGTGCGCGGCGGTGCTCTGGTAGTTCTTCAGCCAGTACGCGCACAGCGCCGTGCGCGGGCAGTCCCGCGGTGCCGCGGCCGAGGCCGGGGTGACGGTGAAGGCGCCGGCGCCGAGCGCCGCACCGACGGCGAGAGCCATGAGGGAACGCCGGGTCCTGTCCATGGAATTCTCCTTTTCCTTGCCTGTACGTGGAAATCAGCTTTTCAGGAGTCGGGTGCGGCCCGCTTGTACGAATGCGCCTCGATTTCCTTCCGCCGGTCCGGCGCCCGGGGCGGCGAGCCCGAAACGGAACAGGCCCTGCGGACTACGGGGGAAGCGTGAAGGATTCGAGGAGGCCCCCGATATGCAGCGGGGAACGGTTCCGCAGTTCCCGCAGCCGCCCGGGCGTGCAGCCCAGCGCCGCCTTCACGCACCGGTGGAAGTGGGCCTGGTCGCAGTAGCCGGCCTCGGTCGCGGTCTGCGCCGCGGACCGCTGCGACTCCATCAGCCGCAGGGCGTACTGGAGGCGGGTGATCTGGGCGTACGCCTTGGGCGCGACGCCCACCTCCGCGCGGAACCGGCGCTCCAGGTGCCGCCGGCTCTGCGCCATCGGGGCCGTGAGCTCGGCCACCGACAGCCGGCCGTGGCCGCGCCGGATCGCGCCCACCGCGCGGCACACGGCCGGGTCGGCGGGCGGGCCGGCCGCCAGCCGCGCCGCGAGGAACCGGTCGAGGAGAGCGAACCGGTCCTCCCAGCACGTCAGCCGGGCCAACTCCCGGGCCAGCAGCGTCACGCCCGGCAGCAGTTCCTCGGACAGCGCGGTGCGCCGGCCGTCGGGAACGCCCGCCGCTTCGGCGAAGAGCGAGTACGCGGCCGTCGGCGCCAGGGCCACGGTCACCGCCGCGGCCCCGCCGGCGGAGTCGGTCGCCACGGCCCTGGTCTGCACCGCGGCGACGAACGAGTCCGGGGGTGCGGGCGCGCGGGCCGGCGCGGCGGCCGCCCCGAGGGGGTCGCCGAAACCGATCACCAGGCGTACCGCCCCCGTGGGCACCTCCAGGCGCCGCACGGCCGGCCGGGGCCCCGCGGCGTGACCGCGGTAGCCCAGTACGGCACCGAGCAGCCGCGCCGCGGGCCGCCCCGTCACGTGCGCCGGCGCGGCCCCCGAGCCGCGCCGGTGCACGACGGTGACGTCATTCATTGCGGATCCGACTTCCTTTTTCCGAGAAACGGGTTTCACCGGAAAGGAAATCTAGGGACGCCGGGGTCTTCTTCCATCCCGCAGGGAGCTGATCTTCGCGTCAACCCGGGCGGTACCGCCCGGATTCCTCCACCCAGCGCGGTACAGCGAAAGGCCGACGGCGTCCGAAGAGACGCGTACGCCCCGCCCGCGCGGCGGTCCCCGCGATTCAGAACCGGACGGGCAGCGCCAGGAGTCCGCGGGCCCGCAGCGACGGGCGCCACCGCAGGTCCGCGCGGGGGACGTCCAGGGCCAGGGCGGGGAACCGGCGCAGCAGCGTGCCCACGGCGACCTCCGTCTCCAACCGCGCCAGCGGGGCGCCGACGCAGTAGTGGATGCCGTGGCCCAGGGCCAGGTGGCCGCCCTCCTTCCGGTCCGGCACGAACCGGTCGGGTTCGGCGAACCGCTCGGGGTCCCGGTTGGCCGAGGCCAGCGACAGCATCACGGTCTCCCCGGCCGGGATTCGCACCCCGTCGAGCTCGACGTCCTCCCGCGGGAAGCGGCGGATCGCCAGCAGCGCCGGCCCGTCGTAGCGGGCGAACTCCTCCACCGCGTCGGCGGTCCGCGCCGGGTCCGCGCGCAGCGCGGCCAGTTCGTCGGGGTGGTCGAGCAGCGCGAGGACGGCGGTGCCGATGAGCTGGACCGTGTTCTCGTACCCGGCGAACAGGATGAGGAACGCGAGCGAGGTGAGCTCGTCCTCGGTGAGCCGGTCGCCGCCGTCGCGGACGCCGATCATGTCGGTCAGCAGGTCGTCCCCGGGCTCCCGGCGCTTGTCTGCGATGAGCTGGGGGAAGTACGCGAGCATGGCGGCCACGGCGTGCCGGGCGGCGCCGGGGTCGGCGGGGTCCGGGGCGATCAGCGCGTCGGTCCAGGCCCGGAAGTCCGGGCGCGAGGCGTGCGGCACGCCGAGCAGGTCGCAGATCACGGTGATCGGCAGCGGCGCGGCGTAGTCGGCGATCAGGTCGGCTCGGCCGCGGTCCGCGACCGCGTCCAGCAGCCCGTCGGCCAGGGCCTGGACGCCCGGCCGCATCGCCTCCACCCGGCCGGGGGTGAACGCCTTGGAGACCAGGCGCCGGATGCGCGTGTGGTCCGGCGGGTCCATGTTCAGCAGGTTGGCGTCGAGGGCCGGGGGCAGGGAGAAGCCCGTGTAGTTGCCGGGCAGCCGGTGCGTCTTGTCCAGGGAGAGCCGCGGGTCGGCGAGGAGCCGGCGTACGTCGCGGTAGCGGGTGACGACCCAGACGGGCAGTCCGTCCGGCCCGGTGACGCGGTGCGCCGGTCCGGCTTCGCGGAGCCGGGCGTAGGAGGCGTGCGGGTCGGCGATCAGTGCGGGCAGGTCGGGGAACGCGGTAGCCATGATCGTCACCCTAAGCGGGCTGCCGGGTGCCGGGTGCCGGGTGCCGGGTGCCGGGTGCCGGGTGCCGGGTGTCGGGTGCCGGTGCTGGGTGCTGGGTGCTGGGTGCCGGGTGTCGGGTGCTGGGGCCGCGGGATCCGCCCGGTGGGCCGGGCGAGCGGCCGGGCGGGCGGATCCGGGCGGTCGAGTGGCGGGTCAGGGAGTCGCGTTGAGCTCGGCGACGATCGAGGCCGGGGTGTGGCCGCTGCTGTCGGACAGGCGGTGGAAGTCGACCGAGACGTAGTTCGGCTCCCGGCCGCCGCTCGCGGTGCGGCACTGGTTCGCGACGCGGTCGCGGAGTTTGGCGCCGTTGTCCAGGGCCGCGGTCAGGACGGTGGGCACGTTGCGGTGGTGGCTCATCATGAACAGCCGCCGGAAGCCGGGCTCCTGACGGTCCAGCGGGACGTCCGACCAGCGGGTGACGCAGGCCAGGTCGTTGCCCATGTCGCCCAGGCTCCAGTAGTTGGCCACCGTCCACGAGCGGTCGTACATGACGCCCAGGTGCTCGCGGTCGCCCCGGTCGGAGAAGAGCAGCAGGCGCTTGCCGGCGGTGACGAGGTCGGCCACCTTCGGCCAGCCGTGCTGCCGTACGCCCCACTGGTCGGGCCGGAAGAGGAGTTCGGGCAGCCCCCGGACCCGGCCGAGCGACGACTGGAGCTGCTCGGCGCTCACGTAGTCCTCCAGGAAGACCGTCACGAGTTCCTGCGGGTGGGAGTTCAGGAAGTCCACGACCGTCTGCATGGTGCCCGTGAAGCTCTGCCGGGGCAGGGCGTACGTGGCGCCGGCGAAGGTCTTGCAGTCGCCGTGGCACAGGTACACGTCGCTGGGGTAGCAGTCGCTGCCGAAGCTGATGACGCACAGCCAGGTGCTGTGCTCGTACCAGTGCGTGTCCAGGCTGAGCCCGCGCACGCCGTTCTCCAGCTGGCCGCGCACCGACTCGGACTGGTTGACCGAACTCCAGCGGGAGTCCTCGTAGTTGGTGAAGGAGTTGTGGGTGGTGAGGAAGGTGGCCTCGTCGAGGCGGCGGTCGCCCCAGCGGGCCGCCGCGGCGGCGCCGGCCGGTCCACCCGCCGGGGCCGCGACGGCGGGGGCGGGGGAGCGGTGCCCGGCGGGCGCGGCGGCCGACGCGGCGGTCGCGGTGCCGAGGAGGGCCAGCAGGAGGAGGCAGAGGAAGGAGTGCCGCCCCGTGCGTCGCAGGAGTGCTGCGGGGGTCGCCCGGCGACGCCCGTGCGCTCGTGGAGGGGGTGCCGGTGTTGGTGACATGCCCATGCCAATCATGCGGGGAGGGTAGCGTGCGGGCCGCGCCCCGGCTACGGCCCGGCAGGGGCCGGTAACGCCTCGGCTGTCGGGGCTTCGGTCGGCGGTCCGGGCTCGGGCATGGCCGCCCGGGCTACGCCATGGCCGCCCGGGCTACGCCATGGTCGCCCGGGCTACGCCATGGTCGCCCCGGCCACGCCGCGGCCGTCCCCGTCACGGCCCGGTCGCCGGGGTCAGCGGCCGTCCGCCCCAGAAGCGTTCGTGTCACCACACATCGCCCGCTCGAACAGGGTCTCCAACGCGGCGTCGATCGGGTGGGGCCGCGGCCGCCCCGAGGCGTCCAGCGCGTTCCACCGCTGCAGGTTCAACGCGACCGACACCTGCCGGCGGCCGTCGGACCGGGTCATGGACCGGGTCCCCGCCCCCCAGGCCGTGCCGTCCTGGCCCCAGTAGGTGCCGCAGCCGGGGACCTCGAGCCTGGTCAGCCCAAGGCCGTACTGGATCGTCGTCCCGTCGAGGGCGATCACCGGGCCCGTGCGCTGCATCTGCGCCAGCGAGGCCCGGCTGACGACGCGGCCGGCCAGCAGCCTGCCGTAGAAGCGGTCGAGGTCTTCGACGGTGGACACCAGGGCTGCCCCCGGGCCCACCCACGACATGTCGTAGACGCTGTACTCGTGCGGTTCGGCGACCACGCCGAACAGCGCCTCGTACATCCGCGAGTGCGGCCCCTCGATGCGCGGCCCGGTCGGGAACCCCGTGTGCCGCAGCCCGGCCCGCGCGATGACGTGGCGCGCGACGTACGTCTCGTAGGGCATCCCCGTCACCCGCTCCAACAGCTGGCCCAGGATCAGGTAGTTGGTGTTGGAGTAGACCCCCACCGGACCGCCGGGCTCGCCGGCCGGCGGCGCCGCCAGGCCGAGCTCGATCAGCTCGGCCGGGCGGAACCGCCGGAAGCGGTTCTCGTCCAGGCTGGTGATCGCCGTCGGGGAGGGGAGCTCCTGGAGGGACGGGAAGGCGTAGCGGATGTGGTCGGGGATGCCGCTGGTGTGGTTGAGCAGCATCCGGACCGTGACCCGCCGCCCGCGCTCGCCCGGCACCAGCTCCGGCAGGTAGTCACCGATCGGGGCGTCGAGCCGGATGCGGCCCTGTTCCACCTGCTGCATCACCGCGGCGGCGGTGAAGGTCTTGGTGATGCTGCCGACGCGGTGGCGCATGTCGGCCCGGACCGGACGCCCGGTCGCCAGGTCCGCGACGCCGGAGGCGCCGCGCCACGTCCGGCCGTCCGCGCGGACCTCGGCGAACACCCCCGGCATCCCGGCGCGGTGGACACCGTCCAGCGCGGCCTGCAGCCGGGCGGCACCGGGGCCTTCCGGTGCGGTCGTGCCGGTGGCGGTCGTGCCGGTGGTGGTCATGCCAGTGGTGGTCATGCCGGCTGCGCGTGCACCGGTGGCGGTCGCGCCGGCCGCGGTCGCGCCGGCGGAGACGGGCGCGCCGGCGGAGACGGGCGCGCGGGGTATCCGGGCGGGCCCGGCCCCGGCCCCGGCCCCGAGGGGCGGCGCCGCGGCCGCCCCCACCGTTCCCGCGCACACACCCAGCGCGGCCGCACCCGCGCACACCGCCAGTCGGATCTTCATGGGGTCCGTCCTCTCGCGTTCGACGATCGAGGTGTTCGGCGCGAGCCGCCCGGTCGACGGGACCGGCGCGGCTCGACGACGTCCATCCTCGTGACCGGCACCCCGCCGGGTCCGCCGCCATCCGTCGCGCATCCCGCCCCGATCCCCCGCCGAACGGCGCGGCCGCATGGGACGCGATCACCGCGGGCAGACCTTCCTCCCTGTACGAAGAGCGGACCGCCGCACGCCCACCGAGGAGCCGTCCATGAACAGCCCGCCGCCGTCCTTCGAGGTCCTGACGGGCGCCGCGTCGTCGCCGGTGATCCTGCACGTGCCGCACTCCTCGCGCGCCGTCCCGGACTCCGTGCGCGCCGGCATCCTGCTGGACGACGGCGCACTGGCGACCGAGCTCGACCACATCACCGACGCCCACACCGCCGAGATCGCCGAAGCGGCCGCCGACCGGGCCGCCGTCCGGCCCTGGCGGTTCGTCAACCGGCTGTCCCGCCTCGTCGTCGACCCCGAGCGGTTCCCCGACGAGCGCGAGGAGATGCTGGCCGTCGGCATGGGCGCGGTGTACACGCACACCACCCACCGCGAGCGGCTGCGCCCGGCCGGCTTCGACGCCCGGCCGCTGGTCGACCGGTACTTCCACCCGTACGCCGGGGCGATGACGCGGGCCGTGCGGGAAAGACTGGCTGCCGTCGGCCGTGCCGTGGTCGTCGACGTGCACTCGTACCCGACCGAGCGCCTGCCCTACGAGCTCCACGGTGCGGGCCCCCGGCCGCCGGTCTGCCTCGGCACGGACCCCTTCCACACGCCGCCGGACCTGCTCGCCGCGGCCGAGAAGGCGTTCGCGCGCTTCGGGGGCACCGGGCTCGACAGCCCCTTCGCCGGCACCTACGTCCCGCTGGAGCACTACGGGACCGACGACCGCGTCACGGCGCTGATGATCGAGATCCGCCGGGACGCCTACATGTCCGAGCCCGGCGGTCCGGCCGGCCCCGGCCTACACGCCCTGGCGGCCGCGCTGGCGGAGCTGGTGGACGCCCTCACCGGTCCGTAGGGCCCGGTCACGGGGCGACGGTGAGTCCGGTGAGTCCGGTGAGCTGATCCACGTGGCGCCGGCCGGGCGCGGCGAGCGCGGCGAGTGCGGGGAGCGCGGCGTGGAGCTGCTGGAAGACCCGGCGGGCCGGCGCCGCGTCCCAGGCGGCCGGCCGTACGGGGTGGCGGGGCTTGAGGGGGAGCATGGCGGGCTGCGGGGGGCGGTGCGGGGCGGCGGTTGCCCGTGTAAGGAGCGGGGGGCTGCTCAGGCTCATGCCCTTGTGGTCGGGGGAGATGGCTGTCTAGAGTCCGTTGTTACACGTGTAACAGCGTAGCCTCCGTACGGTGGCCCGCCCGTGCAAGGAAAATCGGACAGACGTCGCGAACCCTTGCCGGCCCCGGCACCGTCCCCGTGAAAGGGCCGCACCAGCGATGACGCACACTCCTCCGGCCGAGCACGACATGACCTGGCCGCCCCCTCCCTTCCTGCCGCCCGTGCCGCCGGTCCTGGGCGCGGACGGCGTACGCCGCTTCGACGGCGTCACCTACGCGACCCGGCCGGGCTACCGTCCGCGGCTGCTGGACGTCCAGGTGCCCGCCGCGGACGGGCCGCTCCCCGCCGTGGTCTGGATCCACGGCGGCGGCTGGCTGGAGGGCGACCGGCGCTACCCGCCGCCGACCGTCCCGGCCGAGCTGCTGCACGGGTCCGTCCTGGCGGCCGGCCTCGCCCTGGTCCCCATCGACTACCGGCACAGCCTCGAAGCCCCGTTCCCGGCGCAGCTGCACGACGTGAAGGCCGCGATCCGCTACGTCCGCAGGTACGCCGACGTGCTGGGCATCGACCCGCACCGGATCGCCGTCTGGGGCGAGTCCGCCGGCGGCCACCTGGCCGCGCTGGCCGGCCTGACCGGTCCCCACAGCCCCCGCGCCGAGGCCCTGGAGGGCACCGAGGGCGTGGGCGAGGGGGACACCTCGGTACGGGCCGTCGTCGACTGGTACGGGGTCTCCGACCTGCCCGCCATCCGGCTGCACCCGTTGCCGCCGATGCCGCCGGGCACCGAGTTCCCCGACCCGTACGACGCCCTGCTCGGCGGCACCGAGGAGGAGCGGCCGGCGCTGGCGCGGGCCGCGAGCCCGGTGACGTACGCCGCCGGGGGTGCCGTACCCCCGCCGTTCCTGCTGGTCCACGGCACCGGGGACGGGCTCGTGCCGTACGGCCAGAGCGAGGCGCTGCACGCGGCGCTGCGTGCGGCCGGCGGCGACTCCACCCTGCGTCCGGTGCACGACGCGGACCACATCTTCCTCGGCGCCGACGACATCCCCGGGATCGTCGCTGCGAGCGTCGCGTTCCTCGCCCGTCACCTGGCGTGCGTGTGAGGCGTGGGGGAGGGGGTCTCGGCCTTCGGCCCGCCATGGGTGGCCCGCTCGTCGTCGCGTCGTCGTCGGGTCGCGTCGTCGGCGGGTCGCGTCGCCGTCGCCGTCCCGTCGCCGGCGCCGTCGCCCGCCCGGGGGCCGGCTGCGCGCGGCGCGCGGCCTCAGGAGGACTGGCGGTGGACCAGGACCGGTTCGATGCCGCGCAGCGGTGAGGGAGTGCCCGTCGATATCAGGGCGTGCAGGGCGTCGGCGACCTCGGCCGCGGTGGGGCGGTCCAGGGCGACGCTGGTGAGCGGGGGCTGCTGGAAGGCCGACAGCACGAGGTCGTCACAGCCGACGACGGCCACGTCGTCCGGTACGGAGATGCCCTCGGCCAGCAGCGCGTGCATCAGGAGGGCCGCGTACTCGTCGTTGTAGGCGAACACCGCGTCCAGGCCGAGCTCCCGCCAGCGCCGCGCCAGCGCCGTGGCCGACTCCCGGGTGTACGCCAGCTCCACCGCGGTCACCGTGGCCGGATGCCGCGCGGCGACCTGCTCGGCGCCGGCCAACCGCAGCCGGGCCAGCGCGTCCAGGCCGCGCTCCCGGGGGATGATCACGCCGATCCTGCTCCGGCCCCGGGCGATCAGGTGCTCGGTGGCGGTCGCACCCACCGCGGCGTGGTCGAAGGGGATGGTCTGGACCCCGGGCATGGTGCGGGAGGCGAAGGCCAGCACCCCGCGTACGCCCGCGCGTGCGAGCACCTCGGCCGCCTGACCGGTGAGCCGGTCCCCGTCCAGGGCCAGGACCGCCGCCGGCCGCAGCTCGGCCCAGGCGCGGGCGGCTTCCAGCGGGTCGGCGAACCGTCCGGCGTGCATGACGGCGGTGTAGCCGTGCGGCTCCAACTCGCTGACCAGCTCGTCCACCCACCCGCTCACCAGGCGGCCGACGGCCGCGATCGACGAGGGCAGCAGGACGAGGTTGCTGCGCCCGGCGCGCAGGGAGCGGGCGGCAGCGTTCGGTACGTAGCCCAGCTGGTCCGCGGCGGCGAGCACCTTGGCCCGGGTGCCGTCGCTGACCCGGTGGTTCTGGGTGCCGTTGAGCACGAAGGACACCGTGGCACGTGACACCCCGGCGAGCCGCGCCACATCCGTGCTGGTGACCGATGAGGGGGCCGGTGTCTCGTTGGCCATGGCGTGCTTCGTCGCTCTCTGTAGCCCGGTGTGCTCTTGTGCGCTCTTTCGGTTTACGTTACACGAGTTAAGTCTTGGTGTGGCGGGGGCTGGGGGGCTTGGGGGCGGGGGCTGGAGGCTTGGGTGCCTAGGTGCCTAGGTGCCTAGGTGCCTGGGTGCTGCGGGGCTTGGGCGCTGCGGGGCTTGGGCGCTCGGGCTCCTGGGACGCCCTGGGTGCTGCGGGGGTGCCAGGTCTTCCGGTGTCGGGGTGGGCTCGCTTCGGGGGCCGCCCCGTGGTGTGTGGGTCCCCTCGGCGCTTGACAGGGGCGGCCTGCAGGCCTCCCCCAGCTACCGCTGGGAGGTACCCCCAGCGGCAGGCCCACCCCAGGCCTTGCGGCGGCGGAACAGCCGCAGCAGGGCGAACACGATCACCGCGAGGAGCACCACGCCCAGTACGCCGACGACGAGGGCGGCGATGCCGAGCTTCTTGAAGAAGCCGCCCTTCTTGTGCTTCTTCTTGCCCTTCTTCTTGCCCTTGCGGTCCTTCAGGGCCTTGAGGTTCTTCGTGACCTTGTTCGGCTTGCGCTTGTCGGCGAGCATCGTGCCGGCCGTCGCCTGGCCGGCGGCGGGAGGGGAGGTCGCGGCGGCCGTCCCGGCCACGGATATGGCCCCGGCCGCAGCGGCGGAGCCCGGGGCCACGGCTGCGGTCGCGGCGCGGGCGGTCGTGGGCGCCGCCTCGGCGAGCGCCGCCGGGCCCGCGAGCAGCCCCGCGAGTGCGAGGGCGGCCGCGGCCCGTACGGTCGTGCGTCTGTTCACTGCGTCTCCTCGATCGGGCGGTCCCCGGGCGTGCGCCGCCCGGTGGCTTCTGAGCCGGTCCCGGGGGTCGGCCGGGTCAGTACCAGCAGGGCGTCCACGAGGTCCTCCGCCGGGGCGCCGGTGGCCAGCCGCCGCAGCTGCTGGCCGAAGACCAGCGCGACCGCGGCCCCGGCCAGCCGCTCGGGGTCCGGTACGCCGAGGTGGGCCAGGATGCGCGCCGCCAGCAGGTCGTAAGCCGCGAAGCAGTCGGCCGCCGCGGCGCGCAGCCGCTCGTCGCGGCCGGCCTGGACGTACAGCTCGAACGGGGCGATGTGCCGGCTGTCGAAGCCGTCGACCCCCGCGACCTGGGCCACGACCTCGGCCGCCTGCCGGATGTCGAAGCGGTCGTCGGAGCACTCGTCGGCCAGGGCCGTGAAGTGGCGGGTCTCCTCGGCCACGAAGTGCAGCAGGCTCTCGCGCAGAAGTTCGTGCTGGGTGGCGAAGTGGTAGGTGACGGAGCCCAGCGAGACCCCGGCCTCCTTGGCGATGCGCCGGTTGGTCAAAGCGGCGATCCCGTCCTGCCCGATGATCCGCAGTACGGCGTCGATGATGTTCTGGCGGGTGTCGGCGGCAGGGGACATGGCGGCATTCTGCCCGATCACGCCCGGGACCTGTGCCGCCCGTACCCCGGCCACCTGCCGGCCCGCCGGCCGCGCGTCCCGACCTCCTTGCGGGACCTGGACAGGGCCCGCTCCCCTCCCTACTGTTCGTTCGAACGAACAGCGCATCGGCAGTCGGGAGTCGGGAATCGCCATGGACGTATCCGGATCGAACGTTCTGCTCACCGGGGCCACCGGGGGCATCGGTGCGGCCCTGGCCGCGGGCCTGGCCTCGAACGGGGCCCGCCTCACGGTCACCGGCCGTCGCGCGGACGCGCTGAAGGCCGCCGCCGACGCCCACGGCGCCCGGGCGGTGGTCGCCGACCTCGCCGTCCGCGCGGACGTCGCCCGCCTCGCCGAGACCTGCGCCGACACGGACGTCCTGGTCGCGAACGCCGCCCTGCCGGCCAGCGGCGACCTGCTCGACTACACCGAGGACCAGCTCGACCGCGCCCTCGACGTCAACCTGCGCGCCCCCGTCCTGCTGACCCGGCTGCTCCTCCCGCACATGGTGGCGCGCGGCCGGGGCCACGTCGTGCTGGTCGGCTCGATCTCCGGCAAGGCGGCGAGCCGGTCCACGTCCCTGTACAACGCGACCAAGTTCGGGCTGCGCGGCTTCGCCCTCGCTCTCCGCCAGGACCTCATGGGTACCGGGGTGGGGGTGTCCCTCGTCCAGCCGGGATTCGTCCGCGACGCCGGGATGTTCGCCGACACCGGCGCGGCGACCCCGAACGGCATCCGGACCGTCGCCCCCGGCCAGGTCGCCGCAGCCGTCGTGCGGGCCGTCCGGCGCGACCTGTGCGAGGTCAACGTGGCCCCGCTGGAACTCCGGCTGCTCAGTGCGGTGGCCGGCCAGTTCCCCCGGTTCGCGGAGCGGGTCCAGGCCCGGTCGGGCGGCGTCGACGGCCTCGTCCGCCAGATCGTCGACGCCCAGCGGTCCCGGCGTTAGGGGGAGCCGGCGGCGGCCCTCACCGGTGTTCCGTCGGCCCCGGGCGTCCGGATGCTAATTTTCGGCGGGTGGCCAGAAACCCGCCGGGGGCCCGCGCCCCGGCCGGTCGGTGGACGGTCAGCGGACGGTGCCCGCCGAGCCGGTCAGCAGGTGCAGCGCCCGGTGCTCCGCACCGGCCTGTGCCGCTCCGGCGCCGAGCAGCCCCCGGTCGGCCGCCTCGCGCAGGGTCGTGCTCAGCTCGTCGCAGCGGGCACAGCCCTCCACCCACCCCGGGACCAGGTCGAGGTGACGGTTGGCCAGGTGGCGCGCCAGCCGTGTGAGGGGGTGGGACAGCGCGCCCGGCCGGGGCGCGACCTCCGGGGTCGTTGCGGGCTGACGGGCGGTCTGGCGCAGTCGGTTGCATTCCGGACAGGCGGCCGGCACGGCTACGGGGTCGGCACTCATGCCTGCCACGGTAACCCGCCACGGCTCCGGTACCGGCCCCGGCTCGGCGGCGGCCCGCCGCATTGTCGCGCCATTGTCCCCCTACGACGGCTGCCCTACTGTTCGTTCGAACGACTTGGGGCGGATGTCACGTCGCCTGCCCGCCCCGCACCCGTACGCCTCCCATGACACGCCACGTGAACGGAGAGCCCGGCTGTGCTGAGCGACCACCCCCCGACCCCCCTGTCCGCCGACCTCGGCGGCCTGCGCGCCCGCTCCGGCGTCGACCGCCGCGCCCTGCTCCGCATGAGCGCGCTGCTGGCCGCGGGCGGCGCGGCCGCCCTGGTCCCCGCGCCGATCGCCCGTGCCGCGACCAGCGGCCAGGGCACCGGCACGGTGACCACCACCTACCAGGGCCGCTCGCCCTACGGGATCGACCAGTGGGCGT
The DNA here is from genome assembly GCF_000719335.1 of Streptomyces sp. NRRL S-87. Lineage (GTDB taxonomy): Bacteria > Actinomycetota > Actinomycetes > Streptomycetales > Streptomycetaceae > Streptomyces. The sequence goes on from NZ_JOGB01000021.1 coordinate 176,310, forward strand.
CCGTCCCCTTCGACGTCCCCCCGGGCGTCCAGCGGATCACGGTCGCCTCCTCGTTCGAGGCGGCCGCCGGGATCCTGGACACCGGCATCTTCGGGCCGTCGGGATTCCGCGGCTGGTCCGGCAGCGCCCGGTCCGAGTTCACCCTCTCCGGGGCGGACGCCACCCCGGGGTACGTGCCCGGGCCCGTCGAGCCGGGCGGCTGGTCCGTCGCGCTGGGGCCGATGGTCAGCGGCGCCGGCGGCATGGCCTGGACGGTCACCGTCACCCTCCACTTCGGCGAGCCGCTGACCCGTGCCCCGTACGACGTCCTGCCCACCGCGCTGCCCGGGCGCGGCCCGGGCTGGTACCGGGGCGACCTGCACCTGCACAGCGTGCACTCCGACGGGCAGCGCACGGTGGACGAGATCGTCGTGGCCGCCCGGCAGGAAGGCCTGCACTTCCTCGCCACCTCCGACCACAACACCAGCTCGACGGGCGTGTCGTGGAGCGGCAACGTCCCGGGCGACCTGCTGGTCATCAACGCCGAGGAGGTCACCACCCGGCACGGCCACTGGCTGGCCGTGGGGATCCCGCAGGGCGAGTGGGTGGACTGGCACTACGGCCCCCGCGACGCCGGGGCGTTCGACGGCCACGTCCGGCGCGTCCACGGTCTCGGCGGGCTGGCGATCGCCGCCCACCCGCTCACCCCGGCCGCGGGCTCGTTCTGGGAGTTCGGCCTCGACCGCGTCGACGCGCTGGAGGTGTGGAACGGGCCGTGGACGCTGGACGACGCGGCCAACATCGCCGCCTGGCACGCCATGCTCTGCGTCGGCAAGCGCGTCGCCGCCGTCGGCAACAGCGACGCGCACAGCCCCTCGGACGCCGTCGGCCGCCCGCACAACGTGGTGTACGCCAGCAGCCTGTCCACCCCCGCCGTCCTGGATGCCCTGCGCACGGGGCGCTCGTACGCCGTCGAGTCCTCGGCCGTCACCCTGGACTTCACCGCCCGGGGCGGCGGCGGGGTCGCCGGGCCGGGCCAGGAGCTCCCGCTCGGGTTCTTCGACGGCGTGGACATCGAGCTCGACGTCCGGGGCGCCCCGGACACCGTCGCCACCCTCTACACCGAGTGGGGCATCATGGCCGCCACGTGGATCGACGGCAGCGGCCGGGGCCGGCTGCGCTGGCGGGGCTGGGGCAGGGCCTCCCTGTTCGCCCGCGCCGAGGTGCGCCGGCTGAAGCCCGCTTCCACCACGCTGGACCAGCTGGTGGCGATCACCAACCCGATCTGGTTCTCCTCCCCGCAGCTGCCGCCGTACGACGTCGAGCGGCGCGCCCTGTTCCACACCGAGCGGCGGCCGGACGGGTCGTGGAGCAGCATGCGGCCGCTGCCGGGGGCCGCCGGCGCGGCCGCGTTCTCCGGGGTGCAGACGGCGGCTGCCGGCCAGGCCGACGGCTCGGTGGTGCTCCTCGGCATCGCGCCGGACAACAGCCTGTGGCTGACGGTCGTCCGGGGCGCGGGCGTACTTCAGCCCTGGCAGCGGGTCGCGGGGCCGGACGGCAAGGAGGCGTTGACGGTCCGCGAGGCGGACGTCGCGGCCTTCCCCGACGGCACCTGCCAGATCGTGGCCACGGCGATGGACGGCACGGCGTACCACCAGCTGCGCCGGGCCGACGGCGGGCTCACGGGCTTCCGGGCGGTGCCCGGCGCCACGGCGTCGAGCCGGTGGGGTGCCACGAAGGTGGCGATCGCGGCGATGCCCGACGGGTCCGCGCAGTTGCTCAGTTACGGCACGGACGGGCTCATGTACCACTGCGTGCGCGGCCGGGACGGCTCGTGGAGCGGGTGGGGGCGGATGGGCGGCGCGAACGGGGCCGCGACGTTCTCCGGTCCCGCGCTGGCGATCACCGGGCTGCCCGACGGTTCGTCCCAGGTCCTCGCGATCGGGCTCGACGGCATGGTGTACCACCAGGTGCGCCGCCCCGACGGCTCGTGGACCGGCTTCCGGGCGCCGCGCGGGGTCACCACGCCCACCATGGGCGCCAGTGCCGTCGGCATCGCCGGGATGCCCGACGGTTCCGCCCAGGTCGTGGCGGTGGGGCTCGACGGGCGGGTCTGGCACGACATCCGGCGGGCGGACGGCTCCTGGACGCCGTTCGCGCAGGTGCCCGGCCCGAGCGGCCGGGACGCGTTCCCCGCGGGCCAGGTCCGCATCACGGCCCTGCGGGACGGCACCGCGCACGTGTCCGCCATCAGCGCCGGCTAGCCGGCGGGGGGACACGTGCGCGGTGGGGGCGACCGGCGTGGTGCGGGCACCACGCCGGTCGCGCGGGCTCAGCGGGCCGTCGCGAAGTCCTGGGTCCAGTAGTGGCTGGCCCCGGAGACGCCGACGCCGATCTCCTTGAAGGAGCAGTTGAGGATGTTCGCCTTGTGGCCGGGGCTGTGCATCCAGGCGTTCATGACCTTGGCGGGGGTGCTGTAGCCGTAGGCGACGTTCTCGCCGTACGCGCGCCAGCGGTAGCCGACGCGGGTGATGCGCTGGCCGGGGTTGGAGCCGTCGGAGCCGGTGTGCGACATCCGGTGGTGGACGGCCTGGTCCTTGCTGTGGTTCTGGGCGGCCTTGGTCAGCTTCGCGTTGACCTTCAGCGCGCGGCAGCCGACCTTGGCGCGCTCCTTGTTGACCAGCGCCACGACCTTGGCCGTCGGGCTGGTCGAGGACGTCGCCGCGGTGACGTCCTGCGGGGTCTCCTGGGACGCCATGGCGGCCGTGGGTATGCCCACGAGGCCCAGGGTGGCGACGGCGATGGCCGCCTTGCGGTAGTGCGTCTTCCTGCGGTGCTTCTGCATGCGTGACCTCATTCGGTGTCGCGAAGCCGGCGGCGCCGGGGTCTCCGGCGCCGAGCGGGCCGCCATTCTTAGAAAGCTGGCGAGGGCATGGCAAGTCGCTCCGCTTGGGTGCGCGCCAACTCGACTGCACCGGGCTTGAAATGGGCGGGCGGTCGTGCAGGTGGACCCGCTCGTGCCGGGAGTGAGATGTCTGATGGACAATCAGAAATGCTCCTGAGCAGGGGGTTTGGTGGTCGGCCTCCCGGGTGTCGAGAGGGGCGTTCCGCCGGAGGGGGGTATGTCGATTCCCGTCACACATGTCCGGACATGTCGGCGCGGAGCGGTCGCCCGTGACCCTTCCGTTATCCCGTCACCGTCCGTGATCCATGTCACGGTCCGATCAGTAGCAAGATCACGCATGCCGGAAAGGGCGGTGACGGAACGTGAGGCGTGTGCGGGGGACCCGAGGTGCTCCGGCGGACTCCGACCCCTCGCGTGTTACTCGGCGGTACGTAATGATGGCGGCGACCATCCCACACGGCCGGGGGCTGAGGTAGCGGTGACGACTTTCGACGAACGGACCACGGTGCACGCCTTCCGTGACGACGCCCTGGGGGAGCACGACGCCGTCGGTCTCGCCGCGGCGATCCGGCGGGGCGAGGTCGGCGCCGCCGAGGCCGCCCGGGACGCCGCCGCCCGCGTACGGGAGGTCGAGTCGCGGCTCCGCGCGGTCCAGGTGTACGCCCGGGACCCGGAGCGGACCGGACTCCCCGCGCACGGGACGGGCGAGGTCGGCGCCTTCGCCGGGGTGCCGACGTTCGTGAAGGACAACACCGACTACCGCGGACTGCCCACGGGCCACGGCAGCGCGGCCTTCACCCCGCGGGCCGCCCGCCGGCACGCACCCTTCGTCCGGCAGTTCCTGAGCACCGGGGTCACCGTCCTCGGCAAGACCCGGCTGCCCGAGTTCGGGTTCAGCCCGAGCACCGAGTACGAGGGTGCCGAGCCGGTCCGCAACCCCTGGCACACCGGCTACTCGGCGGGCGGGTCCTCCGGCGGCAGCGCCGCGCTCGTCGCCGCCGGCGCCGTACCCCTCGCACACGCCAACGACGGCGGCGGCTCGATCCGGATACCGGCGGCCTGCTGCGGACTCGTCGGCCTCAAGCCCACCCGCGGCAGGGTCGTGCCCAACGCCCAGAGCCGCCAACTCCCGCTCGACATCGTCTCCGACGGCGTCGTCAGCCGCTCCGTCCGGGACTCGGCGGCCTTCCTCGCCGCCGCCGAGACGTACTGGCGCAACCCCAAGCTGCCGCCGGTCGGCCTGGCGGAGGGTCCCACCGGGCAGCGGCTGCGCATCGGGTTCCTGGTGGACTCGCCCAACGGCGTCCGCTCCGACACCGCCACCCGGGAGGCGGTCACCGGGACCGCGGCGACGCTGGAGCGGCTCGGCCACACGGTGGAGCCGGTGGAGCTGGCCGTCGACCCCAGTTTCACCGACGACTTCCTCACCTACTGGGGCCTGCTCTCCTTCCTCCTCGGCGTCACGGGCCGCACCCTCGGCGCGGACTTCGACCGGCGCCGCATGGACGCCCTCAGCCGGGGCCTGCGCCAGACGTACCTCGACGACTGGCGGCGGACCCCCGGGGTGCTGCGGAGGCTGAAGCGCACGCGGGAGGCGTACGCGGCGTCGTTCCGCGGACTCGACCTCGTGCTCTCGCCCGTGCTCGCCCACACCACGCCGCCGATCGGCCACCTCAGCCCGACCGTTCCCTACCGGGCCCTGATCGAGCGGATCCTCGCGTACGTGGCGTTCACGCCGGTCAACAACGTCGTCGGCACGCCGTCGATCTCGGTGCCCGCGGCGCACGCGACGACCGACGGCCTCCCCGTCGGCGTGATGTTCTCCGGCCGCCCGGGCGGGGAGCGGAAGCTGCTGGAGGTGGCGTTCCAGCTGGAGGCCGACCGCCCCTTCCGCCGCATCCAGGACGCCTGAACGGGACTCGGGGCTGCCGTCAGGCGGCCGGCTTGCCCGGCTGGTCGTGGGTGGAGCAGTGGATGCCTCCGCCACCGGAGGCGATGGTGTCGATCTGCACCTGGACGACGTCCCGCTTCGGGAAGTGCTCCTGGAGGATGGCCTTGGCCCGCGCGTCCGCCTTCCGGTCGCCGAACTCGGGCATGAAGACGGAGTCGTTGGCCACGTAGAAGTTCGCGTAGGTGGAGACGAAGTCGTCGCCCTCGCCGGTGATCCGGTCGAGGTCCGGCTGGGGCAGGTCGACGATCTCGAAGCGCCGGCCCCGCGCGTCGGTCGCCTTGCTCAGCACCGCGCGGGCCTGGTCGGCCGAGCGGGACCAGGAGTCCGGGGGAGTGCTCGGGTGCGCCTGGTCGAGGAGGACGACGCCGGGGGCGGTGAAGCGCACGAGGCTGTCCACGTGCGCGTCGGTGATGTCCTCGCCGCGGACGCCGGCCAGCCACACCACCTTCTCCACGCCGAGGGTCTCGACGAGCTCGTCCTCGATCCGGTCCCGGCTCTTCCCGGGGTTGCGGTTGGCGTTGACGATCGAGCTCTCGGTGATCAGCAGGGTGCCCTGTCCGTCGGACTCGAAGGAGCCGCCCTCGGCGACGAGCGGGGCCGCCTCGCGGGGGACGGCGTACCGGGCGAGCAGCTTGCGCCCCACCTGGGCGTCGTTCGTGTGCTCCTGCTTGTTGCCCCAGCCGTTGAAGCTGAAGTCGATGCCGGTGACCTTCCCGGCGTCCTCGACGAACACGGGGACGGTGTCGCGGGCCCACAGGTCGTCGACGGCCATGGGGACGACCTCGACCTGCGAGCCGCAGGCCCGCTGGGCCGCGGCGAGCTGGTCGGGGCGGGCCGCCATCACGACCGCCTCGTACTCGCCGACCGCGCGGGCGATCCGGGCGATGTCCTCCCGGACGTACGGCAGGTCCTCCCCCCACACCGAGGCGAGGGCCGGCCACGACATGAACGTGCGCGCGTGGCTCTCCCACTCGGCACCGAGCCGGCGCGCGGCCTCCTCGGACGGGGTGCGCCCGGGGGCGGTGCTGCGGCCGGCGCCGACGGACTCCTCGGGGCTGCAGGCCGCGGCGCCGAGCCCGAGCGCGCCGCCGATGGCGGCGAAGCCCCGCAGGGCGGTGCGGCGGGAGAGGGGGAGGTGGGACACGCTGTGCTCCGATCGTGGGCTGGCGAGACCATCCGGCCGCGGCGGGTGTATCCCGGGGGCGCGGGGGCGGATCGCCGGGCGCGCGGGGCGGCGGACGTCGCGGGCCGGGGGCCCACGCGGGGCAGGCCGTCGGGACGGCTGCGCAGCGTGCGTGGGGTGGCCCCGCACACCTACTCTGACACTGACTGAATTTTCAGTCAAACTCCTTTCCGGGCCGGTGACCGGGTCGGTGACCGGGTCGGTAGGGTTCGTGACATGGCGTCTCGCAGTACTCAGATCCTGGAAGCGGCCGCCCGGGTGATCGCCCGGCGCGGGGTCCGCGGCCTGCGTGTGGAGGAGCTGGCGGAGGAGGCCGGGGTGTCGACCGGCCTGATCTACTACCACTTCAAGGACCGCACCGGAGTCCTGCGCAGCACGCTGGAGTTCATCAACGACCGCGCCGAGCGGTACACCACGGCCCAGGACCCCGACGCGGAGCCGCTGAGCCCCCGCGAGGAGCTCGACCAGGTCCTGCTCCTGGAGCTCCAGGACGACCCCGAGGTGCGCGAGAACAGCACGGCCTGGGGCGAGTTGCGGGCCAGCGCCGTCTTCGACCCCGTCCTGCGCGAGGACCTCGCCCGGGCCACCCTCGTCTGGGTCCAGGAGGTGGCTGCCCTGCTGGGCCGGGTGCAGCCGCTCGCGCCGGCGGCCACGCTCGCCGCGGCGGCCGAACGCCTCACCGCCCTGCTCGAAGGCCTGAGCATGCGCTGGCTCAGCGGCGGCCTCTCCCACGAGCACGCGCGCACCCTCATGGCGGAGGCCGTCGAGGTGGAACTGGCCCGGCTGCGCCGCCAGTAGCCCGCGCAACGCCGGCCGCGGCGGCGACCGCCGTCCGGCGACGCACCGGCTTCGTCGGCCTGCCGGCGCCCTTCCTCCGGGGGCTTTCCTGAGTTCTCCTGTCTTGACTGAAAATTCAGTCAGTGCGGAGGAGGCCGTCGCCGGCTCCTCCGCCGGCTCGCCCCGAGGTGGAGCCGTGATGCCGTCCACGGGTCGGCCGGTCACGCCGTGCTTTCACCCGAACGCATTAAGATCGCGGCGATATCAGCATTTGTGTTCGAAGGGGAAACATCACATGGCTCAGGTCACGCTGAAGGGCAACCCGGTGCAGGTCAACGGCACCCTCCCGGCTCCCGGCACCCAGGCCCCCGCGTTCGCGCTGGTGGGCGCCGGTCTGGCGGACGCCGCGCTCGCGGACTTCGCTGGCAAGCGCAAGCTGCTCAACATCTTCCCGAGCGTCGACACCCCCACCTGCGCGGCCTCCGTCCGTGCGTTCAACGAGAGCGCCGCCAAGCTCGACAACACGGTCGTCCTGTGCATCTCCGCCGACCTGCCCTTCGCCCAGGCCCGCTTCTGCGGCGCCGAGGGCCTGGAGGACGTCAAGAACCTGTCGACGCTGCGCGGCCGTGAGTTCCACGAGACCTACGGCGTGGCCATCGCCGACGGTCCGCTGGCCGGCCTGACCGCCCGCGCCGTGGTCGTCCTCGACGAGAACGACCAGGTCCTGCACTCCGAGCTGGTCGGCGAGATCGCCGACGAGCCGAACTACGAGGCCGCCCTCGCGGTCCTGAAGTAGGCCCCGGGCCCGCGTCACCCGGGCCGCCCCGCCGCGCCGGCGTCGCCGTCGGCGCGGCGGGGCGGCCGGGGGTGCGGGCGGGCCGCGACCGTCGGCCTGTCGACGACGGCAATGCGCCGGTTCCGCCGATGGCACCCCTAGGCTTCCCGAACCGGTCCATTGCTCCTGAAAGGGGTACGACGTGGCATCTCGTCTCAACCCATACATCAGCTTCTCCGGCGACGCGCGGCCGGCCATGGAGTTCTACCAGAGCGTCCTGGGCGGGGACCTGCGCGTGAGCGGCTACGGCGAATTCGGCTCCGAGGCCCCGCCCGGGTACGAGGACAAGGTCATGCACGGCATGCTCGAGACCCCGGACGGCTTCACGCTGATGGGGGCCGACGTGCCGCCGGGCATGGAGCACACGCCCGGGAACAACTTCGCGGTCAGCCTCAGCGGCGACGACGCGGACCGGCTGCGCGGCTACTGGGAGGGGCTGTCGGCGGGCGGGACGGTCTCCGTCCCCCTGGAGAAGCAGATGTGGGGGGACGTGTTCGGCATGTGCACGGACAAGTTCGGCATCACGTGGATGGTCAACATCGGCACCCAGGGCTGATCCCCGCGCCACCGCGGGGGCGGGCGGCAGGGCGGGTCGCCCCGCCGCACCCCTCAGCGGTGGAGCCGGGTCGCCCAGTCGCTCGGGACCCGGCCTGCCGGGCCGGGGGCCGGCTGGTCGGCCGGGTGTCCGCTCGGCGGGGCCAGGGCCGGCCCGGACTCGAACAGGTCGTCGGTGCCGTAGTCCCAGAACCAGTCCTCGCCCGGCTCGAAGCTCTGCACCAGCGGATGCCCGGTGGCCTTCCAGTGGGCGGTGGCGTGCTGCGCCGGCGAGGAGTCGCAGCAGCCGACGTGGCCGCACTGGGCGCACCGTCGCAGGTGGAACCACCAGCCGCCCACCTCGTCGCAGTCGGCGCAGCCGGTGCCGCTGGGCGGGACGCCCGGGTCGATCCCGTCGATCTCGGTCATGCGGGTTCCTCCGCGCTCTCGGTCTCGGTGCCGGTGCCGGCGCCGCTGTGGGTGTCGGCGTCGGTCTCGGGGGCGGTCAGCGGCAGCAGCACCTGGAAGCGGGTGTCGCCCGGAACGGACTCGACCTGCAGGCTTCCGTGGTGCTTGTTGACGACGATCCGCCAGCAGATGTCGAGGCCCAGGCCGGTGCCCTCACCGACCGGCTTGGTGGTGAAGAAGGGGTCGAAGATCCGGCCGCGGATGTCCTCGGGGACGCCCGGGCCGGTGTCGCGGAACTCCACGAGCAGCCGGTCGCCCTCGCGGGCGGTGCGGACCGTCAGGGTGCCGTCCCCGTCGCCGCCGCCGGTGATGGCGGCCACCGCGTTGTCGATGAGGTTGGTCCACACCTGGTTCAGCTCGGCCGGGTAGGCGGGCACGTCGGGCAGCGAGCGGTCGTAGTCCTTCACCACCCGCACCCGGCTGCCGATCTTGCCGGACAGCATCAGGAGCGTGCTGTCGAGGAGTTCGTGGACGTCGACGTCGCGGTGCGGGGCCCGGTCGAGCTGCGCGTACTGCTTGGCCGCGTCCACCAGGTTCGAGATGCGGGTGGTGGAGTCGTCGATCTCGTCCATCAGGAGCTCGGTCTCGACGGTGTAGTTGAGCCAGCCGATCGCCCCCGGCAGGATGTCCTCCGCCACGGTCGCCGCGACCTGCTCCAGCCAGTCCGTGTCCAGTCCGGCCTGGACGAAGGCGGGCGCGACCCGCCACCCCTCCGGGATGCCGTGGTCCTCCAGCCAGTCCGCGAGCTCGTCCTCCCGGTCGGAGGCCTCCAGCGGGGTCAACACCGGTGCCTTGGCGACGCGCTCGGCGGTGCGCTCCTGGATCTCGATGAGGTCGGCGAGGGCCTCCCGGGAGTACGGGCCCCGGGCGATGTGCGCCAGCTTGTGCCGCATCTTCCCGACCCGCTCGCGCAGCGCCGCGGTGGCCCGCACGGCGGCCGCGGCCGGGTTGTTGAGCTCGTGGGTGAGCCCGGCGGACAGCGAGCCGAGCGCCAGCAGGCGCTCGCGCTGCCCGATGGCCCGCTGGGTGTTCTTGGAGCCGAAGAAGAGCCCCTCCAGCAGGTGCGCCGCCATCGGGAACCACTCCCGCATGACGTCCGCGAACGACTGGGCGGGCAGCACGAAGAACCGGGTCGGTTCGGTCACGTGCATCGAGTTCATGTACACCTGCGGCACCCGGTCGCCCAGGTACGCCTGCATGGCCCCCGCGTACACGCCGCGCTGCGAGGTGCGGCTGACCTCCACGTCGTCGCCGCCGACCCGGCGGTACATCACGACGGTGCCCTCGATCATCACGTAGAAGCAGGTGGCCGGGTCGCCCTCGACGTACACCGGCCCGGGACCGTACCGCTCCACCCGTCCCTCGGAGCACAGCTGTCCGAGCTGTTCCGGCGACAGCTTCTCGAACAGGAACAGCGAGGAGATCTCGTGCGGGTCGCACGGCATGACCTGCGCGCTCATGACGGACTCCTCACGACTGCTCCAAATAGCGGTGGACGAGCATCACGGCCATGGCTCCCTCTCCCACGGCGGACGCGACCCGTTTCGCGGACTGGGCGCGCGCGTCGCCCGCCACGAACACACCGGGGATGCTGGTCTCCAGGTGGTAGGGCGGCCGGTCGAGTTCCCATCCTGCCGGGGGCCGCCCGTCCGGCGTGAGGTCCGGTCCGGCCAGGATGAACCCGTGCTCGTCGCGCAGCACGGTCTCCGCCAGCCAGTCCGTCAGCGGTGCCGCGCCGATGAAGACGAACATCCACTGGGCGTCGACCTCCTCGGCGGCGCCGGACACGGCGTCCCGCAGGGTCAGCGCCTCCAGGTGCTCCGCGCCGTGCGCCGCCCCCACGACGGTGCGCGGCCGCACCGTGATGTTCGGCGACTCCTCGATCTGCTGGATCAGGTAGTACGACATCGACGCCGTCAGGGACTCCCCGCGCACCAGCAGCGTCACCGACTTCGCGCCCCGCGCCAGGTACACCGCCGCCTGCCCGGCCGAGTTCGCGCCCCCGACGACGTAGACGTCCTGGCCCTCGCAGGACGAGGCCTCGGTGAGCGAGGAACCGTAGTACACGCCGCGGCCGGTCAGGTCCTCGCAGCCCGGCGCCCCCAGCTGCCGGTACGACACCCCGGTGGCCAGGATGACGCTGTGCGCGGCGACCGCCGAGCCGTCGGAGAAGCGCACGACCCGCGCTGGACCGTTGACCTCCAGGCCCGTGACCTCGCGCGCGGTGAGGATCTCGGCACCGAAGCGGCCCGCCTGGCGGCGGGCGCGGTCGGTGAGCTGCGCCCCGGAGACGCCGTCCGGGAAGCCGAGGTAGTTCTCGATGCGGGAGCTCTGGCCGGCCTGGCCGCCGGTGGCCGAACGCTCGACCAGCACGGTCCGCAGCCCCTCGGAGGCGCCGTACACCGCGGCGCCGAGCCCGGCCGGGCCGCCGCCGATGACGACGAGGTCGTAGAACGCGGCGGCCGGGGTGGTCGCGAGCCCGACGTGCGCGGCCAGTTCGGGCGTCTCCGGCTCGATCAGCGCCGTGCCGTCCGGCGCGACCACCAGGGGCAGCCGGCGGCCGTCGGCGCCGGCCGCCGCCAGCAGCCGCTGCCCCTCGGGCTCGTCGGAGGAGTACCAGCGGTAGGGCACCTGGTTGCGGGCCAGGAACTCGCGCACCCGCGAGGAAGGCGCCGACCAGCGGTGGCCCACCACCTTCGTGGCGGGCACGGGCCGGTAGTCGCTGGCGCGCCAGGCCGTGAGGAGGTCGTCCAGGACCGGGTACAGCTTCTCCTCGGGCGGGTCCCAGGGCTTGAGCAGGTAGTGGTCGAGGTCGACGACGTTGATCGCGTCGATCGCGGCGTTGGTGTCGGCGTACGCGGTCAGCAGCACGCGGCGCGCCCCCGGGTACACGCCCAGGGCCTGCTCCAGGAACTCGATGCCGTTCATCTGCGGCATGCGGTAGTCGGCGAGGATGACCGCCACCAGGTCGCCCCGCAGCTTCAGCTCGCGCAGCGCCTCCAGCGCGGACTCGCCCGACTCGGCCCGTACGATCCGGTAGCCGCCGCCGTAGCGGCGCCGCAGGTCGCGGGCGATGGCGCGGGAGACCCCCGGGTCGTCGTCCACCGTCAGGATGACGGTCCGTGCCGCGTCGGTGGCCTGTGCCATGCTCCTCCGCCCTGGGTCCTGCGGACGGCCGGCCCGGCGGGTGGCCGCGCCGGCACCCGCCCATCGTATGTTCGATCCCGCGGGAGCGCCCCGGCACGCGGGGGCGGCCGAGGGGGCCACGCCCGGGTCGGTGGGGGTCAGGCCGGTGTGGGGGTCAGGCCGGTGCGCCCCAGGCCGTCGTCAGGCCGTCGAGCCAGGCGGGCGGCAGCTCGGCGGCGTCCCACTTCTCGCGCAGTGCCGTGGGCGCGACGGCGAGGCGTTCCAGCACGGCGACGCTGGTGGGGGAGTGGAGCAGGGAGTACCGGCCGTGGATCGCCGTGGCGCTGCCGGGCCCGTACCCCGCGTACAGCCGTTCCAGGTGGGCCCGGTGGTCGGAGGCGAACCGGGCCAGCTGGCCCGCGTACCCGGCCCGCTGCCGGGCGCCCAGCGTGCCGAGCACGGCGGTGAGCACCTGCTCGGAGACCTCGGGGTCGAGGTCGGATTCCGTGGTGAACGCCAGGTAGAGCGGCGTCACGGCCACCTTGGCCCGTTCCACCTCCATCCTGCTGACGTACCGGCGCTCGTCCGTACCGGCGCCCGCCGGCGCGCCGGCCACGACCCGGTGCAGCGTGCGCTCGGCGATCTCGGCGAGCCCGTCCGTGACGGCCCGGGCGCCGTCGAGCCAGCCGGCGGCGTAGAGCTCGCCCTTCCCCTCCGGGGCGGCCGTGTTGCCCGCGCCGAGCTCCCGGTGCGCGACGGCGACCGCGCCGGCCTCGACGAGCCCGATCAGCTCCTCCGCGTCGGCGGGGCGGACCCCGGCGCGCTCGAGTAGCTGGACGAGTGTCGTCTTCGCGTTGAGGACGCTCACCGCGTCCAGCTGCTGCGGGCCTTCGCCGGCCGCGTTCATGGGGTCCTCCTCGTTCGTAGGCGCGCCGAGGCGAGCCTACGCAGCCCGGGCGGCGCGTCCACGCCCGTGGGGTGTCCGTCCGGGACCGGTTCGGGGAATGTACCCCGCGGGGACGCCGCCACGGGAACCGACGACGCCCCGCCGACATCCCCGGGGGGAGCGCCCGGCGGGGTTACGGTCGGCGGATGGATGGTGATCGCCGGAGCTGGCCGCGGTGCCTGCTCGCGGGGGCGGTGTTCGTCGTGTGCATGGCCGGCACCACGCTCCCGACGCCGCTCTACCCGCTCTACGAGCAGAAGTTCGGCTTCTCCGAGCTGACCGTGACGGTGGTGTACGCGGTGTACGCCTTCGGGGTCATGGGCGTGCTGCTGCTGGCCGGCAACGTCTCGGACGCCGTCGGCCGCCGGCCGACCCTGCTCTGGGGCCTCGGCTTCGCGGCGGCGAGCGCCGTCTGCTTCCTGAGCGCCGACGCGTTGGGCTGGCTCTACGCGGGCCGGCTGCTGTCGGGGCTGTCGGCCGGCCTGTTCACCGGGGCCGCCACGGCGTACGTCATGGAGCTCGCCCCACCGGGCGGCGCGGCGCGGGCGACGTTCGTGGCGACGGCCGCCAACATGGGCGGCCTGGGCTGCGGCCCCCTGCTGGCGGGCCTGCTGGCGGAGTACGCGGCCGAACCGCTGCTGCTGCCCTTCGCGGTCCACCTCGCCCTGGTGGTCGCCTCGGCCCTCGTCCTGGTGCGCCTTCCGGAGACCGTGGCGGACCGGCGGCCCCTGGCCACCGTCCGTCCCCAGGGCCTCGCCCTCCCCCCGCAGGTCAGGGTGGTGTTCCCGCCGGCGGCGATCGCGTCCTTCGCCGGCTTCGCCCTGTTCGGCGTGTTCGCCTCGGTCAGCCCCGCCTTCCTGGCCCGCTACCTCGACGTGGACAACCACGCCGTGAGCGGCCTGGTGGTGGCCCTGGCCTTCTTCGCCTCGACGGCCGGCCAGCTGGCCGTCGACCGCGTCGGAGTGGCGCGCTCGCTGCCCGTGGGCTGCGTCGTCCTCTTCGCCGGCCTGCTCCTCCTGGCGGCGGCCCTGTACACGGACCTCCTCGCCCTGATCGTCCTGTCCGCCCTCGTCGGCGGGACCGGCCAGGGCCTCACCTTCCGCGCGGCGCTGGCCGCGGTGGCTGCGGCCGCGCCGGCGGACCGGCGGGCGGCGGTGATCTCGACCCTGTTCGTCGTCGCGTACACGGGCATCTCGGTCCCGGTGATCGGCGTGGGCCTGCTGGCCGACGTCCTCGACCTCGAGGGCGCGGGTCTGGTCTTCATCGGCTGCATGCTGCTGCTCGTCGCCGGGGCCGGCGCGTACCTGCTGCGGCGGCCGGTGGGGACGGGGCGGACCTCCGAGGAGCGCTCCTGACGCGGCGCGCCGGAAGGCGGGGCGGACGGCACGCTCCGTACGAACGGCTGCGGGGGCCGGCGCGGTGCGCCGGCCCCCGCGTCGTCAGGCGACCGGGATCGCCGTCACGGTGCCGTGGCCAGGTCGAAGTGGTTCTTGACCTGGGCGGCGGAGAGCGCCGTCGGGTAGACGGCGGTCTCGTCGATCTGGCCGGCGAACGCGTCGCTGAAGGGACGGCCGGGCCAGCCGGCGAGGTTGTCGCCGCCGACGTGCCAGTAGCCCGTGTAGTCCGCGTGGCCGGGGACGTTGAGCGTGCCCTTGCTCTGGCCGTCGACGTACAGCGCCATGCCGGCCGGACCCTGGGTCGCGACGACGTGGTGCCACCGGCTGTCGTTGTACGCCTCCCACCAGGGGCTGGCGAGGGTGTACGTGGAGCCGGAGTAGACGCCGAACACCAGACGACCGTCGTTGGTCATGTAGAGGTGGTCGTCGTACTGGTTGCTGAGCTGCGTGGTGTGGCTGCCGAACCCGATCAGCTTGCCGCCGGCCGTGGTGCCGGTCCGGAACCACGTCTCGATGGTGTACGAGCTGCCCGCCCGCTGGCGGTGGTCGCTGTAGACCTGCTGGGTCGTCCCGTTGAAGCCCATGGCCGTGCTGGGGCCCGTGACGGCCCCGGGCGCCTGCCGCAGGGACGGCGCGCCCACCTGGACGCCGCTGGTGTTGCCGCCGTTCGAGGAGTCGGCCACGTACGGGCTGACGGTGTCGTCGTAGCGCCAGTACAGCCGGGCGCCGTCCGCACGGACCTGGTTCGGGTAGGCCTGCGCGGAGGTCGGGACCGTCACGGACGCGGTGGCCGACCTGGCGCTCGTGTTGCCCGCGCCGTCGGTGGCCGTGACCCGGTAGGTGTACGTCTGGCCGGCCGTGACCGCGGTGTCGGTCCAGGAGGCCTGCCGCCGCTGGAACTCGAGGGAGTCGGCGGTCATCGTGTGGACCGGCGTGGCCGCACCGTTGCGGTAGATCCGGTAGGTCAGCCGGCTGTCGTCGGCGTCGAAGCTGGTGCGCCAGCGGACCTGGACCTCGCCGGGCCTGATGCTGCCGGCGCTGGCGACCGGGGTGGTCGGCGCGCCGACGTCGCCGGTGGACGCGAAGCGGGTCAGGCCCTGCTGGGGCTTGGTGTTGACGGTGGTGAACTCACCGCCGACCCAGAGGTACTTCGTGTCGCCCTTGGCCGCGACGGTCATGACGCGCGGGCCGACGCCCTCGCCGATGCCGCCGTTGACGGCGGGGAACCAGCCGAGCTTGCCCGGGCCCGGGACGAACCCGTCCACCGGAGCGGGCGCGGTGCCCTGGTGGTGGGTGGGCTGGGCCATCAGGTAGCGGCGCTTGCCGTCGTCCGGGAACTCGCCCTCGGTGGCGCAGTTGTGCGCGTGGGACGCGATGTAGAGCGCGCCGCCGTACGGCAGCACGTTCTGGGTCGCGCCCAGGCAGCGGTCGCGCCACCGCTCGCTGAAGTCGCTCAGGTTGAACGCCGTCCGGCCGTCGAACACACCGCCGGCGTTGCCCTGGTTGCCCGTGTAGAAGCTCGTCCCGTCGGTCGCGATGTCCATGACGATCGAGAGGCGGTGGAACGTGTTGTACGTCTTGCGCACCGCGCCGGACACCGCGTCCGCCACGGCGAGGGCGTGGCTGTTCGAGCCGTTGACGGTGAAGAAGTCGCCGCCGAGCAGGACGTTCTTGCCGTCGGGGGTGAGCTCGACGGCCCGGCCCGCCTCGTCGGCGTTCGCCGTGAAGGACCGCAGGGCCCCGGTGGTGGCGCTGACCGCGGCGAACTTGCGGCGGGTCTGGCCCTGGACGGTGCCGAAGTCACCGGCGGCGTACAGCGTCGTGTCGGAGACGGCGAGCGCGCGCACGGTGGCCGAGAAGCCGGGGTGGAAGGAGGCCTTCGGGGTGCAGGTGGCGATGTCGATCGCGGCGACGTTGGAGACCTTGACGTCGTTGACGGCGCCGAAGCGGCCACCGGCGTAGAGGGTCTTCTTGTCCTTCGACACGACGAGGGCGCGCACGGTCGCGGTGCTGCTGGTCGTCGTGAAGGAGAGCTGGCACGAGGTGGGCGCGCCCGTCGCGGCGTCGAGCGCGGCGAAGTTCACCACCGGCCGGGCGGTGCCGGCGGTGCCGGCCGGCGGGCGCAGCTCGGAGAACGTGCCGCCGGTGAACACGGTCCCGTTCACCTGGGTCATCGCCCAGACGATGCCGTTGGTCTGCCAGGTGGGCAGGTTGTCGGCGGTGAACGACACCGGCGGGGTGACGGCCGAGGCCTGCTGCGGGGCCAGTACGCCCAGTCCGGCGCCGGCCCCCGCCAGCGCGAGGACGAGGGCCGCGGTCAGCCCTCTGGATCTGCGCCGGGGACGCCCCGGGCCGTCGCCCGGCCGGCGTCGCTGCTCGCGCTCACTGTGTCTTTCGGTCATGAGTGCCTCAGGGATCCTGCGTGGAGGGTGCGGGTTGGCGAAAGCGTGCCAGAGGGGAGCGACGGAGAATTCGGGCAAACGGGCATTCATGTCGAGATGCCTTACCGTTACCTTCCGACTACATCTGATGGACCATCAAATACACGTGTACAGAACGGAGTTGAGGCGTCGGTGTGCGCGCGACCGCGGTCCGCCTTCCGGACCTGTTACTGAATCGAGACAAATTCTGCGGCGCCCAGCGGATATTGACGGGAATTCAGTCAGGCGCTCACGTTTTACGGAAAGAAATCCCCCCGCCACGGGCCGTGAGCTGCCGGTTCGCCGAGGTCGGGGCCCATCGGAACGGTGGCGCCGCGCCCCCGAAGAGCGTGTCCCGCCCACGCCTTCACTAAAGTGGCGCACGACCGGCGCACGACGCCGCGTCCCAGGCCGCTCCCTACCCGAAGGAGTCCCGTGTCCCAGCATTTCGACGTCGTCGTTCTCGGAGCCGGACCGGGCGGCTACGTCGCCGCCATCCGCGCCGCCCAGCTGGGCATGCAGGTCGCGGTCGTCGAGGAGAAGTACTGGGGCGGCGTCTGCCTGAACGTCGGCTGCATCCCGACCAAGGCGCTCCTGCGCAACGCCGAGCTCGCCCACATCTTCCAGCACGAGGCCAAGGCCTTCGGCATCACCGTCGACGGCACCGTGTCCTTCGACTACGGCGAGGCCTTCCGGCGCAGCCGCACGGTCGCGGACGGCCGCGTCAAGGGCGTCCACTACCTGATGAAGAAGAACGGCATCACCGAGTTCGACGGCCGCGGCACCTTTCTCGACGCCCACACCCTCCGGGTGGACGGGGCCGACGGCACGGAGCGGACCATCGGCTTCGACCACTGCATCATCGCCACCGGTGCCACCCCGCGCCTGCTGCCCGGCACCGCCCTGAGCGAGCGCGTCGTGACGTACGAGGAGCAGATCCTCGCGGAGGACGTGCCGGGCTCGATCGTGATCGCCGGGGCCGGCGCGATCGGCATCGAGTTCGCCTACGTGCTGAACAGCTACGGCGTGAAGGTCACCGTCGTCGAGTTCCTCGACCGTATCGCCCCGCTCGAGGACGAGGACGTCTCCAAGGAGCTGGCCAAGCAGTACCGCAAGCTCGGCATCGACGTGCTCACCTCCACCCGCGTCGAGTCGATCGACGACTCCGGGCCGCAGGTGCGGGTCACCGTCACCGGCAAGGACGGTGCGCAGCGGGTCCTCGAGGCGGACAAGGTCCTGCAGGCCATCGGTTTCGCGCCGAACGTCACCGGCTACGGCCTGGAGAACACCGGCGTCGCCCTCACCGAGCGCGGTGCGATCGACGTCGACGGCCGCTGCCGCACCTCCGTGCCGCACATCCACGCCATCGGCGACGTGACCGCGAAGCTGATGCTCGCGCACACGGCCGAGGCCATGGGGATCGTCGCCGCGGAGACCATCGCGGACGCGGAGACGATGGAGCTCGACTACCCGATGATCCCGCGGGCCACGTACTGCCGGCCGCAGATCGCGAGCTTCGGATGGACCGAGAAGCAGGCCCGAGAGAAGGGCTACGACGTCAAGGTGGCGAAGTTCCCGTTCACGGCGAACGGCAAGGCGCACGGCCTGGGCGACTCCGTCGGCTTCGTGAAGATCATCGCCGACGGTACGCACGGGGAGATCATCGGAGCCCACCTGATCGGACCGGACGTCACCGAGCTGCTGCCCGAGCTGACCCTGGCCCAGCAGTGGGACCTCACGGTCACCGAGGTGGCGCGCAACGTCCACGCGCATCCGACGCTGGGCGAGGCCGTGAAGGAGGCGGTCCACGGGCTCGCCGGCCACATGATCAACTTCTGAGGGGCGACGGCCCGCCCGGGCGGCTCAGACGGGCCGCCCGGAGTCGATGACGTGCTCCGCGAGCTCGCGGGAGGCGTCGGCGGCGCGGCGGTCCGGGCGGGTGGCGCCGGCGGCGAGCAGCCCGTCGACGAGGATGAGCAGCTGGTCGGCGGCGAACTCCGGCCGGGCGTGCCCGAGGGCGGTGAACTCGTCCGCGAACAGGCCGTGCAGGGTGCGCCGGTATGCCCGGGTGACCTCGTGTCCGGGGTGGTCCGGGTCCGTCAGGGCGAGGTCGGCGGCGAGGTAGCGGCAGCCGTGGAAGTCGGGGTCGGCGGCGATGCGGCCGAGCCGGTCGACCACCGCGAGCAGCCGGGCCCGCGGGTCGTCGCCGGCCTCCGCCATCGTCGCGCGGTAGCGGGCCTCGTCCTCGGCGGTGCTGCGGCGCAGCATTTCCGCGATGAGCCCGTCCTTGCCGCCGAAGTGCTCGTACAGCGAACGCCGGGCGACGCCGGCGGCCTTGAGCAGGGCGTCCACGCCGACGCCGACGCCCTGCGCGTAGGTCAGCTCCTGGGCGGCGAGCAGCAGTCGTTCCCGGGGGCCCGGCTTGGCGGAAGTCGTCATGGCCCGATTGTGCCCACCCTTGACGGAATAGATCAACCGGTCTATCTATGAGTTAGACCGAACGTTCTATCTCCATTCCCACCTCGCGAAGGGACGGCACGCGGATGCGCAGCTACCACCTGTCACACACAGGGGCCGGCCCGGCCGGCCTCACCGTCCGCGAGCACGCCACCCCGGTGCCCGGCCCGGGCCAGGCCCTGGTGGCCGTACGCGCGACGTCCCTGAGCTTCCGCGAACTCATGGTCCTCGAAGGGACCTACGTCCTGCCCGTCAAGCCCGACGTCGTCCCCGTCTCGGACGGGGCCGGCGACGTGGTCGCGGTCGGGCCGGGCGTCCGCACGACCCGCACCGGCGACCGCGTCGCCGCCACGCTCTTCCCGTCCTGGCAGGACGGACCGTTCGCCGCCGAGCACCTCCCGCAGCGGGGCGGCTCGCTGGACGGGATGCTCACCGAACTCGCTCTGGTCGACGCCGACTCGCTGGTCACCGTCCCCGCCCACCTGACGTACGAGGAGGCCGCGACCCTGCCCTGCGCGGCGGTGACCGCCTGGAACGCCCTCACCGGCGACGGGGCCGGCCTCCGCCCGGGCGACACCGTCGTCGTGCAGGGCTCGGGAGGCGTGTCCCTCTTCGCCCTCCAGCTCGCCAAGGCGCTCGGCGCCCGCGTGATCGCCACGACCAGCAGCCCCGTCAAGGCGGCACGCCTGCGCGAACTCGGCGCCGACCACGTCATCGACTACACGGCCGCACCCGACTGGGCCGCCGAGGTCCGCACCCTCACCGCGGGCCGCGGCGCCGACCGCATCGTCGACGTCGCCGGGCTCCTCCACGAGTCCGTCCGCGCCGTCGCCCTGGCGGGCACGATCGCCTGCGTCGGCTTCGTCGGCGCCTCGGCCACCCCGCTCGACCCCCGCGCGGTCTTCGCCTCCGGCGCGACCATCCGCAGCGTGGCCGTCGGCAGCCGTGCCCAGTTCACCGCCATGAACGCGGTCATCGAGGCCCACGGCATCCGCCCCCTCGTCGACCGCGTGTTCCCCTTCGAGGAGGCCGTAGACGCCTACCGCCACTACGCCACCGGCAGGGCCTTCGGGAAGGTGGTGATCAGCCACGCCCCGCAGGCGTGAACCCCGCGGTCGTCAGAGGGACCCCCGACGGGCCATCGCCTCCAACGTCCGCCCCAGGGTGCCTACCAGGGCCGCCTTCGTGCGGCGCGCCGGCGGGGTGTCCACGTGGACGGAGTTCAGGTGGATGCCCTCGTGGGTGCGGTGCAGCCACAGGAACATGCCGTTGGTACAGGGGATCGAGGTGTACGCGCCGGCCTGCCGCTCGGCGTGGTGCGCCGCGCCGGGGACGTCCCGGAGGTCCATGTACGAGACGAAGTTGACCGCGTGGGGCCAGGGCCGGGCGTAGAGCTCGGGAGCGAGCAGCCGCAGCACGACGACGAACGGGATCCGGCCGCCCCTGACCATCCGCGTGGACGCGTCCCGGGCGGCGCCCACCGTCTGCGCGAAGTCCGCACCCGCCGCCACCGGGAACTCGACCGGGAGCAGGTTCACGAACCATCCCGTGCTGTGCGCGTGGCGCCCGCGCCCGCGCGTGCCGACGGGCACCAGGGCGCGGTACACGTCGGGACCGCCCTCCTTCCTCAGGCTCACGCCGACGGCGGCGAGGGCCCCGGTCGCCACGCCCGCGCCGACCGACCGGCACCGCGCCTCCAGGGCCGCCGCACCGGAGCGGTCCAGCAGGGTGTCGGTCGCGTTCACCGCGCGGCAGCCGGCCCCCGGCTCGATGCCGAGGTCCAGCGGGAACCGCGGGAACGGGCCCCCGTTGCGGGCCATGAAGCCCTTCCAGTGGTCGAGCCTGCCGTCCTCGGGGCCCACCCCGGCCGTCCGGCGCCGCTCCTCGCGGGCGTGCTCGACGAAGCCGGCCACGGCCGGGAGGTCCGGTTCCCGGCCGCGTGAGAAGGCCTCGTAGGCGGTGGCGATGTCGTCCAGGACGACCGTCATCGAGGTCCCGTCGGTCACCAGGTGGTCGCAGGCGAAGTGGACCGTGGTGGACTCCTCGCGGATCATCGCGCCCATGACGAACCAGGGCCCGCGGCGGGTGTCCGTGGTGCTCAGGAACCGCTCCACCCGGGCGCGGGCCCCGGCGGGAGAGCTGACGGCTCCCCGGTCGACGGCTTCGAGTTTGACGTCCTCCGGCGCCGCGACGTCCACGACGACGCCACCGCCGGCCGCGGAGCGGAACGTGCAGCGCAGCGCCTCGTGCCGGCGTACGCAGTGGAGCAGGGCGGCCTCGAGCGCCGGGCGGTCGAGCCGGCCGCGGATCTCGAACGTGACGGCGAAGGAATCGGTACGGCCCCGCTCCCCGCTCCCGTCTCCGCCTCCTTCCCCGGCGTCGCCCGCCGGGGGCGCGGACGCGGCGAAGTGGTACTCCTGGTTGTAGGAGGGCAGCGGCCGGTCCGGTTCCTGGGAGGCGCCGGCGCGCGTCACGGCCCGTACCCGCCATTCGACGGCGTGCCCGGGGGCGATGACCAGCTCGGACGCGGGGAGTTGGCGCATCAGTACCGGCCGGTGCGGGCGACGTCGTCCAGGGTCCCCACGAGGGTGCCGACCAGGGCCGCCTTCGTGCGGTGGGCCTGCGGGGTGTCCACGAAGACGGAGTTCAGGTGGAGTCCGGCGTGGTTGCGGTGGAACCAGAAGAAGATGCCGTTGCTGTGCGAGGTGGACACGTACTTGCGCGCCCGGCGCGCCACGTGGCTGTGCGCTCCCGGGGTCCGCCGGAAGTCCAGGTAGGAGAAGAAGCTGACGGCGAACGGCCAGACCTGCGGCCCGTTCTGATCACGGGTCAGCAGGTCGAAGACGCGGACGAAGGGCGCGTCGGCGTACGGGCGCATCGCGTCCAGGGCACCCTGCGCGCCGGCCACGACGTCCGCGAAGCCCATGCCCTCGGCCACCGGGAACTCTACGGGGAGCGTGTTGACGAACCAGCCCATGCCGTGTTCCCCGGGGCCCCGGCCGCGCGTGTTGACCGGTACGAGGGCCCGGTACATGTCCGGCCCCCCTTCCCGGCGCAGGCTGACGCCGAGGGCGGCCAGGACGGCGGCGGAGGTCCGCCCGCCCGTCGCACGGCAGCGGGCCTCCAGCGCGTCCAGCCGGCCGGCGGGCAGCAGCGTGTCCGTCTGGTTGACGGCGCGGTACGCCACCCCAGGCTCGATCCCTAGGTCCAGGGGGAAACGCGGGAAGAGCTGCCCGCCGTTGCGCGCGACGAACCCCTTCCAGTGGTCCAGCAGCGCGTCCTCGGGGCCCATCGCCGCGCCGCGCCGCCGCTCGGCGGCGGCGTGGTCGAGGAAGCTCTGCGCCTCGGGCAGGACCGGCTCGCGGCCCTGGGCGTAGGCCTCGTAGGCCGCGGCGACGTCGTGGACGGCGACGGGCGTCGACACCCCGTCGGACAGCAGGTGGTCGCACGCGAAGTAGACGGTGGTCGACTCCTCCCGGACCATCGCGCCCATGACGATCCACGGACCGCGCAGCGTGTCGGTGCCCTGGAGGAACCGCTGCACGTAGGCGCGGGCCTCGGCCGGGGAGTCGAACCGCCCGGCGTCGACGCGCTCGAGCTTCACGTCCTGCGGCGGTACGACCTCCAGCACCGGCTCGTCGACGCCCTCCCCGAAGCCCTTGAACTCGCACCGCAACACCTCGTGGCGCCGGACGAGATGGAGCAGGGCGGCCTCCAGCGCCCCGCGGTCGACGCTCCCGCGGATCTCGAAGGAGCCGCCGATGTACGAGGCGTAGCCGATGTCCAGGGCGCGCAGGCTCCGCGCGACCGAGAGGTGGTCCTTCTGGTTGTAGGACGCCAGGGGCGCCGGACCGGAGTCCTCCGAGTCGCCGTGCCCGGCGGTTCCGGCAGCGGACACCGTCCATTCCACGGCGTGTCCGGGTGCCATCTCCATGTCCTCGACGGGCAGCTGCAGCACGGTGACCTTCCTGATCGGTCGTCGTCACGTCGCCCGTAAAACGAGCCGGACACCGCAGGGTGACGGCCCGGTACACGAAGTGGGCGTCGTCCGAACAGGACAACGCCCACTGCGCACACCGCACTTCACGATTCCGGACCGATCGCCTGCACGAATCGCGGCCGTGGAATCCGTACGGGGTTCAGGACTTCGGCACGGTGTTGACGTAGTCGGTGCCGGCGCCGTAGAAGCCGTCCACCGTTTTCCTGACGTCGGCCAGGGAAACGGCCTCATCGGCCTTGTAGTAGAACCAGTTGACCTTCATGTCCCAGGTGCGCGGGCCGCCGGTGAAAGGAAGGTCGATGAACCAGTTGCTGAAGTGGATGTCCATCTTCTCGCGCGGGACGTATTTGCCGGAGCTGGTGAACAGCTCCTTGCCGTCCAGCGAATAGGTGACCTTTCCGTCCACGGCCGTGATCATCAAGGTGTGCCAGCCCGCGAGGTCCCGCCTGAGCGCGTGGGTGACCCGGTCCGGGGGATCGGCCCGGTACCAGCTCGTGGTGTCGAGCTGGGGGCCCACCGAGCCCCAGCCGCCGTTCGGCATGTACTCGTAGTCGAGTTCGCTGTAGTCCGGCGAGGAGTCCGAGGCGGAGATCGGGTAGAAGGTCTGCACGACGTGGTCGCCGTTGCGACCGCTCGTCGGCTCGCCGCTGAGGTGGATCCGGGCGGCGAAGGTCCCGGTGAACAGCGGAGTGCCGGTGCTCTGCACCTCGACCTGCCTGGTGCCCCGGCCGGTGCCGTCGGTGGACGCCTGCAGCCGCAGGACCCGGCCGCCCTGGGCGCTCGTGTCGGCGGGGAAGTCGGCGCCGGCGGACCAGGTGTCCTTGATCCCCGGGCCGCCCCCGCCGGTGCGGACCTCCCAGCCGTGGGCGGCCAGCGCGGGGTCGTCGGGTCCGTCGTACCGGAAGGTGTCGAACAGGGTTCCCGGCGGTCCGGCCGGGGTGGGCGGGGCACTGGGGGCGGGCGCGGCGCCGTCGTCCACGGGGCCGCCGGAACAGGCGGCGAGTACGCACAGGAAGGCGGGCAGGGTGAGCGCGGTCCACGCGCGGCGTCGAGAGGTGCGGCGGGGACGGCTCACACGGGCTCCTTGATGAATGAAAGGCGGTACCTGAACACGCCCTTTTACACGAGGACCAATGGCTGATCACACGAGGGGGTCATCTTAAAGTCCCACGCCGGGGAACCGTATCCGCGTGCTTACTGATCGGTATTGCCAATTGTCATTTCGATCCGATTACGACAACTGAGCAGATCGCGTCAAATCCAGACATCGACCCCAAGTCGATGAAGGCCGGTGCACTAGCGTTCGCCCTGCGATTCCGCGGTCTACGTACCCTGCACTGAAAGGCCTCGCAAGGTGCGCCCAGTCATTCCTTCCTTCGAACGCGCACCGGCATATCAGGCGCAGCCTGAAATGTCCGGTCCGGGTCTTGCGGGGCCTGCTCCCGCGCCGGTCTTCGTCGACCAGTCGGGTCTGCGCGGCCGTCTGCTGCGGGGCTTCGGCTGGCCGGTCTCCGTGGTCGGCGCGATCCTGGCGGTCGCCATGGGCAGCAGCCTGATCGGTGTGCAGGCGGACGCCCCCGCGATGGGAGTGCCCCCGCAGCCCTCGACGTCGCCCGCCCCGTAGCCCCGTAGCCCCGTAGCCCCCTGGCGCCGCCGCCGGCGCCCACCCCGTCGTCAGTCAGCGCCGTCCTCGTCGTCCCGACCCTGGACGCCCCGTGGTGCGCGGTCGGCGACCCCCGCCCGCACCACCCGTCTCCAGGAGCGTCATTGTCCCGCCACCAGCGCCGCCGGCAGTCCCTGCTCAGGCCGCGCCGACTGGCCGCGCCACCGCTGCGCTTCTTCATGCCGCTGTCCCTGCTGGCCTGCCTGCTCGCGCTCCTCGTCCTGCGCGGCCTCGCCAACAACGAGGCGTTCCACGACTCCCGCATCGCCATCTCGGTCGACAAGACGACCGTGCCGCGCCACCTCCTCAAGGGCGGTCCGGTCATCGACGCGCGCGGCACCAGGAACGAGCAGCCCCTGAGCTACCGCATCCCCGACCGCACCGCGGTCCTGAGCTTCGACGACGGCCCCTCGCCGAAGTGGACCCCGAAGATCCTGGAACTGCTCAGGGCCCGCGGCATCCGCGCGGACTTCTTCGTGACCGGCGCCATGACCACGCGCAACCCGGAGCTGATCAAGCAGATCGTGGCGGACGGCCACGAACTCGGCGTCCACACCTTCACCCACCCCGACCTGGTCTACCAGTCCCACGCCCGGATCAGCTGGGAGCTGGCCCAGACGCAGCTGGCGCTCGCCGGCGTCGCGGGCGTCCACAGCGCGCTCTTCCGGCCGCCGTACTCCTCCGACGCCTCGGCGCTGGACGACTGGAACTACCCGGTGATCAAGTACGTCGGCGCGCGCGGCTACCTCACCGCGTTCATCGACCGCGACACCGACGACTGGAAGCGTCCCGGCGTCGAGAAGATCGTCAAGGCGGCGATGCCGCGCAAGCCGGGCGCGGGCGCGCTGATCCTGCTGCACGACGCGGGCGGCGACCGCACCCAGACCATCACCGCGCTCGGACAGGTCATCGACCGCCTGCACGCCCAGGGCTACCGCTTCACCACCATCTCCGAGGCGCTCGGCGCCTCCAGCGCCACCGTGCCGGTGCACGGGTACCAGCTGTGGGCGGGCAAGGGCTTCATCTGGGCCACCCAGTTCGCCGTGCGCACCCTGCCGGTCCTCGTCGGGCTGCTGGCCGTCGTCGGTTTCCTCAACTTCGGCCGGTTCGCGCTCATGCTCGTCCTCGCACCGGTCCACGCCCGTCGCGCCAAGCGGCGGGACGCCTGGGGAGCGCCCGTCACCCGGCCGGTCACCGTACTGGTCCCGGCCTACAACGAGCGCGAGTGCATAGCCAACACCCTCCACTCACTGGCCGCCAGCGACCACCCGATCGAGGTCATCGTCATCGACGACGGCTCCACGGACGGCACCGCGGACATCGTCGAGGAGATGGCCCTGCCGTTCGTCCGGCTGATCCGCAAGGTCAACGGCGGCAAGTCCAGCGCGCTCAACACCGGCATCGCGGCCGCCTCGCACGACATCATCGTGATGATGGACGGCGACACCGTCTTCGAGCCGTCCACCGTGCGCGAGCTGGTCCAGCCCTTCGGCGACCCGGCGATCGGCGCGGTCGCGGGCAACGCCAAGGTCGGCAACCGCGAGAGCCTGATCGGCGCCTGGCAGCACATCGAGTACGTCCTCGGCCACAACCTGGACCGCCGGATGTACGACATGCTGGGCGTCATCCCCACCATCCCCGGCGCGGTCGGTGCCTTCCGCAAGGAGGCCCTCCAGCAGGTCGGCGGCATGAGCGACGACACCCTCGCCGAGGACACCGACATCACCATCGCGGTGCTGTGCGACGGCTGGCGGATCGTGTACGCCGAGCACGCCCGTGCCTGGACCGAGGCCCCCGCCAGCCTCCAGCAGCTCTGGTCCCAGCGGTACCGCTGGAGCTACGGCAGCATGCAGGCGATGTGGAAGCACCGTGGCGCGGTCACCTCCAGCGGCCCGGCCGGGCGCTTCGGCCGCCTCGGGCTGCCCCTCGTGGTCCTGTTCGGCGTGGTCGCCCCGCTGCTGGCGCCGCTGGTCGACCTGTTCCTGCTGTACGGCGTGCTGTTCGGGGACGCCCCGCTCACCCTCACCAGCTGGGGCGGCTTCATCCTGCTCCAGGCCGCGCTGTCCTGGTACGCCTTCCGGCTCGACCGCGAGAAGCCCTGGCACCTGATCAGCCTGCCGATCCAGCAGCTGGTCTACCGACAGCTCATGTACGTCGTCCTGTTGCAGTCCGCGATCACGGCGGTGACCGGTGGCCGACTGCGCTGGCAGAAGCTCCGGCGCACCGGCGAGGTCGCTGTACCGGTGGAGGCCTGACCGTGACCTCGTCCACTGACTTCTGGCGCTCCCGCGACACCCTCCAGCTGAGGGTCCCCGCCGGGCTGCGGTACGAGCCGCAGGCACTGCCGGACCCCGATCCCGAACCCGTACCGGACACCGCGCCCGACGGGGAGTCCCCGGCGCGGCGCACGACCGGCCGGGACCGCTACCTGGACCTGCTGCGCGCACTGGCGCTGGTCCGCGTGGTGCTCTACCACAACTTCGGCTGGGCCTGGCTGCCGCTCGTCTTCCCGTCGATGGGCGTGATGTTCGCACTGGCCGGCTCGCTGATGGCCCGCTCGCTCAGCCGTCCCGCCCTCGACGTGATCCGCGGCCGGCTGCGCCGGCTGCTGCCCCCGATGTGGCTGTTCGGCGCCCTCATGATCGCCCTGCAGATCTACGACGGCTGGGGCCCCCGCTCCGAGGGCCACCCCACCTGGTGGTGGGCCAAGACGGCCTTCTGGATCCTGCCGCTGAGCACCCCGCCCTACGCGGACGAGCTGGCCGGCTTCCACCACCACGTGGAGCAGTCCTGGGCCGCGCAGATCATCGTGCCGCTCTGGTACCTGCGGGCCTACCTCTGGTACGTCCTGCTCTCCCCGCTCATGCTCCGGGCGCTGCGACGCTTCCCGGTGGTGACGCTGTTCACCCCGCTGGCGCTGTCGATCGTCATGAACACCTTCTTCGCCGAGCAGGAGTTCGTCTACAGCAGGGTCTGGGAGACCGCCAACGACTTCACCATGTTCGGCTCCTGCTGGATCCTCGGCATGGCCCACCAGGAGGGCCTGCTCAAGAAGATCCCGCAGTACGTCCTGCCCTCCGTCGCACCGCTGGTCATGGTGGCCGGCTTCTGGTACCTGCAGACCCGGCCGGTCGATCCGACCGAGCCGACCGACCTGGAGTCCTGGCCGATCGCCCAGGCCCTGTGGTCCCTCGGCTTCGTCGCCCTCCTGCTCCACGTCAGCCCGTCCTGGGAGCAGTGGCCCAGGCCGCTGGAGCGCTGGAACGGCCTGGTCAGCCTGCTCAACTCGCGCGCCGTCAGCGTCTACCTCTGGCACGAGACGGCACTGGTGGCCGCCATCCCGCTGATCGACCCCCTCTGGAGCGTCCGGTTCTTCTACGACCACCTCCAGTGGCTCCTGCTCAGCCCGTGGTTCACGCTCCTGGTGGCGATCCCGCTGCTCGGCGTGCTGGTGCTGGCGTTCGGCTGGGTCGAGGACGTGGCGGCCAAACGCCCGCCCCGGCTCCTGCCGTACCCGCGCCGCGGACGGGGCAGGCGCCGGGCCGCCGGCTGACGGGCCGCGCCCGGGCCACCGGGCCGCTCTTGGGCCACCGGGCCGCGCCCGGGCGCCGGGGGCGCTGCGGAGGCGCCGGATCCTCACCCCGTCACGGCTGCTGCCGCCGCAGGGCCGTCACCGCCTGCCGCTCGAGGTCCAGGGAGTGGTCCACGTGCGTCGCGCACGCCTCGAAGAGCGCGCGGCGTTCCCCGGCGTCGGCGTCCGCGTCGGCACCGAGGGCGAGCAGGGCGAGCCGCGACCAGTGCACGGCCGATTCCCGGAACAGCGCGGCGGCCTCCGGCCGGCCGACGAGGTCGAGGAAGTCGGCGTACAGCGGGCGGGTGGCGGCCGGGGCGGTCCACTCCTCCTCGAGGCAGGAGTACAGCCGCCCGGTGCCGGCCCGGAAGGCCTCAGGCGACCCGCCGAACCGGTGCTCCCAGCCCGCTCGGGTGTCGCGGTCGCGCAGCTCCGCGGCGAGCTTCTCCATACCGGTGAAGCCGAAGTTCACGTCGAACGCGTTGCCCAGCACCGGCCCGGTCAGGTGCGTGATCGTGGCGGCGATCGCCCCCGCGACGTCCGGCTCCCCCTCGGCCGGACCGGTGGGCACGACCAGCTGGTGACGGCCCTTGCGGTGCGCGGTCCAGGCGGCGCCGAACTCCTCGCGGTCGATGCGGTACGGGGTCGGGGCCCCGTCGTCGACCAGCAGGTCGTCGCCGTCGTACCCGGCGATCACCACGGTGTGGGCGTCCGTGCCGGTGAGCTCGGCGTCGGGGTCGGCCTCGTGCCAGGGCAGGGACGAGCGGTCGACGACGCAGAACGCGGGCTGCCCCTTGTCGAGCGCCGCGCGGACGCGGCCCCATCGCGGGTTCATCGCACGCGTGGCCTCGTACGGGATCCCCAGGCGGCCGAGCGCGACCTGCACCCACGGCTCCGGGTGGGCCTGGGCCACGATCGTGGCGAGGGGCAGCCGGCCCGCGTACTCGAACACGAAGTACATGAAGCCGACGCCCCCGGCCAGGCCGGCGACCAGTTCCTCGTCGTGGACGCTGCCCACGGCATGCCGGATCAGGGAGGCCTCGCGGTGGCGTCCGGTTTCGAAGTCTTCGTACACGAGCACAGTCATGTGCACACCCTAGGCGGGCGGGCGGAATCCGGACGAGGCGGCCGCGGGGGGACGCGGACCGGCCCGGCGCCGCGGGTGCGGGGCCGGGCCGGGGACGGTGCGCCGCCGTGGGCTCAGGTCACCGGACGAGCCGGTAGGCGTTGGCGATCGTCTCGCGTGCCGTATTGCCCTGCTTGTCCTTCAGGTCCACCCGGAAGGTCACGCCACCGGCGGTCGCCGGGTGCTTGACGGTCACCGAGCGGGCGCCCTCGGCGTCGGTGGCCACGGCCAGCGGGTGCCAGGTCCGGCCGCCGTCGTAGGAGACGCGGACGGTCAGCGCCGCGAGCTGCCCGGCCGCCGCGGCCGCGCCGGCGACGTGCAGCGGCACCTTCAGGGTGCTGCCGGCCTTCGCCGTCCCGGTCAGGCCGAGCTTCGGGGAGAGCCGTACGGTCGACAGCGGCAGCTTGACGCTCCGGTCGGTGGCCGGGCGGGCCGAGGTGAACGTCCAGACGCCGGTCACCTTGGTGCTGGTGGAGGTGTCCTCGGCGGACCGGGTGGCCTCCTTGGTCAGCCGGTACACCGCGGAGGCGGCCGGGGCGTCGGTGACGCTCACCCAGTCGTTGGGCGCCCCCTCGGCGAGGACCCGGCCGCCGGACTCCAGCCGGCTGAAGCCGCCGGTGGCGACGGAGCTGCCCTCGTGACCGGCACCGTCCACGAACAGCTGCAGGTTGGCGTCGATCGTGTTGCCGTACCGCTCGGCCCCCTGCCCGCCGGACCCGGCGCCCAGGTCGGGTCCGACCACGCCGGTGTTGAACTCCAGGGCGTAGCGCCCGGCCGGCCGGTAGGCCACCCGGTTCGCGTAGTGGACGATGCGGACCTCGCCGTGGACGTTGGCCTGCGAGGCGGACCAGCTCCAGCGCACGCCGCCGGTGCTCATGTACTGCGTGCCGGCGAGCGGGAGGGTCCGCTCCATCGTGGTGATCGGGCCGGCGCTGAAGCCTTCGGGGGTCGACGCGGTGATCTGTACGAGGCCCTTGGCGCCGGGGACCGAGGCGCCGAAGCCGAACTTCACCTCGGCGAGGTCGGCGCGGGCGACGGTGCGGGTCAGGCCGGTGAACCAGCTGCCGGTGCGCTGGAAGGCGAGGCGGTAGTCGGTGGTCGGGGCCGCGGGCGACCGCCAGACGCCGGACAGCTGCGCCTGCACGCCGGTCGCCGCCGGGCCGAGCGCGGCGGTGCGGAACTTCGTCGTGCCGTCCACGACCCAGCTGCCGGACACGCCCGCTGCCTCGTCGTAGTAGCCGACGGTGGCGCTCACCAGCTTGGCGCTGCGGTCCGGGGCGGTGATGGCGAAGGGCTTGGCCCTGCTGGAGTCGAGGGTGACGGTGGTCTTCGCGGCCACCTTCAGCACGGGCTGGACGAAGACGGCCATGCGGTTGTCGGTGCCGGGGCTGGTGACCAGGCTCTCCAGCTGGTAGTTGCCCTTGGGCAGCCGCTTGACGGCCGTGCCCGAGGGGCCGTAGGGCACGTCGAGGCGCTCCATCCCGTTCGTGCCGGCCTTGGTGAGGGTGGTGGCGTAGCCGGGTGCGGGCCGGCCGTTCTCGTCGAGGTGGCGCACGGTCACGTCGTACGACTCGATCTCACGCTGGACGGCGAGGCCGGTGTGCACCGACTGGCCGCCCCCGGCGGCGAGTACGGTGCCGCCGAAGGAGCCGTCGGCGGTGCCCTTGCGGGTGTCGACGGTGACGGTGGTCGTCGCGGTGCCGCCGGCCGGGACGGTGAGCTTCGCGTCCTTGACGGTGAACATCCCGGCCGGGGCCGGGCGGCCCGCCGCGTCGGTGCCGGCCGCGGACAGCGCGAGCGTGACGGCCTTGGTGCCGTGGTTGCGGTAGGTGAGGGCCTTGGCGCGCGGCCTGTCGTCCGCGTGCGGCCACAGCTGGGTGCCGAAGTCGAGCGAGCCGGGCTCGGAGACGACGAAGGCGGTGCGGGCCCGGGTGAGGTCCACCCGACCGGCGCCCTGCTGCAGGGCGTTCAGCCCCGGACGGGGCTTGGCCGAACCGGTCAGCAGCGCCTTGAGCCGCGCACCGCTCCATCCCGGGTGCTGCTGGAGCAGCAGGGCGGCGGCGCCAGCGACGTGCGGGGTGGCCATGGAGGTGCCCGACATCGTGGTGTAGCCGTTGCCGGCGGGCTCGCCGCCCTGGGTGGTCTTGGCGGCCACGATGTCGACGCCGGGGGCGGTGATGTCGGGCTTGGACAGTCCGGTGGCGGTCGGGCCGCGGCTGGAGAAGTCCGCGAGCCGGTCCTGCTTGTCGACCGCGCCGACCGTGAGCGCCGCGGGGGCGCTGCCGGGCGAGGTGATCGTGCCCGGCTTGTCGCCCTCGTTGCCGGCGCAGACGACGAACAGGGCCTTGCCGGAGAGCCGGGCGACCGCTTCCTCCATCGGGTCGACCTCGGGGCCGTCGTCCGCGACGATGCTCATGTTGACGATCCGGGCGCCCTGGTCGACGGCCCACTGCATGCCGGCGGCGATGCCCGACTGGCTGCCGAAGCCGTCGTCGCCGAGGACCTTGCCGTCGAGCAGCCGGGCGCCGGGGGCGACGCCCTTGTACCGGCCGCCCGACCTGGCGCCGGAGCCGGCGAGGGTGGAGGCCACGTGCGTGCCGTGGCCGTAACGGTCCTTGGCGTCGGGTGAGTCGGTGAAGTTCTTCTCGGCCACCTCCACGCCGCGGAGGTCGGGGTGGGTCTGGTCGACGCCGCTGTCCAGGACCGCGACCTTGACCCCCTTGCCGGTGTAGCCGGCCTTCCACATGGCCGGGGCGCCGATCTGCGGCACGCTCTTGTCGAGGGCGGCGCGGACCTTGCCGTCCAGCCACAGGTGGGTGATCGGCGCCGCTTGCCGCGCGGTCGCGCCCGCGGGCGTCCGACCGGCGAGCCGGGACCACAGGGCCGGGACACCGGACTTGGGCGCCTCGAAGGCCTCGCCGTCGACGGCGGGCAGCGCGCGACGGTCGCGGGCGACGTCGGCCAGTGCCTCGCCGAAGGCGCTGGGCATCCTGGCCCCGGAGGCGTCCCGCCGGTACGAGACGATCAGCGGCAGGGCGTCGCGGTGCGCGTCGTCGAAGCCGTCGGCGGCCAGTCGGGCGACGTCGAACAGCCTCCGGTCCACCACCCCTTCGCCCAGCAGGCGCAGGGCGTCCTGCGGGATGACGTACGTGTGCCCGGCCGTGCGCCGGATCGACATGGCCGTGCCCTCACGGCCCTTGGCGCGGTCGATCCGGACCACCGACCCGTCCGCTCCGACGGCGACGCGGTCGCCGGTGACCAGGGTGACGGTCACCGGTGGTCCCGCCGGTGCCTTCGGTCCCTGGTGTCCGGTGGGTCGTACGGTCGGCGCCGGCTGGCCCGTGGCCGCCGCCGTCCCGGCGACCAGCGCCGCCGCCACCGTGGCGGCCACTGCCGCCCCCCTCACTTTCGCCACAGGTATCACCTGTGATCCCCCGCTCTCATGCGCATGCCAAAAGGTCGCTCCGTAACACGCATGTGGGGGCCATTCAGTTCTCCTGTCCGACAGGTCGTACGGATCGGGCGCGGGATCCTCGCGCGCGCCGTGCTTCACGCGTGTTGCGCATTCCTGTGCCGTCCGTGTCGGCGCGTGTCGGGGCCCTTTCCATCCCGTGAAGAGCCGGGCGGCAAATCCGGCACGGGCGGGCGAACCGCCACGTCTGCCTCGTGACATGTCCGCGACGGACTGCAAGTCTCCCTGGCCATCACGGCATTCCTCCTCGCAGAGGCGGACGCCGATGCCAACTCCCCACGACACCCTGGAGAATCCGCATGTTCTCGCTTCCTCCCACCGGCGGCCCGGCGCGCCATCTCGCCCTCGTGTCCGGCACCGCCGTCCTCACCGGCACCCTGATCGCCGCGAGTGCCTCCGGGGCGTCAGCGGGTGCCGCCGACTCGCACCGGGACCGCACCTCCGCCGCGTCCACCGCCCGGTCGCTCGGCCTCGGCGCCCAGGAGCGGTTGGTCGTCAAGGACGTGGTCAAGGACGCCGACGGCACGGTGCACGTCCGCTACGACCGCACCTACGCAGGACTTCCGGTCCTCGGCGGCGACCTCGTCGTGCACCGTGCCGCCGACGGCAGCGTCAAGGGCGTCACCAAGGCGGTCCGGGCCGCCATCCAGGTGGCCTCGCTCACCCCGAAGCTGGCCCCGGCCGCCGCGGCCTCGGCCGCGACCGAGGCCGCCGCGGTCGCGAGGACCACGGGCGCCGCCACCGCCGAGGCGCCCCGGAAGGTGATCTGGGCCGTCGGAGGCACGCCCGTCCTCGCCTACGAGACCCTCGTCACCGGCACCCAGCGGGACGGCGTCACCCCGAGCCGGCTGCGCGTCGTCACCGACGCCACCACGGGCCGGAAGCTGTTCGAGGCCCAGCTCATCGACGGCATAGCCGACGCCGTCACCGGCCGGGGCGCCGTCGGCGCCGGCGAGCAGGCCGGCACCCCGGCCGCCGCCGCGGTCGGCACCGGCGTCTCCCAGTACAGCGGGACCGTCACCCTGAACACCACGACCTCGTCATCGGGTTACAGCCTCGTCGACGGCGTGCGGGGCGGATCCAGCACCGTCGACCTCAAGCACCGCACGGGCGGTAAGGGCACCGTCTTCACCGACGCGGACAACAAGTGGGGCACCGGCAGCCCCGCCAACAACCAGACCGCCGCCGTGGACGCCGCCTACGGCGCCGCCCAGACCTGGGGACTTCTACAAGAACGTCCTGCACCGCAACGGCATCAAGAACGACGGCCGGGCCCCGGTCTCCCGGGTCCACTACGGCAACGCGTACCAGAACGCCTTCTGGGACGACCAGTCCTTCACCATCACCTACGGCGACGGCGCGAACAACCAGCACCCGCTCACCCAGCTCGACGTGGCCGGCCACGAGTTCAGCCACGGCGTCACCTCCGCCACCGCCGGCCTGCAGTACTCCGGCGAGTCCGGCGGCCTGAACGAGGCCACCTCGGACATCTTCGGCACCGCGGTGGAGTGGAACGCGAACAACGCCCAGGACGCGGGCGACTACCTGCTCGGCGAGAAGATCGACATCTTCGGCAACGGCAAGCCGCTGCGCTACCAGGACAAGCCGAGCAAGGACGGCCGCGGCTCGGCCGACTACTGGAGCGCCGGCGTCGGCGGCCTCGACGTGCACTACTCCTCCGGCGTCGCCAACCACTTCTTCTACCTGCTGTCCGAGGGCAGTGGCGCGAAGGACCTCAACGGCGTGCACTACGACAGCCCGACCGTGGACGGCTCCACGGTCACCGGCATCGGCCGCGACAAGGCGGTGCAGATCTGGTACAAGGCGCTGACCGCGTACTTCACGTCCACCACCGACTACCACGGTGCCCGTGCCGGCACCCTGAAGGCCGCCACCGACCTCTACGGCGCGAACAGTGCGGAAGTCGAGGCGGTGGACGCCGCCTGGGCCGGTGTGAACGTCAAGGCCTGACCCTGAACCACGCAGTGCCGCACCGGTGGGGGACCGGTGCGGCACTGCGGCGATTCCGCCGGTTGCGGCGTGCCCCGGGGCTCTTCCGCCGGATCACGGCCTCCGGCCTTCCGGAAGGGGCGCGCTCCGGGCACGGCGCGCGTCACGACCCGGGCCAGTCCACGATCCGCACCGCCGCGCCGGCGGCCTCCTCGCCCCGGCACTGGGCGTGGTGCCTGCGGGCGATGCCGTCCAGGTCGAGGCGGGAGGCGAAGGCGGGATGCGCCCCCAGTCGTCGCGCGTACGACCACAGCTGCGGGTGGTCGGTGATGCGGTACACGGCAGCGGCGTCCAGGTGCCAGCGGTGCACCGTGTCCAGCTGCACGAGCGTCACCCACAACTGCACGTCGGCAGCGGTGAGTTCGCCGCCCAGGACGTACTCGGCGGAGGTGAGCCGCAGCTCCAGTGCGTCCAGTGTGCCCAGGAGTGCGGTGAGCGCGGCGTCGCGTGCCGACCCGTCGATGCCGGAGCGGCCGGCGCGCTGGGCCGCCGCGTTGATGCCCTGCTCGCAGAGCCGGGCGACGGCCTCGATCCGCTCGTCGGCGCCGTCCGGGTACAGGCGCGGGCCGGAGGCGCTGAAGTGCCGGGACAGGTCCTGGAGGATGTCGGGGGCGTGCGTGCTGACGATGCGTCCGGTCCACCCGTCGCTGAGCACCGGCGCCTCGGCCGGACCCGGGTACTGGTGGGAACTGGCCTCGTACAGCGCACGCAGCGCCAGGTGCCCGCCGTCAGGGGCGTCGGGCACGGCGGGCAGCAACGTGACCGGGAGGACGTCTTCCAGGCCGAGCAGGCCGTGGGTGACGGCGATCCGCAGACAGCGCGGACAGGACAGGGCGAGGTGGAGCCGGTAGCGGTGCGGCACGGCCGGGTAGCCGCTGCGCGCGTCGCGGCCGATCCTGCTCCGGAAGGACGGCACGGTGTGGTGGGAAATGGCGGACATGCGTCTCCCTGGGGGCACGGGGAAGGGCACGGTCACGGGCCGGGACGCGGCGCCGACGGACTCGGGCGGGAAGCCGCCGAGGGCGACGGAGGAGCCCGACCTCCCGGTTCGAGCGGCCGGCGGGCCGCCCGTACGGTCAGCTCCTGACCAGCAGGCCGCGGTTGCGCAGTACGTGGCGCTCGAGGGGGCTGAAGATCAGCAGGTCGATCGCGATGCCGACGACGAGGATCAGGAAGATCGCCAGG
>NZ_JOGB01000022.1 GCF_000719335.1 Streptomyces sp. NRRL S-87
GGGGCGGGGGGCGCAGGAGGGCGCGGGGTGGGGGCGCGTCGGGGAGTGGGACGGGGGACGGGTGCGGGTCGGGGGCGCGGGCGGGCCGGGGGCGCGGGCGGGCGCGCGGGGCCGTACGCGGAACTCGTGCCGGTGCGCCGGTCAGTACGCCGGGGCGTGCGCCTCGCGGTCGTAGAACGGGCGCGCCTGGGCGCGCAACCACATCGCGACCGGGTCGTGCTCGTCGGCGAGCGCGACCGTCGAGACGGGCAGTCCGTCCGGTACGGCCGGGACCGCGTGCCGCATCATCGCGCGCACCGACTCGACGGCCGGGGTCGACGAGTCGTACAGCTCCAGCCCGATGGCCAGGTACGGCGTCCCGAGGGCGGGCTGCACCCAGGCGCGGCGCAGCGAGCGGACCGCGGTGGTGCGGTGCGCGTGCTGGGTGAGCAGGGCGTAGAACTGCGGCAGCTCGATGGCGGGGTCGGAGATCCGCAGCGGTCCGGCCGGCATGCGGTCCAGCCCCGTCGCGATCCGGCGCAGGTCGGCCCACGGGATGCCGAGGCCACCGCCCGGAGCGTGCGGATTGAGCCAGATGCCCCATCGGTCCGGATAGAGGGTGCGGGCCACCTCCCAGCCGGACACGACCTCGTAGGCGCGGTTCCACCCGCTGGCCGCGAGCTCCTCCGGGGAGGTCACGCAGGGCACGTAGTGGACGCCGTCCACCTCCATGGCGCCGTACTGCGCGTCGGGAGACCCGGGCTGCCCGTGCCAGAGCAGCATCCAGAGCCGGCCCTCGGCGAGGGCCAGCAGCAGCGTCTCGTAGCTGTCGTAGCGCCCGGGCGTCACCTGGCGCAGCATGTGCTCGACCTGGCCCGCCGCGGCCGTGCCTGACGCACTCACCCGGATACCCCTCTTCGTCCGCCCGTTCGTCACGCGCATCCGGCCGCGCGCGTGCGGCCGGGAAATGAAACCAGCTTACGGCCGACTAGGGCACGTAGAACGGCCGCACGCGCTGCAGCATGAAGTCGCCGACCGGGTCCTGCGCCACGTCGAGCAGCAGCAGGTTCACCGGCCAGGGCGGACCGACCCGGGCCAGGGCCCGTCCGAGGGCCTCCATGGGCGCGTTGCTGTCGGCGAGTTCCCAGTTCAGGAACTGGACGCCGACGAACATCACCGGCTCGCCGCCCTCGATGCTGGCCAGGCAGCGGCGGGCCGAGGCGACCACGCCGGTGGCCCGGAACTCCTCCGCCGCGACGGTCAGGAAGTCGACCGGGTCCTCCTGCCAGTCCGGCTCGAAGAGCCGGACCCGGCCGCCCGTGGCGGGACCGTCGAGGGCGGTGCGGCCGGACCGGCACAGTTCGGCCACCGCGGCGGGCGGCAGGGGCACGCCGATCGCGGCGTCGGGGTTCACCGCGATGCCGAGCTGCGGGGGCAGGCCACGGGCGAACTCGACGGCCGGGGCGACGGCGCACGCCATCCGGTCGCCGGCGCCGCGGGCGAACTGCGCCTGCGAGCTGTACACCGGGACGTACGGGGCGCCGTCGAGCTCCAGCGTGGGCAGGTCGAGGCCCTGGCTGTCGGGTCCGCCGCCCTCGGGGAGCGGGATCCAGACCTGGCTGCGGCCGAGCACCTCGAGGATGCGGCCGCCGGCGCCGGGGTTGCCGAGGGAGGCGGCGAGGGTCTCCTCGAGCTCGTTCGCGGGCCAGCCGTCACCTGCGGTCCTGTAGCCCTGCGTGCCGTACATGTCCACCCTGCCGGTTCCTCTCCCCCGCGCGTGCGCTGCCGCCGACCCTACCGCCGGGGCCCGACGGCGCGTACGCCACACCCCGGGGTGGGGGTGGTGTGGTGGGGATGTGGGCGGACCAGCCTGCCATGGCGCCTCAAGAGGCTCCCCCACACACCACGGGACGGCACTCTCGCGCATTCGTGGGCCCGCAGCTTCGGCGGCGAGGTGGGGTAGGGCTCCGGGCTGTCCGGTGTTGCCGGGCTTCGACTATGGGGTGGGCGCCGTGAAGGACAGGGAGGTGAGGCGGGCGGCGGCGCGGCGGTCCAGGAGGGTGACCGAGGCGCAGCCGGGCGGTGGGGTGCCCCGCTCCGCGGCGGACAGGAGGCGGGCGACCGTGCGGCGGTGCCGGGTGAAGGCGTAGCCCGTCACGCCCCGGCCGCGTGCCAGCTGCCCGGACAGCGCTTCCTCGGGGCTCGCGTCGAGCAGGACCAGGTGCAGGGAGCGGCCGCGGCGCCGGGCGGCCCGCGCCAGGCCCCGGCGCACCCACGGCTGCGATCCGCAGTCGTGGACGACCACGCTCTCGCCGGAGCGCAGCATCCGCCACAGCCCCGCGTAGTGCGCGATGCGGACCAGCGGACGGTAGCCCGCGTACGGCAGCCGGGTGGGCATCCGGCGCTGCCAGCGCTCCCGGACGTCCTGCGAGTCGACGACCCGGCCGGCCGCGGTCCTCTTGATCAGGGTGGACTTGCCGCCGCCGGGGAGCCCGGAGACCACCACCAGGTCCCCGGCCGCGAACTCCAGCCGCTCCGGGACGGGCGACCCGTCGCCCCGCCCCCGCAGGTCCGTCACCCGCGGGGCGCCCTGCCGCAGGGCGGGGTCCGCCTCCCGGACGGTGGCGGCGAGCCGCAGGTGGGCCGGCCGCGCGTCCGGGGCCCCCGGCCCGCCCGGTGCCCCGCGGCGCCGGCGGCGCGGCTGGGTGGGGACCGCGCCCGCGCCGGGCACGAGGTCCTGGGCACCCCCCAGGGGCACGGGGACGGGCAGGCCGCCGGCCCCGGTCGGTGCCGGCCCCGCGGTTCCAGTCACCGCTCCGAAGATCCGCACAGTGCTCGCCTCCCCCAGTCGGGTCACGCAGGTCACATGCCCGTCGAGTGTAAAGAGACGGTAATGCCCGCCTCCGCGGTTCCGGTATCCCCGGTCGTTTCGCCCCGCCCTCCGACCGCTTTCGGGCCCGACCCCCCGTTCGTCGCAAACGCGTGCAATGATGTGCGCGCAAACTGCATACCGGCCGCTTGAATCCGCGCGGGAGAGTTCCGGGCACGTCCTCGGTCGAGGGCGGCGTACCGGACGCCGAAGGAGCAAGACCCTCCCTTGAATCTCTCAGGCCCAGTTACCGCGCGGGCGAGGCACATCTGAAAAGCGGGCACGACGGTCCACCACCGCCGGCTCCACCCAAGGTGCAAGTCACCTCCGCAACCCGGCGCGTAGCCGTTCGTACGCGCGTGCGGTCGTGACGAACCTCTCAGGTTCCGATGACAGATGGGGAGGAATGTCCTTCAGCTGCTGGAGGATCGTCCTTCAGTCACTCACGCGGGCCTGCCCTGGGAGCCACCCCTATGACGAACACCCCCCGTCTGACCGCCCTCGACGCCGTGCACCGCTCCCTCGGTGCCACGATGACCGACTTCGCGGGCTGGGACATGCCGCTGCGGTACGCCAGCGAGCGCGACGAGCACAACGCAGTGCGCACCAAGGCCGGCCTGTTCGACCTCTCCCACATGGGCGAGATCACCGTCCTCGGCCCGGAGGCCGTGAAGGTCCTCGACTACGCCCTGGTCGGCAACATCTCCACCGTCGGCGTCGGCCGCGCCCGCTACACGATGATCTGCCAGGAGGACGGCGGCATCCTCGACGACCTGATCGTCTACCGCCTCGGCGAGACGGAGTACATGGTCGTCGCCAACGCCTCCAACGCCCAGGTCGTCCTCGACGCCCTCACCGAGCGCGCCGCCGGCTTCGACGCCGAGGTCCGCGACGACCGCGACGCGTACGCGCTGATCGCCGTGCAGGGCCCGGCCTCCCCCGGCATCGTGAAGTCCCTGACGGACGCCGATCTGGACAACCTGAAGTACTACGCGGGCCTGCCCGGCACCGTCGCCGGCGTCCCGGCCCTGATCGCCCGCACCGGCTACACCGGCGAGGACGGCTTCGAGCTCTTCGTGAAGCCCGAGCACGCCGTCGAGCTGTGGGAGGCCCTGAGCAAGGCCGGCGAGGCCGCGGGCCTGGTGCCGGCCGGCCTGTCCTGCCGCGACACGCTGCGCCTGGAGGCGGGCATGCCGCTGTACGGGCACGAGCTGACGACGTCGCTGACCCCCTTCGACGCGGGCCTCGGCCGGGTCGTGAAGTTCGAGAAGGAGGGCGACTTCGTGGGCCGCGCCGCCCTCGAGGCCGCCGCCGAGCGCGCCGCCACCAACCCGCCGCGCAAGCTGGTCGGCCTGATCGCCGAGGGCCGCCGCGTCCCGCGCGCCGGCTTCCCGGTCGTCGCCGCCGGCGAGGTCGTCGGCGAGGTCACCTCGGGCGCCCCGTCCCCGACGCTGGGCAAGCCGATCGCGATGGCGTACGTCGACGCGGCGCACGCGGAGCCCGGCACCTCCGGCGTCGGCGTGGACATTCGCGGTACGCATGAGGCGTACGAGGTCGTGGCGCTGCCGTTCTACAAGCGGCAGAAGTGACGGTTCCCGCCCCGGGAACCCCGTCACCACTCGTCTCAGACTCCAAGACATCCGTTCATCAGCAGTACCCCGCATCCAGGAGAATCAGGTCATGAGCAACCCCCAGCAGCTGCGTTACAGCAAGGAGCACGAGTGGCTGTCGGCCGCCGTGGACGGCGTCGCGACGGTCGGCATCACGGAGTTCGCGGCCAACGCGCTCGGTGACGTCGTCTACGCCCAGCTCCCCGAGGTCGGCGACACGGTCACCGCGGGCGAGACCTGCGGCGAGCTCGAGTCGACCAAGTCCGTGAGCGACCTGTACTCCCCCGTCACCGGTGAGGTCGTCGAGGCCAACCAGGACGTCGTGGACGACCCGGCCCTGGTCAACACCGCCCCGTTCGAGGGCGGCTGGCTGTTCAAGGTCCGCGTCGCCGAGGAGCCCGCCGACCTGCTCTCCGCCGACGAGTACACCGCCTTCAACGCCGGCTGACCCCACACGCGAGGGATCCACGATGTCGCTTCTGAACACCCCGCTCCACGAGCTGGACCCGGACGTCGCCGCCGCCGTCGACGCCGAGCTCCACCGCCAGCAGTCCACCCTCGAGATGATCGCCTCGGAGAACTTCGCTCCGGTCGCGGTCATGGAGGCCCAGGGCTCCGTCCTCACCAACAAGTACGCCGAGGGCTACCCGGGCCGCCGCTACTACGGCGGCTGCGAGCACGTCGACGTGGTCGAGCAGATCGCGATCGACCGCATCAAGGCGCTGTTCGGTGCCGAGGCCGCGAACGTGCAGCCGCACT
This sequence comes from Streptomyces sp. NRRL S-87, assembly GCF_000719335.1. Classification (GTDB taxonomy): domain Bacteria; phylum Actinomycetota; class Actinomycetes; order Streptomycetales; family Streptomycetaceae; genus Streptomyces. Next base: position 5,218 of record NZ_JOGB01000022.1, read on the forward strand.
CCGGCGCGCAGGCCAACGCCGCCGCGATGTTCGCGCTGCTCAAGCCGGGCGACACGATCATGGGCCTGAACCTGGCCCACGGTGGTCACCTGACCCACGGCATGAAGATCAACTTCTCCGGCAAGCTCTACAACGTGGTCCCGTACCACGTCGGCGAGGACGGCCAGGTCGACATGGCCGAGGTCGAGCGCCTGGCCAAGGAGTCGAAGCCGCAGCTGATCGTGGCCGGCTGGTCGGCGTACCCGCGCCAGCTGGACTTCGCCGCGTTCCGCCGGATCGCGGACGAGGTCGGCGCGTACCTGATGGTCGACATGGCCCACTTCGCGGGCCTGGTCGCCGCGGGTCTGCACCCGAACCCGGTGCCGCACGCCCATGTCGTCACCACCACCACGCACAAGACCCTCGGCGGTCCGCGCGGTGGCGTGATCCTGTCGACGCAGGAGCTGGCCAAGAAGATCAACTCCGCGGTCTTCCCGGGCCAGCAGGGTGGTCCGCTGGAGCACGTGATCGCGGCGAAGGCCGTGTCCTTCAAGGTCGCCGCCTCGCCCGAGTTCAAGGAGCGCCAGGAGCGCACCCTGACCGGCGCGAAGATCATCGCCGAACGCCTGGTGCAGGACGACGTCAAGAAGGTGGGCGTCGACGTGCTCACCGGCGGCACCGACGTGCACCTGGTCCTCGTCGACCTGCGCAACTCGGAGCTCGACGGCCAGCAGGCCGAGGACCGCCTCCACGAGATCGGCATCACGGTCAACCGGAACGCGATCCCGAACGACCCGCGCCCGCCGATGGTCACCTCGGGCCTGCGCATCGGTACGCCGGCCCTGGCCACCCGCGGCTTCCAGGCCGAGGACTTCTCCGAGGTCGCCGACATCATCGCCGAGGCGCTGAAGCCGGAGTTCGACGGGGACGCCCTCAAGGCCCGGGTCTCGGCCCTGGCCGCGAAGCACCCGCTGTACCCCTCGCTGTAAGCAGACCGGTGGACGAGTCGGGCCCCGCCGTGACCCACACGGCCGGGCCCTTCTCATGACCGCGGGGGCCCTACGGACGGTGACCGGCGAGCCCCTCTCCGGTGACCGCCCCCCGCAGGTCCCGCCGGGCGGCGTGAGCTGCACCACACCCGACGCCTGACGGCCCCGTCCGCGACCGTTCCGGCGGCCGAGACGTTCACCTCGGCGGGTTAGGCTCGTCTGTCGGACAAAATCCGCACACATCCCCATCTCCTGCCCCTCCACGAGCAGACAAAGGAGTCCGACCCGTGGCCATCTCCGTGTTCGACCTCTTCTCCATCGGCATCGGTCCGTCCTCCTCCCACACGGTCGGCCCGATGCGGGCGGCCCGGATGTTCGTGAACCGCCTGAAGAAGGACGGCGTCCTCGCGCAGACCGCGTCCGTGCGCGCCGAGCTCTTCGGCTCCCTCGGCGCCACCGGCCACGGCCACGGCACGCCGAAGGCCGTGCTCCTGGGCCTGGAGGGCTACTCGCCGCGCACGGTCGACGTCGAGAAGGCGGACGACGAGGTCGAGCGGATCCGCCGGACCGGCCGGCTGCGCCTGCTGGGCGCGGAGATAGGTGACGTGCACGAGATCGCCTTCGACGAGCCGAACCAGCTGATCCTGCACCGCCGCCGCTCGCTGCCGTACCACGCCAACGGCATGACCCTCTTCGCGTACGACGAGGCGGGTGCGCCGCTCCTGGAGAAGACCTACTACTCCGTCGGCGGCGGCTTCGTCGTGGACGAGGACGCGGTCGGCGAGGACCGGATCAAGCTCGACGACACCGTGCTGAAGTACCCCTTCCGCAGCGGTGACGAGATGCTCCGCCTGACCCGCGAGACCGGCCTGTCGATCTCCTCCCTGATGCTGGAGAACGAGAAGGCCTGGCGGACCGAGGAGGAGATCCGCGAGGGCCTGCTGGAGATCTGGCGCGTCATGCAGGCCTGCGTGGCCCGCGGCATGTCCCGCGAAGGCATCCTGCCGGGCGGCCTGCGCGTCAAGCGCCGGGCCGCGGCCACCGCGCGCCAGCTGCGCACCGAGGGCGACCCGCTGCTGCACCGCAGCGAGTGGACCACGATCTACGCGATGGCGGTCAACGAGGAGAACGCGGCGGGCGGCCGGGTCGTGACCGCCCCGACGAACGGCGCCGCCGGCGTCCTGCCCGCGGTCCTGCACTACTACGTGAACTTCGTCCCGGGCGCGGACGAGGACGGCGTGGTCCGCTTCCTCCTCGCGGCCGGCGCGATCGGCATGCTGTTCAAGGAGAACGCCTCCATCTCCGGCGCCGAGGTCGGCTGCCAGGGCGAGGTCGGCTCGGCCTGCTCGATGGCGGCCGGCGCGCTGGCCGAGGTCTTGGGCGGCACCCCGGAGCAGGTGGAGAACGCGGCCGAGATCGGCATGGAGCACAACCTCGGCCTGACCTGCGACCCGGTCGGCGGGCTGGTCCAGATCCCCTGCATCGAGCGCAACGGCATGGCGGCGGTCAAGGCCGTCACGGCGGCCCGCATGGCCATGCGCGGCGACGGCAGCCACAAGGTCTCCCTGGACAAGGTCATCAAGACCATGAAGGAGACCGGCGCCGACATGAAGATCAAGTACAAGGAGACCGCCCGCGGCGGCCTCGCGGTCAACGTCATCGAGTGCTGACCGCCTGACCGCACGTACGCCGAAGGGGCGGTGACCGGATCTCTCCGGTCACCGCCCCTTCGTCATGAACGGCCGGTCAGCGTGCGCGCTTGTCCAGTCGGGACTGCAGGGCCTTCTTGAAGGCCGCGAAGCGCCCGGTGTCGCGCTCCACGTACTCCAGGATCTCCAGGGCCGACTCGGTGTCGCCCTGGGCCGCCTCCTTGTAGAGCGCCCAGATACCGTCGCGGACCTTCGGATAGACCTCGTCCGCCAGGGGTTCCTCCGAAGCGCCGAGGACGACCCTCCACAGGGTCAGCATCAGGTCCTGCCGTACGACGGGCGCCAGGTCCTCCTGGAAGGCGGCCATGATGACCCCCACGGCGGGCGCGGCGACGGGGGCGAGCCCCGCCTCGTCCTCGACGTGGCCTTCCAGCGACGCTCCGGCCATCTCGGCCTCCGACCGGGCCTGGATGAGCTGGGCGAGGTAGTCCCCGACGTGACCGCGGCCGCCGCAGTAGCAGTCGTACGCGTCCCAGTCGACGCGCTTCAGCTCGATCATCCACGGGGTGGCCACGGGCGCTCCTTCGTCAGTGCTGTCTCCAGGAAACTACCTCGGGGAAGCGTCGCGTCGCACACGTCGCAGATCGCCTTCTCCTGCCAGTGCTTGCCGGGGTTGTCCCTCAGGTTCTCGACCCGGAACGCCCGGGTGAAGAGGATGCGGTTCGGGTCCCAGTTGGTGACCTCCAGGAGGTTGATCTCCGCGCAGCTTCCGTGCCCGGAGCAGGTCGCCGCGATCTCGCCGGTGTCCAGGTGGACCGCCCCGGTCCAGGTGGCCGTCTTGGCCTTGCCGGTCGAGGCGGCCTGCATGTCGTTGCGGAGGGCGGCGGCGTCGCCGAGCCGCTGCTCGACCGTCCACCCGGGCTCGGCCTTCTGCACCTGCACCTCGGGCATCTCGCCCGTACGCTCGCCCTTGGTGCCGTGCGTGGCGTTGCCGTAGCGGTAGCCGTGCGAACCGCGCTGCGGGTTGGCGGCGGCGGCCGCGGGCGCTCCGGTCTCCGGGGCGTCCGGCGCGGCCTTCGAGGAGGAGGACGCCTCGGCGGCGTCCTGCGGGGTGCTCGCCTTCTTCGGGGCGGCCGCATTGGCGCCGGCCGCCTCCTCGGCGGCGGCCTTCGCCGCGCCGCCGGCCGAGGCCGCGCCCTTGGGGGCGGAGGCCGCGGCCTCGCCCGAGGCCTTCGCCGCGCCGCTTGCTGCTGCTCCCTCGCCCTCCATGGACGGATGGAAGCCGCCAGCCGCTCCGCAGCCCATGGCCGCGCAGTCACCGCCGACGGCGCCCGTCACGATGCCCGCGGCCTCGCCGAGGGCGAGCACGCAGCCCGGTGCGAGCACCGGTGCGCCGGCGCAGCCCGTGACGACCACCGCCACGACCACGACGACGACCACGACGATGACGACCTTCTCGATGATCGGCGCGGCCTTCTTCAGGTAGTGGCCCGCGCAGCCCCAGAAGCCGTCGCATTCGTCTTCGTCGTCGTTTCCGCTGCCTCCCGAGGAGGTCGTGGTGGTCGTCGTGACGGTCGTGGTCGTGGTCGACGACGGGGGATGGCCGGGGTTCTGGCCGTAGCCGTCGCAGAGGTCCTTGGGGCAGGCGCCACTGGGGTCACTGGTGCTGGTCGGGTTGTCGGCCGCGTAGCTGTACCCGCCCATCTGGTTCGGGTCGCCGGCCTCGAAGACCGGGTCGGGAGCGAGGAAGCGGCCGCTGGTGGCGTCGTAGTTGCGGAGGCCGAGCAGGTTCAGACCGCTGGAGGTGTCCAGCGGCTGGCCGACGAATCCGCGGTTCTCGTCCGGGGAGACCCACGACGTGGGCTTCGGACCGCGCGCGTTGCCGTACGGGTCGTACGAGCGCCGGGTCGCGAGCAGGCTGCCCGCGTCGACGGCGGTCGTGGACGTGCCCTGGGCGTTGGCGATCTGGTAGGTGACGCTGCCCGAGCTGCTGCGGGTGACGTCGGTCCCGTCCGGGCCCTTGTAGTGGCGCAGGCCGGTCCAGGTCTTCGCCGCGATGTTCAGCGTGATCTGCTCGGCGCCGCCGAACAGGTACAGGATGCGGGTCTTGTCGGTGCCGCCGGCGGCGCCGGTCTGGATGAGCAGCTGGCCGTCGGCGTCGTACAGGTACTTGCTGGTGGTGCTGGTGGTACCGGTGCCCGTGGTGACGCCGGCCGTGCGGCCCTCGACGTCGTACGTCAGGGTCTGGGTCTGGCCGGCCGGGACGGCGCCGGTGGCGGCCGTCGTCCACACCTGGCCCGCGCTGCCGCAAGTGGCGAGCTTGAGCTGGGTGCCGGCGGTGGCGCTGGCGGCCGGATCGGTCAGGCAGACCGCGCTGTTGGCCTCGTTGACCAGGGTGCCGGTGGTGGTCGCCTTCCACTTCTGGGTGGCGTCCGCGTTGCAGGTGTCGATCACCACGAGCGTGCCCGCGGCGGTCGCGTTGGCGACCGTGTCCAGGCACATGCCGAGCACCTTGACGGTGCCGTCGGTGCCGACGGTCCACTTCTGCGCGGTGCTGGTGCCCGAGCAGGTGCCGACCTGGACCTTGGTGCCGGCGGTGGCGGCGCCGCCCGCCGTCTCGATGCAGAGCTTGCCGCCGCCGGAGAGGGTGAAGCCGGTGGTCAGCGGGCCGGTCGTGGCGACCTTCCGGCTGACGGTGTTGCCGGCGTTCTTGTTCCCGTAGGCCGGGTCCGCGTAGCCGTTCGTCCAGTTGGCCGTGCCGGTGGCGGGGTTGCTGTTGGCGGTGGCGCCCGCCTGGTTGGGCAGGGTGGCCGCCACGGTGCCGTCGGCCCCGGTGAAGGCGATGGACTGGCTGGTGTCGGCCAGCGCGTTGCCGGACGGGTCGTGGTCGACCATGCCGGTGCGGTCACCGAGCAGGTCGTAGGAGTACGTCTGCCAGTAGGCGGCCGGGCCGCCGACCGTGGTGGTCTTGATCTGGCCCGAGCTGGTGGTCTGCACCTTCGCGGTGGTGCAGCCGCCGACCCCGCCGACCGGTGCCGCCGTGGGCGAGGTGATGCCCGCGGTGTCCGTCCAGGCCGCCGTCAGGCGCTGGAAGGAGTCGTAGCTGAAGCACTGGGTGTCGTGCGTGGTGTTGTTCTGCAGGTCGTCGATCGCGGTGATCTCGCCGGCCTGGTTGTAGCGGTAGTTGACGACGTCCAGCGCGGTCGCGGACGTCTGCACCATGCTGCTGTTCTGGATGGTGCGGCCGGTGGTGGCGTCGTACTGGGAGAAGGTGGCCAGTTGCTTGCCGGCGGCACCGTAGTTCGTCTGCTGGACCCGCCCGAAGGCGTCGTGGACGGTGTTGGACAGGTAGGCCGGGGTGTTGGCCGCGCTGATGTATCCGCCGAAGGTGTCCAGGTTGCCCTGCTGGGTGTAGCCGTAGTCCACGTCCTCGGCCGGCAGGTTGCCGTCGGCCTGGTAGTGCGTCGTGGACAGCAGGCCCAGCGTCGGGGTGAAGTCGGCGGCCATCGTGTAGGTGACGGTGCCGCTCGCGGGGGCCGCGGACTGGCCGGCCGCCGCGAAGCCCTCGGACGCCGGGATGGTGACCGTGCTGCCGAGCGCCTGGTAGGCCGTGTTATAGCCGGTGGCCGCCTTGGTGTACGCCTTGCCGGACGCACCGCCCACATAGCGGGTCGAGGAGGTCGGGTAGCCCTTGGCCAGGGTGTCGTACACCCACGCGGCCTGGAGCTTGCTGGGGTCCGGGGTCGCCTGCCACGGACCGGAGTACGCACCGGTGCGCCGGTTGTTCCAGTCGTAGGTGAAGGAGACGGTCTGGCCGCGCGCGTCGGTGGCCTGGAGCAGGTTGCCGGCGAGGTCGTACTTGTCGAAGGTGCCGGTACCGCTGTTGGGGGCGGACTGGGTGAGCTTCTGGCCCAGGAAGTTGTACGTGTTGGACCAGGTGTTGCCCGCGTTGTCCTTGACGGAGGCGACCTGGCCGCCCGGGGTGTAGGTGTAGCTGGTGGTCGCGTTCGCCACCGGGACGGCGCCGGCGGTGCCCTGCTTCCACAGCACCGTGCTGTTGTCGGCCGCGACCACCACCACGGTGGAGTCGGCCCGGACCCGGAAGGTGGAGCCGGTCGAGGCCGCGAGACCCGTCGTCCACTTCGAGACGCCGGACGTGGTGTAGATGACGAGGTTGCCGTCGGTGCCGTACTTGGCGTAGGCGCCCGGGTTGCCGGCGGTACCGCTCGCCCAGATCTGCTTGCCGGTGGCCAGCGCGGTCAGGACCAGGTTGCCGTCGGCCTGCATGGTCAGGCGCACGGTGTTGGAGGTCAGCGACGTGCCCGAGGGGATGACGTCATTGCCCCGGACCATCACCGTGCCGCCGGTGTTCTTCACGACGCTGCGGACGGTCTGCCCCAGCGCGTTGGTGAAGACGGCGGTGGACCGGCCGCCCGCGGAGGGGGTGGTGTCGGTCTCGTCGGCGCCGGGGTAGCTGGTGGAGGTGTGCCACTGCTCGACCGCCTGGTGCCACAGGGTCGACCTGGTCGGCCGGCCCTGGCCGTCGTACGTCGTGGTGTTCTCGGACGGGATCTGGTTCTCGTTGGCGGCGAAGAGCGTGCCGGAGGGCCCGGCGGTGGGCTCGTAGTACGGGGCGTACGAGGTGACCGGCCAGCCGTGCGAGTCGTAGAACGTGTCGGCGATGAGCCGGCCGGTGTCGCTGTCGCCCTGCGGCATGGTCTGCTTCTGCCGGGGCTGGAGCAGGCCGTCGTAGATGTCGATGCCGACGGAGTACGTGCCGTCCTCGCGCAGCGTCCTGGTGGTGACCGAGGTCGGCGCGCCGGGCTGGGTGATCGTGTCGCCGGGGGCGGCGACCGCGCCCGGGTTCACCGAGTACGCGAAGGTGCGGTCGGCGCTCTTGCCGGCGCTCCGGTCCCGGCCGGGCAGCCAGACGGCGGTGCGGCGGCCGAGGGCGTCGTAGGTGACCTCGGTCTTGCGGCCGTTGGCGTCGACGCTCTGGATCTCCAGCCCGCGCAGCGGGGAGTGGGTGGAGGTGACCGTCCAGTTCTTGCTGTTGGTGGTCTTGACCGTGGTCGGGACGGTGTTGTTGCCCGCGCTGCTCCACGCCGGGGTGAAGTCGGTGTGGGTGTTCTGCCCGGTGGCGTCGAGCGCGTCGGTGATGCGGCCGATGCCGTCGTACTTCATGGCAGCGGTGGTCTGCCAGTTCTCGGTGGTGCCGGTGTAGCCGGTGGCCATCTGCATGCCGGTCACGCCGGCGTCCGCCGAGACCTGCCCGAAGGCGCCGAGGCCGGTGAGGGTGCCGTCGCCGTTGTAGTAGATCTTCCGGTCGGACAGCAGGTTGGCGGAAGTGACGGGCACACCGCAGGGCCCGGTGACCGCGGTGACCCGGACCGGGTACGAGAGCATCCGCGGGTTCTCGGCCGGCGGGCTCGCGTACGTGGTGGTCGAGCACTTCTCCTGGCTCGGGTCGCCCACGTCGCCGTGCGCGTCCGTGCTGGCGACCCGGCCCTGGGCGTCGTACGTCGTGTCCGTCTGCGTGTGGCGCCAGGTGCCGTCGGCGAGCTTGGCGTAGTCGTGGCGCTGCGCGCTCTGCATCCGCCGGGCGACGAGCGGAGGCAGGGTGGACAGGGCCGGCTTGGTCTCGCCCGGGTGGTCCGTCTGCTCCCAACCGCTCCACGCGGTCCGGGAAAGGGTCGCGGTGTCGGTGGCCGTGAAGGGGCCGCTGACACTGGTGGAGACGATCGAGCCGCCGGCCGCGGAGTAGACGTCCTTCTGCAGCTCGGTGCCGGCCAGCTGGTCGGCATCGGTGACCGTCTGGACGACCTGACCGCCGGCCTTCGCGTCCACCGTGACCGAGCGGCGGGTGCCGTCGGCCTTGTAGTCGCCGTCCATGCCCTGGAGGTACGTGGAGACCGCCTGCGTGACGGGCTCGGGGGCCTGGCCGGTCTGGACGGTCACCGTGCGGAAGCCGCGGAACTGGTTCCAGGTGCGGTACTGGTCGTCCGTGTACGCCGAGTCGTCGCGGTGCCAGGCGGCGCCCGCGTAGCTGTACGTGGCGACGTGCGCGGCGGAGCCGGCCGGGGCCGCGCTGCCGTCCGGCTTGTACGTGCCGGCGACCGTCAGGTCGGAGGTGGTGACCTGGCGGACCGTGATCTTGTTGAACCAGTCCTCGATGGGCTTCGAGGCGCCCGGCACCGTCCAGGCCACCGGGTAGCAGGAGTTGGTGTTGGAGTCCGCGGTCGCGAAGCTCAGCGTCTTGCCCGCGCAGGGGTCCAGGTTGTAGTCGACGGCGATGGAGCCGCCGGTCTCCGTCTGGATCGTCGAGATGCGCGGGTGGTACAGCGGCGGGGCGGACGGCTCGACGTCGTTGACGCGGTTGTCGATCTCGGTGCCCGTGAACGCCACCTTGTTCAGGGTGATGTCACTGTTGCCGTTGCCGTACGTGTCCTTGCCGGTGTGCTGGATGGTCTGCAGCCACATCACGGCCTGGAGGAAGCCGGAGTGCGCCGGGTCCACCGAGGTGCCGGTGACCGGGTCGACCGAGCCGCCGGCATCGGAGAAGACGTGGCCGAGCTGGTAGGAGTCGACGTCCACCAGCCTGTCGGTGGTCGCGTCCTTGACGTGCACCTTGGTGGTGATGGAGTCGAGGCGGGTGGTCGACCAGAAGGTCGGACCGGCGATGACGCAGACGTCCGTGGGGACGGTGGTGGACCCCTCGGGGATCACCGTCTTGTCCGTGGAGTCGCAGTGCTGGTCCCACGGGGTGTCCGGCCAGTGCGGCGAGGTCGAGTCCTTCAGGTTGCCGGCCGAGCAGTCCGTGAACGTCGCGTCGGTCTGGCAGCGCTGCTTGGTGGTGAAGACCACCTGCGCCGACGGCGTGCGCTCGGCCAGCGCGTCGGTCAGCGTGTAGCCGTACGAGATGGAGTCGAGGGTGCCGCCGCGGGTGTACGAGGTCAGGGTGCCGAAGTCACCGTCGGGCGCCTGGCCGCCGCCGAGGCTGTACCAGTTGGTCGCCGACGTGTAGTCGTACCGCTGGACCAGGCCGCCCGGCGAGACGACGAAGTCGAGGTTCCAGCGCCAGCCTTCGGGCTTGGCGCAGCGGGAGGCCTTGCCCTTGGCCGAGTCGTAGCAGGGGTCGCCCGACTGGGGGTGGAGGACCGGCTGGCCCCAGGCGGAGTCGGTGCTGTTGTCGGTCGGCGTCCCCGACTGCGGGACGGCGGCGGTGCCGACGCCCGCGGGGGCGTGGTTCGAACCGAAGTAGGCGGCCGAGCCGTCGGTCATCAGGACGCGGAAGTAGGTGCCGTCCTCGAGGCCGTTCTGGGCCCCCGAGAGCTCCTGGACGATCGTGCCGTCATCGCCGCCCAGCTTCCACTGGCGCAGCAGGCCGGGGACACTCGCGTCCTTGGTGTCCGGGATCAGGACGCCGGAGTGCGGGCCGAAGGAGATCTGGGCGTTGGCGCCCGTCCAGCAGTTGTCGGCGGACCCCTTGAGGATCTTGTTGCCGTTGCCGTCGCGGAGGCTCCCGCAGCCGCGGTACGTACGCTCGACGAAGCCCGGGTCGTAGCTCCAGCCGTCGCCGATCCAGGTCGACTGGGAGTTGCGGGCCGAGGTCTCGCCGTCGACCGCCTGGGAGTCGTACGAGAGGCCGACGCTCGGGGCGTTCCCGCCGAGGCCCGCGGGGACGTCGATCGGGTACGCGTACGTGAACGAGCCCGTGCCCGAGGCCTGCCAGGAACCGGAGGGGTTCAGGGAGGTGGCCGCGTAGTCGCCCTGGGAGCCGCCGCTGCCGGAGGTCACGCCGAGGGTGGCGCCGGAGGTGGCCGCCTCGGCCGACTGGGCCGTCTGAGCCGCCATCGCGGAGGCCGCCGGCTTGGCGCCCTTCGTGCCCTTGGGGGACGCGGGCGCCGCCGGGGTGCCGAGCGTGACCGTGGCGGTCAGCTGGTCGGCGGTGGCGCGGTTGGTGAAGGGGATCTCGGTCTGGGTGCGGCACTTCGCCAGCTGGGGGGTCGTCAGCGCGCAGTCCGGCAGCTGTACGAGCCGCAGGCGGGAGCCGTAGCCGCCGCCGTACGCCTTGGCGAGCGAGCCGTAGTCGATGACGACCTGGACCTTGCCCGTGCCGGCAGCCGGGGCGGCCGGGGTCAGGGAGACCAGCATGCCGTTGGCGCCGGCCTTGAGGGCCTGGGCGTGGGAGCCGACCTTGACGCGGACGGCGTCCGGGGCGGTCGCGGCGCCCTTCGGGGTCGCGCCGCCCTTGGCGGCGGTCGCCGGCTTCGCCGGGGCGACCCACACGGGCAGGGTGCCCGCCTTGACCGGCTTCTTCGCACCGCCCTCGGCGGTGCGCGTGCCGGCCGTCAGCTTGACCGTCGCCGAGCCGGCCTTCGGCCAGGACTGGCGGCCGGGCTGGTACCGCTTGACCGGCCGGTAGCCGGCCGGGTGGCCCTGCTTGGGGCCGGTCTGGCGGGCGGCGAGCTCGTGCCCGCCGACCCCGGTGGCCTCGGAGACCTTCTTCGGGTTCCAGACCTCGCCGTGGAAGTGGTAGTCCCCCGCTTGGCCGTTCCGGCCCTCCCAGTCGTCCTTACCCGCGCCCAGCAGGCCGAGGTCGAGGCCCTGAGTGAAGGCCAGCGGCAGAAGCAGCGCGAGGGTGGCCAGAAAGGCCACCCCCAGCAGGCTTCCGCCGCCCCATATTCGAACTCTCTTGCTCGCAAACCAGCGAGGCCGTGGTGCCACGTGCCATCCCCCTGCCATCGGTGGCGGCATGCGCCGTACCACCGCAGTTCACGTCACACGACGCGTGTGACCGCCGGAGGCTATTGATGCGCGGGGGGTTGGATCAATACGGTGACTCGTCTCCTAGTTCGAACGGAATAAGCCATTCCGTAGGGAAAGTTGTCCGCCTTTACGCGGGACAAACAACCAGCGAATCCGACAAAGCACGGGGACCGCTTTGCCGCACCGCCGCGACGTCGCCGGCGATGCATGGGGGAATCCTTGATTCCACCTCATACGATCTTGCGAGGAACTTGACGCATGCTTTGCACTACCGATCGCGGTACGAGACGTTCCAGATCCCTGGCGCTGTCCCGCGCGCTCCTGACCGCGCTCACCGCCGTGAGCCTCGTCACACCCGCTGTGCCCGCCGTCGCCCAGGACCGTGAGCCGGCGGCCGGGAGTCCGCTGTTCCTCGCGCAGCAGGAGGCCCTCGCCGAGCACCACACCGTGCCGGTGGACGACCTGACGACCCAGACCACCACGGTCAAGGCCAACCCCGACGGCTCCTTCACCTCCACCACCGCCCTCATGCCCGTCCGCGTGCAGAAGGACGGCGCGTGGGTCCCGGTGGACGCCACCCTCGGCCGCAACGCGGACGGCACCTGGTCCCCGAAGGCCACCCCCCACGCCGTCGCCCTCTCCGGCGGCGGCAGCGGCCCGGCCGTCCGCCTCACCCACGAGGACGGCAGCCGCCTCGCGCTGACGATGCCCTTCCCGCTGCCCGCGCCGCAGGTCTCGGGCGACACCGCGCTGTACCGGTCGGTGCTCCCGGGGGTCGACCTCTCCCTCTCGGTCACCGACCAGGGCGGCTTCAGCGACGTCCTGATCGTCCACGACAAGGCCGCCGCGGCCGACCCGCGGATCAAGGAGCTCAGGCTCAGCGCGGCCACCGACGGCCTGAAGCTCACCGCGACCCCCTCCGGCGGCCTGGAGGCCAAGACCGCCGACGGCACGCTGGACTACGTCTCCCCGCGCCCGGTCATGTGGGACTCCGCCACCCCCGAGGCCGGCGCCCCGGGCGCCGGCCCGGCCGGCAGCACCCCGGTCGCCGCGGCCGCCTCCGCCGTCCGCGTGACCTCCCTGGCCGACACCGCCGCCGAGGCCCCGGTCTCCTCGGTGGACGGCCCCGGCGCCGGCGCCCAGGTCGACCAGGTCCCGATGACCACCACGTCGACCAGCGTGACCCTGCGCCCGGACACCTCCGTGCTGACCGGCCCGGACACCGTGTACCCGGTCTACATCGACCCGTACACCAACCCGGTCTCCAGCACCTCCGGCAACTACACCGAGGTCTACTCCAGCTCCACGTGCTCCAACAGCCCGCAGTACAACAAGCCGCAGTCCAACGGCGAGGGCGTCGGATACCAGCGCTGGGGCGGGGCCTGCGGCAGCGGCCTGGAGCGGTCGTTCTACGGGATCAACACCAGCGGGCTCGCCCCCGAGATGGTCATCTCCAAGGCGCTGATCACGGTCAACTCGACCTACGCGGCCAGCTGGGACTGCTCCAAGGACCAGCCCATCACGCTGCACACCACCGGGTCGATCAACTCCTCCACCACCTGGAACAACCAGCCGGGCACCAACGACAGCACCCACCCGGCCGTGCGGACCACCATCCCCAGCGCCGCCAACTCCAACAGCAGCTGCAGCAACCACACCGCCAGCTTCACGGTGACCAACCAGGCCCAGAAGATCGCCGACGCCGGCATCGACACCTGGACGGTCGCGCTCTTCGGTGACGAGTCGATCTCCAGCAGCAACGACAACTACCTGCGCGTGTCGACGGTGGTCTACCTGACGACGACCTTCGACATCCCGCCGAGCAAGCCGTCGAACCTGTACACCACCCCGTCCGCGCTCGGCGCCTCCGGCGCCTGCGTGACCAGCGGTCTCGGCTGGATCGGCGCGACCACGTACAGCGCCGCGGGCAGCAACCTCCAGCTGCACGCCAAGCTCACCACCAACGTCTCCGGTGAACTGGCGCAGGCCTTCTACGACTTCTTGGACCGCACCCAGCTCACCAACGGCAACCCGACCACCATCTCCAGCCCGACCAGCTCGTACGTCGCCTCCGGCACCGACGCCGTCGTCCCGGTCGGCGTCACGCTCAAGGACGGTCACGAGTACGGCTGGGACGTCTACGCGAAGACCAACTCCTCGGCCCACCTGCCCTCGCCGACCTCCGACCACTGCTGGTTCCGGACGGACTTCACCGCCCCGGAGACCCCGGACGTCACCGACAACGCCTCCTTCCCACGGGTCGGCGGCGGTGCGGGCCAGCCGGTCGTGTACGCCGCTCCGGGCCGTACCACGGACTTCAACGTCTCGGCGGCCGACCGCGCACCGGCGGCCACCTGCACCCCGGGCCCCTGCCTGTCCAGCGGCATCGACCACTTCGTCTGGCGGCTCGACGCCCAGCCCACCGCCCAGGTCGGCACCTCGGTCAATCCCGCGTCCACCGACGCGAGCGGCGTGGCCACCGCGAAGCTCACCGTCCCGGTGACCCAGTGGGGCGTCCACACCCTGTACGTGGCCGCCGTGGACAACGCCGGCAACCTCTCGCAGGCCCCGGTGAGCTACACGTACACCGTGCCGTGGAACCCGGCTACCAAGATCACCCCGGGTGACATCGGCGGCGACGGCATCCCCGACCTGCTGGCCACCACCCGCACCGGCGACCTGGTCATGCTGCCCGGCAACACCGACGCCGCGCAGCCGCTGGCGCCGGTACAGCCCCCGACCAAGGAGACCACCACCCCGGCAGGCGGCCCGGTCACCGTGGCCAAGGCCGAGCACACGCCGGACGGCACGGGCTGGAACAACTACCTGATCGCCCACCGCGGCAGCATGCACGGCGCCGACGTGGACGACCTCTTCGCCTTCAACAAGACGACCAAGCAGCTCTACATCGTCAAGAACGACCTGGTCTCGGGCACCTCCTGGCCCAGTCCTCCGGACCCGTACTCCACGTACGGCGGGTTCACCGGCAGGCGGTACGACTGGGTCCCCAAGGACCCGTGCCAGCCGGCGACCGAGGTGGCCGACGACTCCCGCTGCCGCACCGCCGGCTACAACGCCGCCACCTGGAACATCGACCAGCTGATCACGCCGGGCGACGTCTACGGCAACCCCTCCTACCCGGCGGTGATCACCGTCGAGGACGAGAAGCTGTGGATCTACCAAGCCGACGGCGGCGGCCACTTCAAGCACCCGCTGCTGCTCGGTGACGGCGACTGGTCCGGCTACACGCTCCTCGGCCCGGGCGTCGTCGGCGGCACCCTCACCACGGACGCCACCGGCAAGGGCAGCGTCAGCGGCGGCTCCTCCGTGCTCTGGGCCCGGGACGACGTGACCGGCTCGGTGATGTCCTTCCCGATCACCCTGACCGCGGGCAGCGACGTCCCGGTGCTGCTGCACGCCCCGGTGCACACCGCGCTCACCTCCGGCGTACTCGCGACCGACGGCAGCAAACTCTGCCTCGACATCGACCACGCGCTGTATGCCAACGGCACCCGGGTCCAGATCTGGACCTGCAACCAGACCAAGGCCCAGAGCTGGACGCTGATGTCCGACGGCTCGATCCGCGCGATGGGCGGCTGCCTGGACGTCAACGGCGCCGGGGTGGACAACGGCACCATCGTGCAGCTGTGGACCTGCAACGGCTCCGCGGCCCAGAAGTGGACCCTCGGCGCCGCGGGCAGCCTGGTCAACCCGAACTCCGGCAAGTGCCTGGACGACCCGAACAGCAACAAGGCCCCCGGCACGCAGCTGTTCATCTTCACCTGCACCGGCAACCCGAACCAGAGCTGGACGGTCGGCGCCGCGGCGGGCTGGACCACCAACCCGCCTGCCCCGCTGACCCCGGTGCTTACGGCGGCCGACTACCCGGCGGTCACGTCCCCGGGTGACCTGAACAGCGCGGCCGGTGGCCCCGACGGCAACCCCGAGCTGTACGCGGTCGACGCCGCCGGCCAGCTCCTGGAGTACCCGGGCCAGGCACCGACGGGCACCTCGGCTGTCTTCGGCGCGCCCGTCTCGCTCGGTGCCGTCGGCAACACCGCCACCCACGGCTGGCGGCTCGACGAAGGCGCCGGCACCACCGCCGCCGACTCCCCCGGCACCCTGACCGCGTCCCTGACCGGCGCGTACACCTGGGGCACGGACGCCGTCCGCGGCAAGGTGCTCCTGCTCTCCGGCTCCACCGGGTACGCGGCCACGACCGGGCCGGCGCTGAACACCTCCGCGGACTTCACCGTCTCTGCGTGGGTCAAGCTCGGCTCGACGACGGGCAACTCCACGTTCGTGTCCCAGTCCGACGGGGCGGGCAGTGCCAACGGGTTCCAGCTGTACTACTCCTCCGGCGCCAAGGCCTGGGCCTTCGGCCGGCACAACGACGGCACCGCAGGCACGGCCTTCTCTGCCGCGTACTCGTACGGCGTGACGCCCGCGGCCGGCAAGTGGACCCACCTCACCGGCGTGTACGACGCGGACGCGAAGCAGCTGTACATCTACGTGGACGGCAAGCTCGCGGGCCAGAAGTCCTTCGGCGGCACCGTCTGGACCGCCACCGGCGGCGTGCAGATCGGCCGTCGGCTGTACCAGTCCGCCTACGGCGAATACGCCAACGGCGCCGTGAGCGACGTACGCCTCTACCAGCGGGCCCTGCCCGCGGCGAACGCCGCGGCCACCGCCGAGCTCCCGGGCATCACCCAGCTCGACTGACCCGCACACCCGACGGCGGCCCGGTTCCCCCAGGGAACCGGGCCGCCGCCGTGCAACCGGGTCCGGTCCGGGCGGCGTCCTTCCGGGTGACACCACTGTCCCCACTACCTGGAGAACCGGGGGACGCAATGCCGAACATCCGCCACCGCCGTCTCGTGGCCACGGCCACGGGCGTCGCCCTCGCCCTCGGGGCCGGCCTCGCCGTGCCCGTCACCGCCTCCGCGGCGCCGGTCCGGGCCGCCGGGCAGCCGACCTCCGTCACGCCGGGCTTCACCACCCCTCTGGTGGTCAACGCCCGCACCGGCGCGCACTGCACGTACGACCGGCTCGTCATCGACATCCAGGGCACGATGCCCACCACCTCCGTCAAGCGGGTCCCCGTCCTGCGCTACGACGGTTCGGGCCGGAGGGTGCCGCTGCCCGGGCGGTACTTCCTGGAGATCAAGCTGACGCCCGCCGCCGCCCACGACGCGGCCGGCCACAACGTCTACAAGGGCCCGAAGCTGAAGCGGCTCACGCTGCCCAAGCTCAAGGGCATCGCCCTGACCGGCGACTTCGAGGGTGTGGTCACCTTCGGAACCGCCTTCCACACCTATCCGAAGTACACGACCAAGAAGCTGCACCACCCCGAGCGCTTCGTGCTCGACGTGCAGCACGCGAACGTCTGCTGACGGCGCTCGCGGCACGGGGCCGGGGGCCGGGACGCGGATCGCGTCCCGGCCCCCTCGCGTTCCCCCTCGCCTCCGGTGGCGGTCGTGCCGGGGTGGAGGGCGGGTTGTCCCTCCCGCACTCGGGCGATTAGGGTCAATGGGCCTTGGTGTACGGGAAACCGGTGCGAAACCGGTGCGGCCCTCGCCACTGTGATCGGGAAGTCCGGCTCCACTCCTCGCGGAAGCCACTGGGCTGCCGCGGTTGACCACCGCGCCGGCCCGGGAAGGCGGGGTCCGGGCATCAGCACCCGTGAGCCAGGAGACCGACCAGGGTGCGTCGTCCATCCACGAGGTGCTGGAGAGGTCTCCCCACACATGCACATAGCCGAGGGCTTCCTGCCCCCGTTGCACGCCGCCGCCTGGGGCGTGGCGTCCGCCCCCTTCGTCGCGCACGGCGTCCGCGCCCTGACCCGCGAGGTGAAGGAGAACCCCGAGAGCACCCTGCTGCTCGGCGCGTCCGGAGCGTTCACCTTCGTCCTGTCCGCCCTGAAGATCCCCTCGGTGACGGGCAGTTGCTCGCACCCCACGGGCACGGGCCTGGGCGCGATCCTGTTCCGGCCGCCCGTCATGGCGGTACTGGGCACCATCACTCTGCTCTTCCAGGCCCTGCTGCTGGCCCACGGGGGCCTGACGACGCTGGGCGCGAACGTCTTCTCGATGGCGATCGCGGGGCCGTGGGCGGGCTACGCGGCGTACCGGCTGCTGCGCCGGTTCGACCTGCCGCTGATGGTCCCGGTGTTCGTCGGCGCCTTCGTCGCCGACCTGAGCACCTACTGCGTCACCAGCGTGCAGCTGGCGCTGGCCTTCCCGGACCCCTCGTCCGGTTTCGCGGGCGCGCTCGCGAAGTTCGGCGGCATCTTCGCCGTCACCCAGGTGCCTCTCGCGGTGAGCGAGGGCCTGCTGACCGTGCTGGTCGTGCGGCTGCTCGTGCAGTCCAGCAAGGGCGACCTGACGCGGCTCGGGGTGCTCCCCGGCACGGCCGCGCGGGCCGAGGACGACGGGGCGGCCGTCCGATGAGCCGGAACGCGAAGATCAACACGCTGCTCCTCGTCCTGGTCGCCGCGCTGGCGGTGCTGCCGCTCGTGCTGGGGCTGGGCGAGGGCAAGGACGAGCCGTTCACGGGCGCGGACGCGCAGGCCGAGGCGGCGATCACCGAGCTGGAGCCGGACTACGAGCCGTGGTTCGCTCCGCTGTACGAACCGCCGTCCGGCGAGATCGAGTCCGCGTTGTTCGCCCTCCAGGCGGCCCTGGGCGCGGGCGTCCTGGCGTACTACTTCGGGGTGCGCCGGGGCCGCCGGCAGGGCCGGGAGGAGGGCCTCCGGGAAGGCAGGGCGTGGTCCCGGGCGGCGGTGGTGGCCGCGGCCGCCGCGCTGGACGAGGCCGAGGCGAAGACCGCGGCGCGGCCCGGGCCGGCGCCGGGCACGACCGCCGCGCCGGAGGGGTCGGGGGCGGCCGGGGCCGCGCGTGCCGGTGACGACGCGCCCCGCGGGGAGTCGTAGCCGGTGCTCCCCATCGACGCGGCGGCCCACGGCAGCCGCTGGCGCCACCGCCACCCGGCCGAGAAGGCCGTGCTCGGACTCGGCCTGACGGTCGCCGCGGTCTGCCTGCCGCCCTGGCCGGGCGGGCCGCTGGTGTCGGCCGCCGCGCTCGGGGTGCTGCTCGGGCCGGCCGGGGTGGCGCCCCGTCAGCTGTGGCGGGCCTTCCGGGTGCCGCTCGGCTTCTGCGTGACCGGGGCGCTGCCGCTGCTGGTCCGGCTCGGCGGCCCGGACGGCTGGGTCTCGGCGGCCCCGGGCGGCCCGGGTCAGGCCGTGGACCTGCTGCTGCGCACGTCCGCCGCGTCCCTCGGGGTGCTGCTGTTCGCGTTCACCACCCCGGTCTCGGACCTGCTGCCCCGCCTGGTGCGGGCGGGGGTGCCGGCACCCGTGGTGGACGTGGCGCTCGTCATGTACCGGATCGGCTTCCTGCTGCTGGACGCGGTGGCCCGGATCCGGCACGCGCAGGCCGCCCGGCTGGGGCACACCAGCCGGGCGGCGGCCTGGCGTTCGCTGGCCGGGCTGGCCGCCACGGCGTTCGTCCGCGCCTTCGACCGGGCCGCCCGGCTCCAGTCGGGGCTGGCCGGACGCGGGTACGACGGGACGCTGCGCGTCCTGGTCCCGGAGGCGGCGGTGTCGTGGCGCTTCCTGGGCGCCACCGGCGCCCTGCTGGCCGCGGTCGCCGCGGCGACGTACGGACTGAGAGGACTGGGGCTGTGAGGCCGAAGGAGCCGACGGAGCCGGCGGGGACACCGCAGGGCGCGGGGACGCCGCAGGGCGCCGGAGCGGCGCTCGTGCAGCTGGTGGGCGCGGGGTACGCGTACGAGGACGGGCCGGCGGTCCTGGCGGGGCTCGACTTCGCCGTGCCGCGGGGGCGCACGATGGCGCTGCTCGGCCGCAACGGGGCCGGCAAGACCACGCTGATGCGGCTGCTGAGCGGCGGGCTGCGGCCCGGTTCGGGCGAGCTGCGGCTGGACGGCGAGCGGGTGCGGTACGACCGGGCCGGCCTGACCCGGCTGCGCACCTCCGTGCAGCTGGTCACCCAGGACCCCGACGACCAGCTGTTCGCGGCGTCGGTGGGCCAGGACGTGTCGTTCGGGCCGCTGAACCTCGGGCTGCCGGAGCCGGAGGTGCGGGCCCGGGTGGACGAGGCCCTGGCCGCCCTCGACATCACGGCCCTGCGGGACCGCCCCACGCACCTCCTCTCGTACGGGCAGCGCAAGCGGGCGGCGATCGCGGGGGCGGTGGCCATGCGGCCCCGGCTGCTGATCCTGGACGAGCCGACGGCGGGCCTCGACCCGCAGGGCCAGGAGCGGCTGCTGGCGGCGCTGGCCGGGCTGCGGGAGCTGGGCACGACGGTGGTCATGGCCACGCACGACGTGGACCTGGCCCTGCGCTGGGCGGACGACGCGGCGGTGCTGGTGCCGGAGGGGGTGCGTACCGGCCCGGCGCCCGAGCTGCTGGCCGACCCGGACCTGCTGGCCAGGGCGGGTCTGCGGCTGCCCTGGCCGACGGCGGTCACGGCGGTGCTGCGCGAGCGGGGCCTGCTGGCCCCCGACGTCCCGGGCCCGCGCACCCCGGAGGCCCTGGCGGCCTGGTCGGCGGCGAACCGCTGACCGGCGGCGGGCAGCGCGCTCCTAGGATGACCGCATGTCACTGCCGCACGCGATCCTCACCGCACTGCTGGAGAAGCCGTCCTCCGGGCTGGAGCTGACCCGGCGGTTCGACAGGTCGATCGGCTACTTCTGGTCGGCCACCCACCAGCAGATCTACCGCGAGCTGGGGAAGCTGGAGGAGGCGGGGCTGATCCGGGCGCTGCCGACCGAGGTGCCCGCGCGCGGGCAGAAGAAGGAGTTCGAGGTGCTGCCGGCCGGGCGCGAGGAGCTGGTCCGGTGGGTCGGCGAGAGCCAGGACCCCAAGCCGATCCGGGACCCGCTGCTGCTGCGGCTGCGGGCGGCGGGCGTGGTCGGGGTGGCCGGCCTGGCGGCCGAGCTGCGCCGGCACGAGGAGCTGCACCGCGGGCAGCTGGAGGTGTACGAGGCCATCGAGGCGCGGGACTTCCCGCCCGGGCGGCGCACGGCGGACGAGGACCGGCTGCGGCGGCTGGTGCTGCGGGGCGGGATCGAGCTGGAGACGTTCTGGCTGCGGTGGCTCGCGGAGGCGCTGCCGGAGGTCTCGGACATGAGCGCGCCGGGTGAGGAGCGGGCCTAGGGGTGTCCCCCGGGCGGCTCCCCACCCGGCGGCCGGGGTGGCTCTCGACTACTTGTTCAGGGCGGCCCAGAACTCGTCGAAGCTCATCTTGCCGTCGTGGTTGCTGTCCTTGGAGGCGATGACGGCCTCGGCGACCGGGCCGGTCACGAAGGGGTCGCCCATCTCGGCCATGGCGTGCTTGAACTCCTCCGGAGTCACGTAGCCGTCGCCGTCCACGTCGAACCGGCCGAAGGTCTCGCGTGCGCTGTCGATGTCCGCCACTGGGATCCACCCCTTTGCTGGTGCTTGCTGACCGGGCAAGGTTAGCGACCCCTCGCGCGGGCGCGGCACCCAGGGGACGCCCCTACCGGAAGATGCCGGTGTGGCCGAGGGAGTAGCGGCCCGGCTGCGGGTAGACGGCCAGGCCGTGCGGTCCGCCGCCGACCGGGATGCGGGCCAGCTGCCGGCCGGTCCGGGTGTCGACGGCGTACACCTCTCCGTTGTAGCGGCCGGACAGCCACAGCACCTTGCCGTCGGCGGAGACGCCGCCCATGTCGGGGCTGCCGCCGTCGGGCAGGCGCCACTTCTTCGTCAGCCTGTTCTGCGTGAAGTCGAAGATCGAGATGGTGCCCTCGCCGCGGTTGGAGACGTACATCTCCTTCGAGTCGCGGCTCACGTACAGGCCGTGGCAGCCCTTCCCGGTGGGCAGGAGCTTCGGCTCGGTGAACTTCTCGCCGTCCAGCACCCACATGCCGTGCGCCATCATGTCGGCGATGTAGAAGGTCCTGCCGTCCGGGGAGATCTTCACGTCCTGCGGCATCGCGCCCTCGAAGGGGAGCCGCTGCTTGGCGAGGACCTCCATCTTCGCGGTGTCGACCTTGAGGAGTTCCCCGGAGAACTCGCAGGACACGATGAAGTAGCGGCCGTCGGCGGAGAAGTCCGCGTGGTTGACGCCGTAGCAGTCGACGGGGACGGTCTTGGCCACGGCCATGGTGTGCGGGTCCCGGAAGACGAGTTCGCGGTCCATGGAGGCCATGACGACGGCGTACTTCCCGTCGGGCGTGAAGTACAGGTTGTACGGGTCGTGCACCTCGACCGGCGTGCCGGCCTTGCCGGTGGCGGGGTCGATGGGGGTCAGGGTGTGGCCGCGGTTGTTGTTCACCCACAGCGTCTTCAGGTCCCAGGACGGCACGACGTGCTGGGGCTGGACGCCGACCGGGATCGTGTCGATCACCTCGTAGGTGGCCGGGTCGATCACGGACACCGTGTTGGAGGTGGTGTTCGGCACGTAGACCCGGGAGGGGAAGTCCCGGACCACCGGGGAGAGCCGGTTCGGGCGGTCGGCCGCGTACACGTCCCGCGGATCGAGCAGCGGCGGCATGCCCGGCAGCCCGGGTGGGATCTCGGGCACCGCGCGGGGGGCCCGGGCCGCGCCCTGCGTGCCGAGCGCCTCGGGCTCGCCCTTGCCGCCCGTGCCGCAGCCGGCGAGGGCGGCGGAGGCCAGCCCGGCGAGGAGCAGGGCGGCGGCCCGGGCTGTGCGGGAGCGGCGGAAGTGGCGGCGGTGGGAGGTGGTCATGGGGTCAGCAGCTCCGTGGTGGTCACCGCGCGCAGTCCCCTGCGCGTGAGTTCTTCGAGGAGGGCCGGCAGTGCGTCGACCGTGTCCGCATAGCCGAAGTGCAGGCTCACCACCGATCCCGGGCGGACCGTTCCGGTGACGTTGCGGAGGACGGCCGCGGCACCGGGCGAGGTGAAGTCGAGGGAGTCCACGTCGTACGACAGGACGTGCGGGTAGCCGGCCCGGCGGGCCAGCCGCTGGACGAGGGGGCTGGCGTACCGGGCCCGGGAGGGCCGGAACCAGGTGCCGATGGAGCCGGTGAGCCGGCGCAGCCGCTGCGCGCAGCCGTCGATCTCGGCGTACGCCTCGGCCTCAGCCATGGCGTTGACGTCGAGGTGGCGCTGGGTGTGGTTGCCGAGCTCGTGGCCGCCGTCGAGGATCCGGCGGGCCATGGCGGGCTGTTCGTCGAGCCAGCTGCCGACGGCCAGGACCGTGAGCCGGGCGCCGGCCTTCTCTGCCTCGCCGAGCAGGGCCTGGGCGGTGGCCGGGTCGCCGCTGCCGTGGAAGGTGAGGGCGACCTGGGGGCGGCCGTGCGGGCCGTGGGCGATCTGGGCGGGCAGGCCGGGCAGTGCGCGGGGGGCGGGGGCGGTGGCGGCCGGTCGCCCGTCGACGCTGGGGCGGGGGGCGGCGGCCGGCGAGCGGTCGGCGGGCGGGTCCGGCGGCCCGTCGGGGTCCGCGCCGCAGCCGGCGGCGAGGGTCCCGGCGACCGCTGCGGCGGTCGTGCGGAGGAGGGCCCGGCGGTCCGGATGACTAGGCACCCGCCCATTTAAGGGCCGCCACGCCCGAAAGGTAACGATTGACCCAACCCAGGACCTTTGCCGAAGATGACGGATTCGGCGGAGCATCCAGCCTTTGATCAAGGATTCACTCGACCGATGCAATATTTATTCATCGATTACGAGGTGAGTGGCCCATCTCACCTAGGATTTAGGTGGAAACTCTTACTATTTGATCACTTTTGCCCGTTTTGGGACTTTTGCTGGTTGAGGCCTCGTCTGCCATAGTCGGAGGCACGACTTCCCGTTGACCCGAGCGAGGTCGCCCCGCCGCCGGGGACCACACCCCATACAAGGTCCTCGGCGCACTCATGAAGCCCCCGCAGTGCCCCCACCCCACGGCAGCAGGGGGCTTCTGCGTATCCGGAACCGGTCCGGCGGGGACCCGTCAGCCCGGCTGACGGTCGGCCACCCGCATCTCGAACCACGTGACCTTGCCCCGGGGTAACAGGTCCGCCCCCCAGCGGTCGGACAGTTTGTCCACGAGGAACAGCCCGCGACCGCTCTCGTCCAGGTCACCCACCGGCATCAGGCAGGGCAGCCCGCGCGACGGGTCCCGCACCTCCACCCGGATCCAGCCGCGCCGCCGCAGCATCCGCAGCCCGAACGAACGGGCCCCGGTGTGCCGGACCGCGTTGCCGACGAGTTCGGAGACGAGCAGCACCGCGTGCTCGGCCACCTGGGGCGAGAGCCCCCACTGACGGACCACCACGCACTGGGTGAGCCGGCGGGCCGTACCGGCGGACTCCGGGCGGGACGGGAGCGCCACTTCGGCCTCGGTGGGATTGCCGTGCAACTCCAGGGCCCGCAGGCCCTCTTCGTCCTCGAGAGCCGCCGTCAACCGTACGACGGGAGCGCTCTCGCGCTGCCGCGGCTGCTCCACACCCTCCAGGCCCGCCATGCACTCATCATGAACGGTCGAAGCCGTCCGCAAGGCCGTTCCCCGCGAAAACACCCCCTCGGAACGGAGCGTTCCGAGGGGGTGTCCGGCATATTCCAGAGGCAACCTTCACAGGGAGAAACCCACCATGACCTGCGATGACCCACCGTTCCGCGGTCATCACGCAGAGTGGATCTCCACAACTCCTTAAGGTTGCTTTAAGCCGCGGCTAAACCACCCCCAGGGGGGAGTCAGACGAACTTCGCCTTGCCGGGCCCCTCCTCGACGAAGCTGCGCATGCCGATCTCGCGGTCCTCGGTGGCGAACAGCGCGGAGAACCAGTTGCGCTCGATGGTCAGGCCGGTGTCGATGTCGGCCTCCAGGCCGCCGTCCACCGACTCCTTCGCGGCGCGCAGGGCGATGGCCGGACCCTGGGCCAGCTTCGCGGCCCAGGCGTGCGCCTGCTCGTACACCTCGGCGGCCGGCACGACCCGGTCGACCAGGCCGAGGGCGAGCGCCTCGTCGGCCTTGACCATCCGGCCGGTGAAGATGAGGTCCTTGGCCTTGGACGGGCCGATGAGGCGGGAGAGGCGCTGGGTGCCGCCGGCGCCGGGAATCAGGCCGAGCAGGATCTCGGGCTGGCCGAGCTTGGCGTTGTCCGCGGCGATCCGGTAGTCGGCGCACAGGGTCAGCTCGCAGCCGCCGCCCAGCGCGTACCCGGTGATGGCCGCGACCACCGGCTTGGGGATCCGGGCCACCGCGGTGAAGGAGTCCTGCAGCGCACGGGACCGGGCGACCATCGCCGCGTGGTCCATGGTCTGCATCTCCTTGATGTCCGCGCCCGCCGCGAACACCTTCTCACCGCCGTAGAGGACCACGGCCCGGACGTCGTCGCGGGCCGTGGCCTCCTCCGCCAGGGTGCGCAGGGCGTCCTGCGTGGCGATGTCCAGGGCGTTCATCGGCGGGCGGTTCAGCAGGATGGTGCCGACGCCCTCGGAGACTTCGAGAGAGATGGTCATACGGGCAGGTTAGTGCCCGTTAACCGGGGGCGGGCAACCCCCGGCGGGTGTTACGAGGTCCACTCCGACCACGGCATGTTCCAGCCGTTGAGCCCGTTCTCCGGAGCGATCTGCTTGTCCTTGGAGTTCTTCACGACCACGACGTCGCCGATGATCGAGCTGTTGAAGAACCAGGCGGCCGGGATCCCCTTGTCGTAGCCGCCGCGGACGTCCTCCAGGCCGACGCAGCCGTGGCTGACGTTCTCCGAGCCGAAGGTGCTGGACGGGGCCCAGTAGTTGCCGTGCACGAAGGTGCCGGAGTTCGACAGCCGCATGGCGTGCGGGACGTCGTCGATGTCGTACTCGCCGCCGAAGCCGACCGTGGCCCCGTTCATGCGGGTCACCTCGTACTTCTCGCTGATGACCATCTGGCCGTTGTACGTGGTCGTGGCCGGGCCGCCCGCGGTGATCGGGAGGTCCTTGAGGACCTTGCCGTCGCGGACGACGACCATGCGGTGGGTGCTCGCGTCGACCGTGGAGACCTGGGAGCGCCCGATGGTGAACTTCACCGTGCGGGTCTGCTTGCCGTACACGCCGGGCCGGCCCTCGACGCCGTCGAGGTTGAGCTTGACGGTGACCTTGGTGCCGGGCGCCCAGTACTTCTCGGGGCGGAAGTCGAGGCGGTCGTTGCCGAACCAGTGGCCCTCGATCGGCACCGAGGGCTCGGAGGTGACGGTGATGGCCTTCTCGACGCCCTCGGTGTTGGTGATGCCGCGGGTGAAGTTGACCGAGACCGGCATGCCCACGCCGACGGTCGAGCCGTCCTCGGGCGTGTACTGGCCGATGAAGGTGTTCTTGGGCGTCAGCGTCGTGAAGGTGACGTCCTTGGCGGTCTCGTGCCCCGCGCCGTCCGTGGCGACCGCGTGCACCTTGTACTGGGTGGCCGCGCCCAGGTGGCGCACGGGCTCCCAGCTGGCGCCGCCGGCGGCCAGCTTGCCCTCCACGGTGTTGCCCTTGGTGTCGGCGACGGTGACGGTGGTCAGCTTGCCGTTGGCCGCGGTGATCTTCAGGGCGCCGCTGGTGGCGACCTCCTTGGCCCCGTTGGCGGGCGTGATGCTGAGTGTGGCCTGCGAGGCCTCGGTGCCGGCGGCGGGCTTGCCGCCCGGCGCCTTCGCGTCGTCACCGCCCTTGCCGGCCGTGGCTCCGCCGCTGCACGCGGAGGTGAGCAGCAGGGCCGCCCCCAGCGCCAGGGCGGACAGTGCGGTACGGGCGCGGCCGCGTCGCGTGCGCGACTCCCCCGGTATCGGCTGCACGTTCAACTTCGTCTTCTCCCGGAATCCCCTGTCCCCCGCGCGCGTAGTCGCGCGCTTGCGGACAGGAAATCACACGGGAGGGCGACGGTCGGACACGGCCGTGTCACCGTTCCGTCCCAACGCCCCACGTCAGCCCCCTGCGGGGGCGGGCGGAGGCGGGGATTCAGTCGTCCGTGCCGGGCTTGGCGCCCCAGACGTAGACCTGGTCCTCCAACTCCAGGAGGTCCCACAGCGCCTCGGCGTCCTTGAGCGCGAGGTTGACGCAGCCGGCCGAGCCGCCGCCGTCGTACAGGTCGTCGAGGCGGCCGTGGATGGCCTGGCCCTCGTCGAAGAACTGGGAGTAGGGCATGGGCGAGTTGTTGTAGATCGTGGACACGTGGTCCTTGTCGCGCCAGTAGATCTCGTGCCAGCCGAGCCGGGTCTCCTCGGTGTCGCGCCCGCTGCGGACGGGGACCACGTCGAACACGACGTCCTCGCCGTCCTGCACCCACAGGACCTGGCGGTCCAGGTCGACGCAGGTGACCCG
Source organism: Streptomyces sp. NRRL S-87 (assembly GCF_000719335.1). GTDB lineage: Bacteria > Actinomycetota > Actinomycetes > Streptomycetales > Streptomycetaceae > Streptomyces. The sequence continues at coordinate 31,866 of NZ_JOGB01000022.1, forward strand.
GAAGTCCCGGACCGGGCAGCGGCCGTCGGCGTTGGGGTCCTTGCGGGCCTTGAGGACGGTCATGGTGCGGAACGTGACGAGGTCGGCGTAGCCGTCGGCGAGCTCGAGGCCCTGCTTCTCCTGGAAGGCCCGGATGGCCTCGCAGTCGGCGACGGACTGCCGGCCGTCGACGGGGCGGCCGAGGTACTCCTCCATGGGCCGCTGGTACGGGCCGGTGCGCGCGTTGCACGCGGCCCCGGAGGCCGGGCCGGCGGGGCGCGCCGCCGCGGGGGCGGTGGGCGCCGGGCCGGCGGGCGCGGCGCGGACCGCGGGCGCGGCGGCCAGGACGGCGAGGGCGGCCAGTGCGGCGGCCCCCGCGGAGGGGGTGCGCCGGGCACGGGGCGTGCGGGGCACGGAGCTGGGTATCAAGACGACCTCCTGTCCCCCCGTCGGCGTCGGGCTCCCTCCGGCCAGTGTCCGTGGGGAACCCGCCCCGGCGCCTGGGCGGGTACTCCGAAAGGGGGTCGGGCCGGTCGCCGGAAGGGCGTCAGCGCAGGACGTCGTCGTCCCGGTCGCCCTCGCCGCGGCCACCGCCCGTGCCGCCCGCGGCGGGCTCGGCGCGCGCGTTCGTCCGCGGGACCGTGACCCGCACGGGCGGGTACCGGCCGGCGCCGAGCTCGATCGGGCCGGTGACGGGCCGCTTCGGCAGGACGTAGCCGGCGGGGGTGGCGACCTCCTTCACGTAGTAGGCGTTCTCGGTGAGGCCGTGCCAGGCGCAGACGCCGTACGCGTCGGTGGTGCAGGGACCCAGGGCCTCGATGTCCGGGTTGATGCCGCGGGTCTGGAGGCCGGGCGTGGCGTTGTACTCCACCCACAGCTCGAAGACCGCGCCGGCCAGCCGTCGTCCGGTCCTGGCGTCGGTCTTCACCACGCGGATCGTGCCCCGGTAGTCCGGGTGCGCCGGGGTCCGGGCCGCGGTGGCGGGGGCGGCCGGGACCGCGGGGACCGCCGCCCGGGCCGGGGCGGCCGGGGCGGCCAGGGCCGCGGCCACCGCGAGGCCGAGGGTCCAGTTCCTTCGTGTCATCTCTCTCCGTCCGTCCGTCGGCTGGGCGCGGGACGCCCGTGCCAGGGTGGGCGGAGCCCCGGCGGGGGCCGTGGCCGACACTCCCCGCCGGGGCGTTTTCCGATCTGACGATCACTCTGTTGCGGGCCCTCAGGTGACGGCGGAGCCCGCCACCCAGTCGGCCCAGGACAGGTTCCAGCCGCCGAGCCCGTTGTCCGGGGCGACGGTCTTGTCCTCGGAGTTGACCACCTCGACGACGTCCCCGACGAGGGTCCGGTCGAAGAACCAGCCCGCGGGGGTGTCCGAGCCGCCGCCCTTGTCGTCGCGCAGGCCCACGCAGCCGTGGCTGGTGTTGACGGAGCCGAAGGTGTCGGGCGAGGCCCAGTAGTTGCCGTGCAGGAAGGTGCCCGAGGTGGTCAGCCGGATCGCGTGCGGTACGTCGGGGATGTCGTACTCGCCGCCGAAGCCGACGGTGCGGCCGTTCATCCGGGTCACGTCGAACATCTCCATCGCGACCATCTTGCCGTTGTACGTGGTGCGGCCCGGTGCCCCCGCGCTGACGGGCAGGGTGGCCAGCACCCTGCCCTCGCGCCGGACCACCATGGTCTTCTCCTCGGCGTCGACCGTGGAGACCTGGGAGCGGCCGACGGTGAACCGCACCGTCTTGCTCTGGATGCCGTACGAGCCCTTGGCCCCCTGCACGTCCCGCAGCCGCATGGCGACCGTGACCTCGGTACCGGGCTTCCAGTACTGGCGGGGCCGGAAGTCGAGCCGCTCGTCGCCGAACCAGTGGCCGACCACCTCCACCGGCGGGACGGAGGTGACGGTGATGGCCCGCTCGACCTCGGCCCGGTTCTCGATGGAGCGGTTGAAGCTGAAGGAGACGATCATCCCGGTGCCGACGGTGGACCGGTTCTCGGGCTTGAAGTAGCCGATGAAGCGCTCTTCCGGCACGTAGGTGGTGAAGCTGGTGTGCCGGGCCTGGCGCCGGTCGTGGCCGTCGACGGCCACCGCGTCGACGGTGTACTTGGCGGCCAGCGCCAGCTTCCCGGCGGCCGGGTCGGGGCTCCAGCTGAGCCCGTCGGGGGCGATCGTGCCGGGCACCCTCTCCTCCTGGGCGTCCTCGACCTTGGTGACCGTGACCCGCTCCAGCCGCCCCTCCGGCACGCTGACGGTCAGCGGCCCGCCGGCCGGCACGCCCCGGGCGCCGTCGTCGGGCGTGACCCGGATGGCCTCATCGGGGGAGCGGGGTTTGCCGGGCAGCTCCACCGCGATGCCCGGGGCCTCTCCGGAGCCGGAGCAGCCCGCCAGCAGCCCCGCCCACGCCACCACGGCGGCCAAGCCCGCCCATGCCCGCCTCTTCACGTATCTCACGGACAGCCCAACGACCACGCCCCTCCCCTGGAAACGTGAGTCCGGGCTCGGTTCCGGGCATGACAGGGGGAAGGACCAGACGGGGACGGGACGCGGCCGGGACGCCGCGGGCCCGCGTCCCGCCGGTACCCCGAGCCGCGGGAGGCGGGAGAGTGTCGAGCGCAGCGGAGCAGGAGGCGGTCCCGGGCGGGCAGCAGACGGTCCCGGGCGGGCCCGGGACCCCCCGGGCAGAGCGGGTCGGCCACGCGCCCGCCCCGCGCACGAACGGCAGGCGCCCCGCCCGGGCCCTGCCGGGCCCACCGGTGTGGCCCGGGGCGCCGACCCCGCTGGGGGCCCGCTACCGGGTGGGTCCGGACGGCGTGGCGGGCACCAACTTCGCGCTGTGGGCGGGCGGTGGCGCGGAGGCTGTCGAACTGTGCCTGTTCGACGAGCGCGGCGCGGAGACCCGGTGCGCCCTGCCGGAACTCACGCACGAGATCTGGCACGGCTTCGTGCCGGGCGTACGGCCGGGGCAGCGGTACGGGTACCGGGTGCACGGCCGCTGGGACCCGTGGACGGGGGTCCGGTTCAACCCGGCCAAGCTCCTGCTGGACCCGTACGCCCGGGCCGTCGACGGGGACTTCGCCCTGCCGCCGGAGGTGTACGGGCACGTCCGGGACTGGCCCCAGCAGTACATCGCGGACACCGTGCGCGACGACCGGGACTCGGCGCCGTACGTGCCCAAGGGCGTGGTCGTCCACGATGACGACGACTGGGCGGACGACGTGCGCCCGAAGACGCCGTGGGCCGACTCGGTCATCTACGAGCTGCACGTCCGCGGGTTCACGATGCGCCACCCGGACGTCCCCCCGCAGCTGCGCGGCACCTACGCGGGTCTGGCGCACCCGGCGGCGATCGCGCACCTGACCCGGCTCGGGGTCACGGCGGTGGAGCTGCTGCCGGTGCACCAGTTCGCGCACGAGGACCACCTGCTGCGCCGGGGCCTGCGCAACCACTGGGGCTACAACTCGATCGGCTACTTCGCCCCGCACGCCGGCTACGCGGCCTCCGGCACGGCGGGCCAGCAGGTCGGCGAGTTCAAGCAGATGGTGCGGGCGCTGCACGCGGCCGGGATCGAGGTGATCCTCGACGTGGTCTACAACCACACCGCCGAGGCGGGCGAGCTGGGCCCGACGCTGTCCCTGCGCGGGATCGACAACCGGGGCTACTACCGGCTCCAGTCCGACCAGCGCCGGTACGCCGACTACACGGGCTGCGGCAACACCCTGCACGCGGGCCGCCCGCACGTGCTGCGGCTGATCACGGACTCGCTGCGGTACTGGGTGACGGAGATGGGGGTGGACGGCTTCCGCTTCGACCTGGCGGCGGCCCTGGCCCGCTCCATGCACGACGTCGACATGCTCTCCCCCTTCCTCGCGGTGATCGCGCAGGACCCGGTGCTGCGCCGGGTGAAGCTGATCGCCGAGCCGTGGGACGTGGGCTCGGGCGGCTACCAGGTCGGCGCCTTCCCGCCCCTGTGGACGGAGTGGAACGACCGCTACCGGGACGCGGTGCGGGACTTCTGGCGGGGCGCGCTGCCGGACGTACGGGACCTGGGCTACCGGCTGTCGGGCTCCAGCGACCTGTACGCGTGGGGCGGCCGCCGCCCGTACGCGTCGGTGAACTTCGTGACCGCGCACGACGGGTTCACCCTGCGCGACCTCGTCTCGTACGAGCGCAAGCACAACCAGGCCAACGGCGAGGACAACCGGGACGGCACGAACGACAACCGGTCCTGGAACTGCGGGGTCGAGGGCGAGACGGACGACCCGCGGATCGGCGCGCTGCGCCGCCGCCAGCTGCGCAACCTGGTGACCACGCTGCTGATGTCCACGGGCGTGCCGATGCTGGTGGCGGGGGACGAGTTCGGCCGGACCCAGGGCGGCAACAACAACGCGTACTGCCAGGACAACGAGACGGGGTGGGTGGACTGGTCGCTGCGCGACGCGCCGGGCTGGCGGGAGCTGTTCGCGCTGACGGCACGGCTGATCGGGCTGCGCCGGGCCCATCCCGTGCTGCGCCGGCGGGCGTTCTTCGCGGGGCGGCCGCAGCAGCCGGACGGGCTGCGGGACCTGGCGTGGTTCACGCCCGGGGGGACGGAGATGACGGAGTCGGACTGGTACGAACCGAGGTCGGCGCTGGGGCTGTTCCTGTCCGGGCGGGACATCCCGGGGCGGGACGCCCGGGGCCGGAAGGTGACCGACGACAGCTTCCTGGCGCTGCTGCACGCCGGGGACCGGCCGCTGGCGTGGACGCTGCCCGGGGAGCCGTGGGCCCGGACGTACGAGCTGGTGGTGGACACCGCGCGGGAGGACCAGGCGGCCGCGCCGGGGGTGCGCTACCGGGGCGGGCAGCCGCTCACGGTGCCGGCGCGGGCGGTGCTGCTGCTGAAGGTGACGGGGTGACCGGCGGACCGACCGGAGGGGCCGGAGGGGCCGCCGTGCGCGCCGCGGCGCGGCGGTCGAGCCGGCGCAGGGCGGTGCGGCCCCACGTCAGGTTCTCGCGTTCGAAGGCCATCCCCCGCAGCAGGGTGAGGTACGGGCCGACGCGCTCGGCCGTGTCGAAGAACTCGTCCTCGGTGCGCCCGGCGAGCAGCCGCTCGCGCAGCCGCTCGTAGCGGGCGAGCTTGGCTGCGGCCCAGTCCATCCGCTCGCCGATCGCGGCGCGGACGGCGTCGAGGTCGCCGACGTCGGCGCAGGAGACCTTGACCATCAGCTCGTCGCGGATCGCGGTGGGCCGGGCCGGCGGCTCGGCGACGTACGCGCGGACGGCGGCCCGGCCCGCGTCGGTGAGCGCGAACAGCCGCTTGTTGGGGCGGCGCTCCTGCTCGACGACGCGGGCGGTGACGAGGCCGTCGGCCGTCATGCGCTCCAGCTCGCGGTAGAGCTGCTGGGGCGTGGCCATCCAGAAGTTGGCGACGGAGGCGTCGAACTCCTTGGCCAGGTCGTAGCCGGACGCCTCGCCCTCCAGCAGGGCGGCCATCAGGGCGTTGCGCAGTGCCATCCCGCCACGGTAGCGCGGGTCTGGACAGGGCGGGACCACCCTCCCTACCCTCATCCACACCTATTCAATTTTTTTACTAGCGAGGGGACGCCGTGCACCCGTTCCGCAAGGCCGTCGAGACCCATGACCACGCGGCGCTGGAGGCCCTGCTGGCCGACGACGTCGTGTTCACCAGCCCGGTCGTCTTCAAGCCGTACCGGGGCAGGGCGATCACCGCCGCGATCCTGCGTGCGGCGGACCGCGTCTTCGAGGACTTCGCCTACGAGCGGGAGATCGCCGACCCGGCCGGCCGCGACCACGCCTTCGTCTTCAACGCGACGGTGGGCGGCAAGCGGATCCAGGGCTGCGACTTCCTGCACTTCGACGAGGCCGGCCGGATCGACGCCTTCACGGTCATGGTCCGCCCCCTGTCCGCGGCCAACGCCCTCGCCGAGGCGATGGGCGCCCAGTTCGACCGCATCGCCCAGGAGGCGGCGCAGGCCTAGGCAGCCCGGCGGAGGGAGGAGCCCCTCGGCCCGCGCGCCCGCCGCTAGCGGGCCGCGCGGCAGGCCCCGCCCGCGTCGCTCGAGGAGAGGCCGGCCTGCTGGAGGGTGGCGACGCAGCTGGTCTGGTTGCCGATGGAGCCCTGGTAGCACCCCTGGGCGATGTCGGACGTGGACTTCTTGCCGTGTGCCACCACGTACTTCGTACAGTCCTGGACGCTGGCGGACGCTGCCGGGGCGGCGACGGCGACGCCGCCGGCCGCGAGGACCAGGGCGGCGAGGACACCGGGGAGGCGGGCCGACGGACGCATGCGGATGCACCTGCTCTCTCGGTCGGTCACGCGATCCGCGAGTGCGCCGGACCGCGGGCGGGGGCGGCGCGGAGCAGGCATTCCGGAAGGCGACCGGCTCACGCGTCGGCCACCCCCGCTCTTCCGACGCTAGAGCACCCCACCGGCGCCCGCACCGCGGCGGGGGCCGGGGCCGTACGGTGCGGCGGCGCGGCCGGGCCGCCCGTGCCGCCACCCGCGCCGCCGGCCGGTCCTGGTCCGGAGGCGGTGCGGGCGGTTGCGGTGGCCGCCGGGTGCGGTGGCGGTCAGGAAGTGCGCTTCAGCGTCCAGGTGTTGGGGTTGAAGCTGGGGACGGCGGAGTAGCGGCAGCCGCTCGAGTAGTAGCTGGCGGTGATGGTCCAGCCGGCCGGCGGCCAGGTGGAGGCGCAGGCGTTGACCTGGGTACCGACCGGGTAGCCGCGGAGGTCCTTGATCTGCTTGGTGTTGGGGTTGAAGCCGGAGCCGCAGCCGCCGCTGTTCCACCACTGGACGTCCACCCAGCCGTCGGGGGTGAGCGTGCTGGAGCACATGTTCTGCGTGTCGCCGGGGGCGGCCGAGGCGGGGCTCGCGGTGATCGCGAGGGCGGTGGCGGCCAGGGTGGCCAGCACGGCGGCGGTACGGGTGCGGATCATGAGGGGTTCCCTTCGCGGCGCGCCGGCATCGCCGCCGACCTTCGGCGGGCCGTCCGGGGCGCCGGGTCCTTGCTATCCGACCGGATCCGGCTGCAGACAGTCATCTTTGGGGCATAACTTTGCGTCGGTTTAAGGCCGTTGCCGACCGGTCGGCGGATCCGACCGCTATGACCGGAGTGGGGTGCTCAGGTAGCAGGCCACGTTCAGGGCGAGCTTCGGCGGGGCGCCGGTGGTCCTGCCGGAGGCGTCGAAGGAGAAGCGGAACGAACCCGACCGCACGCTCATGACGTTCCGGTAGCGCGGTTCGGCGCCCTCGAGCCAGGCGTGCGGCAGGCCCCGGTACGGTCCCTCGCAGGTCCGGGACACGTACCCCGACGCCGTGACCCCACCGGCGTCCGCGGTGCCGGCCGCAGCGAAGAAGCGCATGGTGTGGCGGGCCGAGCAGCCCACGACGCGCACCCGGGCGGGGTCGGCGAGACCGGCGGCGGGTACCGCGCAGCTGCCCTTGGGCAGGGCGAAGGCGGAGGCGGTGGCCTTGCGGGCGTCCGCGGCGGGAGCCGGTCGGACCTCGCCGGCCTCGCCGAAGCCGCTGGCCAGGAAGCTGGCCCGGAGGCGGGTCACGCCCTTGAGGAAGCGGGTGCCGGGGCCGTGCTGCACCCGGTCGAGCAGCACCGCGAGGTCGGCGTCGGCTCCGATCAGCCGGCCCTCCTCGTCCAGCCGGACGTACAGCGGCACGGGCAGGTCCATGACGCCGGGGCCCGTGCCGGTGTACGCGATCCGGTGCGGGAGCAGGGTCTGCGCCTGGCCGACCGTGAGCGTGGTGCGGTACTCGCGGCTGCCGTCGGGCTGGACCACGGGCGTCGCGTGCGGCCTGACCCGCGCGACGAGGTCGGCGAGCGTGCCGCCGTAGGGGAGGAACGGGCCCGGCGCGTGCACGGAGGCCGGTGCCCCGCCCCGCGGGTCGAGCGCCTTGCGGGTGGCCGGCGGGTAGCCGAGCCAGCCGCCGTCGACGCCCCGGGCCCGTACCTCGGAGCCGGCGACGGCGAGCCGCTGGGGGTAGGAGACGCCGGGTGCGTCGAGGTCGGCCGCGTCCTCGAAGCCGACCGGTACCTCGCGGGTCAGCAGGGCCTCGGCGGTGCCGCTGCGGAAGTCGACCCGGCCCTCGGTGACGTGGCGGGCGGTCGCGGTCACGCCGGCGTACTCGAGGGTGGAGGTGAAGCGCAGCGAGCCGGCGGCCCGGGTGGCGGCGATCGCGGCGGCGAAGTGCTGCGAGAAGGGCTTCCCGTAGACGTCGGCCCCCCGGCCCCCGTCGCCGTCCCCGAACGCGACGGCGCACGCGGTGGCGGTGAGCAGCAGCGGCAGTACCGCGGCCACTCCCCTGACGGCTCGTCTCATGCGTTGCGGACTGCTCATTCTTCCCCCCGGTAGCGCATCCGGATAATCGCTGGGCGATGTCAGGAGCGAATCGTATGCTCGCGCCTGATGGCCTCCCTCCCTGACTCCCCCGCCCCCGCAGCCGGCCGCGAACGCTCCGCGGTCCGTACGCTGCTGCGCCTGTGGCCGTTCGTGCGCCCCGTCCGCGCGCGCTGGCTGACGGCCGTGTTCGTCGCGATCGCCGCCTCCTGCGTGGGCCTGGTGATCCCGCTCGTCCTCAAGTGGATCGTCGACGGCCCGGTGGCCGCCGGCGACACGGCCGGGGTCGCCTGGGGCGCGCTGTGGCTGGTGCTGCTCGGGCTGGCGGAGGCGGGGCTGTTCGGCTACCGGCGCTGGCTGGTGGCGCGCCCGCTGTCGCGCGTGGAGGCGGACCTGCGGGGCGAGCTGTACGCGCACCTCCAGCGGGTACCGGTGGCCTTCCACGACCGGTGGGCCTCGGGCCAGCTGCTCTCGCGCGGGACGACGGACCTGATGATGGTGCGCCAGTTCCTGGCGTTCCCGCTGACGTTCCTGGTGGTCAACGCCGTCACGGTGGTGGCCGGTGCGGTGATCCTGCTGGTGCAGGAGTGGACGCTGGGGCTGGTGCTGCTGATCCCGGTGGTCCCGCTGGTGGTGCTGTGCGGGGCGTTCGAGGCCCGGTACGCGATCGTCTCGCGGCGGTCCCAGGACCAGGTCGGCGACCTGACCACGGTGGTCGAGGAGAGCGTGCTCGGCATCCGGATCATCAAGGGCTTCGGGCGCAACCGCAGCCAGGCCCGCGCGTTCCGCGAGCTGTCGGGCGAGCTGCGCGGCACGGAGCTGGTCAAGGCCCGGCTGCTGGCGGGCATCTCGGCGTACATGACCGTGCTGCCGGAGGCGGCCATCGGGGTGGCGCTCGTGCTGGGCACCGTGCAGGTCGCGGACGGGGACCTGTCGGCCGGCACCCTGGTGGCCTTCCTCTCCACGGCGCTGGCGCTGCGCTGGCCGGTGGAGTCGATCGGCTGGCTGCTGGCCCTGTGCCAGGAGGCGGCCACCGCGACCGAGCGCTACTTCGAGGCGCTGGACGAGCCGCGCGAGGACCCCTGGGACACGACGGGCCCGGGCCGGGGCCCCGACCCCGCTCCGATCGCCACGGACTCGGCCACGGCCACGGTCCCGCCGGTGACGGGGTCCGGCGCCACCGGGGCGCCGACGGCGGCCGGTGCGCCGGGGCCCGCGGCCGCCGGCGGCCTGCGCCTGGAGGGCGTCCGGTTCCGCTACCCCGACGCCGACCCGGACTCGCCCCCGGTGCTCGACGGTGTCGATCTGCACGTGCGCCCCGGCGAGACGATGGCCCTGGTCGGCGCCACCGGCAGCGGCAAGACCACCCTGACCGCGCTCGTGCCACGGCTGCACGAGCTCGTCGGCGGCCGCATCACCCTCGACGGCGAGGACGTCACGGCCATGCCGCGCGAGCGGCTGCGCTCGCTGGTGTCGGTGGCGTTCGAGGAACCGACGCTGTTCTCGACGACCGTCGAGGAGAACGTGTCGATGGGCGGCCCCGAGGTCGCCCGCGCCCTGGCCACGGCCCAGGCCGAGTTCGTCCACGACCTGCCGGAGGGCCTCGGGACCCGCGTCGGTGAGCAGGGCCTGAGCCTGTCCGGCGGCCAGCGCCAGCGGCTCGCGCTGGCCCGGGCCGTCGCGGGCAGCCCGCGCTTCCTCGTGCTGGACGACCCGTTGTCGGCCCTCGACGTGCACACCGAGGCGCTGGTCGAGGCCGCCCTGCGCCGGGTCCTGGCGGACACCACCGCGCTGGTGGTGGCGCACCGGCCGTCGACGGTCCAGCTGGCCGACCGGGTGGCACTGCTGTCCGGCGGCCGGATCACGGCCGTGGGCACGCACCACGAACTGCTGCGCGACAGTGTCGAGTACGCCTGGCTCATGTCGGGTACGGGGCCCTTCGGGGCGGAGGGGGAGCTGCGATGAGCGCGGACGCCACGGCCGGGGCGGACGCCTTCGACCGGGACGAGCTGGAGGCGCCGCCCGGGGCCACCGGCGCGCTGCTGCGCAGCCTCCTGGCGCCGCTGCGGGCCCGGGTGGTGGCGGCCGCGCTGCTGCTCGTCCTGGAGACCGCCGCCCGGCAGGCCGGGCCGCTGCTGGTCGCGTACGCCATCGACCGGGGCGTGCCCGCGGTCCGGGCCGGGGACCACGGCCCGCTGGTCGCGGTCGCCGTCGCCTACCTGCTGTGCGCGGCGGGCGCGGGCCTGCTCCAGTACGGGTACGTGCGGGCGATGGCCCGGGTCAACCAGGACGTACTGCTGGACCTGCGCGGTCGGATCTTCCGGCACGCCCAGGCGCTCAGCCTCGACTTCCACGAGCGCTACACCTCGGGCCGGCTGATCTCCCGCTCGACCACGGACGTGGAGTCGCTGCGCGAGCTGCTGGGCGAGGGGCTGCAGGAGCTGCTGGCGGTACTGCTGTCCTTCGTGTTCATCGGCGGCACCCTGCTCTGGCTGGACCTGGGACTGGGCGGGCTGGCGGTGGCCAGCTTCGGGCCGCTGTACCTCCTCGTGCGCAGCTACCGCCGGCGCGCCGAGCCGGTGTTCTCGGGGAAGTCCACCGCGATGGCGGCGGTGATCGTGAAGTTCACCGAGACCCTGAACGGCATCCGGCCGGTCCGCGTCTTCCGGCGGGAGCGGGCGAACGACGCCGAGTTCGCCGTCCTGAACCGGCGCCTGGAGCGGTACAACGGCGACGCGCTGCTGGAGATGGCCCGCTACGTCACCGGTTCCCGGAGCACCGCGAACCTCACGGTGGCGGCGATCGTGCTGTGGGGCGGCTGGCGGGTGGCCGAGGGGTCGCTCGACCTCGGCGTCCTGGCGGCCGCCGTGCTGTACCTGCGCCGCCTGTACGAGCCGATCGACCAGCTGTCGATGTTCCTCAACGCGTACGAGTCGGCCGCCGCCTCGCTGGCGAAGATCGCCGGCCTGCTGGCCCAGGCGCCCTCGGTGCCCGAGCCGGTCGCGCCCCGGGAGCTGCCGGTGCGCGACGGGGCGCACCCGGGCCGCGAGGTGGTGTTCGAGCGGGTGGGCTTCGGCTACCGCGGCGGAGTGGACGTGCTGCCGCCGTTCGACCTGCGACTGCCGGCCGGGCAGACGGTGGCCGTGGTGGGGTCGACCGGCGCGGGCAAGTCCACGCTCGCCAAGCTGCTGGCGCGGTTCTACGACCCCTCGCAGGGCCGGGTGCTGCTCGACGGGGTGGACCTGCGCGAGCTGTCGGGGCCCGACCTGCGGCGCGGGGTGGTGATGGTGACGCAGGAGGCGTTCCTGTTCTCCGGGAGCGTGGCGGACAACATCGCCCTGGGGCGGCCGGACGCCACCCGCGCGGAGATCGAGCAGGCCGCCAAGGCCATCGGGGCGCACGACTTCATCAGCTCCCTGCCGGACGGGTACGACACCGACGTGCGCAAGCGCGGCGGCCGGATCTCGGCGGGGCAGCGGCAGTTGGTGGCCTTCGCGCGGGCGCTGCTGGCCGATCCGGGCGTACTGATCCTCGACGAGGCCACCAGCTCCCTGGACGTGCCGGGCGAGCGGGCCGTGCAACGGGCCATGGCGACCGTGCTGCAGGGCCGTACGGCGGTGGTGATCGCGCACCGGCTGTCGACGGTGGAGATCGCGGACCGGGTCCTGGTGATGGCCGGCGGCCGGGTCGTGGAGGACGGCAGCCCCGCCGAACTGGTCGCGGGCGCGGGCCGCTTCGCGGAGCTGCACCGCGCGTGGCGGGACGGTCTGGTGCAGGGCCTGCCGTCCTGAGGCCCCGCTTCCGGCCAGGGCTTCCCGTCGACTTCGACGTCGGCGTCGGCGTCGGGGTCGGCGTCGGTCAGGCGTTCTCGACGTGCAGCAGCATCCTCTTGAGGAGGGCGGAGAGCGTGTCCTGCTCCTCGGCGGACAGCGGTTCGGCCATCGCGTCCTCGGCGACCCCGCGCAGCCGCATCGCCGCCTCCCAGCGGGCCCTGCCCTCCGCGGTCAGCTCGACGTCCACCCGGCGGCGGTCCTCGGCGGCGCGCAACCGCCGGACCAGCCCGGACTTCTCCAGGGTGTCGAGCCGCCCGCTCATCCCGGCCGGGGACAGCAGGAGTTCGCCGGCGAGCTCGGAGGGCGTGGCCCGGTAGGGCTCGCCACGGGAGGCGAGCCGGTGCAGGGTCTCGAACTCGAAGTGCTGGAGCCCGACTTCCGCCAGCGCCCGCTCCTTGGCCTGGTGCACGTGCTTGGTCAGCAGCTGGATGCGGGTGACGATCCCCTCGACGCGCTCGTCGAAGGGCGCCTTGCCGCGCCAGCGGGCGATGTGGCGGTCGACGGAATCCTCCATGCCGCCCATTATCGGGGGCCGCCCCGCACCGTTTTATTTCGTTGACGAACGATTCGCTAGCGAAATACTTTGCCGTCATGACTCCGCCATCGACTCGACCTGCCGCTCCCGGGGCGCCCGCCGCGCCCCCCGCCGCCGCCCCCGGGGCCCGACGCCCCGTCGGAGCCGGCACCGCACGCCTGCTGGTCGGCCGCTCCTTCGCCGCCCTCGCCAGTGCGCTCATCCCCACCACGCTCACCCTCGCCGTGGTGGGCACGGGCTCGACCGCCGACCTCGGCCTGGTGCTGGCGAGCGAGCTGGTGCCGATGCTGCTCCTGCTCCCCGTCGCGGGCGTGGTCGCCGACCGGTTCCGCGCCCAGCGGGTGGTGCTCACCGCCGACCTGGTGCGCGCCGCGGCCCAGTTCGGCACCGGCGCCCTGCTGCTGGCCGGCACGGTGCGCGTCCCCGCCCTCGCCGCACTGGCCGCGGTGACCGGCGCGGGCGTGGCCCTCGGCTCGCCGTCCGCCCACACCCTGGTGACCGCCGTGGTGACCGATCCGGACCGGCGGCTGCGCGTCAACAGCCGGCTCGGCGTGGCGACCGGGCTCGCCCAGGTCGCCGGTCCGGCCTCGGCGGGCACGCTGATGCTCGCCGTCGGGCCGGGCTGGTCCTCGCTGCTGACCGGGGTCCTGTTCACGCTGTCGGCACTGACCCTCGGCGGACTGCCCGCCACCCGACCGGCCGCCACCCGGCCGGCCCCCGGACGGGCGGCGGAGCGCACCGGCGCCGGCGCCGCGGCGTTCACGGCCGAACTGCGCGCCGGCTGGGCCGAGACGCGCCGGCACCCGTGGTTTCTCGCCAATGTCCTCGGCCACGGCGTCTGGCACCTGGCCGCCGGGGCGCTGCTCACCCTCGGCCCGCTGATCGCCGTGGAGTCCCTCGGCGGCGAGACGTCCTGGGTGGTCATCGCCCAGGTCGGCACGGCCGGCCTGCTGGTCGGGATGTGGGCGGCCGGCCGGCTCCCGGTGCGCCGCCCGCTGTGCTGGGTGGCGGTCGGCGCGGCGGCGTACGCCCTGCCGCTGACGGCGCTCGCGCTGCGGCTGCCCACCGCGGCGGTGGCGGCGGCGTACTGCGCGGGGATGTTCGGGCTCGGAGTGCTCAACCCCCTGTGGGAGACCGAGATGCAGCGCCGGATCCCGGCCGGTGCGCTGGGCCGGGTGGGCTCGTTCGACGCCCTGCTCTCGTTCGCGGCCCGGCCGCTCGGCCTGGCGGTGGCGGCCCCGCTGGCGGGCCTCACCGGGACGACCGCGCCGCTGCTGGTGGCCGCGGTGCTGGTGGCCGGCGCGAACCTCGCCGTACTGCTGCTTCCGGACGTACGTGCGGATACCCCGCGGGAGCCGGTCCCCGCCCTGGCATGATGTCCGCCTCAGCGGGACGTGTCGTACCCGCGTTCTATAAGCGCTATGAGGGGATCAGGTGGGGCATGGGCAGAGTCGGGACCGCCCTGGAGCAGCTGCGCGGCGCGCAGAAGTCCGCGAAGGGGGTGTCGCTCTACTCCCGGTTCGTGAACCGGCCGGCCGGGCGCTACCTGGCCGCGGGCAGTTATGCGCTCGGGCTCACCCCGAACCAGGTGACGCTGGTCAGCGCGGCCTTCAGCTTCGCCGCCGCGGCCGCGGTGGCGCTCACGGCGCCGTCGTGGGGGCTGGGCGTCGCCGTGTGGGCGGCGCTGGCCGTCGGCTTCGCCTTCGACTCGGCGGACGGCCAGTTGGCCCGGCTGCGCGGCAGCGGCAGCGCGGCCGGCGAGTGGCTGGACCACGTGGTGGACTGCGCGAAGCTCACCGCCCTGCACAGCTGTGTGCTGATCGCCTTCTACCGCTTCCCCGAGGACTACGGGATATCCGGCGACGGGGGCGAGCCGTGGCTCCTGGTGCCGCTGGGCTTCCAGTTCGCCGCGATCGTCACGTTCTTCGGCGGCCTGCTGACCGAGAAGCTCAAGCCCAAGCCCGCTCCGGGCAGCCCGGCGGCCGCGCCCTCGACGCTGCGCGCGGTGGCGCTGCTGCCGGTGGACTACGGCGTGTTCTGCCTGGTGTTCCTGCTGCTCGGCGGCGGCGGGCTGTTCCGGTGGGCGTACGCCGCGCTGGGCGCGGTGGCCGTGCTGTTCCTGGCGGCCTTCCTGGCCAAGTGGTTCCGGGAGCTGAGCGCGGTCAGGCGGTGAACACGGCCTGACGCCGGGCGCGGTCGGACGCCGGGCCCGGCCGGCGCGGGGCGGGCCGGGGGCCCGGACCCCCGGCCCGGGGCGGCTCAGCGCAGTTCGGCGACGGCCGGCGGCTCGGCGGCCGTCGGCTGGGAGAGCGCGTCCAGGGCCCGGCGCAGCTGGGTGCTGGACGTGTGCACCGTGTACGGGAAGTACACGACGTCCACGCCGACGGTGGCGAAGTCGGTCTCCAGCTTGTCGCCCTTGGGCGTGCCCCGCCAGTCGTCGCCCTTGAAGAGCACGTCGAACCGGACCTGCTTCCAGGTCTCCAGCTTGTCCGGAACCGTCTCCACGAAGGCCGCGTCCACGTACTTGACGCTGCGGACGATCTCCAGTCGCTCCACCAGCGGGATCATGGGGCGGCGGCCCTTGGCCAGCTCGGCCATCTCGTCCGAGACCACACCGGCGACGAGGTAGTCGCACTGGCTGCGGGCGTGCCGGAGGATGTTGAGATGCCCGATGTGGAACAGGTCGTAGGCACCCGGCGCATAGCCGACCCGGTACGGCCTGCTCGTGCGCTCCGCGGTCTCGGACATCTTTCGCTCCGTCATTGACAACCCCCCAAAAGCCGCACTCCCCAGTGCGGCGGATTATCAGACGATAGCGTGCACGTTCCACGGCGCGCGGATGAACGACTAGGGTGGCCGACGCACCACCCAGGGGGGAAGGGGACGCTCAGTGTCCACATCCAGTCACAGAAGACTGCTGCTGGTGTCCACGAATTACGCACCTGAGCACGCGGGGATCGGCCCGTACGCGACTCAGATCGCGGAGCACTGGGCGGAACTCGGTCACGACACACACGTGTTCGCGGGCATGCCGCACTACCCCTCGTGGGCGCTGGAACCGGAGTACAAGGGGGCGCTCCGGCGCACGGAACAGCGCGCGGGGGTCACCGTGCACCGGCGCGCGCACACCGTCCCGGCCCGCCAGACCGCCGTCAAGCGGGCCGCGTTCGAAGGATCGATCCTCCTGCACGGCGCCGTGGCACCGCCGCGGATGCCGAAGCCGGACGCGATCCTCGCGCAGATGCCGAGCCTGGCCGGCGGGGTGCTCGCCGCCCGGCTCGCGGCCAAGTGGAAGGTCCCGTACGTCCCGGTCGTCCAGGACCTGATGGGCGCGGCGGCCGCACAGAGCGGGATCAGCGGCGGCGACAAGGCGGCCGCCCTGGCCGGCCGGGCGGAGGCGTACGCGCTGACCCGGGCCACGCTGGTGGGCGTCATCCACGAGACGTTCGTGGACAAGGTCGTCGCCATGGGCGTGGACGAGAAGAAGATCCGGCTCGTCCCCAACTGGTCGCACGTGGCCACCCCCACGCAGCCGCGCGGCGAGACCCGCCGGCACCTGGGATGGTCGCCGGACCAGACGGTGGTGCTGCACTCCGGCAACATGGGCCTCAAGCAGGGTTTGGAGGTCCTGGTGGGCGCGGCCCGGCTGGACCCGAAGGTGCGGTTCGTGCTGATGGGCGACGGAAGTCAGCGTTCCGCTTTGGCCGATCTGTCCGCCGACGTCCCCAACCTGGACATCATCCCCCCTGCCGAGGACGGAAAGTTCCCGGATATCCTCGCCGCGGCGGACGTGCTCGCCGTGACGCAGCACGCGGCGGTCCTCGACATGAGCGTGCCGTCCAAGCTGACCTCCTACTTCGCGGCCGGGCGACCGGTCGTCGCGTCGGTAGCGGCCGAGGGCGGCACCGCGCAGGAGGTCAGGCGCTCCGGCGCCGGGGTGCTCGTCCCGCCGGAGGATCCGCACGCCCTGCTGGAGGCCGTACGGTCGCTGGCACAGGACCCGGCGGCGGCCGACGAGCTGGGCGCCGCGGGACCGCGCCACGTGGCGGCGCACCTCAGCCGCGAGGCGGGCCTGGCCCGGATCGACGCACTGATAGACGAAGCACTTGGGGGACCCCTGCCGTGACGGAGACGAACCGACCCGCCGCGGCCGTGACCGCGGGAGAGGACGAACCGGACCTCCTGAGGGACCAGTTCCGGCAGCTGACCCGCTACCGGCGGATCCTGCTCGGCGGCGTCGGCGTCGGCCTGGTGGGGGGCGCGTACCTGGGGATCTCCTCCGCGGACACCTACGTGGCCAGTTCGGACGTCGTGCTGCGGGCACCCGCGCTCAACCCGTTCGACGCGAACGGCTCCTCCCCCGACAAGTTGATCAACATCGGCTCGGAGCGGCAGGCCGCCCTCGGCAACGAGGTCGCCAAGACGGCGGCCAAGGACCTGGACCTGCCCACCGACGAGCTCGGCGCCCTGCGCCGGGGCCTGCAGGTCACCAACCCGCCGCAGACCCTCGTGCTGCGCTTCACCTACACCTCGACCTCGCCCGCCCAGGCCGCGAAGCGCGCCAACGCGATGACCGAGGCCTACCTGAAGAACCGCCAGGCCGCGTACGAGTCCCAGCGGGACAACATGGTCAAGGCGAAGAAGAAGCAGGCCACGCCGCTCGCGGAGCGCATCGAGGACCTCAACAAGGAGATCAGCCGGACGCCCGACGGCCCGGGCCGGGACACGCTCCTCACCCAGAAGGCCGTCGCCGCCGACACCAAGGGCGGGATCGAGAGCGACATCCAGAAGCTCCAGTCGCTCGACATGGCCCCGGGCCGGATCACCAACACCGCCACGCCCCCCAAGTCCCCGGACGGCCCCGGCGTGATCATGTCGCTGCTGCTCGGTGGTGCCGTGGGCCTGGCCCTCGGCCTGCTCGCGGCCTGGGTGCGGCTGGTCTTCGACCCGGCACCGCGCTCCGACGGCGACGTGGCCCGCGCCCTGCGCGCCCCCGTGCTCGGCACCCTGCCCCGGGACAAGACCGGCGGCGGCCCGCTGCTGGCCGCGGGCGACGTCGACCCGCGGCTCGCCGAGGAGTACCGCTCGGTGGCCTTCCGGCTCGCCTACGACTCCCGGTTCGCCGACCGGCGCCGGCTGCTCGTCGTCGCACCGCGCGGCAGCAGCGAGCAGGCGGCCGCGGTGGCCGTCAACCTGGCCGCGTCCTTCGCCGAGACCGGCAAGGACGTCCTGATGATCGAGGCCGACCTGCGCACGCCGGTGCTGGCCAGCCAGCTGCGCACCGACACCGGGGCGCGTCCGCGCTGGAGCAGCCAGCTGGGCGGCACCACCGAGGCGGAGTGGCCCGACGGCCACCAGCTCGTCGTGGACGCCGGCGAGTCCGGCTCGTTCGACCTCATCCCCGGCGACGAGGTGCGCAACGTGGCGCGGGCGCTGACCTCGCAGCGGACCTCCCGGCTCATCTCCGAGGCGGACTCCCCCAACTCGACCGTGGTCGTGCTGGCCCCGCCCGTGCTCTCGTACGCCGACGCCCTCGCGCTCGTCGACCGCGTGGACGGCGTGCTCGTGGTCTGCAACCCGCGCGAGGTGCACCGCACCGACCTGGTCCGGATCCGCGAGCTGATCAGCGGCGCGGGCGGCACGGTGCTCGGCGCGGTGGTGCACCGCGAGCAGCTCGGCCAGAAGAAGGGCGGCCGTGGCGGCGGTGGCGGTGACGGCGGCAAGGCCGGCCGTCGCGGCGGCGGGCGCGCCGAGGCGCCGGCCCCGGCGCCGCGCCGCCAGCACGTGCCGCCGCCGGCCGCGTCCGAGCGGACGCAGCCGACCCCCGACCCGGCGGGCCCGCCGAACCCGGCCGACCGCATCCCGGACCCGACCCAGCACATACCCGGTGACGGCAGTGACACCGTCGCCCTGCGCATGGTCCGCCCGGGCGAACGGTGACACCCCGCGAGCCGCGGCGGCTGGTGGCCGTCGCGGCCTCGGTCCTCGACCAGGCCGCCTCCAGCCTCACCAACATCCTCGTCCTGGTGCTGGCCGCGCGGCTGTCCTCCGCGGACGGCTTCGCGGCCTTCTCCATGGTGTACGTGGCCTTCAGCGTGCTGCTGGGCGTGAACATGGCGTACGTCGGCCAGACGGTGGTGCTCGAGCGCGGCTCCGGGGTCGGCGCGGTGTGCCGGTCCGCCGTGGCCTTCACGGGTCTGGGCTCGCTGGCCGCCGGCGCCCTGCTCGCAGCGGCCGGGCTGGTGCTGGGCGGGCCCTCGGGCGGGGCGTTCCTCGCGCTGGGCGCCGTCCTGCCCGTGGCCCTCGGCCAGGACGGGCTGCGCTACTGCTTCTCCGCCCTGCGGCAGCCGCAGCGCGCCCTGGCGGCCGACCTGCTGCGGCTGGCCTGCGTGGTCGCGGCCCTCACCACCCAGCCGCACGGGGTCTCGCCGGCCCGGCTGGTGCTGGTGTGGGGACTGTCGGCGCTGCCCGCGCTGGCGCTCGGGCTGTGGCTGCTGCGCCCGTTCACCGCGGGCGCGCGGGCGGACGTACGGCCGTACCTGCGCCGGGGTCACCTCGGGCAGCGGTTCCTGGTCGAGTTCGCGGTCGGCAACGGCTCCAGCCAGCTGGCCGTGCTCGGGCTCGGCGTGATCGCCACCCCGCTCGCGGTCGGCGCGCTGCGCGGTGCGACCACCCTGTTCGGACCGTTGAACGTGCTGTTCAACTCGGCGAACGCCTTCGGGCCGCCGCTGCTCGGCCGGTTCCGGGGCAAGCGGCGGGTGGTCCGGGCCACGCTGGGACTGGGCGGCGCGCTCGCCGTCGTGGGCGCGGGCTGGGGAGCGGTGCTGTACGCGCTGCCCGACCGGCTCGGCCGCGAACTGCTCGGGGCCACCTGGGGGGCGGCCTCGGCCCTGCTGCCGGCCACCGGCGCGCAGTACGCCGTGATGGGCCTGGGCACCTGCGCCCTGCTGACCCTGCGCGTGCTCAGCCCGAAGGCCACGCTGTCGGTGCAGGTGGTGTTCTCGCTGCTGTCGGTGGGCTTCCTGCTGGGCGGCTACGCCCTGTGGGGCGCGCCCGGCGCCGCGTGGGGTCTGGCGGCGGGCTCGGCCCTCAAGGCCCTGGCGGCCTGGTACCGGGTCTCGCGGGTGGAGCCCCGGCCGCGACCGGCGCAGGACGGGACGTCGGCGGCGGCGGTCACGGCCTGAGCCGGGGCGCCACCCCGACGGGAGCCGTCCCCTGACCGGGGCCTCGCCCGACCAGGGCCTCGCCTGACCGGGGCCTCGCCTACAGCCCGCCCGGTCCGGCCCGGGATCATCCTCGTGTGCCGGGGGCCGGCCCTCCGGGCGGCGGGGGGTCGGCCGGGGGCGGGCCGGGCGGTGGTCCGCCGGACTCCGGGGCGGCCTCCGGCACGGGCGCCGGGACGGGCTGGGCCCGCAGGGCCACGACCACCGACCAGACCACAGAGACCAGCGGCACCGCCACCACCGCGCCCACCACCCCCGCCGCGATCGACCCCGCGATCACGGAGACGGCCACCACCAGCGGGTGCAGCCGCACGGCCCAGCTCATGACCAGCGGGTGCAGCAGGTGCCCCTCGATCTGCCCGATGATCACGATCAGCGCGATCACGATGCCCGCGGTCAGCGGCCCCTTCGCCGCCAGCGCCACCACCGCCGCCACGGCCAGCGCCACGGGCGAGCCGATCAGCGGGACGAAGGCGGCGAAGAACTCCAGCAGCGCCAGCGGCACCGCGAGCGGCACGCCCAGGAAGAACAGCGCGAGGCCGACCAGCACCGCGTTCGTGGCGGCCACCAGCACGATCCCGTGCGTGTAGCCGGTGAAGGTGCTCCACGCGGCCCGGGCGGCGCGGTCCGTCCGCTCCCTGACACCCGGCGGCAGCTGGTCGTGGAACCAGAGCCACATCCGGTCCCCGGAGTGGATGAAGAACACCGACGAGAACAACGCGAGGGCCAGCGCGGTGAGCACCTTCACCACCTGGCCGGCCCCGCTGACCGCGGTGGACAGCAGCCGGGAGCGGTGGCTGGAGAGGAACTCCCCGATCTTGGCCTGGAGGTCGGACAGGGCGTGCGGATCCAGCCGGAAGGGCGGCTTCTCCAGCCAGCGCTCGATGCTGTCCAGGCCCTCCCGGAACTCGCGGACGAGCCTGTCGCTCTCCCCCGCCACCGCCTCCCCCACCAGGGCCAGCACGCCGAGCACGAGCGCGATGCTGCCCAGCAGGGACACCGCCACGGCGAGCCCGCGCGGCAGCCCCCGGGCCAGCAGGTCGGCCACCGGGCGCAGGAGCGCGGTGATGACCAGGCCCAGGAAGAGGGCCACGCCGATCTCGTGGAAGCGGCCGAGGATCCCGAAGACCCCGTACACGACGACGGCGACGACCAGCAGGCGCCAGGCGTACGCCGCGGCCTTGCGCAGGAGCGGGGACACCTGGGGCTGCATGCCGGTTCTGGTACCACCCGGCACCCGGCCCGCCACGCGCGCGCCCCCAGGTTCCCCCGACCGGGGGTCCGTACGGGCGACCGGCGCCCGGTGCCGGCGCGCGGCGGGCCGCCGCCCGCCGGAGCCTGGAGGGAGGACGCCACCCAGCCCATCGGAGGACGTGTGTCCCTGTCCCTCACCCTGGCGGTGCTCTTCGCGGTCTTCGCCGCGGGCAGCAACGCGCTCGGCACCGTGCTCCAGCGGCGGGCCGCCCTGACGGTGCCGCAGAGCTCCGGCTTCCGGCTCGGCCTGATCGTGGACCTGCTGCGGCGCCCGGTCTGGATCGGCGGGATCGCGGCGGTGGTCGCGGCCGGGGCGGGGCAGGCCCTGGCCCTGGCCTCCGGCCCGCTGGCGCTCGTACAGCCGCTGTTCGTGCTGGAGCTGCCGCTGGCGCTGCTGATCGCCTCGCTGTTCGTCCGGCGGCGGATGCCCGGGGCGGTGTGGGCGGCGGTGGCGGCGGTGGTGGTCGGGCTGGGTCTGGCGCTGGGGGCCGCCGCCCCCGAGGGCAACCGCGTCCACGTCCCGCCGGACCGCTGGGTCCCCGCGCTGGTCGCCTGCGCGGTGGCGGTCGGCGCGCTCGCCGCTGCCGGACTGCGGCGGCCGCCGGGGCGGATGCGGGCGGCGTGCCTGGGGGCGGCCACGGCCATCTGCTACGCGCTGACCGCGGCCCTGATGAAGTCGGCGGTCTACATCCTGGAGGACCACGGCTTCGTCGCCTTCCTCACCTCCTGGCAGACGTACGGCTTCGCGCTGACCGGCATGGCCGCCCTGACCCTGCTCGAGCACGCCATGCAGGGCGGTCCGCTGATCGCCTCGCAGCCGGCGCTGACGCTGGGCGACGCGACGGTGAGCCTGCTGCTGGGGATCCTGCTGTACTCGGAGCGGGTGCGCGGCGGCGGCTGGGTGTACGCGGAACTCGCCGGCCTGGCCCTGATCGTGGCCGGCGTCCTGGCCCTCTCCCGCCGCGACCCGGACCCGAACCCGCCGTCCGCCCCGGGGTCCGGCTCCGACGGTGCCGTCGCCGCCGACGCCGACGCCCCGGAATAGGGTCGCCGCGGCCACCTTCGAGATCGGCTCCGCCCTCGATGCCCGCTCGACGGCCACGCCACACCGCCGCGCACCGGCCCACCCGTCTGATCGACGGGGACGGGCCACGGGGCGGGAACGCGGAACCGGCCCGGGGGCGGGGCCCCCGGGCCGGTCCTGTGGGCCGCGGGTCAGCGCGGCTCACTGCGTGGGTTCAGTGCTGCTCGGTGGAAGGCGGCCTTCTCAGAAGGTGAGCTTCCAGCTGTTGATGTAGCCCGTGTCGTAGGTCGCGCGGTCCTGGACGCGGAGCTTCCAGGTGCCGGCCGCGGCCTCGGACGAGGCGTTCACCGTGTACTGCTTCACGACGTTGTCGGTGCTGTCGCCGGCGGAGAAGCTCTCCAGGGCGTAGACGCTGCCGTCGGGGGCGACGAGCGAGAGGGCCAGGTCACCGCGCCACGTGTGGACGATGTTGACGTCGACCTTCAGGGTGCTCGGCGCGTTGCCGGTGCGGGTGACGGAGATCGGCGACTCGGTGGTCGAGTTGTCGTTGATCGGGTAGTCCGTCGTGTTCTCGAACACGTTCTGCTGGCTCGTGCCGACGGTCCACGTGAAGGACGCGGTACCGGTCTGGTTGGCCGAGTCGGTGACCGTGACGGTCGTGTTGTACGTGCCGGCGGTCGACGCCGTGCCCGAGATCAGACCGGTCGAGGAGTTGATCGACAGGCCGGTCGGCAGGCCGGTGGCCGCGTAGGACAGCGCCCCCGCGTTGGTGCTGCTGGCCTGGACCTGCAGGCTGACCGCACTGCCGGTGACGGTGGTCTGGTTGCCCGGGTTGGTGACCGTGACACCGTTCTGGATGCGGCTGCCGACCGCGATGCCCGCCCAGGCGTTCGCGGCGTTGTTGTACGTGGTCGAGCCCTGGCCGTACAGGTCGGCGGCGGCCTGCAGGGTGGCGGTGCGGGCGGCGGCGTAGTTCGTGTTGGACTTGAAGTAGCCCACCGTCAGCGCGCGGAACCAGATCTTCTCGGCGGCGGCCCGGCCGATGCCGGTGACCGGCAGGTTGTCCGCGGTCGGCGAGTTGTAGCTGACGCCGTTGATGACCTTCGCGCCCGAGCCCTCGGAGGCCAGGTAGAACCAGTGGTTCGCCGGGCCGGAGGAGTAGTGGACGTCCACGCTGCCGATGCCGGAGTACCAGCTGTCCTTGGACGAGCCGTCCTTGCTCGGCTTGTCCATGTAGCGCAGCGGGGTGCCGTTGCCGTTGATGTCGATCTTCTCGCCGACGAGGTAGTCGCCCACGTCGGAGGCGTTGTTCCCCCAGAACTCGACGGCGGCCGCCATGATGTCGGAGGTGGCCTCGTTCAGGCCGCCGGGCTCGCCCGAGTAGGTCATGTTGCCGGTGACCGAGGTCAGACCGTGGGTCATCTCGTGGGCGGCCACGTCGATGGAGGTCAGCGGCTTGGAGTTGCCGGAGCCGTCGCCGTAGGTCATGCAGAAGCAGCTGTCGTCCCAGAACGCGTTCACGTACGAGTTGCCGTAGTGGACGCGGCTGTACGGGGCGACGCCGTCGTTGCGCAGGCCGTTGCGGCCGTGCACGGTCTTGTAGTAGTCCCACGTCAGCTGGGCGCCGTAGGCGGCGTCCGCGCCGGCGGTCTCCGCGTTGGAGGCCTGGCCGTTGCCCCAGGTGTCGTCCGGGCCGGAGAACAGCGTGCCGGTGCCGGAGCTGCCGTGGTTCAGGTTGTACGTCTTGTGGTTGCCGCGCGTCGCGTCGGTCAGGTTGTACGTGCTGCCCGACTGCGAGGAGCCGATGGTGACCTGGCCGCTGTACTGCGTGTTGCCGATGCCGGTCTCGATCGTCTGCCACTCCGTGATCTTGGCGCCGGTCCTGGCGTCGGTGACCACGTGCAGGCGGCTCGGCGTGCCGTCGTGCTGGACGCCGCCGACCACGGTCTCGTAGGCGAGGCGGGGGGCGCCGGTGGCGGCCCAGATCACCTTGCGGGCGGAGTTGGCGGCCTTGGCGTCCTTGCCGCCCTGCGCCTTGGCGGCGCCGATCGCCTGCTTCTCGGCGGCCGAGGCGGCCACGGTGGCCGTGGTCGTCGGGACGCTGATGACGTGGTTGGTGGCGCGGGTGACGGACCTGGTCACGCCGGCGCGGGCGTGCACCGTCAGGTCGCCGCCGAGGACGGGCAGTCCCTTGTACGTCCGCTCGTAGGTGGTGTGCGTCGTGCCGTCGACGTCCTTGACCACGTCACGGACGAGGAGCCGCTCCTTGGCACCGAGCCCGAGGGCCTTGGCGGCCCGGGCGGTGGTGGAGTTGGCCTCCGCGATGAGCGTCGCACGCTCGGAGGGGCTCAACTTGGCGGGGGCGGCGCCGGGGTTGGAGCGGGGCGCGGCGGCCGGGGCCTTGGACGCGGTGGCGTCGGCGGAGGCGGTACCGGTCTGGATGCCGACGGCGAGCATGGCCGCGGCGGCAACGAGTGCGCCGGCGGCGGTGGCACGCCTGTGGGGGGTCGGACTCAACGCAGACTCCTTCTGCAGGGGGGTTCCGGAAGGCTGGGTGGGCCACCGGGCAGAGCAGGCTTGTGCGCAGAACGGAGTGAAGAGTGCCACCGCGGGTGTATGAATGTCAGGGTCGCGTCAAAAGGTTGGCCGGAAATCGTTCGTTGTCCGAAGAGACACATCCGATATACGAACTGTCCGTACCCAGGTGACGCCAGATCGCCCGTGTGTGCGAGAGTCATGTGGAACGAGGGATACCGCCTGTTAACGAACGGGCAACGAGCCGTTTCGTTCACGCAAACGGCGCCTTCCGTACGGGTGTTTGTCGTACTGTTTCCCGGTGCGTCAGTTGTTCGTCGCCAGGGGAAGCGATGGACGGGCGCACGACCATGAAGCGACGTGCCAGGGGGGCCCATGAGGCATGTTCACGTTCCCGCTGCGGGTGTGGCCAGATCAGCGACCACATCCGGGCATCCGACCCGCGGACTCGGCGTCAAAGCGCGCTGGTACCTGCCCGCCGCGCTGACCACCGACCTGCTCGGCGCGGGCGTCCCGGTCGCGCTCGTGTTCAACGCGTCCGACCAGCCGCGTCCGGTGGGGTGCGCCCTCGGGGCCGCGTTGGTCTGGACCGGCGTCCAGGCCCTTCGCCGCCGTTACGCCGGCCGCGCCCTGGGCGAATCGCGGGGCGTCCTGCCCGTACTGCACGACTGGCTGATTCTGATCGGGGTCCTGGCCGTGGCGCGGGCCGCGACCGGTGAGTCCAGCGCTCCGCTGGTGTCCCTGTGCGCGCTCGTGCCGGCCCTGCTCCTCACGGTCGCCTGCCACAAGCTGACCTACCGCCACCTCGGAGCCGCCCGCCGCGAGGCCCAGGCCGTCAGCCGGGTCCTCGTCGTCGGCGAGCCCGAGGCCGCCGAGGCCGTCATCGGCCACCTCGCCGGCCGCACCGACCACCCGTACGTCGTCGTGGGCGCCGTCCCCATCGGCCCCGGCCGTCTGACCAGCGGCGTGCCCGAGCCGGCGCGGCTCGGGGCGGAGGCGGCGGAGGGACTGTCCGAGGCGGAAGCGGTCCTCACCGCCGTCCGCGACCAGCACGCCGACCTCGTGCTCGTCGCGCCGGGCGCCCGGCTCGCCGGCGAGCGGCTGCGCCGCATCGCGTGGGCGCTGCACGACGCCGGCCTCGAACTCGCCGTCTTCCCGGGCCTGGTCGAGATATCCGTCAAGCGCCTGGAGACCCTCTCCGCGGGCGGTCTGGCCGTGCTCCGCGTCGCGCCCCCGGTGAGCCGCGGCATCCAGCCCGTCCTGAAGTCGGCGCTCGACCGCGTCGGCGCGGCCCTCGGGCTGCTGGTCCTGGCCCCGGTCTTCCTCGGCCTCGTCGCCGCGATCCGACTCGGCTCGCCCGGGCCCGCCTTCTACACGCAGCGCCGGATCGGGCGCGACGGCGAGCCGTTCACCATGTGGAAGTTCCGCACCATGGTCGTGGACGCCGACCGGCTCAAGGCGGAGCTCGCCGGCTCCAACGAGAACGACGGCCACATGTTCAAGATGCGCCGCGACCCCCGGGTCACGCGGGTCGGCCGGCTGCTGCGCCGCACCTCGCTCGACGAGCTGCCGCAGCTCTTCAACGTGCTGACGGGTCAGATGTCCCTCGTCGGGCCGCGGCCTCCGCTGCCCGAGGAGGTGGCCGAGTACGACGAGGTCGAGCTGCGCCGGCTGTCGGTCCGCCCGGGCATGACCGGCCTGTGGCAGATCAGCGGCCGGTCGGACCTGTCCTGGGACGAGACGATCGCCCTGGACCTGCAGTACGTGGACAACTGGTCCTTCACCAGCGACGTCGACCTGGTCGCCCGGACCTTCCGGGCCGTGGTCGACGGCCGCGGGGCGTACTGAGAGGCCCGTACGTGACCCGTTCCACCCCGTTCGCGCGGACGGCGGTCCTGCCGGCCGCGCAGGAGGGGCCGGCCCCGCACCCGGGACCGGCCCCCCGCACCGCGTCAGCCCTGCTCGCGCCACCAGCGGTAGGTGCTCGCGATGCCGTCGCGCAGCGCGATCTGCGGCTTCCAGCCCAGAGAGGTAAGCCGGCGCACGTCCAGCAGCTTGCGGGGCGTGCCGTCCGGCTTCGCCGTGTCCCACACCAGGCGCCCGGTGAAGCCGGTCACGTCGGCGACGGTCTCGGCCAGCTCCTTGATGGTCAGGTCCTCGCCGCACCCGATGTTGACCGGCTCGTCCCCGTCGTACGAGGACAGCAGCACCGCGCAGGCCGCGGCGAGGTCGTCCACGTGCAGGAACTCGCGGCGCGGCGTGCCCGAGCCCCACAGCACGACCTCGTCGCGCCCCTGCTCGGCCGCCTCGTGGAAGCGGCGGATCAGGGCCGGCAGCACGTGCGAGGTCTCCAGGTCGAAGTTGTCGCCCGGACCGTAGAGGTTCGTCGGCATCGCCGAGACGAAGGAGGCCCCGTACTGCTTCCGGTACGACTGGACCTGCACGATGCCGGCGATCTTGGCCAGCGCGTACGCCTCGTTCGTCGGCTCCAGCGGGCCGGTCAGCAGGGCGTCCTCGGTGATCGGCTGCGGCGCCAGCTTCGGGTAGATGCAGGAGGAGCCCAGGAACAGCAGCCGGCCCGTGCCGGCCGCGTGCGCCCCGGCGATCACGCTGAGCTGGATCCTGAGGTTGTCCTCCAGGAACTGCACCGGATAGGTGCTGTTGGCCATGATGCCGCCCACCTTGGCGGCGGCCAGGACGACCGCGTCGGGGCGGACGTCTTTGAGGAAGGCCTCGGTCGCCGCCGCGTCGCGGAGGTCGAGGTCCTCGCGGCCGCGGGTGATCACCTCGTGGCCGTCGGCGGTCAGCCGCCGGGCCACGGCGGATCCCACGAGGCCGCGGTGGCCCGCGACGAAGACGCGGGCACGGTCGGGCAGGTACGGCGATGCAGTCATGCATCGGATAATGCCAAACCCGGTTCACCCGCAGGGGACCAACCCCGCATTTCAGTACGAACCATGAACGACACTCTCACCCTGGGGGATCCCGCATGAGCAAGACAGCACTGATCACCGGAGTCACCGGCCAGGACGGCTCCTACCTGGCCGAGCTCCTGCTCTCCAAGGGCTACACGGTGCACGGGCTCGTGCGGCGCTCGTCCAGCTTCAACACGGAGCGCATCGACCACATCTACCAGGACCCGCAGACGGCCAACCGGTCCCTGGTGCTGCACCACGCCGACCTCTCGGACGGCGTCGCCCTGGTGAACCTGCTGCGCGACATCCAGCCCGACGAGGTCTACAACCTCGGAGCGCAGTCGCACGTCCGCGTCTCCTTCGACGCCCCGCTCTACACCGGCGACGTGACCGGCCTGGGCGCGCTGCGGCTGCTGGAGGCCATCCGGGCGTCGGGCGTGGACACCCGCATCTACCAGGCCTCGTCCTCGGAGATGTTCGGCTCCACCCCGCCCCCGCAGAACGAGCAGACCCCGTTCCACCCGCGCAGCCCGTACGGTGCCGCCAAGGTCTTCGCGTACTGGGCGACGGTGAACTACCGCGAGGCCTACGACATGTTCGCGGTGAACGGCATCCTGTTCAACCACGAGTCCCCGCGCCGCGGCGAGACCTTCGTGACCCGCAAGATCACCCGCGCGGTGGCCCGCATCAAGCACGGCCTGCAGGACAAGCTCTACCTCGGCAACCTCGACGCGGTCCGCGACTGGGGCTACGCGCCGGAGTACGTCGAGGCCATGTGGCGCATGCTCCAGCAGGACGAGGCCACCGACTACGTGGTGGCCACCGGCGTGGCGGCGACGGTCCGTCAGTTCGTGGAGTCCTCCTTCGCGCACGCCGGCCTCGACTGGAACGAGCACGTGCGCTACGACCCCAAGTACGAGCGCCCCAGCGAGGTCGACGCGCTGATCGGTGACGCGAGCAAGGCCGAGGAGCTGCTTGGCTGGAAGCCGACGGTCCTGGTCGAGGAACTCGCGCGGATCATGGTGGACGCCGACCTCCGCCAGGTCGAGGACCAGCTCGCCGGGGCCACGGTCCGCATCGACCGCTGAGCGCCGCCCGTCACTGAGAGTTCACACGTCCCGGTCGGCACGCACCAGCGCCGACCGGGACCTGACGCCGTATGTCCGCAGTGCACCGTTTCTCCTGCGCCCGTTGATATCGATTGGTATCCAATGGGTCAAGTGGCGTGACCGGGCCTCCACTTAAGCCCTAATCTGCGCCAGTACATATGGCTGTTCGGATAAATCCAGCCATTCAAGACCGGGCGATCGCCCTGGGGGGCTCATGCGTAGATCAAGAGGGCTGACCACAGCCCTCGTCCTGTCCATCGTCGGCGCCGGCGCCGGCGTCGGATTCGTGATGATGCCGTCGGCATCGGCCATCACCTCGCCGGTCGCCTTCACGGCCGACGACCTGCCGACCTGGCAGACCAACGGCATCGTCTTCGCGATGGCGCAGGCCAAGGGCACCGTCTTCGCGGGCGGCACGTTCTCGGCGGTCACGCCGCCCGAGGGCGCGGCCGGCACCGAGCAGGAGGCCGTGAACTTCGCGGCGTTCGACGCCGCCACGGGCGCGCCGACCGACTGCAAGCTGTCCTTCACCGTCGGCGAGGGCTCGGCCACCGTCCGGGCGCTGGCCGTCTCCAAGGACGAGGAGACCCTGTACGCCGCCGGCTACTTCGGCGCCGTCAACGGCGTCCCGGTCGCCAGCGTCGCCGCGATCGACATCGCGAGCTGCACCCCCAAGGCGTCGTTCCACCCGTCGTTCCCGGCGACCGTGCGCGCGCTCGCCGTCACCGACGACACCCTGTACGCCGGTGGCGACTTCGGCACCGTCGAGGGCCAGACCCGTGAGCGGTTCGCCGCGGTCGACGCCTCCTCCGGCGCCCTGAAGCCGTTCACGGCCAACGCCGACGAGCCGGGCCGCGCCGTCGAGGTCACCCCCGACGGCAAGAACGTGATCCTCGGCGGCGACTTCTTCTACGTCAACGGCGCCAACAGCCACGCGCTGGCCGTGGTCGACGCCACCACCGGTGCGAACACCAAGACGTACCCCAGCGGGTACATCCCCACGACCTCGGTCGTGAAGGACATCGCCACCGACGACGAGGGCGGCTTCTACACCGGCAACGAGGGCTCCGGCGGCGGCGTCTTCGACGGCCGCATCGGCCTGCGGCTGAGCGACTTCACCGAGAAGTGGCGCGACCGCTGCCTGGGCGCGACCCAGTACGTGCTGCCCTACCAGGGCGTGCTCTACAGCTCCTCGCACGCGCACGACTGCTCGCTCGAGGGCCAGTTCCCCGACGGCAAGCGCAACTTCTTCAACGCCCAGCTGACCAACCACGAGGGCGCCGCCCCCGCGCCCGTGGGCGGCTACGTGCGCAGCCCGCGCAAGCTCGGCTGGCACCCCACCGCGAACGACGGCATCGGCGAGGGCATCGGCCCGCGCGTGATGACCATCGCGGAGAAGGACGGCGTCAAGTACATGTGGGTGGGCGGTGAGTTCACCCAGATCAACGGCAAGCCGCAGATGGGCCTGACCCGCTTCGCCTCCAC
Source organism: Streptomyces sp. NRRL S-87 (assembly GCF_000719335.1). Lineage (GTDB taxonomy): Bacteria > Actinomycetota > Actinomycetes > Streptomycetales > Streptomycetaceae > Streptomyces. Next base: position 62,093 of record NZ_JOGB01000022.1, read on the forward strand.
CGGTGACGTCGGCGCGCCCACCACCCCGGTCGCCAGCGCCTCGTCCGTCAAGCCCGGTGAGGTCCAGGTCCGCTGGCGCACCAGCTACGACCAGGACGACAGCAAGCTGACCTACCGCATCTACCGCAACGGCTCGGGCACCCCGATCGCCACGGTGAACGCGGAGTCCCTGGAGTGGGAGCGCCCGCAGGCCTCCTGGACCGACAGCACGGTCAAGGCGGGCCAGTCGTACACCTACCGCGTGACCGCGACCGACGCCGCCGGCAACACCAGCGCCCTGTCGGCCACCTCCAGCGTGACCGTCCCGGCCTCCGTCCAGGCGTACCCGAACCAGGTCCGCACCGACGGCGCCAGCCTGTACTGGCGCTACGACGACACCGTCACCCCCTACGTCGCCGACTCCTCGGACGGCGGCAACACCAGCGGTCTGCACGTCAACGGCCCGACCCTGCGCCAGGCGCCCGGTGCCCTCACCGGCCCGAGCACAGCGATCGCGTTCAACGGCACCGACCAGCAGGTCTACAGCGACCACCGCCAGACGGTGGGCAGCTCCTACTCGCTGGAGACGTGGTTCAAGACGGGCACCACGCGCGGCGGCAAGCTGATCGGGTTCGGCAACAACACGACCCGCAGCAGCGGCAGCTACGACAAGCAGATCTACATGACCAACACCGGCCGCCTGGTCTTCGGTGTCTACAACGGATCGACCCGGACGATCACCACCGGTCTGTTCGACACGTTCAACGACAACAAGTGGCACCACGTGGTCGCCACCCAGGGCCCGTCGGGCATGGCGATGTACGTGGACGGCAAGCTCAAGGACACCCTGAACGTCACCACGAACCAGGCCTACGAGGGCTTCTGGCACGTCGGCGGCGACAACCTGTCCAGCTGGCCGAACCGCCCGACGAGCAACTTCTTCGCCGGCCAGATCGACGAGACCGCCGTCTACCCGACGGTCCTGTCCCAGGCCCAGGTCACGAACCACTACAACCTGGCCAAGGCCGCGTCCGACACGGTCACCGAGGTCTCGGCGACCGAGGACACCTACGTCAACCAGGGCGCGCCGAGCGCCTCGTACGGCTCCGCCACCTCGCTCGCCGTCCGCGGCAGCGGCTCGCTGTACGAGACGTACCTGCGCTTCAACCTGCCGGCCGCCCCGGCCGGCCAGGTCCTGAAGGCCGCCTCGCTGCAGATCAAGACCAGCACGCAGACCGGTGCCGGTACGGCCGACAAGGTCTCCGTGGTCCCGGTCACCGGCACCTGGAGCGGGGCGAGCACCTCGTACACCACCAAGCCGGCGCTCGGCGCCACGGTCCTCGGCACCCTCGAGGGCATCCCGGACGGGTCGGCGCTGCACAGCATCGACCTGGACAAGTCGGCCCTCACGGCCGTGCTCGGCGGCTCGTACAGCCTGGCGCTGACCAGCAACGGCAGCGACCCGCTGTGGCTCTGGTCGGCCGAGTCCACCGCGAGCGAGGGCACGCCGCAGCTGGTCCTCACCTTCGGCCAGCCGTAACGGCCGAGCGGGTACGCCGCCCCGTGCGGCCGTACGCACCAAGGGCAGCGGGGTCCGGCCGCACCGGCCGGGCCCCGCGCCTGCATCGACACCCTCTGGAGCCACACCATGCGTCCCCTGAACCGACGCGCCGCGGCCGCGGTCCTGCTGTCCGCCGCCCTCACGCTCACCGCCTGCAGCTCGGGCGGCGACACGACCGAAGCCGAGCCCAAGCCCCCGGCCTCCTCCTCCGCACCCGAGCCGACGCTCGACCCGACCACCGCCCCGCCGGCCGCCAAGCCGACCGGCCCGGTGATCTCCGACGACGCGCTCAAGCCGGCCACCGGGTCCTTCACCAAGCAGGAGAAGAAGTACCTGAGCGGCCGGGTGCCGGAGAAGACGGACCCGGCGGCCGTCCTGCAGACCGGCCAGGAGGCCTGCCAGCGGGTCGCCCGGACCGCCAAGCACGACAAGGACGCGGCGGTCGCGGCCCTCGTCGCGGGCGAGATCCCGAACGCCGAGGAAGCCATCCCGTACCTGTGCCCGGAGCAGAAGCCGATCCTGGCCGCGGCCGAGAACGGCTTCGGTGACGGCACGCTCAAGAACCCGACGCCCGGCACGTACCGCGCGCCCAGCCCGACGCCGTCCTGCGTCTGGCAGGCCAAGGGCCGCGGCGGCAAGAGCCTGGCGGCCGGCCCGGACCTCGGCTTCAAGGCCGGGGACAAGGTCACGGCCAAGATCCCGGCCGGCACGGTCGAGTTCGTCTCGACCGGCTGCTACGCCTGGATCCCGGCCTGACCGACCGGCTCGACCGGCTCGACCGGTTCGACCGGTTCGATCGGTTCGATCGGTTCGATCGGTTCGATCCCGGGATGAGAGGGGGCGGGGCCGTCACGGCCCCGCCCCCTCCTGCTCCTGGTGCTGCTCCGTCAGGCGCCCGTGATCCGTCCGTAGACGTCGAGCAGGGTGTCCAGCACCGCGTCCATCGAGTACGACCCGGCGGCCAGCTCGCGGGCGGCCGCGGACGCCTCCTGGTTCGCCTTCTCGTCCAGCAGCTCCAGCACCGCCGCGGCCACGCCCTCCGGGCCCGGCTCGACGGCCCGGCCCGCACCGGCGGCCGCGATGTCCCGGGCCAGCCCGTTGGAGTGGGTGACCACCACCGGCACGCCCACGGCCATCGCCTCCAGCACGGACATCGGGAACGGCTCCTCGACCGACGGCAGCACGTACACGTGCGCCCGGCGCAGCTCCTCCAGCACCTGCGCGCTGGTCAGCGCCCCGGGCACGGTCGTGCGGTCGGCCAGCCGCAGCGCGTCGACCTCGTGCCGCACCGCGCCCGCCTCGCCCTCGTCGGGCCCGGCCACCACGTACTCGGCGTCCGGGTGCCGCTCGCGGACCAGGGCGGCGGCCCGGACGAAGTCCACCGGCCGCTTGCGGGCCTGCAGGCGTGCCGAGTAGAGCACGCGCGGCGGGCCCTGCAGGGCGGGCCGCTCCTCCTGCGCCGGTACGCCGTTGACGAGGCGGACCGTGTTCGTCAGCCCCGCGCCGCCCACCACCGCGTCGAGGGCCTCGCGCTCGTGCGGGGTCAGGTACAGCACCGCGCCGGCGCCGCGCAGGAGGCGGCGTACCGCCACCGCGTCGAGCACCTTGGCCAGCAGTTTGCCGCTGGGGTCGACCATGCCGTGGGTCTGGAGCACCAGCGGCTTGCCGGCCCGCAGCGCGGCCAACGCGACCGGCAGGGTCACCAGGTCGCGCGCCAGGTGCACGTGGACCACGTCGGCGTCGCGCACCAGCCGGCCGGCGCGGGCCAGCAGGGCGGGCGAGGTCATGCCGGAGAAGCCCAGCGGCAGCAGCCGGCGGGCCGGGTAGAGGCGGGCCGGGACCCCCTCGACGTCGATGGGCCAGGGCTCGTCGAAACCCTCGCCGAGGGCGACGAGCGCGGCCTCGTGGCCGCGGGCCCGCAGCCCCTTGGACAGGTTCAGCGCGACCCGGACGGGGCCGCCGAAGGCGTGGGTCGGCGAGTGCAGCGTGACGGCGTGCAGAACTCTCACTGGGGCGGCCTCACTTGGGCTCGTCGACGGGGCGGCGCCGCCCGTCCATGGTCTGCAGGGTCAGTTCGGGCAGGTCCTTGTGGACCACGGAGCCCGCCGCGGCCACCGCGTGCCGGCCGACCGTGACGCCGGCCAGGACCGTGGCGCGGGCCGCGACCCAGGCGCCGTCCTCGACGGCGATGGGGGCGTTGCGGTAGCGGAAGTCGGCGGCCCGGTGGTCGTGGCTGCCGGTGCACAGCAACGCCTCCTGGGAGACGCAGACGTTCGCCCCGATGGTGATGGGCTCCAGGTTGAGCAGCCAGGCGCCCTCGCCGATCCAGGTGTGGTCGCCGACGGTGAGCTTCCACGGCCACAGGACACGGACGCGGTGCCGGATCAGCACGCCGGTACCGATGTCCGCCCCGAAGGCGCGCAGCAGCGCCACGCGCAGCCGGGCGGGGGTGAACCAGGCCATGAAGACGGTGTTCATCACGGCGAACCACAGGGCCTGCGTGAGCTTGCCGCGGCCCTTGTCGTAGCCGGCCAGCGTGAAGGCCGGAAGATTGCGCATCGAGTTCGTCCCCCCACTGGTACCTCCCCAGGCACCGGGCGTTCACATTATCGGTTCATCGGCCCGCCCATCGCCGCTGTGGACCGGGCTGGCTAGACTCTGCGCAATTGCACGAGGGCGGGGCGGGGGCACGGTGGCGACGGACATTCAGGGGCCCACGTCGGGCACTCCGTGGGGCTCCGGCCCGCGGCCGCCCGTACCACCCCGCCACCGCGAGGTCCCGGACGACGCGCAGTGGGGCCGGGTCACCACCCCGCGGACGCTGCTCTCGCGGGCCCTGTCGGTCCCGCTCGCGCTGGGCTTCACCGTCTTCCTGCCGCTCGTCGTCGCCTCCCAGCACGGCGCCGGCGTCCGCGACGCGGCCTTCTACCTCCAGCTCGCGCTCTGCATGTACGCGGGCGCCCGGCTCTCGGCCATGATCCTCACCAGCCGGCGCAAGCTGCTGCAGGGCTCCTTCTGGCTGTTCGTCTACATGGCCCTGGGCGTGGCCCCGCTGGCCCAGGCGGTCCTCGGCCAGGTGCCGACCCCCGTGGTCGGGCCGCGCTCGGACCTGTCCGCGGCCATCTCGCTCATCCTGCTGGGCTGCATCGCCTTCGACGTGGGCGCCCTGCTGGCCAGGCACCGGCCCGACCGGCGTGCGCAGGAGGAGCCGTCGGAGCCGGTGATGGTGCACCGGCGGCGGCTGCAGCTGCTGACCGTCCTCGCCTTCGGCTTCTCCGGGGTCTTCGTCCTCAAACTCGGCGGCCCGGCCGTCTTCTTCAGCAGCCGCCAGGAGATCATCGCCGGCATCGAGGAGGCGGGCGTCTCCGCCAACGACGGCCAGGCCGGCCAGGCGTTCCTGCGCGGCTTCGGCACCGTGCCGGCGCTGCTCGCCCTGCTCATGTACGTCCGCTGGCTGGTCACCTCGACCCGGGCGCGCCGGATGCCCTCGGTGATCGCCACCACGGCCGCGCTGGCCGCGCTCAACCTGGTCGTCAACAACCCGATCTCGAACCCGCGCTACTGGTTCATGACGGTCATGTTCTCGCTGCTGTTCACCGTCTTCCCGGTGAGCGCGGCGATGTACCGGGTGGCGCTCAGCATGGGCGTCATCGCGGCGCTGCTGATCTTCCCGTTCGCCGACCGCTTCCGGTACGACGAGAAGAACTACAAGCCCGTCGAGACGACCTCGTTCCTGGAGCCCATGGCGCTCAAGGACTACGACCAGGTCGGCATGTTCGCCAACACCATCACCTTCTCGCGGTCCGGACCCGGGTTCTTCTACGGCCGCCAGCTCGCCGGATCGGTCTTCTTCGCGGTGCCGCGCTCGGTGTGGCCGGGCAAGCCGCGCGACACCGGCGTGATGGTGGGCCAGTGGATGGGTGCGGTCAACACCAACCTCTCCTCCCCCATCTGGGCCGAGCTGTGGCTGGACTTCGGCCCGGTCGGCATGGGTGCGGGCCTGCTCGGCATGGGCTACGCGGCGGCCCGCGTGGACCGTCGCTACGCCCGCCGCGCCACCCGCCGCGCCCCGCCCGGCAGCCTCATCTCGGTGGTGGTCCCCCTGGTGGCGGGCTACTCCTTCATCCTGCTCCGCGGCCCCCTCCTGCAGGCCTCCGGCCGCGTCGCCATCGCGGGGCTGTGCCTGTGGCTGGTCATGACCCACCGGACGGACAAGCGGACGCTGCGGTAGGCGGTGGGGGTGGGGGCTGGCGGTCAGGCCCGCCTGAGTGTGGTGGCCGGGGGCTTCGGTGGGCTGGCTTCGGAGGTGGGTCCCGTGGTGTGTGGGGGAGGCGGACCCACACACCACGGGACGGACGGACCCCGAAGCGGGGGCCGGCACGGATCAGAACCCCCACCCCACGAGCCGGACGACCAGGACCGGAGAGCCGGGGCGGGGCGAGCCCCCCGGAGGAGCCCCGCCCCGCCCGACCCCTCAGCGCAACGTCATCCCCGTCCCCGTCCCCCGGTCCGACGCCGCTTCCGGCGGGGACGCCACCAGCCCCAGCTCCGCCGGGGTGGCCAGCAGAGGATGGGCCGGCAGGATCCGGACCGTGTACCCGAACGGCCCGGTGCGGTCGAGGGCGAGCGGCCCCTCGTACAGCAGCCGTCCCTCCAGGTCCGGCCCGCCCGCGGGCTTGAGCGGGAAGGCCCGCGCGTCCGAGATGACGTCCTCGGAGTCGACCCGGCCGGCCAGGGCCTGCACCTCGACCTCGTCCGTGCCGAGGTCGCCCAGGCTCACCCGGACGCGCAGGGTCAGGGTCGCCCCGAGTTCGGCCGTGCCGTTGACCGGGGCCGCGGCCAGGGCCTCGACGTGGCCCACGGCGACCCCGGGCCAGGCCGCCCGGACACGCCGCTTCCACTCGGCCAGTTCGCGGGCCGGCTCCGGGCCGAGGGCCCGGTGCGCGCGGGCTGCGGGCTCGTACAACCGCTCCACGTACTCCCGCACCATGCGCCCCGCGAGCACCTTCGGTCCCAGTGAGACCAGGGTGCGCCGCACCATCTCGATCCACCGCCCGGGCAGGCCCCCGGCCGCCCCCGGTCCACCGGCCGTGCGGTCGTAGAACCGGGGCGCCACCCGCTTCTCGACCAGCTCGTAGAGGGCCGCCGCCTCCAGGTCGTCGCGGCGGTCCTCGTCCGTGCCGGCGCCGTCGGCGGTGGGGATGGCCCAGCCGAAGTCCGGCTCGTACCACTCGTCCCACCAGCCGTCCAGGACCGAGAGGTTCAGGCAGCCGTTGAGCGCCGCCTTCATGCCGGACGTGCCGCAGGCCTCCAGCGGGCGCAGCGGGTTGTTCAGCCACACGTCGCAGCCGGGGTACAGCTTCTGGGCCATGGCCATGCCGTAGTCCGGCAGGAACACGATCCGGTGCCGCACCCGCGGGTCGTCCGCGAACCGCACCAGCTCCTGCACCAGCCGCTTGCCCCCGTCGTCGGCCGGGTGCGCCTTGCCGGCCACCACGATCTGCACCGGGCGGTCGGGGTCCAGCAGCAGCCGGCGCAGCCGCTCCGGGTCGCGCAGCATCAGCGTCAGCCGCTTGTACGACGGCACCCGGCGAGCGAACCCGATGGTGAGCACGTCGGGGTCGAGGACCGTGTCGATCCAGCCGAGTTCGGCCGCGCCGGCGCCGCGCTGGCGCCAGGAGGCGCGCAGTCGCTCCCGTACCTCCTGCACCAGTTGTTCGCGCAGCACCCGGCGCAGGTCCCAGATCTGTCCGTCCGGGATGTCGGCCACCGCGTCCCAGCGCTCGCTGCCGCCGACGGTGAGCGCGTCCTCCGCGCGTCCGGCGCCGACCTGCCGGGCGCCCAGCCGCATCACCTCGGGGGCGACCCAGGTCGGTGCGTGCACCCCGTTGGTGACGGAGGTGATGGGGACGTCCGCCGGGTCGAACCCGGGCCACAGCCCGGCGAACATCTCCCGGCTGACGGCCCCGTGGAGGGTGGAGACGCCGTTGGCGCGCTGGGCCAGCCGCAGTCCCATCACCGCCATGTTGAAGACGCCCGGGTCGCCGCCCCCGTACGTCTCCAGGCCGAGCTCCAGGATCCGGTCCACCGGGATCCCGGCGAGCTCGCCGTCGTCGCCGAAGTGCCGGGCCACCAGCGCCCGGTCGAAGCGGTCGATGCCGGCGGGGACGGGGGTGTGGGTGGTGAAGACGGTGCCCGCCCGGACCGCCTCCAGGGCGGCGTCGAAGCCCAGCCCCTGCCCGGCCAGTTCCCTTATGCGCTCCAGGCCCAGGAACCCGGCGTGCCCCTCGTTGGTGTGGAACACCTCGGGCTCGGGGTGGCCGGTCAGGGCGCAGTACGCCCGGACCGCCCGCACCCCGCCGATGCCGAGCAGCATCTCCTGGAGCAGCCGGTGTTCGCCGCCGCCTCCGTAGAGGCGGTCGGTCACCTCGCGGGCGGCGGTGTCGTTCTCCTCGACCTGGGAGTCGAGGAGGAGCAGCGGGACCCGGCCGACCCGGGCCTGCCAGACGTGGGCGTGCAGGGTGCGGCCGCCGGGCAGCTGGAGGTCGATGCGGCAGGGTTCGCCGTCGGGTCCGCGCAGCAGGCTCAGGGGCAGCTCGTCGGGGTCGAGGACGGGGTAGTGCTCCTGCTGCCAGCCGTCCCGGGACAGGGACTGCCGGAAGTACCCGTGCCGGTAGAGCAGACCGACGCCGACCAGCGGGACGCCGAGGTCGCTGGCGGCCTTGAGGTGGTCCCCGGCGAGGATGCCCAGGCCGCCGGAGTACTGGGGCAGGGCCGCGGTGATGCCGAACTCGGGCGAGAAGTAGGCGACGGCGGCGGGGAGTTCCGCGGCCCGTTCGTGGGTCTGGTACCAGCGGTCGCTGCGCAGGTAGTCGTCGAGGTCGGCGGCGGCGGCGGTGAGCCGGCGCACGAAGCGGCGGTCCCGCGCCAGCTCGGCGAGCCGGCCGGGGGACACGCTGCCGAGGAGGCGGACGGGGTCGCCGCCCGCGGCGCGCCAGCCCTCGGGGTCGACGGACTGGAAGAGCTCCCGGGTCTCCGCGTGCCAGGACCAGCGCAGGTTGCGCGCGAGGCCGTGCAGTGGCCGGAGGGGTTCCGGAAGGACGGGGCGGACGGTGAATCGACGGATGGCCTTCATCGGATTTCTCCCAGGAGACCGCGGCCGTCAGGCCGGGGAGGAACAGGACCGTGAAGCGGCGCCGTCAAACGGCGGGATTTCTCGTGCATATGGCCTGACCTGCGTTGTCGGCGATTGTCAGTGGCGAGGAATGCAGCTGGACCGGTGAGGTCCGGCGGGTGTGGAGGCTCCTGCCGTCACCCGGAAGGGCGGCAGCGCGCGGGGCGGCCCCGCGGGGCCGCGTCAGACGACTATTCGGCGGCGCGCGGCTGCGCGGCGGCGGGCGGCTGGGGCGGGAAGGGCACCCGCACCCGGCACGGCGACCGGCATCGTCAACCTCGCTACTCCGTCGGACGGGGGGAATTCCTGGGGCCGCCGTCTCGGGCGGGACCGGCGCCGGCAGGCCAGTGGGCATGCAGGGCTCCAGCCAAGCAGACGGGCGGCGGGACGGGGCGGGCGAAACGCAGGGCGGCCCGCGCCGTCTTCCCGGCGGTCCGGCCACCGCCCGGCCCGGGACCCCGTCGACGGACCTGTAGCGCAAAGGACCTGGCCCCCCAAGTGTCCGGTCGGGACGAGAGGTTGACCCTTCGACGGTATCCGCGTCGAACCTCCGGCAATCCCAGTACGTACGAGTAGTTGACCCGAAGACCGGATTGCTCCGCGCGGATTGGGGAAGGGCTGACCGCGTACGGCGCGAGACAGTCGGCGCACGGCTCACCCGCCCCCCACTTCCCGCCACCCGAGTGAACGCGGACAGGAGCGGCCATGCCCGCACTTCAGCCGTCGGCCGAGCGGCTAGAAACAGAGCGAACAGAGCGCGTGCCGGAGTTCGTGGCCCGGCCGCGTCCCGTACCAGGTCCCCCGAACCACCCCCAGGTGAGGTCATGATCGGTCGCATTCCCGTGCTGGACGTCCGCCCTGCCGTCGATTGCGGCGCAAGGCCCGCGAAAGCGGTGGTGGACGAGGTTTTCGAGGTGTCGGCGACGGTGTTCCGCGAGGGGCACGAGGCGGTGGCGGCCCACCTGGTGCTGCGCGATCCCGCGGGGCGGGAGCAGCCGCCGGTGCCGATGCGGGAGCTGGCCCCCGGCACCGACCGGTGGGGGGCCCGGATCTCCGCGCCGGCCGAGGGCAGGTGGACGTACACCGTCGAGGCGTGGAGCGATCCGCTCGCCAGCTGGCGGCACACGGCCGGCATCAAGATCCCGGCGGGGATGGACACGGAACTGGTGCTGATGGAGGGCGCCGAGCTCTACGAGCGGGCCGCCGGCCAGGTGCCGAAGAAGGACGGGCGGGAGCTGGTGCTGGCGGCGCTCGACGCGCTGCGGGCCGAGGACCGGGCCGCCGGGGAGCGGCTGGCGGCGGCGCTGGAGCCGGCGGTGCTGGCGGTGCTGGCGCGCTACCCGGTGCGGGAGCTGGTGTCGGCGTCCAAGGCACTGCCGTTGCTGGTGGAGCGCAAGCGGGCGCTGTTCGGCTCGTGGTACGAGATGTTCCCGCGCTCGGAGGGGGCGGTGCTGCCCACGGGCAACCGGCGGAAGCCGAGGAGCGGGACGTTCAGGACGGCGGCGGAGCGGCTGCCCGCCGTCGCGGCGATGGGCTTCGACGTCGTCTACCTGCCGCCCATCCACCCCATCGGCACCACCTTCCGCAAGGGTCCCAACAACGCGCTGAAGGCGAGCCGCTGGGACGTGGGCGTGCCGTGGGCGATCGGCTCGCCGGAGGGCGGGCACGACGCGGTGCACCCGGACCTGGGGACGATCGAGGACTTCGACCGGTTCGTGGCGCGGGCCGCGGAGCTGCGGCTGGAGATCGCGCTGGACTTCGCGCTGCAGTGCTCGCCGGACCACCCGTGGGTGGAGAAGCACCCGGAGTGGTTCCGGCAACGGCCGGACGGGACGATCGCGTACGCGGAGAATCCGCCGAAGAAGTACCAGGACATCTATCCGATCGACTTCGACCGGGACATGGACGGCCTGGTCGAGGAGACGGTACGGATCCTGCGGTACTGGATGGACCACGGGGTGCGCATCTTCCGGGTGGACAATCCGCACACGAAGCCGGTGGTGTTCTGGGAACGGGTCATCGCGGAAGTCAACACGAGCGATCCGGACGTCATCTTCCTGGCGGAGGCCTTCACCCGCCCCGCGATGATGCGCGCACTGGCCTCGGTGGGCTTCCAGCAGTCGTACACGTACTTCACCTGGCGCAACTCGAAGGCGGAGCTGACCGAGTACCTGACCGAGCTGGCGGGCGAGGAGTCGGCGCCCGTGATGCGGCCCAACCTCTTCGTGAACACCCCTGACATCCTGCACGCCTACCTCCAGCAGGGCGGCCGTCCGGCCTTCGAGGTGCGCGCGGTGCTGGCCGCGACGCTCTCGCCCACCTGGGGCGTCTACGCCGGCTACGAGCTGTGCGAGAACACACCGGTCAAGGAGGGCAGCGAGGAGTACCTGGACTCCGAGAAGTACCAGCTGCGTCCGCGCGACTGGGCGGCGGCCGACCGGGAGGGGCGTACGATCGCTCCCCTGATCACCTCGCTGAACCGGCTGCGGCGGCGCAATCCGGCCCTGCAGCAGTTGCGCGACCTGCATTTCCACAGCACCGACAACGACCAGGTGATCGCCTACTCGAAGACCGCGCAGACCCCGTCCGGCCGCAACACCGTGCTGGTCGTCGTCAACCTGGACCCGCACCACACCCAGGAGGCGACCGTCTCGTTGGACATGCCGGTACTCGGCCTCGACTGGCACGGGTCCCTCGCGGTGCGCGACGAGCTCACCGGCGACACCTACTACTGGGGCAGGGCGAACTACGTGCGGCTCGAACCGGGCCGGACGCCCGCGCACGTACTGACGGCCCTGCGACCGTCCCCGCCGATCGGAGGGTCACCCACCTCATGATGATCAACGATCCCGTCCACGACACGTTCGAGGACACCCCTGCCAAGGACCGCGACCCGGACTGGTTCAAGCGGGCGGTGTTCTACGAGGTCCTCGTCCGCTCGTTCCACGACAGCAACGGGGACGGCGTCGGGGACCTCAAGGGGCTGACGGCCAAGCTGGACTACCTCCAGTGGCTGGGCATCGACTGCCTCTGGCTGCCGCCGTTCTTCAAGTCGCCCCTGCGGGACGGTGGTTACGACGTCTCGGACTACACCTCGGTGCTGCCGGAGTTCGGGGACCTGGCGGACTTCGTGGAGTTCGTGGACGCCGCCCACCAGCGCGGGATGCGGGTGATCATCGACTTCGTCATGAACCACACGAGCGACCAGCACGAGTGGTTCCAGCAGTCCCGCACGGACCCGGACGGCCCGTACGGCGACTACTACATGTGGGCCGACAACGACAAGCAGTACCAGGACGCCCGGATCATCTTCATCGACACCGAGACCTCGAACTGGACGTACGACCCCGTACGCAAGCAGTACTACTGGCACCGCTTCTTCTCGCACCAGCCGGACCTCAACTACGAGAACCCGGCCGTCCAGGAGGAGATCCTGGCCGCCCTGCGCTTCTGGCTGGACCTCGGCATCGACGGGTTCCGGTTGGACGCGGTCCCCTACCTGTACGCGGAGGAGGGGACGAACTGCGAGAACCTGCCCCGTACCCACACCTTCCTCAAGAAGGTGCGGGAGGAGATCGACGCCCACTACCCGGACACGGTGCTGCTGGCCGAGGCCAACCAGTGGCCGGAGGACGTGGTCGACTACTTCGGGGACTTCGCCAAGGGCGGCGACGAGTGCCACATGGCGTTCCACTTCCCCGTCATGCCGCGCATCTTCATGGCGGTGCGGCGCGAGTCGCGGTACCCGGTCTCGGAGATCCTGGCCAAGACGCCGGCCATCCCCTCCAGCTGCCAGTGGGGCATCTTCCTGCGCAACCACGACGAGCTGACCCTCGAGATGGTGACGGACGAAGAGCGCGACTACATGTACGCGGAGTACGCCAAGGACCCGCGGATGCGGGCCAACATCGGCATCCGCCGCCGGCTGGCCCCGCTGCTGGACAACGACCGCAAGCAGATGGAGCTGTTCACCGCCCTGCTGCTGTCGCTGCCCGGGTCGCCCGTCCTGTACTACGGCGACGAGATCGGGATGGGCGACAACATCTGGCTCGGCGACCGGGACGGGGTGCGCACCCCGATGCAGTGGACCCCGGACCGCAACGCGGGTTTCTCCTCCTGCGACCCGGGCAGGCTCAACCTGCCGGTCATCATGGACCCCGTCTACGGGTACACGGTGACCAACGTCGAGGCCGCGATGTCCTCCCCGTCGTCACTCCTGCACTGGACGCGCCGGCTGATCGAGATCCGCAGGCAGAACCCCGCCTTCGGGCTCGGCTCGTACACCGAACTGCCGTCGTCGAACCCGGCGGTGATCGCCTTCCTCCGCGAGTACGGGGACGACCTGGTCCTGTGCGTGCACAACTTCTCGCGCTTCGCGCAGCCGACCGAGCTGGACCTCAGGGCCTTCAACGGCCGGGTGCCGATGGAGCTGACGGGTGAGATCCGGTTCCCGCCGATCGGCGAGTGGCCGTACCTGCTGACGCTGGCGGGGCACGGCTTCTACTGGTTCCGACTGCGCCCGGAACCCCGGCCCGAACCGCGAGAGGCGTGACCGAGGGGTCGGCCGCCGCCCGCGGCCGACCTCACCAAGTGCGCGACGGTGCGCGGCGAATGGGTCAATCGCCGTCCCTGTAGGACCATCCTGACCCGACACTCGCACACGACCGGACAGCAACTGCCGTGATCCGGGACACTCTGCGCATTCCGAGGCCGCCCCGGGGAAAGGACGCGAAGCCATGTCGGAGGCTGCATCCGCCCGGGCGCTGATCCCGCTGCTGCGCGGCTGGCTGCCGCGCCAGCGGTGGTTCGCCGGCAAGGGCAGGCCGCTCACGCGGATCGAGGTGGTCTCGGCAGCGGACCTGCTGCCGCCGGGGGTCTCCCCGCGGCTGCTGCACCTGCTGGTGGACGTCGACGGGGACACCTACCAACTGCTCCTGGGCCTGCGCGCCACCCTGCCCCCCGCCCTCGCGCCCGCCCTCATCGGGCGGGTCGGCCCGGACGCGGACCCGGGCCCGTACGCCGGGCTGACGGTGTACGAGGGGCTGGGCGACCCGCGGCTGGCGGGCCTGCTGCTGGAGCGGCTGCGCACGCCGGGCGCGCTCGGACCGCTGCGCTTCGGGCACGACCCGGGCGCGGCGATCCCGGCCGGGCTGACGGCCCGGCCGCTGTCGGGCGAGCAGTCCAACTCGTCCCTGATCTACGGGGACGCGTACATCCTGAAGGTCTTCCGGCGGGTGGGGCCCGGCACCAACCCGGACCTCGAACTGCCCAGAGCACTGGCCGGCGCGGGCTGCACCAGGGTGCCGGCGCCGGTCGCCTGGTACGAGGCGGAGCTGCCGGGCGTCGCCGAACCGCTCACGCTGGGCGTGCTCCAGCCGTACCTGCGCGGCTCGGACGACGGCTGGCAGCTCGCGCTGCGCCGGCTGGGCTCCGGGCTGCCGTTCAGCGACGAGGCGTACGCGCTCGGCCGGGCCACCGCCGAGGTGCACAGCGCGCTGGCCGAGGCCCTGCCCACGGTACGGCTCGGGCCGGCCGAGACGGCCCGGCTGGCGGCGGCGATGACGCAGCGGCTGGCGGCCACCGTGCGCGAGGTGCCCGCGCTGCGCCCGTACGAGGCCGGGCTGCGGGCCGCGTTCGACGCGCTCGCGATGGCCCCGGGCGGGCCGAGCGGGCGCGGCGGGCGGGCCCAGCGGATCCACGGCGACCTGCACCTGGGGCAGACCCTGCGGGCGGTGGACGGCACCTGGCGGCTGATCGACTTCGAGGGCGAGCCGGCCCGGCCCCTGGCCGACCGGCGCAGCCCGGAGCCGGCGGTGAAGGACGTGGCGGGCATGCTGCGCTCCTTCGACTACGCGGCCCGCTCGCACGAGCCGTGGTCCCCGGCCTGGGCGGAGGCCTGCCGCGGCGCGTTCTGCGCCGGGTACGCGGCGACCACCGGCCGGGACCCGCGGGAGGACCCGGTGCTGCTGCGGGCCTTCGAGACGGACAAGGCCGTGTACGAGGCCCGCTACGAGTACCGGCACCGGCCCGACTGGCTGCACGTGCCGATGGCGGCGATCCGGCGACTGGCGGCGGGCGGCGAGGCGGCCGTCAACCCGGTCACCTCGCGCGCCCCGAGCGACCGGCCGCCGCGGCGCACGGGCGCCCCGGGCCCGGCCCGCCCGGCGTCGAACCCCATGCCCACCCAGAGCTCCCTCCCCACCCCACACCGCCCGCAGCCCCCGAGGAGGCCGCACACGTGACCCCCGCCCGCCAGTCGTCGCCGCCCGTCGCCGACGCCGAAGTGGCGCCCGCCCGCGCCCAGGACGCCGGCCCGGCCCCCGCCGGAGCCCCCGCCGGAGCCCCCGCCGTGCCGCCCGCGCCCGCGGAGCCGCCCGCCGTCGAGACCACCGCCAAACCGGCCCGGGCGGCGAGAACGGCGAAGGCCCCGGTGAAGGCCCCCGCCAGGACGGCGGCGAAGGCCCCGGCCAAGGCGGCGAAGCCGACCACGCCGCGGGCCCGCCGGGCCCCGGCCGCCCGCAGCGTCCGCCCCGCGCCCGCCCTGCCGGGCGAGGAGCGGGACCGGCTGCTGTCCGGGCGGCACCACGACCCGCACGCGGTGCTCGGCGCCCACCCGTGCCGCGGCGGGCTGGCCTTCCGCGCGCTGCGCCCGTACGCCAAGGCGGTGACCGTGGTCGCCAAGGGGTTGCGGGCACCGCTGCGGGACGACGGCGACGGGCTGTTCTCGGGGCTGCTGCCGCTGGCCGAGGTGCCCGAGTACCGGCTGGTGGTCACGTACGACAGCGACGAGGTGGAGGTGGCGGACCCGTACCGCTTCCTGCCCGCCCTCGGCGAGCTGGACCTGCACCTGATCGGCGAGGGCCGGCACGAGCAGCTGTGGCGGGCCCTGGGCGCCGAGCCGATGGTCCACCAGGGCACGGCCGGCACCCGGTTCACGGTCTGGGCCCCCAACGCCCAGGGCGTGCGGGTCACGGGCGACTTCTCGTGCTGGGACGGGACCGCGTACCCGATGCGCTCGCTCGGCGGCAGCGGGGTGTGGGAGCTGTTCCTGCCCGGCGTGGCCGAGGGGACGCTGTACAAATTCGACATCACGCGCCCGGACGGCAGCCACACGCTGCGCGCGGACCCGATGGCCCGGCGCGCCGAGGTGCCGCCGGCGACCGCCTCGGTGGTGACCGCCGCGCACCACGAGTGGGGCGACGCGGAGTGGATGGCCGCGCGGGCCGAGCGGCCGGCGCACGCCTCGCCGTTCTCCGTGTACGAGGTGCACCTGGCCTCGTGGCGGCCGGGCCTGACGTACCGGCAGCTGGCCGAGCAGCTCCCCGCGTACGTGAAGGAACTGGGCTTCACCCACGTGGAGTTCATGCCGGTCGCCGAGCACCCCTTCGGCGGCTCCTGGGGCTACCAGGTCACCGGCTTCTACGCGCCGACCTCGCGCATGGGCTCCCCGGACGACTTCCGCTTCCTGGTGGACGCCCTGCACCGGGCGGGCATCGGGGTGATCGTCGACTGGGTGCCGGCGCACTTCCCGCGCGACGCCTGGGCACTGGCCGAGTTCGACGGCCGGCCGCTGTACGAGCCCCAGGACCCGCAGCGGGCGGCGCACCCGGACTGGGGGACGCTGGAGTTCGACTACGGGCGCAAGGAGGTCCGCAACTTCCTCGTCGCCAACGCGGTGTACTGGTGCGAGGAGTTCCACGTCGACGGGCTCCGCGTGGACGCGGTGGCCTCGATGCTCTACCTCGACTACTCGCGCGAGCACGGCCAGTGGACGCCCAACGAGCACGGCGGGCGGGAGAACCTCGACGCGGTGGCGTTCCTGCAGGAGATGAACGCGACCGTCTACCGGCGCTGCCCGGGGGTGGTCACGATCGCCGAGGAGTCCACCGCGTGGGACGGGGTGACCCGCGAGACGCACCGGGTGGGGGTCTCCGGCTTCGGGGGGCTGGGCTTCGGCCTGAAGTGGAACATGGGCTGGATGCACGACTCGCTGGGCTACCTCGCGCACGAGCCGGTGCACCGCAAGTACCACCACCACGAGATGACCTTCTCGATGGTGTACGCGTACAGCGAGAACTACGTGCTGCCGATCTCGCACGACGAGGTGGTGCACGGCAAGCGGTCGCTGGTGTCCAAGATGCCGGGCGACTGGTGGCAGCAGCGCGCCTGCCACCGGGCGTACCTGGGCTTCATGTGGGCCCATCCGGGCAAGCAGCTGCTCTTCATGGGGCAGGAGTTCGCGCAGGGCGGCGAGTGGTCGGAGGCGCACGGCCCGGACTGGTGGCTGTTGGACCCCGCGTACGCGGCCGCGGCCGACCACAGGGGCGTACGGCAGCTGGTGGCGGACCTGAACGCGGTGTACCGGGACGTGCCGGCGCTGTGGGAGCGGGACACCGTGCCCGAGGGCTTCGCGTGGATCGAGGCGGACGCCGCGGAGGACAACGTCTTCGCTTTCCTGCGGTACGACGCCCAGGGCGCGCCGCTGCTGTCGGTGAGCAACTTCTCGCCGGTGGTGCGGCACGACTACCGGATCGGGGTGCCGGACCCGGACGCGGTGCCGGCCTGGAGCGAGGTGCTCAACACGGACGCGCCCCGCTACGGGGGCAGCGGGGTGCCGAACCCGGCGCCGGTGAAGCCGGAGCCGGTACCGGCGCAGGGGCGGGGGGCCAGTCTGCGGCTGACCCTCCCGCCGCTGGCGACGGTGTGGTTCCGGCCCGCCTGACGGGGGCGGGGTCGTGCGGGTCTCAGACCCGCGCGAGGACCTCGTCGATCTCCTGGAGGAGCAGGCGCTTGGGGCGGGCGCCGACGCTCTGCCGGACCGGCTCGCCCCCCTTGAAGAACATCAGGGTCGGCATGGACAGCACCCCGTAGCGGGACTGGCTGACGGGGTTCCTGTCGACGTCGATCTGCACGACCTTGATCCGTCCGGCCTGCTCGGCGGCGATCGCGCTCAGTACGGGGGCCAGCTGGCGGCACGGGCCGCACCAGTCCGCGGTGAACTCGACCAGGACCGGCAGCTCGGCCGCAAGGACCTCGGTCTCGAAGTCGGTGTCGGTCACCTCGGGCACTCCGGCTGCGCGCATGGGGCTCCTCCTCATCGGTCGAATTCACAGCGGGGCTCCGGACCTCCCGGTGCCTCCGCCCCGGCGGCCAGCTCGGCCACCGCGCGCTCCGCGGTCGCCAGCTGGCGCGCCACCTGCTGCCGTACGTCCGTCAACCGGTCGATCAGCCCGTCGAGTTCGGCGAGCTTGCGGCGGTACACGGCGAGCGAGGCGGGACAGGAGTCGCCGGCCGGGTGGCCCGCCCGGAGGCAGTCCACGAACGGCCGGGTCTCCTCCAGGTCGAAGCCGAAGTCCTGCAGCGTGCGGATCTGCCGCAGCAGCTGCAGGTCGTCCTCGTCGTACTCGCGGTACCCGTTGACGGCCCGGCGGGCGGGCAGCAGCCCCCGGGACTCGTAGTAGCGGAGGGTCCGCGTGGTGGTCCCGGCCTTGGCGGCCAGCTCGCCGATGCGCATGTCCACGACCGTAAGCCTTGACGCCGACGTCAAGCCAAGGGGCGGTGCCGGGGCCCCGCCCCGGTCCCGTCCCCTGCCCCGGTCCCGGTCCCGGTCCCGGTCCCGGTCCCTGTCCCGGCCCCGGCCCCACCGCGGGCGCCGAAGCCCCGCCGGTACTCGCGCGGGGGCACGCCGCGGCGGCGCACGAACTGCTCGCGCAGGACGGCCGCGCCGGAGAAGCCGCAGCTGCGGGCGATCTCCTCCAGGGGTGCCGAACTGGTCTCCAGCAGCTCTTCGGCCCGGTTCAGCCGCTGGGCCAGCAGCCAGGCGTGCGGGGTGCTTCCGGTGGCCGCGCCGAAGCGGCGGACGAAGGAGCGGCGGCTCATCAGCGCCCGGCGGGCCAGGTCGTCCACGGTCAGCCGGCGGTCGAGGTGGGCCCGGGCCCAGCCGAGCACGTCGGCGAGCCGCTCGTCGTCGCCGTCCCGCGGGACGGGCGCGGCCACGTACTGGGCCTGCCCGCCGTCCCGGTGCGGCGGCAGGACCAGGTCGCGGGCCACGGCGTTGGCGACGGCCGCCCCGTGGGCCCGGCGCACCAGGTGCAGGCACAGGTCGAAGCCGGCGGCCGCGCCGGCGCCGGTCACGATCCGGTCCTCGTCCACGTAGAGGGCGTCGGGCACCACGGTGACGGCGGGGTGCCGGGCGGCGAGGAGCTCGGCGAAGCGCCAGTGGGTGGTGGCGCGCAGGCCGTCGAGGAGTCCGGCCGCGGCGAGCGCGAAGCCGCCGACGCAGTGCGCGGCCACGGTCGCGCCGCGCGCGTGGGCGGCGCGCAGGGCCTCGGCGGCGGGCGCCGGCGGTGGCTCGCGGAAGCCCGCCCAGGGCAGGGCGAGCACGAGCTCGGCGTCGGCCAGGGCGTCGAGTCCGTGCGGCACGTCGACGCGTACGCCGACGTCGGTGACCACCGGGCCGGGGCGGTCGGTGCACAGGGTGAGGGCGAAGCGGGGGACGGCCGGATCGGCGCGCGCGTCGAAGACCTCGGTGACCAGGCCGAGGGCGAGCATGCCCACGCCGGGCGGGGCGTAGGCGGCGACGGTGCGGAAGGGGGTCATGCGGTGATCCTGGCACGGTGGCACGATTCCCGCGATGGATGGCATCCGTGCCACTCACGCCGGGTGGCGCGGCGGGGCCAGGCTTGTCGCCATGACGACGGAATACCGCATCCTGACGACGGGTTACACGCTCTCCACCGGGCCCGGGGTGGCCGCCACGGTCTCGTACGTGACGGACGGCGAACGGCACGTGATCGTGGACCCCGGCATGGTGGCGCACCGCGACCGGATCCTGGGGCCGCTGGCGGAGCTGGGGCTGGGCCCGGACGACATCACGGACGTGGTGCTCAGCCACCACCACCCGGACAACACCATGAACGTGGGCCTGTTCGGCGAGGCGCGGGTGCACGACCACAAGGCGGTCTACCGCGCGGACCAGTGGACCGACCGCGACGCGGAGGGCGCCGAGCTCGGCCGCGGGCTGCGGCTGATCCGCACCCCGGGGCACAGCGCGGAGGACATCACGCTGCTCGCGGACACGGCCGAGGGCGTCGTGGCCTTCGTGGGGGACCTGTGGTGGCGGCCCGACGGCCCGGCCGAGGACCCGGTGGCCCCGGACCACGTGCGCCTGCGGGAGAGCCGGCAGCGGGTGCTGGACGCGGCCGACGTGATCGTGCCGGGCCACGGTCCTGCCTTCCCCGCGGAACAGTGGAGGGGGTCCGCCGACTTGTAGGGGGTGAGACCTTTCAGCAGAGACGGGGGAGACACGTGCGCAGGGTGTGTGTGATCGGGGGCAGCCGGTACTTCGGGAAGCGGCTGATCGAGCGGCTGGTGGCGCGCGGCGACGAGGTGACCGTGGTGAACCGCGGCTCGGCACCGGCGCCGGCGGGGGTGGAGCAGCTGGTCGCCGACCGGAACGACGAGGCGGCGCTGCGGGCCGCGCTCGGGGACCGGGTGTTCGACGTGGTGGTCGACCAGGTCTGCTACACGCCCGTGCAGGCGGCGATCGCCCGGCGGGTCTTCGAGGGCCGCACCGGGCGGTACGTGATGACCTCGACGATCGAGGTGTACGAGCACGAGGACGCGGATCACCCGGTGCCCGAGGACGCCCTCGACCTGGCGGCGGTGGTGGTGCGTCCGGAGCTGCCGTGGGGCGACCCCGGGTTCCTGGAGGAGCACTACGGCGAGGGCAAGCGCCAGGCGGAGGCGGTGTTCGCCGCCGCCCCCGCCTTCCCGTACGTGACGGTGCGGGTGGGCCACGTGCTGGGCGGGGCGGACGACTTCACGGGGCGGCTGGAGCACTACGCGGACCGGCTGCGGGCGGGTGAGCCGGTGGTGGTGACCGAGCCGAACCACCCGTCGACGTACATATACGTCGAGGAGATCGCCGACTTCCTCGCCTGGGCGGCCGGCGCGGACTTCACCGGTCCGGTGAACGCGCTCGCGCACGGCCCGCTGACCACGCGGGACATCGTGGAGGCGGTGCGGGCGGTGACGGGCGGGGCGGCGCCGGAGTACCGGGTGGCCGGAGCGGGCGGGGCGGCCTCGCCGTTCGCGTTCGCGCGGGCGTACGGGATGTCGGGCGCCCGGGCCGAGGAGCTGGGATTCACCTTCTCGCACACCAAGGACTGGCTGGCCGGGGCGGTGGCGGACACGCTCGCGGCCCGCTGAGCCGCATCGATCGGAACCGGGGCCTCCGCGACCCCCGTGCGCGGAGGCCCCGCATAGGGATCACGCACGGGAGGGCGTTCCGGTTCAGCCTCGCGACCGGCGGATTTCCGCCACGGTCCGTACAACCATCGGGGCCTCTCCCGTGTCGCACATGCGGCAGGACACCACACAGGCCCGATGGGGGAACCCTTTGAGAAAGTTCATGGCAGCCGCGGCGGGCACGGCGCTCGCGCTCGGCGCCACCACGCTGGCGGCGGTGCCGGCCGCCCAGGCGGCCGCCGCCCCGCTGAAGTCGGCGGTCTGGACCGACGTGCACGACGGCAAGGTCTTCGCCGCCTTCAACCTGCTGGACGACGGCGTGCGTCCCGAGGACGTCAGCCTGCACATCCGGCGCAGGGGCTCCGACGCGGTCCTCGCCTCCGTGAAGCTGCAGGGCACCGAGAAGTGTGCGCCCACCTCCGACTGCTGGGACTCGACCTACCTGACGGACCCGCTCTCGCTCCCGGGGCTCGGCGGCTACACGGTGGACGTCCTCGTCAAGGAGGGCACGGCCGAGGAGCGCGTCCGCCGCGACCGGGGCGAGGTCCAGTACGGCCTGGACGCGCACATGGTGCTGACGCCCGACCACGCGTGGCTCTCGTACGACACCCCGCAGGTCACGGTGAACGGCACCCTCCTGGCCGAGGACCCGGACACGCACGAGACCAAGCCGTTCGCCGGGGTCACGGTGAGCGGGGGCCTCCCGACCGACAGTGCGGGGCACTTCTCGGCGCGGGCCACCGCCACCGAGTTCACCCCCTCGCCGACGCTCTCCTTCGAGACGGACACGACGCGGCAGCAGATCACCATCCCGTTCCACAAGCAGGACCTGAAGCTGGCGGTGGCCACGCCGTCCGGGACGGTCACGGCCCCGGACGGCAGCTACATCCCGGTCAAGGGCAGGCTCACCCGGATCGCCGACGACGGCACGGAGAAGCCGGTCGGCCTGCACGGGATCTCCGTCGGCGGCGGACGGCTGCCGCTGACCGCGAAGGACGGCACGTTCTCGGGCAGCGTCGGCGCCCCGGTGGGCACGGTGACCGTCCAGCCCGACCCGTTCTTCTACTTCAACGCACCCCCGAAGCACACGTTCCAGGTGCAGGCCGCGACGTCCGTCTTCACCTCGGTGAAGGGCGAGGTCGACAAGTACCGCAAGGTCACCTTCACCGGGAAGCTGGGCACCAGGACCGGCACGGCCTCGCCGGGCGTGAAGCTCCCCCTGCACATCCAGTACTCGGCGGACGGCCGCACCTGGTCGGAGGCGGGCGGCTTCACGGCCGAGTACGGGGTGCAGTTCACCCGGTCCTCGACGCGCAGGGCCGACGTGGACAAGGCCGGCTACTGGCGGCTGGTGTCCGGGACGACGACCCTGATCAGCCCGTCGTTCAAGCTCGGCCGCAAGGCCACGCAGCTCTTCAACGACGACGTGACCCCGGAGCCGGTGCGCAAGGGCGCGAGGATCACGGCCAAGGGCGGGCTGCTCCAGCGGTCGGGCACGTCGTGGCGGGCCTTCGGCGGCCAGACCGTCCGCGTCTACTTCAAGGCGGCCACCCGCGGTGCCACCTGGCAGCGGCTCGGCACCGCCGTGACGCGGGCCGACGGCACCTTCAGCCGTACGTTCACGGCCGAGCGGGACGGCACCTGGCAGATCCGGTTCGTCGACGCGCCGGCCACCCACTACGCCGTGTCCGGCCGCGAGGACTACGTCGACGTCCGCTGACACCCACCGGCCCCGGGGGCCGTCCGCCCAGCGGACGCCTTCACTCCGGTTCCCGGCCGCGACGGCTCGCGCCGTTGCGGTCGGGGGCGGCCGGAAGTTACCGTTCCGTACCGCTGGCGCGCGCACGGAACCGGCGACATAGTGGATCTTCCCCCAGACGGGTTACCGGACAGTCGCGGGAGAAACGGGCGAAAGCGCCGGAGATCCTAGGACGATCCTACGAGTTGTGACCTTGGTCGAACAGACCGTAGTCGTCGGGTCCCGGCCACCTCTACGGTGTGGCCGTGCACCAGAGCCCACCCTTCGACGCCCTCGCCGCCCGCCGCCTGCGCGCCGCCCTGGGCATGGCCCCCGGCCACGTCGCCTACGGCCTGCGCGCCCAGTACGGACTCCTCGTCACGCCCGAGACGGTCATGGCGTGGGAGCGCGGCGAGGTCGCGCCGACCTCCGCCGAGCTGACCGCCCTCGCGGGCGTCCTGTGGTGCTCCCCGGGCGAGCTGCTCGCCCGGCCCCGGAGCCTGCGCGAGCACCGGATGGCCAAGGGCATCGCCCCCGAGGAGCTGGCCCGCCGCATCGGGCTGGACGCCGGCGCGTACCAGAAGATGGAGAACTCCGGCCGCTGGAAGGGCAACGAGCGCCAGTCCGCCGCCCTCGCCCAGGTCCTCGGGCTCGGTCTGCCGGACTTCGTCGTCGCCACCGGGCGGGAGGAGGAGCTGGCCGAGGTGCTGCGCAACGCCGTCACCACGCGCTGGCAGGCGTACGTCAAGCCGCTCTCGAAGCTGGTGCCGGTCCCCCGGGAGCACCTGGAGCGGGTGGTGGGGCAGCTCTACGACGACTACCAGTCGACGATGGTCGCCACGCTCAGCTGGGGCGGCGGTGGCGGCCAGGCCGCCAGCGGCGACGCCGGCCGCGAGTTCCTCTCCGTCGTCACCGACCACTTCTGGGAACGCCTGGGCATCGCCCGACCGTGACCGGCGGTCCGGCACGGGGCCCGGAGAGCCGGGTCAGAAGACCGACTCGGCCTCGTACATGCGCTTCTCGGGGACCCGCTTGAGCTCGGTGACGGCGGAGGCCAGCGGGGCCATCACGATGTCGGTGCCGCGCAGGGCGGTCATGTTGCCGAAGTCGCCCCGGTGGGCGGCCTCGACGGCGTGCCAGCCGAAGCGCGTGGCGAGCACCCGGTCGTACGCGGTGGGGACGCCGCCGCGCTGGACGTGGCCCAGGATGACGGGGCGGGCCTCCTTGCCCAGGCGCCGCTCCAGCTCGACGGCCAGCCGGTTGCCGATGCCCGCGAAGCGCTCGTGGCCGTACTGGTCGATCTCGCCCTTCTCGTACGGCATGGAGCCCTCGACCGGGTGCGCACCCTCGGCGACGCAGACGACGGCGAACTTCTTGCCGCGGTCGAAGCGCTCCTCCACCATCTTCACCAGGTCGGCGACCTGGAACGGCCGCTCGGGCAGGCAGATGCCGTGCGCGCCGCCGGCCATGCCGGACTCCAGCGCGATCCAGCCGGCGTGGCGGCCCATGACCTCGACGACCATGACGCGCTGGTGGGACTCGGCGGTGGTCTTGAGGCGGTCGATGGCCTCGGTCGCGACCATGACGGCGGTGTCGAAGCCGAAGGTGCGGTCCGTGGCGGAGATGTCGTTGTCGATCGTCTTCGGTACGCCGACGACGGGCATGCCCGCCTCGGACAGCATCCGGGCCGCGGTCAGCGTGCCCTCGCCGCCGATCGGGATGAGCACGTCCAGGCCGTACCGCTCGCGCAGCGCGGAGCAGTTCTCGGCCGCCTCGCTCAGCCGGGCGCGCTCCATGCGGGCCGAACCGAGGATGGTGCCGCCGCGGGCGAGGATGCCGCTGACGGCGTTGAGGTCGAGGGGGCGGTAGTGGCCGTCGAGCAGCCCCTTGAAACCGTCCTCGAAGCCGATGACCTCGTCGCCGTGACCGACGAGGGCCCGGTGCACGACCGACCGGATCACGGCGTTCAGACCCGGGCAGTCGCCGCCTGCGGTGAGGACTCCGATGCGCATCGTGCTTCGTCTCCTGCTTCTCGACGTACAAGTGCGGTCGTACGGGTCGGACTGTCTGATTGTTCCACGTACGGGGGCAAAGGTGCGCCGCTTGGTGCTCCACTCGACGGGCCCTCGGACCCCTGTGCAGGGACCCTTTGCCAGCGGGCGTCGTAGCCAGCCGCGGAGGTATTGTCAAGGGGGCAAGCCCATGCAACGGGGAATTCTCGACACGAGGAGCCGCAGGCCCGCCCGGCCACGGCTCAGGGACGGAGAGCACGCGTGACCCGCAGCGTGTACGTGACCGGAATCGACCGGGGAGACGGCCGCCAGGTCGTCGAGCTGGGCATCATGGAGCTGCTGGCCCGCCAGACGGGCCGCGTGGGGGTCTTCCGGCCGCTGCTGCACGACGCGCCCGACCGGCTGTCCGACCTCCTCAGGGCCCGCTACCGGCTGGAGCAGGACCCGGCCACCGCCTACGGCATGGAGTACCACGAGGCCTCCGCCCTGCTCGCCGAGAAGGGCACCGACGAGCTGGTCTCGCGGCTGGTCGACCGCTACCACCGGGTGGCCCGGGACTACGAGGTCATGCTCGTGCTCGGCACCGACTACGCCGACACCAACCTCCCCGACGAACTGGCGCTCAACGCCCGCCTCGCGAACGAGTTCGGCGCCGTCGTGGTGCCGGTGGTGGGCGGCACCAGGCAGACCTCGGAGTCGGTGCGCGCCGAGGCCCGCAACGCCTTCCGCGCGTACGAGTCGCTGGGCTGCCAAGTGGTGGCCATGGTGGTCAACCGGGTGGCCGCCAAGGACCGGGACCACATAGCCGAGCGGCTCGCCGCCCGCCTCCCCGTGCCCTGCTACGTCCTGCCCGACGACAAGTCCCTGTCGGCGCCCACGGTCTCCCAGATCACCCACGCCCTGGGGGGCGAGGTGCTGCTCGGCGACGACGCCGGACTGGCGCGCGACGCCCTGGACTTCGTCTTCGGCGGCGCCCACCTGCCGAACTTCCTGAACGCCCTGACTCCGGGCTGCCTCGTCGTCACCCCCGGGGACCGCTCCGACCTGATGGTCGGCGCGCTGGCCGCACACGCCTCGGGCACGCCGCCGATCGCGGGCGTGCTGCTCACCCTCAACGAGCGCCCGGCCCCGCACGTCCTGACCCTGGCCGCGAAGCTGGCGCCGGGCACGCCGGTGGTCTCGGTGGCCGGCAACTCCTTCCCCACCGCTGCCGAACTCTTCGCCCTGCAGAGCCGGTTGAACTCGGGTACGCCGCGCAAGCTGGAGACCGCGCTCGGGCTCTTCGAGCGGCACGTCGACACCGCCGCGCTGCGCGACCGCCTCTCGGTGGCCCGCTCCACCCGCGTGACCCCCATGATGTTCGAGCACGAACTGCTCGAGCGGGCCCGCTCCGCGCGGCGCCGCGTGGTCCTCCCCGAGGGCACCGAGGAGCGGGTGCTGCGCGCCGCCGACGTGCTGCTGCGCCGCGGGGTGTGCGACCTGACGCTGCTGGGCGACGCCGACGCCATCCGGAAGAAGGCCGGCGACCTGGGCCTCGACGTCTCCGCCGCCCAGCTGATCGACCCGCTGACCTCCCCGCTGCGGGAACGGTTCGCCGAGTACTACGCCAAGGTCCGCGCCCCCAAGGGCATGACGGTCGAGCTGGCCAACGACGTGGTCACCGACGTCAACTACTTCGGCACCCTGATGGTCCAGGAGGGCCTGGCCGACGGGATGGTCTCCGGCTCGGTGCACTCCACCGCGGCCACCATCCGCCCCGCCTTCGAGATCATCAAGACGAATCCGGACGCCGCGATCGTCTCCTCCGTCTTCTTCATGTGCCTGGCGGACCGGGTCCTGGTGTACGGCGACTGCGCGGTGAACCCGGACCCGGATGCCGAGCAACTGGCGGACATCGCCGTGCAGTCGGCCGCCACCGCCGCCGCGTTCGGCGTCGAGCCGCGGATCGCGATGCTCTCGTACTCCACCGGCACCTCCGGCTCGGGCGCCGACGTGGACAAGGTCCGCAAGGCGACCGAGCTCGTGCGCGAGCGCCGCCCGGACCTGCGCATCGAGGGCCCGATCCAGTACGACGCGGCCGTCGAGCCCAGCGTCGCGGCGACGAAGCTGCCCGACTCGGACGTGGCCGGCCGGGCGACCGTACTGATCTTCCCCGACCTCAACACCGGCAACAACACGTACAAGGCCGTGCAGCGCTCGGCCGGCGCCGTGGCGGTCGGCCCGGTGCTCCAGGGCCTGCGCAAGCCGGTCAACGACCTCTCGCGCGGGGCGCTGGTGCAGGACATCGTCACCACCGTGGCGATCACCGCGATCCAGGCCCAGGGCGGCGGGACCCCCACCGGGGCGGTGCCGGCGGCCCCCACCGCCACCGCATGACCGCCGCCCGCACCCCCACCCCGCCGATACAGAAAGCCCCGCACCCGTGACCGCATCGCGCGTACTCGTCCTCAACTCCGGCTCCTCGTCGGTGAAGTACCAGCTGCTCGACATGTCCGACGGCTCCCGGCTGGCCTCCGGCCTGGTGGAGCGGATCGGCGAGGAGACCTCCCGGATCGCGCACGCCCCGGCCGGCGGGGCCGCCGAGCGGGAGCAGACCGGCCCGGTCGCCGACCACGGGGCGGCGCTGAAGGCCGTGGCCGCGGAGCTGGCCGCCGACGGCCTGGGCCTGGACTCGCCGGAGCTGGCGGCCGTGGGCCACCGGGTGGTGCACGGCGGCACCCGCTTCACCGCGCCGACCGTGATCGACGACGAGGTGCTGAAGGAGGTCCGCAGCCTGGTTCCGCTGGCACCGCTGCACAACCCGGCCAACATCACCGGCATCGAGGTGGCCCGCGCGCTGCGCCCCGACGTCCCGCAGGTGGCGGTCTTCGACACCGCCTTCCACGCGACGATGCCGGAGTACGCCGCCCGGTACGCGATCGACGCGCAGGTGGCCGACGAGCTGTCCATCCGCCGGTACGGCTTCCACGGCACCTCGCACGCCTACGTCTCGCGGGCCACCGCCGCGCTGCTGGGCAGGGCGCCGGAGGAGGTCAACGTCATCGTCCTGCACCTGGGCAACGGGGCCTCGGCCTCCGCGGTGCGCGGCGGGGTGTGCGTGGACACCTCGATGGGCCTGACCCCCCTGGAGGGCCTGGTCATGGGCACCCGCTCGGGCGACCTCGACCCGGCCGTGGTCTTCCACCTGGCGCGGGTGGGCGGCCTGTCGGTGGACGAGATCGACACCCTGCTGAACAAGCGCAGCGGCCTGCTGGGACTGTGCGGGGACAACGACATGCGCGAGGTGCTGCGGCGGGCCGGCGAGGGCGACCCGGCGGCGGACACGGCGTTCCGGGCGTACGTGCACCGGCTGAAGAAGTACATCGGCGCGTACGTCGCCGTGCTCGGCCGGGTGGACGCGGTGGCCTTCACGGCGGGGGTCGGCGAGAACGCGGCCCCGGTGCGGGAGGCTGCCGTCAGCGGGCTGGAGGAGCTGGGCCTGGTGGTCG
This sequence comes from Streptomyces sp. NRRL S-87, assembly GCF_000719335.1. Lineage (GTDB taxonomy): Bacteria > Actinomycetota > Actinomycetes > Streptomycetales > Streptomycetaceae > Streptomyces. The sequence goes on from NZ_JOGB01000022.1 coordinate 90,294, forward strand.
ACGCCGGGCTGAACTCCGTCCGGTCGCGCGAGCCGCGGCTGATCTCGCCGGACCACGCCCGGGTGGCGGTGGCCGTGGTCCCGACCGACGAGGAGCTGGAAATCGCCGCTCAGACCTACGAGCTGGTTACCCGCTAGTCACTTGGACTTTCCACCAGACGGAATATTCCGCTACGAAACAAACCGGATAGGATCCGCTCCATGCGCCGTTCCAAAATCGTCTGCACGCTGGGCCCCGCCGTCGACTCGCTCGAGCAGCTGAAAGCTCTCATCGAGGCCGGTATGAACGTGGCCCGATTCAATTTCAGCCACGGTTCCCAGGCAGAGCACCAGGAGCGGTACGACCGCGTCCGGCAGGCCGCCGCGGAGACCGGCCGGGCGGTCGGCGTCCTCGCCGACCTCCAGGGACCGAAGATCCGTCTGGAGACCTTCGCCGAGGGCCCCGTCGAGCTGGTGCGCGGTGACGAGTTCACCATCACCACCGACGACGTCCCCGGCGACAAGTCCATCTGCGGCACCACGTACAAGGGCCTGCCCGGTGACGTGTCGGCCGGCGACCCGGTCCTGATCAACGACGGCAACGTCGAGCTGCGGGTCATCGAGGTCGACGGCCCGCGGGTCAGGACCATCGTCGTCGAGGGCGGCGTCATCTCGGACCACAAGGGCATCAACCTGCCCGGCGCGGCCGTGAACGTCCCGGCCCTGTCCGAGAAGGACGTCGACGACCTGCGCTTCGCCCTCCGCATGGGCTGCGACATGGTCGCCCTGTCCTTCGTCCGCGACGCCAACGACGTCCAGGACGTGCACAAGGTGATGGACGAGGTGGGCCGCCGGGTCCCGGTCATCGCCAAGGTCGAGAAGCCGCAGGCCGTCGAGAACATGGCCGACGTCGTCGCGGCCTTCGACGCGGTCATGGTGGCCCGTGGCGACCTCGCCGTCGAGTACCCGCTCGAGCAGGTCCCGATGGTCCAGAAGCGGCTCATCGAGATGTGCCGCCGCAACGCCAAGCCGGTGATCGTCGCGACCCAGATGATGGAGTCGATGATCACCAACTCCCGGCCGACCCGCGCCGAGGCCTCCGACGTCGCCAACGCCATCCTCGACGGCGCCGACGCGGTCATGCTCTCCGCCGAGTCCTCGGTGGGCGCGTACCCGATCGAGACCGTCAAGACGATGTCGAAGATCGTCATGGCGGCCGAGGAGGAGCTCCTGTCCAAGGGCCTGCAGCCGCTGGTCCCGGGCAAGAAGCCGCGCACCCAGGGCGGCTCCGTCGCCCGCGCGGCCTGCGAGATCGCCGACTTCCTCGACGGCAAGGCCCTGGTCGCCTTCACCAAGTCCGGTGACACCGCCCGCCGGCTGTCGCGCTACCGCGTCACCCAGCCGATCCTGGCCTTCACCACCGACGAGGGCACCCGCAACCAGCTCGCCCTGAGCTGGGGCGTGGAGTCGTACGTCGTGCCGTACGTCGACAACACGGACGCCATGGTCGACCTCGTGGACGCCGAGCTCCTCAAGCTGGGCCGCTACGCCGCCGGCGACACCATGGTCATCACGGCCGGCTCGCCCCCCGGCGTCCCCGGCACCACCAACATGGTCCGGGTCCACCACCTGGGCGCCGCGCAGCAGGCCTGACGCCCGCCGCGCCACCCGCTGCCGCACAGCCACCGAGGGCGGCACCCCTGACCGGGGGTGCCGCCCTCGGTGCGTGCCGGGCGGGGTGCGTCCCGGGCGGCATGCGTCGCGGGCGCGGGCCCGGAGCGCGTCCCGGGGGGGCCGGGCCCGGGCGCGCCGTGGCCCGCGTCAGCCCGGCAGCGGCACTCCCAGCTCGCGCACGCCGTCCAGGTAGGCGCCCTCCTCGTCCGTACCGGGCACGACGGTGCGGCCGCTGCGCTCCAGGAGGGTGACGGCGAGGGGCAGGACGCCGTCGAGGAGCAGCCACAGGAACTGGTGCGAGCTCCTGGCGCGCACGGCCGGCAGCTCCTGGACGAACTCGCCGAAGGCGTCGGGGTCGATCCGGAACCAGCCCCCGGCGAGGGCCTCCAGCCCCGTGGGCCGCCGCACGGCCTTCCCCGCCGCCTCCAGCATGTCGACGAAGAGCACGGCCACGCGGTTGGACGCCCCGAAGACGGGGTCGTCGTCTATCTCGAACAGGTAGCTCATGGCCGGTCATCCTCGCACCGAAGACCGCCCGCGTCAGGGGGCCCGCACGGGCGCCCGACGACGACGGCAGGGCGCCGCTCCCCAGGGGGAGGGCGCCCTGCCGTCGGGTGCGTGCCGCGTCGCGGGCTACTCCATCCAGCTGTGGAGGCCGGGGACGGTCAGCGTGCCGCCGAACTGGCCCGCCTGGGTCACCTTGGCGTTGGTGAAGAAGGCGAACGGCACGTTCAGCGGGGGCGGGGTGTCCGGGCTGAAGGTGATCGGGATCAGGCCGAACAGGTTGCCCTTGAGCTCCTCGGTGTACATCGTCACCGTGCCGCCCCGGATCGTGGAGGTCGAACCGCCACGGGCCTTGAGGTGGGCGACGGTGCCGGACTTGCCGACGCGCTGGTAGAGGTCCTTGATGTCCACCGAGGACGCGGTGAACTTGAGGACCTTCTTGATCTTGCCGCCGGCCGTCTTGACCTCGACGATGCCGTGGTAGTCCAGGCCGGAGAGGGTCAGCAGCGAGCTGTCCAGGTACCAGGGCTCGTCGGGCAGGAGCGGGACGCCGTCCTCCATCTCCGCCGCGGCCAGGGCCTTGGCGTCGTGGGTCGGGCAGGGGAACGGCTGCTTGCCGTCCTTGTCCTTGCCGTAGTCGTCGTCGGAGGCCTTCGTGCCGGTCTCGTCCTTCGGCTCCTCGGCCGTCTTCTTCACGTCGTCCGAGAGGTCCTCGACCTTGGCGCCGCTGCGCTTGGCGGCCTCGCGGATCGCCTCCGCGGTCTTGGAGTCCACCTTCGAGGGACCGGTGTCCGCGGCGGGCTTCCCGTCCGTGGCCGGCGTCTTCTCGTCCGGCTTCTCCTCGCCGGGCTTCTCCTCGCCGGGCTTCTCCTCGCCGGGCTTCTTCGTCAGGTCGCCGAGCAGGTCGTTGAGCTTGTCGCCCACGCCCAGCGGGTCCAACGGGTCCGGGGTCGCCGTCCGGGTGTCGGCCGGGCCCTCGTCCTTCTGCGGGCCGGCCGTCGAGGACGGATCCGCCGAGGGCGAGGTCTCGGGCTCGGGCTCCTTCGTCGCCCCGGGAGAGGCGGACGGGGAGGCGGAGGGCGAAGCCTTCGGCGAGGGGCTCTCGTCCTTCGGCTTGCTCGGCATGTCGGTCGCCTTCGGCGAGGGCGACTCCTGCGGCGGCTCGTCCGAGCGCGTCACGCACGGGCCGGGCGCGAAGGGTATGTCCTTGTCGTCGGCGAGTGCCAGCTTGGGCGCCATCCCCATGCCGACGAAGACGGCGGTGGGCATCGCGGCCAGGGCCATCGTCTTGCCGACGGGTATCTGGAGCTTGGTGAGCAGGGACTTCCTCGGCGCCGCGTGGCGCGGGCCCTTCCTCTCACGGGACTGCGCATCGGGCGCGATGGCCCGCTGCGTCTCGTCACCCCGCACTGTTCCTCCCGCCGTTGGCGTGGGCAGTCGTCTCGGTCGCGGCGGGCCCCTGCGCGAACGGCTGCTCGTACGCGGTGTGGTCCGCGTGCTGCTGCTCGTACGGGAAGCCCTGCGGGTCCGTTTCCGTGCGGGGACCGGGGACGTGCTCCGGCTGCTCGCCCACCTCGGCCATGCCGTCCTCGCCGTCCTCGGCCTCGTCCTCCGCCTTCCCGGGAGCCCAGGACAGTGCCAGCGCACCGCCGATCAGCGCGGGGAAGAAGCCCAGGAAGAAGCCGCCGAAATTGGATACCGGGAGCGAGATCAGGGCCAGCAGGATCGCGGCCACACCGGCGAAGACCCGCATGGTCTGCTGGAACCAGAGGCAGAGGCCCAGCGTGATGAGCAGGAAGCCGATGATCAGCGAACCGGAGCCGGCGGTGGTCGCCATGGCGATGGTGACGTTCCCGAGGCGGACGTCCGCGTACGGGAAGTAGAGGATCGGGACGCCGCCGAGCAGGGTGAACAGACCCGCCCAGTAGGGCCTGGTGCCCCGCCACTGACGGAACGTGAGCCGACCACGCTTGAGCCAGTGCATGTCCTGGGGGGAAACCGGGGCCTCGGCGTTCATGGACAACAGCTCCCTGGAAACGGTGGTACGGAGAACTACGTGAAGTGCCGGGACGGGCGGGCGGAGCGGCAGGCGCCGCCCGCCCGTCCCCCAAGCGCTCGGACCGCCGGGCTGGTAAGGGCCCGGTGTCCGCTAGGTGGTCAGGCCTAGTAGCAGGGCTTGTCGCCCGCGAGCAGACGCAGGCTCAGGTTCGGCAGGCTGAAGGTGCCGGCCGTGGTCGCCCACGCCTTCTGCTCGACGTTCTTCAGAACGGCCTTCTCGGCGCGCTGCGAGAACGCGTACGGGCTGGCGACGGTGCCCGACTGGGGCTTCGTCTTGTGGCTCGGGTCGCCGACGGCGACACCGATGTCCAGGTTGGTGAACTCCGCGTCGGCGTCGAGCTCGGCGACGTCGAGGTAGATGTTCTTGGCGACCGCGGGGGTGCCCTTGTTACCCGTGTGGAGCTGGAGGGTGATGTTGCCGAGGCCGGGCACCGGGGTGACCAGCGACTGGCACATGTTGGTGATCTCGGCACGGCTGAAGCCCGAGATCGTCACCGGGTGGTGCGCCTCGTTGCCCTTGAGGTCGTGACCGCTGGCCACGCCGCCGTACTGGATGAGGTCGTCACCGACCAGCTGGTCGGCCGAGACCTTGAAGTCCTGGCCGGAGACGCTGAACGACGCGGCGAGCGCGCCCTGCGCCAGACCCACACCGACCGCGGCGGTGGCGGCGATGCTGGGCACCATGACGAGCGCGAAGCGCTTCCATCTGGTCCCACCACGAACCTGGGAATTCATTTTCCGTTCCTCCTTCTCGGACGTACATCTCCGGTCCGGGTCGAGCCCGGCCTGGGATGGGAGAAGTGCTACGTCCTCGGAGGAGCGCAAGTAACCGAAACACGCATACGTGTCCGAATCACCGGCCTCACCCCCGAGCGACAACCACTGGCCGCGTGTCCGCGCGGCCGGGAGGACAGGCCCTGCCGGCGGCAGAGACCCCCCTGTCCAGAGAGCCGGCGACGGTGCGCAGGCCCACTCGGTGGGGACCCGTCTCCGGCACCCCCGGTGTGGAGGGCTTCGGGGATGGACCGAGCGTGGCCGATCGTGGTGCATTCACGGCCGGGGCACAAGGGGGTTCGTTACTGGCTAGTAACGGCCCGATAACCACGACGCGACAGGCCGGCATCGAGCGACGACGCTCGGTGTCTCCGACCGTCACGACAGAAGGTGATATGGAACGACAAACCGGGCAGATTCCGGGGTTCGATTTACTGCGAGTAACAGCGGCCGCAATTACCAAGTTTTGGTAAAGTGCGGCCGCTGTTTATCTCCGTGTCAACAAATCGCCGGCACCCCCGGAGGGCGAAGCGGAACGTCCGCGGCAGCTCAGAAGAGCACGCGGGCCAGCGCCGTACGGGCCTTCGCCACCCGCGGATCCTCGGCCCCGACGACCTCGAACAGCTCCAGAAGGCGCACCCGCACCGCGTCGCGGTCGTCGCCCGCGGTGACGCGCACGGTGTCCACAAGTCGGCCGAAAGCATCCTCGACATGGCCGCCCGCGAGGTCCAGGTCGGCCGCGGCGATCTGCGCCGCCGGGTCCTTCGGGCTCGCGGCCGCCGCCTGGCGCACGGCCTGCGGGTCCATGTCCCGCACGCGGGCGAGCAGTTCGGCCTGTGCGAGACCGAGCTTGGCCTCGGGGTGCGTCGGGTCGTCCGCGAGGACGTTCTTGTACGCCTGGACCGCGCCGGCCAGGTCGCCCGCGTCCAGCGCGGCGACGGCGGCGTCCAGCAGGGCGTCGTACGGACCGGCGGCCGGCGCCGCGGCGGGGACGCCCGCGCGGGGGTCCGCGTCCGCGTCCACCGTCAGGCCGGTGAGCCCGAAGCGCTGCTCGGCGACCTGCACCAGCTGGGCCAGGGTCTCGCGGATCTGCTGCTCGGGGGCGGCGCCCTGGAACAGCGGGAGGGCCTGGCCCGCCACGACGGCGAACACGGCCGGAATGCCCTGGATCCCGAACTGCTGCATCAGCATCTGGTTGGCGTCGACGTCGACCTTGGCCAGGACGAAGCGCCCGTTGGCCTCCAGCGTCAGGCGCTCCAGCAGCGGGCCGAGCTGCTTGCAGGGCTCGCACCACTCGGCCCAGAAGTCGATGACGACCGGGACCTCGGTGGACCGCTGGATGACGTCGCGCTCGAAGCCGGCCTCGTCGACGTCGATGACCAGGGCGGAAGGGGAAACCGCGGCGGCGCCGCCGTGCCGGGCGGCCTCCGCGCGCGCCTGCTCGGCCTTGGCCTTGGCCTCGCCGGCCGCCTTCACAGCGGCGAGGTCGACCACGCCGCTCATGGACATGTTTCTGGGCTGCATGCGTACATCCTCCCCCCTGTGCGCGCGGCCGCGAAAAGACCGGCTGAAAACACCCCCGGCACGCCTTCGCGTGCCCTGATTCCGGCCCCCGGGCGGGGGCCGGCGACCCGGACGTGCGGGTCGGTGGCCCGTCTGCACGGGCCGGTGAACGTATGCGGCGCCGGGTCCCCACCTGGCGCCAGTGGCTGTCGCTCTTACGCTACGAGTCGTAGCGTAACTGGAACCGGGGCGCGGCGCCCCGTGATGTGGGTCACGGCAGTTTTCCTACTGACGGGTATCGTCGCGGGATGCGCATCCGCTGTTCCGCTTCCGAACCCGCCCGCGACTCCGGGCGGAGCTCCGGCTCGGGCGCCGGTTCCGGTTCCGGCTCCGGGGCGGGCGCCGCGCCCGGGTCGGGCCCCGCGGCAAGCTCCGGCCCCGGGTCCGCGGCCGGCTCCGGGTCCGCGGCCGGCTCCGGCTCCGGCTCCGGCAAGGCGTCGGGGCGTACCGGCCGGCCCCGCAGTGCGGCCGCGGACGCCGCGATCCTCGCGGCCACCCGGGACGCGCTGGTCGAGCTGGGCTGGTCGAAGCTGACCATGGGCGACGTCTCGGCCCGCGCGGGGGTCGCCAAGACCACCCTCTACCGGCGCTGGGCGGGTAAGAACGAGCTGGTCGTGGACGCCGTGGCCGAGCTCTTCGACGCGCTGGAGCTGCCCGACCGCGGCTCGCTGGAGGCCGACATCGAGTACGTGGTGCTGCAGTTCGCGGAGCTGCTGCACCGCCCGGAGGCGAAGACCGCCCTGATGGCCGTGGTCGCCGAGTCCACCCGGGACGCCGCGCTGCGCGACCGGATCCGGTCGGCGATCGTGGACCGCCAGAAGCACCTGGTGGTGCTGGGCAGGCAGCGGGCCCAGGCGCGCGGGGAGCTCCCCGCCGAGGAGGACGACACCCTCGCGGGCGGCACCACCGACCTGATCTTCGACGTGATCGCCGGCACCGTGGTGCACCGGGCGCTGGTCAGCGCCGAGCCGGTCGACGGGACGTGGGTGGCCATGTTCACCACCCTGCTGATGCACGGACTGAAGGGCGCGGCCTCGTAGCGTCCCGAGGGCCGGGGCCGCGCCGGCGCATCGGTGTCGGGGTGGGCTCCCGCTTCGTGGGGCCGTCCCGTGGTGTGCGGGTCCCCGGGTACGCCGAAGGGCGCGACCCCAGGGCAGAGGGCCGCGCCCTTCGGCGCTTCGCGGGCGGCCAGTGGCCCGCGGGTCCGGGTGCCGCGGCTCAGAAGCCGGCCGGCTCCGTGTACGTGCCCCACTCGTCGCGGAGCACGTTGCAGATCTCGCCGAGCGTGGCCTCCGCGCGGACGGCGTCCAGCATCGCGGGGATCATGTTCGATCCGTCGCGCGCGGCCGTCAGCATGGCCTCCAGCGAGGACTTGACCTTCGCGTCGTCGCGGCGCTCCTTGCGCTCGCCGAGCAGACGCACCTGCTCCCACTCGACCTCGTGGCTGACCCGCAGGATCTCGAGGTCGCCGGTGACGGAGCCGTCGTGGCAGTTGACGCCGACGACCCGCTTGTCGCCCTTCTCCAGCGAGCGCTGGTACTGGAAGGCCGACTCGGCGATCTCGCCGGTGAACCAGCCGTCCTCGATGCCGCGCAGGATGCCGGAGGTGATCGGCCCGATCGGGTGCTTGCCGTCCGGGTGGGCGCGCAGGCCGCGCTCCTTGATCTGTTCGAAGATCTTCTCCGCGTCCGCCTCGATGCGGTCGGTGAGCTGCTCGACGTACCAGGAGCCGCCCAGCGGGTCGGCCACGTTGGCGACGCCGGTCTCCTCCATCAGCACCTGCTGCGTGCGCAGGGCGATCTCGGCGGCCTGCTCGCTGGGCAGCGCGAGGGTCTCGTCGAGGGCGTTGGTGTGCAGCGAGTTGGTGCCGCCGAGCACGGCCGCGAGCGCCTCGACGGCGGTGCGGACCACGTTGTTGTACGGCTGCTGGGCGGTGAGGGAGACGCCGGCGGTCTGGGTGTGGAAGCGCAGCCACTGGGCCTTCTCGGAGGTGGCGCCGTACACCTCCTTCATCCAGCGGGCCCAGATGCGGCGGGCTGCGCGGAACTTCGCGATCTCCTCGAAGAAGTCCACGTGCGCGTCGAAGAAGAAGGACAGGCCGGGCGCGAAGACGTTGACGTCCAGGCCGCGGGACAGGCCGAGCTCGACGTAGCCGAAGCCGTCGGCGAGCGTGTACGCGAGCTCCTGCGCGGCCGTGGCCCCGGCCTCGCGGATGTGGTAGCCGGAGACCGACAGGGGCTTGTACGCCGGGATGCCCTCGGCGCAGTACTCCATGAGGTCGCCGATGAGGCGCAGGTGGGGCTCCGGTCCGAAGATCCACTCCTTCTGCGCGATGTACTCCTTGAAGATGTCGGTCTGGAGCGTGCCGTTGAGCACGCCCGGGTCGACACCCTGGCGCTCGGCGGCGACCAGGTACATGCAGAAGGCGGGGACGGCGGGGCCGGAGATGGTCATCGACGTCGTGACGTCGCCGAGCGGGATGTCCTTGAAGAGGACCTCCATGTCGGCGGCCGAGTCGATGGCCACGCCGCAGTGGCCGACCTCGCCCAGGGAGCGCGGGTCGTCCGAGTCGCGGCCCATGAGGGTGGGCATGTCGAAGGCGACCGAGAGGCCGCCGCCGCCCGCGGCGAGGATCATCTTGTACCGCTCGTTCGTCTGCTCGGCGTTGCCGAAGCCGGCGAACTGGCGGATGGTCCACGTGCGGCCGCGGTAGCCGGTGGGGTGCAGGCCGCGGGTGAAGGGGTACTCCCCCGGCCAGCCGATGCGGTCGAAGCCCTCGTACGTGTCGCCGGGCCGCGGCCCGTACACGGGCTCGACGGAATCGCCGGAGAGGGTCGTGAAGTCGGCGTCCCGCTTGCGGGCCTTGTCGTAACGGGCCTGCCAGCGGTGGCGGCCCTGCTCGATGGCGTCAGCGTCCATGCCTTCGAATTTACTAGGACGTCCTACTAAATGTCGATGGCAAACCCCCGGGGACATCCCCGGGGGTCCGGACGCTTCCCCCGTACGGGGGCAGGACTCAGGCCTTCGCGGGCGCGGGGACGGCGTCGAGCACCAGCGGCTCGACCTCCTCGCGGACCTTGCGCTCGACGAAGAAGGCGGCCAGCGGGATGGTGCCGCTGACCATGACCCACAGCATCTTGCCGAACGGCCACTTGGCCTTGGAGCTGAGGTCGAAGGCGAAGACCAGGTAGATCATGAACAGGACGCCGTGGATCTGGGAGACCACGAAGGTCAGGTCCGCGCCCTTGTCGAAGCCGTACTTGAAGATCATGCAGGTGCACAGCACCAGCAGCATGACGGCGGTGGCGAAGGCCATCACCCGGTACCTGGTCAGCACGCTCTTTTTCATGCCCTCGAGCGTAACCGCCCGAATGGTGCGATCTTGACGGGGGGCGCCGCGGGCTACTTCTCCTCGAAGTCGCCGGAGGAGATCCGCAGCGGACGCAGCATCGCGAAGATCTCCGCGCACTCCTCGGCGTCGTAGGCGCCCATGCCGAAGTCCATCGCCATCAGGTCCCGGGTGGCTGCCTCGACGACCTCGCGGCCCTTGTCGGTGATGGAGGCGAGGGTGCCGCGGCCGTCGTTCGGGTTGGGGCGCTTGGCGACCAGCCCGGACCTCACCAGCCGGTCGACGGTGTTGGTGACCGAGGTCGGGTGCACCATCAGACGCTCGCCGATCTTCGACATCGGCAGCTCGCCCGACTTCGAGAAGGTCAGCAGCACCAGCGCCTCGTAGCGGGCGAAGGTCAGCCCGTACGGCTTGACGACCGAGTCCACCTCGCCGAGCAGGATCTGGTGGGCCCGCATGATCGAGGTGATGGCGGCCATCGAGGGCACCGGGCCCCAGCGGCGCTGCCACAGTTCGTCGGCGCGGGCGATGGGGTCGAAGGGGAGGCTGAGCGGCTTGGGCACGCTCCGACCTTACCGGCCGGTCATATGGTGGTCAGCCCCGTCTCGCCCTTTGGTCCGCGCTCCCGGGTGGCGGCGTCCGCCCCCGTGCGGCGCAGCTCCCCGAGCAGGACCAGCACGCTCAGCGTGCCGAGTGCCCCCGCGCCGGCCACCACCGCGTGCACCGGCAGGTACTCCGCCGCCAGCCCGGCCACCGCCATGCCGGCCCCCTGGAGGGTCATCAGCCCGCTGCTCAGCAGGGTCATGGCCCGTCCCCGCAGGTCCTCCGGGACGGCGGCCACGTACCACTGGTCCAGTCCCAGGGTGTACGCGTGCGCCAGGCCGGCCACGAGCAGTACGCCAAGCAGCACCGGCACCCCCGGCCGGCCGGCGTACGCGAGCAGCGGCAGCAGGCTGACGGCCGCGAGCGGCCGGGCGATCCTGGAGCGGGCGGCCGGGCCGAGCGCGGAACCGGCCCACAGCTCCCCCGCGACGGCCCCCACCGGCATCGCGCACATCAGCAGCCCGAGCGCCACCGTGCCGGCCCCGACGCGCTCGGCGTACGGGACCATCAGCGCCTCGGCGGCGATCAGGAAGAAGGACGGCACCCAGAACATCAGGGTGAGCGCCCGCAGCCGCCGGTCCCCCAGCACCGCCCGCGCCCCCGCCAGCGGCGAGGTGCGGTCCCCGGCGGCCCGGGCGGGCCTGTCGCGGGTCCCGAAGCGCAGCAGTGCGGCCGAGCCGAGGAAGGCGGCGGCGGTGAGGGCGAGCGCCGCGCGCGGGGCGAGGACGGTGAGCAGCAGCCCGCCCAGCCCGAAGCCGACCAGCTGCGCGCTCTGGGCGACCACGCGCAGCAGCGAGCGGCCCAGCACGAACACCGGGCCGGAGCCGAGGATGTCGGCGAGGGAGGCGTTGCGGGTGCCCTGGAAGAGGGGGGCGACGAAGGCCATCGCGCAGCGCAGCACGAGGAGGGCGGCCACCGGGGCGCCCGGCAGCACCATGGCGGCGGCGCAGGCGGCGCACACCAGGTCGCAGGCGACCAGGACGCGTCGGGCGGGGTGGCGGTCGGCGAGGCCGGCGAGCAGGGTGCCGCCGAGGACGTACGGCAGGAAGCCGAGCGCGAACGTGAGCGCGCTCATCAGGGGCGAGCCGGTGAGGCGGTAGACGAGGACGGTGAGGGCGAGCTCCGCGACGACGAGGCCGATGACGGAGACGAGGTGGGCGGCGAACACGGGCCGGAACTCGCGCACGGCGAAGGCGGCGCGGTAGCCGGCGCCCCCCGCCCGGGGGACGGCGGTGGTCATGCCGCCCACCCTGGCGGGGCCGGGGGCCGCCCGGTATAGATTCGGGCCCACCCGAATCAGAGGCGGTGCCATGCCCTTCGAACTCCGCTTCGGCGAGGGCGACCTGCTGCGCTGCCGGTTCGCCCTCTCCCCCCGCTGGGAGACCCAGGAGGCCGTCCGCACGCTGCAGCGCCCCGGCCGGCACGGCTACCACCTGCCGTGGTTGCGCGGCATCAGGGCGGCCGCGGCGGAGCTGGACCTGCGCCCGCTGTGGCTGCTGATGCCGGTGCGCGGCTACACCCCCGACTTCCTCGGCCCGCCGCCGCTCGGTCCGGCGACCGGCTTCGAGGAGGAGATGGCGGCGGTGCGGGCGACCGACCCGGCCACGGCCCGGGCGGAGATCGGGCGCGCCCTGCGGGACACGCCGGGGGCGTACGGGAGCCCGCTCGGCCGGGCGATGCTGGCCGATCCGGCGCGCGCGGTACGGGAGCTCGCCGACCTCACCGAGGCGGCCTGGCGGGTGCTGGTGGAGCCGCACTGGCCCCGGCTGCGGGCGCTGCTGGAGGCGGACCTGGTCTTCCACTCGCGGCGGTTGGCGGAGGGCGGCCTGGAGGCCCTCTTCAACGGCCTGCACCCGACGCTGACCTGGCGGGACGGCACGCTGGTCATCGACCGCCCCGGGCAGCACGTGCGCGAACTCGACGGCCAGGGGCTGGTCCTGATGCCGAGTGCGTTCGGCTGGCCGGAGGTGGTCAGCGGGTTCGACCCGCCCTGGCAGCCCACCGTGGTCTACCCGGCGCGGGGCATCGCCGGGCTGTGGGGCGGACCCGCCGCCCGTACGCCCGCAGCGCTCGCCCGGCTGCTGGGCCGGGCCCGGGCGGACGTGCTGTGCGCGCTGGAGGAGCCGGCGGCCACCACCGACCTGGCCCGGCGCCTCGGACTCGCCCCGTCCACCGTCTCGGAGCACCTGTCCGCGCTGCGCGGGGCCGGACTGCTGCTCGCGCACCGGCACGGCCACCGGGTGCTGTACGAGCGCACGCCGCTCGGCATCACCCTGGCGACCGGGGCAACCGGGACGATCGGGGCGACCGGGACGATCGGACAGCCCTGACCAGCCGGGGCGGTGGACTCTCGCTTCGTGGGGCACGTCCGTGGTGTGTGGGCCCGCTTCGTGGGGCCGTCCCGTGGTGTGTGGGTCCCCTCGCCTCTTGACCCGTCATGGCCTGCAGGCCCTGCGGCAGGCCCACCCCTGGGGCTTTGGGGC
>NZ_JOGB01000023.1 GCF_000719335.1 Streptomyces sp. NRRL S-87
CGCCCGGTCCGATGCCGGCGCCAAGGGGCCGGCGCAGTTCGTCGACGGCACCTGGGCCACGTACGGCCGCGACGATGACGGCAACGGCGAGAGCTCCCCGTTCGACATCGGCGACGCTGTCATGGCTCAGGGCCGCTACATGTGCTCCCTCCTCGGCGACGCCAAGAAGTCCGGATACCCCGGCGACACCCGAGGCCTCGCCCTCGCCGGCTACAACGCGGGCTGGGGCGCGGTCATCCGGTTCGGTGGCGTGCCACCGGCCACCTTCGCCGAAGGCCAGACCTACACCTACGTCCGCGTCATCCTCGCCGACCTCATCCGCTTCCAGGGCACGGACTCCCTCGACGTCACCGGCCACGGCAGCGGCCCGGACGCCCTGCGCAGAGCTGCCGCGCGGATGGGCACCCCCTACTCCTGGGGCGGCGGCGGCCCTGACGGCCCGAGCATCGGCTTCTGCGACGGCATCAACGGCTACCTCAACGGGAAGTGCTCCGCCTCGGTGACGGTCGGCTTCGACTGCTCCAGCCTGGTGCAGTACGCCTACTGGCCCTCCACCCACCTGGCGCGCACAGCTGCCGCCCAGTACGGCCAGACTTCCGACCGTCCCATCGCCCGCAGCCAGCTCAAGGTCGGAGACCTGCTGTTCTGGTCCCACGGCGGGTCCGCCTCGATCTACCACGTCGCGATCTACGCGGGCGACGGCACCATCCTGCATGCCCCCAAGACCGGCCGCACCGTCACCGTCCAGTCCATCGACACCGCCATGCCCTCCTCCGACTACTACGGAGCCACCCGGCCCTGACTCCCTCCACCCCTTAAAAGGGGTGTGCCGCAGACCTCGAGAAAGGTCTGCGGCACACGGGCGCGGAGGGCGGAATCTACTTCGCCTTGCCCTGCCTGGCGGCCGGCCCGGTCTGCCGGTGCGCAGCCACCCCAGGCTCAGCCGGAGCCGTCCCCTTGACCGGCTGCGCCCTAGTAGGGCCCATCGTGGACGACTGCGACCTGGCCGCGGCCGTAGACACCGTCTGCCGGGCCGCCGCCGGGGCCTCCCCCGGCGCGTGACGCAAAACCTGGGTCGTCGCCTGGAAGAGCCTTGTCCCAATCTGGCTCGGCGGGCCCTGCACCCAGGAAGTGTCCTTCGCCAGTCCGGCCAGGTGCTCGGAAACCGGCTTCCCCTCGCTCTCCATCTTCGCCATCCGTGCGGCGATCAACGGCCAGTGCTTCGCCGGGACCGCGAGGACGGTCTCCCGCACGTGATCGGGCAACGCGTCCTTGAGTATCTGCGCGTACCGGGCGCTCTCCTGGGGGGAGATCGACAGCTGTCGAAGGGCACGCGCCCGGTCGGTCAGGTCGAGATCCGGGGGGATGTCGAGCTCTTCGGTCAGCGGCCCGTACGACAGCAGCGCGTCCCGGCTCGTGGTCGGAGCCTCGCCGGCCGCGAGTACCTTCGCGACCGCCTGGTCGACGCCCAGCCCCTCATCGTGCGCGGAGGCGAGGATTCGTCGCACATCGACACCGCGCTCGTCCAGCCTCGCCATCGTCGCTGCGATGTCGGGCCACGTGGGCGAGGACAAGATCGCCTCCCGCACCGGCCCGGCGGGCAGGGTCTCGCGGAGCATCCGCTCCCACTCCCCCGTCCCCTCCTGCGCCACCCGCGCCTCGTTCGCGGCGACCTGGTCCCGCACGGTCACCGCGATCTCGCCGACTCTGGGCAGCAGCTGCTCCAAGTCCACCCCGGCCCTCTTCAGCGCCATGAGCTGCTGCGCCAACAGCGGCCAGTCCGCGCCGGCTGTCAGGGCCACGGAGATGTCCGCGGGGAGCAGGTCCTTGAGCTCCGCATTCGCGTCCTCCTTCGCCTGCTCGGCGGCCGGCAGCTCCTCCTCGGCCCCCCTCCTCTGCCGCTGCTGGTGCCGCCGCACGGCGTCCGCGATAGCCATGACCAGACGCACCGACATGACAGCGGTCTGCACCGCCTCGCCCGCCGATTCGGCGAACGGCTCCCCCTGAGCGGGTGTAGCCACGTGCTCTCCCCTCGGTTAGCGGGTCCGCCTCGGACCCTTGCCCTGCTCGTCGCCGGGCCTGCGCTTCGGGGCAGGTGCTACCCCCTTGCGCGTAGGCGCCGGGCTCCTCCCCATACCGCCGGCCCCGGCTGTCGACGACGAGCTCGAACCGGGGGCGACCGCGGCCGTACCGCGCTGCGCCCGCCACCCGTCCAGTCGCCATGTAAGCACCTCAGCGACCGACTCCGCAGAGGACAACTCCCTTCTCCTGGCCACCGTTGCCAGCACATCGGCGGGGTCTTCGCCTGCCCGCTCGACCTCCGCCAGACGGGCCCGCAGCGTGGGCCACGCCGGATCGGCCAGCACGGCCTGCGCATGCTCGGGCAAGGCTTCCTGGACGACACCGGCCATCAGCCGCTCACCCGGTGCCGCAGCCTTGCGCTGCCCGGCCACGGGCCGCGCGCCGGTGCGATTGGGGCGAGGCCGGTACTCACGAGCCGCGCTCGCACCGGCGGTCACCTCCACTGCCTCATGCAGAAGCCGACCGGCCCGCCCGGAGGCCTGGGCCTGCGCGCGATGCTCCTGCGCGTCGTGCCAGCGGCCGGCCGCCTCCACGGCCTGGACCAAGGCCAGCAAAAACCCCAGCGCGGCCGCCGCATCGTTGCGTCCGACGGCGGCAGCCGACTGCGAAAGGATCTGGGCCGACTCCCGGTAGAGCCTGCGCGACTGCCCTTCCAGGGCACGGTCACCAGGGGCCCGCGATGCCCTCTCGAATTCCATGGCGGCATCCTTGATCTGGTTGCGCACCAGCCGCGGTGACACCACCGCTACGACCACGATGAGGTCTCCGAGAGCAGACACATCCCCCGCCCCCTGGTGCAGTCCCTCGGCACCAAGAGCTTCGGCAGCCGCTCGCACCTTCTGCTCGGCCACCTGCCACGCCTCCGCCGGCGAAACGCGGGGCGCCGGAACCGCTGCGCTCCAGCGCTCGCGTACGCGGGGAAGTGACAGGTCCGGGGCCAGCCGGGCACCGGAGAACCAGATCGGTTGCTGCTCAATGTTGCGGTCGCCGGGTAGCGCGACGGAGTAGCCGGTCAGCTTGCCGTCTGCTGCAATCCGTTGCTTCACCCGAAGGCCCGCCGCGGCCAGCCGCTCGAAGAAGTCGGCGTCACCGGAAGCCGCCGCGGCCGCCTCGCGCACCAACCGCTGGAGAGTTGCCCGAGGCGCCTCGCTCAGCCCTCGCCGAGCAGCCTTCTCCTGCTCGCCGGACTTCTGCCAGCGCCCGGCCGTCTTGTCTCCGTGCTTGAGTCGGCGCAGCCCGAACTTCACCTCGAAGGCACGCGCCGACGCCTGCATCTTGACGATGTCCTGCCGCAGATTCGGCTGCCGTCCATCCTCGCGGACCTTCGTCGCGACGAGGTGGATGTGGTCGTCGGCGTGCCGCACCGCAACCCACCGGCAGCCCTCGTCATCGTCGTGTTCGGCGATGCCGGCGGCGTGCATGATCTCCGCTGCGACCTCGGCCCATTCCTCGTCGCTGAGGATGCGGTCTTCAGGGTCGTTGCGCACTGCCACGTGGTAGACGTGCAATTTCGGCTTCTTCCCCCTCATCGCGAACACGGGTGCGTCCAAGAGAAGTGCAAGGTCCGAGATCGTCATGTCGGGCGACCGAGCCGGGTCGTCGATGTAGGGGTCCCAGGCGGCAACCATGTGTGGGTTGGTGTGTTCGTCGCGCCGACCGGGACCGTAGAGGTAGTGGAGCAGGCCGTAGGTGTCGCTTCCCTCGTCGAGCTTCTGCGGGATCACGTCCTGTCCCTCCTCTCCCGCATCAATTGCAGGGTGGCCTCGTCCAGGCGCCGGATGGCAGTCACCAGGGCCCGGTGGACGGAGGTCATCTCCTCGTCCGTCACCTCGCCATCCGAGTTCAGCACCTTCGCGATCTGGTTGTAGTTGACCCCGATTCTCTTGAGCTGCCTGCGGGCCTCGATCAGCTCTGCAATGAGTGCTCTCTGACTGGAAGGCAGCGGCACGACAATCTCTTCTGCAACTTCCACGGAGAGGCGTCCGATCCAGGACGCTGTGGCTTGACGCGCGCGTTCGGCGGCAGCCTTCACGAGGTCATGCTCGTCATCGTTGAACGAGACTTTGATACGTGTCTCGCGAGCGCCGCCGGCCTCGCGCTCGCGTCTGCGCGAAGCGCGGCGTGCAGGTGTCTCATCCGCTGCTGGCTCTGCCATGGCAGCCCCCTCCGGGGTTCCCGGTCCGTGCTCGGACCAATGATCACCAGCCGTCCACCCTACTGAAGAGGGTGGCCGGCGATCCGCTTACTGGGCCCAGTAAGCACTATCTTGCTACCGGTGGCTGAGGTAGGCCTTCGAGTTGCGAATTGCATCGTGGCTGAGCATCAAATGCCCTCCAAACTGCGCTGATTGCGGTGATCCACACGTTGCCGGCGCCATGGCGTGCGTACGATGCGGCCATGTCTGCATACGAGATCCTGCGCAAGATGGAAGCGATTCAAGCGCTCCGTGCGGAGGCGATCCAGCCTCTGGCGGAGATCCAGGGACAGCGCGCCGACCTGCTCCGGCAGCTGGCTGAGCTCGACGAGCCGTACGGCAACGCATATGCGGCCGCGGAGGCCGCGGGGTGGACCGCGGAGGAGCTGTCGGCCATCGGCGCCGAGGAGCCGGTGAAGCGCCCGAAGGGCCGTCCGCGCGGCCGCCGTGCGAACCCGAGGAAGTCCGCTGGGGAGTCGGCCCCGGCTGTCCCCGAGGCGCTCTCGCCGGCGGTGGTCCCCACACAGGGCAGCACAGGGGGTACTGCTCCGGTCGGAGCCACCTACTCCAGCTGAGGGAAGCGAGCAGGCAGAAGGGCCCCGCCGAG
This sequence comes from Streptomyces sp. NRRL S-87, assembly GCF_000719335.1. Classification (GTDB taxonomy): domain Bacteria; phylum Actinomycetota; class Actinomycetes; order Streptomycetales; family Streptomycetaceae; genus Streptomyces. The sequence continues at coordinate 4,884 of NZ_JOGB01000023.1, forward strand.
GCGGGGCCCTTCTGCGTTCGTGGTCGTCCGGTCAGGCAACGTGGACCGTGGTGGCGGGTGACGCCGGGGTGCGCGGGGCGAACAGCTTGCGCAGGAGCTTCGTGTCGTCGGCCTCGCCGAACAGGTACATCTGCTCGGCCTGCGTGTTCCGCGCCACGGTCCCCCGAGCAGTGACGCCGTGCTTGTGCGCGCCAAGCTGATACAGCTTGGCCTGGTAGGCCGTGACCGGCGCGTACCAGTCCTCGCCCTGAACGGCGGCGGAGACGGCCGCGCCCATGAACGGGGAGACGGCATCGGCGATCATCTGCGCGATATTCCGGGTGCCCTTCGCGCCCACGCGGGCCGGGATGTAGGTCCACGGGTAGTCGCGGCGGAAGCCTACGAGCACGCCGAGGTCCGGCAGGGAGACGGCGGCCTTCCCCTCGCCCTGGGGGACGCTCGCCGGGCGGAACTTGACCCCGTACCAGGGTGCGGTGACGCACTGCCCGACGGTGTTGAGGCGGAAGGATCCGCCGCCCATCGCCTTGCCGGTGGCGGGGTCCACCTTGCGCTTGCCGCGGGTGTCGGCCCACCAGTCCTCGGGGAGGTTCAGCGCGGCGGCGACGGTCACCGTCGGCAGGGCGGGGCGGCCCTGGTAGGGCTCGATGCGGCTGCTGAGTTCCGGCGTCCAGTCCGGGAGCTTGCCCGTCTTCGTCAGGACGTGCGCCCACATTTCCCGGGCCGCCGTCTCGCCGTTGCCGTGCTCGGCGTAGCGGGGCTTGTCGTACCGGGTGGCGACCATCCAGGCGCGCTCGCGGTGGGTGGCCGCGCCGTAGTGGGCGGCGTCGGCGATCTGCCACGAGCACCATGCCCATCCGAAGCCTTCGACGCTGGTGATCTCGGACTGAATCGCCTCGGCGAGGGCCGGTGTCTGCTTCAGCAGGTTGGCGGACTGCTCCATGGTGATGGAGACCAGCGGGGCGCCGATCTGTACCAGGCACATCGGCCAGATGAGCATCTCGGCCATGAGGGCGGTCCGCTCGTCGGAGACGACGGAGGCGGCCCACTCGCGGAACGCGGCGGGGGTCATGCAGGGGGGTAGGTGTCCGCCGCCGCAGAGCTCCCCGTAGCTGTCGGCGTCGGGGTGGTCCTCCATGCCGTCGATGACGTCGCCGAAGTAGTGGTGCGGGCCGCCGTAGAGCGAGCAGAGGTCGTCGACGTCGAGGAAGCCGAAGGCCTCGCCGGCCTGCCACATGATCGACTGGAGTTCGGCGATCTCGTCGGAGTTCCACCCAGCGCGCTTGCCCGCATCGCTGAGGGTCTGGCACGGCGGGGAGCCGTGGAAGCGGTGGGTGTAGCGAAGGGCAGGGTGGCGAGGGTCGAGCGTGCGGACGTCGGCCTGGACAACCCAGTGCCCGGCGGCCCGGGCCGTCGCGGCGGCGTCCCGGTTCCACTCGATCAGGACCCAGTCGCCGCCATCGTCGACCAGGCCGCGGCCGGTGGACATGCCGCCCGGGCCACCGAAGATTTCCACGCCGCGCTCGGGCTCGCCCTCCTGCCAGTCCTTCGCCCAGCGCGGCGGGTACGGTGCCGCGAAAGCGGTGCACTCCTGGCAGTCCGCGCAGGCCGTACCGGTGCCGCAGACGATGCAGTCGGTGTCGCACGTCCAGCCGTCCCAGTCGAGCGTTGCCGGTCGGAAGCCGTTCGCGTACGGGCGCCCTTCCTCGTCCGTCGCCGGGCTCGTGCTCTCGTTGTGCACGGGGGTGTCTGCCATGCCCTGTCCCTCGGATGGTTGAGGTGATTCGGTGTGGCCCTGGGGCCGGGGTGTTGGTCTGGGATTCCCGCCCCATTCCGACGTGTACAATACTCTCAAGTTTTACGTGATGGGTCAAGCCTAAAGGGCCTGCTCAACGCACATTTGAGGTCACGTCAGGCTGTGGTCGACTGCCGGCCCCGGTCCACATCGCGGCAGCGGCTGCCCGCCAGCACCCATCGCGTCAGGGTGCGGTCGCCTCACGCACCTTCGGCTGCGACGGCGTGGGTACGGTGCGCGCCCAACTCCAGCCCGGTGGACGGTGTCCGGGTGGCCACCCAGCGCCCTCCCTCTCGCCGCCGGCACTCTTTGGGGTGCCCAGCGCGCCCGCGGTCGCGGTACCAGCTGGCCACGCGTGCCCTGTGACGGTAGGCGCCCTAGGTGCCACCGTCAGCTCGGCAACCGGCGGTGGGCGGCGGGGCCGGTCGACCTGCGCCGCCTCGCCGCCGTACACGCTCAAAAAAGGGCGCCCTGGGCCAGGTTCGCGTCCGCGGGACGACGGGACGCGCTCACCGGCGCAGCATCGACGGGGGCGGGCTCCGGCCTCGGTGCGGATGTTGGATTCCTGTCGGGCGCGGGCCCGTCCTTCGGGCAGGTGCAGCGGCACCACCAGACGCACGGCGCGTCGTCGGCGCGGGGGATGAGCCGGGCGACGGTCCTGCCCGTGGGGCCGTACACCGAGTCGATGTTGTCGTCCACGTCGGGGCCACCCTTCTGCCGGTGGACGCACAGGTCACATCGGTGCGAGAGGCAGTTCCAGCAGACTCCGCGTTCGCACATGGACCACCGGTAGAAGCCCCACGGGTACTTGCTCTCGATGGGCTGGAAGTGGCTGGGCCACGCGTGCTCGCGCACCCACTCCCCCTCGGCTTCGGGCATCGGGGACGCGTTGGGCACCGGGTCGACCAGGCCCATGATGAGGGCGCCCTGGAAGTTCAGCAGCGGCACGTCCCGAACGACTTCGCGCTCCCTCGGCGTCAGCGTGCGCCGGGGGCGGCGGATGACGGTCCGGAGCGGGCCGCGCGGTGTCCTCGGCGGTCGGGCGGGGCGTCTGCACGCCGGGGCAGTAGCCGCCCTCGTCCGCCCACTGCTCGGCGGCATCGCGCTGCGCCTGGAGCTCCTGCTCGACAAGCGTCACCGGCCGCCGGTAGTTGCGCAACGCGTGGCTGGCGAGCGGGGGCAGGCGGCGCGCGGCGGCCTTCTTGTCGTCGCTGCGGTCGTACTGCTTGGCGACCTGGGTGTAGCGGGCCTGGTAGGCGTCCCGGTCCGTGGCGTAGAGGCCTTCGGGGTATAGCCGGGCGAGTTCCAGCGCGACCTGCCCCATGGGGCTGGGGATGAGTGCGCGGGTGCCGTCGGGCTGTCGGGCGGCGGCCAGGAATCGCGACGCGTACAAGGCCCGGGTCCGCTCGCTGCTGACCTTGCGGCCGCCCGCCCCTGCACCTTCCCGCGCGGCCTGGCGGGCCTGCCCGTTGCTCCAGTACAGGCGGCCGGTCTCGGCGGCCTCCAGCACGCGCAGGTGCCCGGCCGTCCAGCCGAGTTCAGGAACGGCGTCTTCGGCGTAGTAACGGTTCATGCACGCCTGGCGGCGGTTCTCCTCGTCCATGCCGGTGGCGGTTCGCTCCTCGGCCTCGGCCCGGGCTTCCTGACGGCGCCGCTCGCTCTCGCGCTCGGCGTGCTGCTGCGGCGCCAGCGGCTGCTCCAGTTCCGCGCGCAGCGTGGCGGCCGTCGCGTCGAGACCGGCGGCCCTCTGGGCGTGGACGGCGGCGTCGGCGGCGGCCTTGGCGTAATGGGTGAGGGTGTGCTCGGCGGCGCCGTCGGCCGCCCATTCGGCCGCCCACTCAGCGTATTTCTCCGCCTCGACCGCCTGCACGTGGGCGGTGTGCATGGCCTCCTCCAGGCGGGCGGTGCTGCCGGAGCGGCTGGCGCACACGGCCTCGGTGGCCTTGTCGGCCGCGGCGACAGCGAGCGCTGCGGCAGCCTGGGCGATGCGGATGAGCTTCTGCGGGCGGGACTCGGTCCGGTGGGGTACGGGGGGTTCTGTGGCAGGAGCGCCCTGGTGGTCGGTCATCGGCTTCCTTGGGGTGTTGAGGGGTTTCGGTGCGGCCCTCAGGCCGGCGTCGGATCGGGATTCCCGCCCCAATCCGACACAACCAATACTCTCAAGTTTTCAGGTGGGGGTCAAGGCCCTTTCAGATCAGTGGGCCTGACCCTCCGCCGGAAGTGCGGCTGGGCCGCTCAGGCCGTTCTACGGGCCTCGGTGACGATCCGCTTCCAGGTACTGACCGATCCGCCGTGGCGCTCGGCGAGCAAGGCGGCCACCTCTCCCGGCTTGGCCTTGGGCGTGGCCTGGAGCGCCAGGGCGGCCTGGCGGACGCGGGGGTCGGGCGCCTTCTCCGTGGGGCCGGACGGGCGGCCGCCGACGGTTCCGAAGGCGGGGTTCTTGTCGGCGAACTCCCACAGCTGACGCCGGGTGCGGTACTCGCGGGTGCGGGTCGGCAGCTGCTCGATGTACGCCGGGTCGGGCCACCCCGCGGGCGGCTTCTTGCCGTACTGGGTGATACGGCTGGTGTCGACGCCGAGCACGCGGGCCTGCGCGGCCGGCGCCAGGAGCTCGTCCGGGTCGCCGCTGCGGTCGACCTTCGACTCCACGGCGGGCGCCTGACGGCTCTGCTCGAACCAGGTGGTCCACTGCTCCAGGTCCCAGTGCATGACGCGGTCGATGGTGCGGGCCGGCGGGTGGCCGTTCGTCTCGCGGTCACGCCACAGGTCGGCGATGGTGGTCCGGCTGTAGCCGCTGTGCTTGATCAGGTCCTCGCGGTTCGCCCACTGGCGGCCCTCGACGGTCTTCACGGTGTGCTCCTGGTGGTGGGGGTCCTGGGTACGATGATGGCTGGTTCGGTTATGGGTCTGTTGAGGGCCCTCGGTGGCCGGACCGCCGGCCCGGCGGGATTCCCAACGCTTTGCGCCCCGCCGGGCCTCACGCTGTCCGCCGTCAGCTTCGGGCACGCTCGATGATCGCGCGCAGGGTGATGGACTTCTTGAAGGGCTGGCCCATCTCGGCCTCGGCCTCGGCGTACTCGGCGAACAACTGCGGGTTGAGCTGGGCGGAGCGGACCAGGTCGTCGGTATGGGCGAGCGGGCAGGCCCGGCAGCTCAGACGGCGCATGCCCTGGTCGTACGCCTCGTGGTGCGCGATGCCGTTCTCCCGGTGGACTTCCCAGACCTGCTCGGTGGTGAGCCGGTGGATCGGCAGCCACGTCGTCACGACCCGCTTCGTGCCCTTGCCGCTCATGCGGTGGCGCTCGACCTCGGGCTTCTTGGCGCGGGCCGGGGACTCCTCGGCGCGCATGCCCATCGCGTACCCGGCCCTGACCGGGCGTCCCAAGTTCAACTCGGCGCCGACTTGGTCCACGTAGTCCCGGCCGGGCCCGGTCTTACCCTCGGCCGTGCAGTAGCGCGCGAAAAACCCGGGCCAGTTCCCGTGGGCACGGATCCGCTGCCACAGCGACCCCCAGCGCTCGTTGCGGCGGACGGCGAAGGGAACGCCGTACTGCTCGGCGTGCGCACGGGCGACGTCGAGCGCGCCGGGCCACTCGACCAGGTGCCCCCTCTGGGTGGTCCCGAGGTCGCAGTGCAGCACGTGGACCTTGTGGAGCTGGCCGGCCTTGTCGGCCTGGGTGCACACCTCGTGCACAAGCGCGCCGGAGTCCTTGCCGCCGCTGTCGCCGACGATGACCACGTCGTGGGCGTCGAAGTCGAACTCGACGGGCGCCTCGGACGCCGCGGGCGGGGCAGGCGCAGGGAACAGCTCCATCTGGGCGGCGCACCCGCTGCCGCACGGCGGGGTGAAGGTCTGCTTCGTCATGGTCTTCTCCTGGTTGAGGTGTTCGGTGCGCTCGCGCCGGGCCCCGGCGGGGGAACGGGATTCCCGCCCCGCTCCCCCGCCGGACTGGCGCCGGTCACTCGACCCGGTCGACCCGGGCGTAGTTGTGGAAGTCGTCGCTGACAACGAACTCGGTCGGCTCCACCGGCGCGCACACCCAGGTGGCCATCGGGCCGGGCGTCTCCTGCTGGCCGCTGAGCCACCGGTGGATGTCGGCCCGGACCTCGAAGAGGCTTCCGTCCTCCTCCTCGGCAAAGAACGTTGAGGTGCCGCCGAACCCGTTCTCGTCCGCGTACTCCCACACGCAGACCAGGTAGGGGCCGCCCTCGTCGTAGATGCGGCCGAAGACGCTGCGGATGTCCCGGGCGCTGTAGCCGTCCGCGAACCTGCCGTGCAGGTGCGCGATGTCGCCCAGCGGGTCGGGGCGCCGCAGGTCCTCCGCGGCCTCCATGCTCGGCGCAGGCGGCTCCTGGTTCTCATGCTCGCCACCGTGCTGAACGACCAGGTCGCGCACGGCCTCGATCGGTACGTCCCCGTACAGCGAGCCGCCGCGGAAGGTGCCGCCGGTCAGCCACTCCTCCAGGTCGTCCTTGTTGCCCCAGCCCTCCGCGTCGGGGGCGGCCAGCCCCGGGTAGAGGAAGACCTCCTGCGCCACGGCGGCACCGGGGCAGATCTTGAGGGTGAGCAAGTGGCCGTCGGCGAGGCGGATGCCGTTGAAGTCGCTGCCGTCGGTGGTGAGGCTGTCGAGTCGAGGCGTGCTGGTCATCGTTGGTCAGCCCTTCGGTCAAGGTGGTTCGGTGTGGCCCGGTCGGCGGGATCCCCGCCCCGCCGGCCGGGCCTTCTCGGACGCGCCGCAGTCGGCGCGGGACCGGGGCGGCGTGGTGGCCACCCCGGGGCGCATTCATCAGGTGTTGCCGGTCGCTGCTGGGCGCGCTGGCCGTCAGCTTCCCGGGTGGCCCTCCACCACGGCCCAGGCCCACTCGTATGCGCCGACGCAGTAGTAGCCGTCCTCGGTCGGCTTGAGGACGTTGCCCGAGTCGGGGCCGTCCTGGTCGAACCACGTCCATTCGATCTTCAGGACAAGCGCCCTCGGGTCTCCCTCGGCGTTCACGCCGCCCTCGTGGACGTGGATGGTGGGTGCGAAGTCGTAGCCGTCCCGAACGGCAAGGGCGGCGTGGACCTCCGCGATCCGGCGGACGGTGCCCAAGGTGAAGTAGGGGATCACGAAGCCGTTCCAGCGCTCGGCCGGGTCGATGAGGGCGGGGTACGTCGTGGTTCCGTCGGCGGTGACGAGGGTCTCGATGTATGCGGGGTCCGCGGAAACGATCACAGGTGGCTCCTGTCTGGCCGCATCGCTGGCGCGCCTGACGCAGCGGGGCACGGCCGGTTGAGGTGTGCTCGGTGGGTGGGGTCCACGGCCGGGCGGGGATTCCCGCCCCCGCCCGTCCGCGGGGTGATGGCCGGTCAGGCCTGCTGCGCGCCCATCTGGAGCATCAGCCAGTCCGAGCCGCCCTTGGACCGGACGAGTCCGGCGTAGAGCAGCACGGTCTCGTCCTCGGTGAGGGCGCGGACGCCGTTGTCGGCGAGGAAGGCGTCGATCGCCTCCAGCGGCTCGTCGGCGTACTGGAAGGTGTCGGTCAGGCCGTGGATGCCGGACGGCTCGCCGTCCTTCCAGAGCTGGACGGAGAAGGTCCGCAGGACCGGGTCGAAGACCGGCCTCAGCTCGGCGTTGGCGGCCTCGGCCCCGTCGGGGTCGGAGAGGGGAAGGCGGCTGAGGTTCTCGAAGTCGATCACGATGTGCCCTTCGTTGAGGTGGTCTCGGTGTCGGCCCGCGGGCCGGTGCCGGTTGGGGGATTCCCGCCCCCCTTCCGACATAACCAATACTCTCAAGTTTTTGGATGTGGGTCAAGCCTGAAAGGCCAGGCCAGAGGGGCATTTCACGGCAAGTTTCCGCACGCCTTCACACGTCCGGTCGCTGGCCGGTCGGACCGGCGAGACCAGCAGCGCTGGAAGCGGCGCCGAGTCCAGCCGGATCGCGGCAGCGACCCGCTCCCCCTCAGCCGCAGCCGGGCGGTGTGCTCGCCTCACGCTCCCGCATGCGCGACGACGGGGGCACGGCCTGCGCCCTCGAAGCCCGAAGGCCGGCAAACCGGACAAAAGCCAGGCACCCCTCCCCCGCCGCCAGCCGCCTTGCCACACGCCCGCTCACCCGCAGCCGCCAACGCAGCCGGCCACGGAGGCTTTCGGACCGTAGGCGCCTCACCCGGGCACGCCGACACCAGGCCCATGGCCATCAGTCCACCGATCTGATTGGCCTCCGCTCGGGTCAGCGCTGCTGCGGCTTGCGCGGCTGAGGCTGTTCGGGCCCGCGTCGCAGGTGACCTGCTTGCTCCGTGCTGCCCGGAGCAGGCTTCTTCACGGGGCGCTTGGCCGTTGTCGACCGGCCTCGGGCCGCGGCCGCCGACACCTTCGGTCGGCCCCCCGGCATCGGTTTCGCCAGAGCTTCGCCCATCTTCCTCAAGGCCCCGATGTCCAGCTGGTCCACGACCCTCCCAGCCGGCGGGGTTCTGCGGCTTCCTGGCCGAGGGGCCGTGTAGGCGGTCGCGGCGTCTCCGAGGCGGAGCAGGGCCTCGGCGCTGGGCAGTGCGCCACCTCGCTCGTCGGCTCGGGCTCCGTCCCCGCGGAGCCTGCGGGCAGCGGCCTGGGCCAGCCCTGCGATCCTGTCGCACGCCTTGGCCGACAGTTCCCGTAGGAAGCCGCTGGCGCGTTCGTCGCCGAGCAGCCGGTCGAACTGCTCTCCGGCCCGCCGCTTGACGACCGTGAGCAGGTGTCCCATGGCGCCACGGACGGTTTGGATCTTCTGCCACTCCGGCAAGTCCTGGAGCAAGTTCGAGAGGGTGTCCGCCTCCCGCAAGCTTTCGTTGACCGCTGCCGCAGCCTGGTGTTCGTCGCGCTCGGGCGTCGGTTCGGGCGCGGCCGGCGACGCGTCCGCGTCCGCTGCGGGAACGTCGCTGGCCGCCTCTGCGATGAGGCCCTGGAGGGTGACGAGGTCTTCGCGTACCTCGTCGTGCAGGTCGGCGGACGTGCCCCCCGTGCCCCCATTCGCAACGGTGTCGTCCCAGGCGGCGAGGAACTCCTGGAATGAGTCGTGGAGGTCAGGATCACTCTCGCGTGCGGACTCGGGGTCGGGGCGCTCCTCCTGGCCTTCCTCCTTGGCTGCGTACACGGAGACCGGCAGCTCGTCCGTCCCCCACAGGGGCGCGTGTTCTGCCCCCTCCGCTTCCTCAGATGTGTGCCTGGCGGACTGGGGGTCTTCACGCGGCGTCGCAAGCTCGGGTACGTCGGGCGCCGCGGGCGCGGGCTCTCCTGTGAGACCTGCCGTGACGTCGTCCGTAGGGTCGCTCTCTCCCTCGGCCGGCCGGAACGCAGCGTTGGAGTCATCGGCGGGCGTCGCCTCGGGTGCCTGGTCAGCGGGCGCCGTCGGCTCTTCGGCGGCGGGCAGCTCCGGCTCTCCCATGATCGCATCACCGGCCTCGGCGGCGTCCGGCTCCGAGGGCTCCGCTGCTTGTGCCGTCGGCACGTCGTCCCTTGCGATGTCGGACGCCGGCGGGGAGAGCTCGGCGGCCGCGGCGGCTTCCTGCTGCGCAGCGTCCACGGTCGCCCGGAGGCGCTCCTGGAGGCGCCGGACGTCGAAGAGCACGTGCGCGAGGGGGAACACGAGGGTTGCGCGGGTCGCGCTGCCCGAAGAGGGGGGCAGCGTTCCGTTCCAGGTGGTTGCGGCCTGCTCGAGGGCGTGGAGGTCGGCGGCCATCATCCGGGCCCCCCGGCCTGCGGCATCTGCCACGTCGGCGAGCCTGGTGGTGAGCTCGGCGTAGTGGCGGTTGCTCGCGTAGTTGGGCGAGAGCTGCCGCGCGGCTGTCTCGATGCTCAGAGCGTGCTGGGCCGCGAAGGTGCGCAGTTCGCTGCGCACCTGTTCGGCCCGGTCCTGGAGGTCGCTGCCCGGGGCGGCGACCACGGGCTCGCCCAGCGGGGAGCCGGTGACGACGGCCCACATCACCGCCGCGTTCTCGGCGGCGGTCTCCGGGGTGTCGACCAGGGTGGTGACGTCGGGTGTGGCCAGCTGCATACGGGCGTACCAGCGGCCATCGGCCGTGCGTTGCAAGGTGGCGATGCTGGCTCCCTCGCGGCGCACTTCGCCCTGGTCGGCCTGCCCGTCCGTGCCCTCCAGGTGCAGCCGGTGCTGGTCGTAGGTCAGTGGGAAGGAGGTGGTGAAGCGCTGAGACCGCGCGGGTTCGTCGTGGCCGGCGGTCTGCTGCTGGGTCGGTGATTCCTGGTCCGTCGCACCGGACCGGCCGGGGACGGCCTCCGCGTCTGCGCGGGCCGCCTCCAGGGTCGCCTGGAGGCGCTCTTGCAGGCGGGTGATGTCGTACCGCAGCTGCGCGAGCGGGAACGCCAGGAGGCGCCGCTCCTCGGTGGCCTCGGCCGGCAGGGCCCCGCCCCACCTGTTAACAACAGTGAGGACACCGGAGAGGTGCACGTCCATCTGCTGGGAATCGTGGTTCTCAGCGGGGGCCTCGGCGAGGACCTCCAACCACGCGCGCAGTTGAGGCAGATTCCTTTCGGCTTCGCCCGCCTCCTCCGCTGCCGCGGTGATCAGCGCGAGGTGCTGCAGGGCGGCATCACGGAGGTCGGTACGCAGGACGTCCGCCCGTGCGAGCGTCCCCGTGGCTTCGGCGGCGTGAACGGCCTCTCCGTAGGGCACCTGGTGGAGCACCGCGTACAGCAGGGCGCCGGAGGAGGCGGCCTCCTGGGGGGTGTCGGCCGGGCGCGCCTCGTCGGCGACTGCGCCCTCGACCGCCAGGCGGGCGATCCAGCGGCTGTCCGCAGTCGGGGTGACTCGAGCGACGAGTGCGCCACCGACGTGCAGCTCACCGCGCTCGGGCCCCTGTCCGTCTCTGCCGAACAGGTGGAGCTCGTATCGGTCGTCCGTGAGGAGAGGTACGACTTCCGTGTAGGGCAGAGGCGGGGGCGGGTCCTCAATGCCCGTGTCCGCCGCGCCGCCGGCCTCGGCCGCCGCAGACGGTCCGCTCTCGGTCTGGTCGTCAGGTGTGGCCATCTGGGCTTCCTCCAGTGCGGTCTGGACCGGCGTTTCAGCGGGCGCTGCCTCGACGACCGGCGCTGCGGCCCGCGGGGCGGGCGCGGGTGCGGGCTCCACCTGTGGCACGTCGGTAGGAGAGGCTTGGTCTGCGCCAGGAGCCGGTGCATGCTGTGCCAGGCCCTGCTGGGCGGCGCCTGCCCCCGTCTGAGGGGTGGGTGGGGACGCGCCGTTGTCCGCCGCCGCGGCCGCGGATTCAGCGGTGGGAGGTTCAGCGGTCGTGGACACCTTGAGCACTTCGCCGTCGGCCGGCGGGGCTGGGCTCTGCTCGGCGTGCTCCGTCTTCGCTTCCGTGCTCCCCGCACTGGTGCTCTGCTCTGCTGAGTCCGACTCGGGGGCTGTCTTCTCCTCGGCCAAGGAGGCAGGCGTCGCCTGCGAGCGGAAGGCGATTTCGGGCTGGGATGCCTGGGACTCGGGGTCGCCCGCGTCGACTCCATCCAGGACTTCACCCTCGTGGTCCGCGGCCCCCACACCGGAGAGGTTTACGGCTGACGGCTCGCCCGGCATGCTTCCCGGGACCGCGACGAGCGCCGCCGCGGACGGTTCGACCGGCGACTCCTCGGCGGCGAAGGCCTCGATCGTCGCCTGCGAGCGGGCCGCGAGCTCCTGCGCCGCTGCGTGCAGTTCGCCAAGCGGGTCGGCCAACTCCGCGCCGACGGCCGGCGCCAAGGCTCGGCTCCAAGCGGCAACGGCGTAGAGGCGCGCCAGGACTACGTCCGGGCCGCCGATGTCGGCGGCGGCCTCCAAAGCGGCCCGGGCACGGGTGTAGGCCTCGTCCAGGGCGGCGATGGGGTTGGTCGCGGGAACCCGGCTCTCGCCCCGGCGCGCCTGGTCGTCGTCGAGGTAGCGCCGCACGCCGGGAAGCTGGATCCACCGCCGGTAGACCTCGTGTAGCTGGCCGGCATCGGCCTGAAGGTCGGCGTCGTCCGTGAACGGCTGGGCCGGGCCAAGCGCGGGAACGTCGAGAGGCGGCGGCACCACCACCAGGCCAGGCAGTCCCTCGCGGTGGGATTCCGAACCCTCGTCGGGCGCCTGGGAGGCCGACGGTGCCGCTACATTCGTCACGGCGTCGCCAGGGAACGCGTCCGTGCCCGGGCCGCCCTGATGCCGAGCACGGTCGGCACCAGGGCGGGCGTCGTCCTCGGGCAGGTTGCCCGGCGGCAGCGGCTGGACGCCCTCCGTCGCCTCCCTCTCCGTTCCGCGAGGGAACAGGTCCATCTGCCCCTGGGCCGGTTCAGGTGCCGGTCGGACCCTGACCTCAGCGAGGGAGAACTCGAACACTTTGGCGTAGTTGCGGACTTCCCGACTGACCAACGCGGCCTCTGCCAGCTGACGTGACTCCTCGGTCTCGTCGAGGACGGCCTCGAGCCGGTGGTCGTAATGGACCCAAATGCCCGAGACGTCCCCCAGCCCCACCGTGTGCAGGCGCGTGCGGCCCTCGGACTCCACCACCTCTACAACGAGCCTGGAGACCCACAACTCGCCGTTCATCCTGTAGTCGTGGATCACATCACCCGGCCGTACCTCAACCGGAGCCACGACCCGATAGCCGTCAGGCAGGGAGGCCGTCCACGCCGGAGCAGGCAGCGGTGCCCCATCGTCCCCGCGAACGGCCATGAACCGGGCCTGCCGGAACGACTCCGAAGCCCAGAACTCGACCCCGGCGTCGGTGCGCAGGACAGGATTGGAGCTTTCCCTCACCACGCGGGCGGTGACGAGCTCACCGTCCTCACCTCGGTAGTCCGCGTACTGGCCGACCTCGTAGCGCAGGTTGAATCGTCGCTCGTAAGGGAGGCGCTCCGCAGGTGTCGCCTCGGGTCCGGGTGGCTCCCCACCCCCGGCGATGAGAGTGCCGCGCGGCAGGGTCTCCGCGGCGTCCGGGAGCATGGTGTCGGCGAGCTCAAGCGCGCGAACGTCGAGGGGCGGCGGTAGAAGCTCCAGGCCAGGCAGTGGGGCCACGGACTCGGATGCGGCCGCTTGGGCGGGCGCCGCGTCCTGTTGCAGCTCACGGACGAGAACGGACTCCGTGGGCGGGCCGTCCTCCCGCTCTTGCGCAGCGGAAGGCTCCGTGGCCTTGACACCGGAGGCGGTTTCGCCGTCGGTCGGCGGCGCCTTAGGCGCTGATGTAGCGGCCGCCGGGGATCCGCTCCTCCCTACGTCTTTCTGCTTCGTCTCCGGCTGCTCGTCGAAGTCCGCGGGGGTGGGTCGCCAGCCGGGTTCGGGCACGCTGCCGTCGGCCACGGCAACAGGTTCGGGCTCCGGCTCTGGCTGCTGAGCCTGGCGGGCGAACTCCGACATGGTGGCCTGGGTGCGCGCGGAGAGCAGGTGCGCTGCCTCGTAGAGCTCCTGGAGCGGAGCGAGGAGGTCGGCGTCGACCGCGGGCTCCAGTGCCTGGCTCCAGGCGGCGACGGCGTGGATCCGGCGGAGGATCTCGTCCGCGCCGCCCAGCGCATCGCCGCGCAGGGCGCCCTCTGCTCGCGCGTAGGCCACGCGGAGCTCGGCGATGGGGTTCTCCAGGGTGCCGAACCCGTCAGGGCGAGCATCGAAGTCCTGCTGGATGTAGGCCTGGACGGCGGGCAGCTCGCTCCACTGCCCGTAGGCCTCGGTCAGCCGGTCGACGCCCCGTGAGATGTCGGCGTCGTCGGCGTATGGCGGAACGTCGAAGAAGGTCGGCAGCTGATCGAGGTTGGGCGGGGTGACGTCGAGGACCGGCAAGCGTGGGAGTGCCTGGGTTGGCTGCTGCCGCTCGTCGCGGCGAGCGTAAACGACCACGGTCCGGCCGGCGGCCGCCAGGACGCGCACCGCGGTGTCGACTCGGCCCTTGCGGGTGGGCTCCTTCCAGGCCCTGGGCAGGTAGTAGCCGCCGACCCTACGGGACTGCTTGAACCCGCCGCCGGTCCACAGTGCCGCTTTGGCCGTCTTGTCCTCCGGGCTGATGCCGTAGACGAGGGTGTCGTCGCCGTTGTGGAGGATCCAGACCGGGTCGCGGCCCTGGTCGTCGAGGGCAGGACGGTGGACATCGCGGCCGTAAACGACGGCATGGTGGTTGGCCATGCGCTGGGCGACGACCGCGGCGTCGTCCGTACCACGGACGGTGTCGCCCTGGACGTCGCCCAGGTACTGGTACTTGGTGTAGCTCCACTTCGCCGTGGCGACCTGTCCGCCGGTGCTGTCGTAGAGAGCCACCGTCCGGCCGGTCTCCAGGTACGTGTACCCCTCTACACCCGGTACCGGCTCGGCGGGCAGCGGCTCAGGATCGGGCCCGGATTCGCGCGCGAGCGCGTCCGGCTGGGTCGGCTCCGTGCCGGTGGCCTGCGCGTCGGGCGCTGGCGGCGGCCCGTACCGGTCACGGGACACGGCGAGTTGCTCGTCGCTGGGCGGGGGGCTCTCGCGCAGGGCGACGTACAGAGCGTCGAGCGCCAGGGTGCGGGCGTCGGTCTCCGTGCCCCGGCGGAAGTGGATCTCGTGGTCGAGGCGCCCGTAGGACCATGCGGGCAGGGACGGGGACCGGGTGGCAGTGTCGTGGGCGACGGCAGTGTCGATCCAGGCGGGGAGTTCCTCCCACAGGATCGTGGTGGAGACATCCCTCTGGGCGATGGTCAGCCCGGTCGCGTTCGTCGACACCTGCACCTCCCCGTTGCCTTGCAGGGCGGGTGGCAGCGAGCTGGAGGTATCGGCGTAGTACGCGGCGACGGGTGCCTGCTGCTGTTCGACGATCCACTCCCGGACCCGCTCCGTGGGCACGGTGTCGGACGCAACGCTGGGCGGCTGGCCGTCCACCGCGACGGCGCTGACCAAGCCGAGAACCTGCTCCTCGCTGAGGACGGCCCGGATGGCCCACCCGGCTGACTGGTGGATGCGAGCCGCCTGCGGACCGCCGATGTGCCCGACCATCACCCGATCGCCGAAGCCGTCGATCAGGCTCTGGAGCGGCTTAGGGTCCGGCGCGGGGGTCTTTCCGGCCGCCGGGGAGGCCGGAAACGGTGCCGGGGTGTCGGCATCGATCCGCAGCTGGTCGTAGAGGGCAGTGGACGCCGCGGCGTGCAGGCGCTCGCGGTCCTGGTAGGCCTCCTCGCTGGCCCCAAAGTATCGCCGAGCCCACTCCGGCCAGTCGGCCGTCGGGTCGCTGTACTGGTCCATCAGCCAGTCCTCGGCCCAGTCGGCGAAGGCGATGGCGAAGTTGCTGGAGTCGTTGGCGCGCGCGGCCTGTTCCAGCCGCTCGACGCCAGAGGCCCCGGTCAGAAGGGCGCGCAGCCCCTCGTCCCACAGCTGTGGGTCGGTCAGTCGCCGGGCGCCGGCCGCCGCGGTCTGCGGTGCAGGATCGGGCTGGCGTACTAGGTCGGGCTCCGTGGCCGGGGCGTCTTCCGGTGCCGGGGCCGGCGCTGCGGGCGCCGCGCCGGTTCCGGCTTCCGGGGCGGGGCGCGGGGCGGGCGGC
The DNA here is from genome assembly GCF_000719335.1 of Streptomyces sp. NRRL S-87. Classification (GTDB taxonomy): domain Bacteria; phylum Actinomycetota; class Actinomycetes; order Streptomycetales; family Streptomycetaceae; genus Streptomyces. Next base: position 20,149 of record NZ_JOGB01000023.1, read on the forward strand.
GTGGAGGACAGGGGCGGCAGGTCGACCACGGTCCCGGGCGGGGCCGCGAGGATAGCGTCGAGGTCGACGGCACCGTATCCCTCGCCGGTGTCGGTCAGCAGGTTGACGAGGCTGATCGAGATGTCACCGAGCAGGTCTCCGGCTTCCCGGCGGGCCTGGCCGACCTGGTAGGTGACGCTCTCGTTGGGGCCGGTGCGGAAGTGGCCCCGGCCGCGGTCGGCGGCCCCTGAGATCCGTGCGGCGAGGTCGTGCAGTGGGTTGTCGGGGTCGGGCTCGTAGCCGTAGCCGGGGCGGGTGACGTAGTCGGCTGCGGAGGCCGTGCCGGTCAGGCCATGCCGCTGGAAGAGCGGTTCGTAGTACCGCAGGATGGTCGCAATCTTGACCATCTCGGGAGCGGGCTGCGCCTGCTGTTGAGCATCGGCAGCGGTCGCCGCCTGTGCCGGATCCAGGGCGGGATCGGCGCTGGCACGGGCCTGCTGCCGGACGGCGGCCGCGGCCTGGCCGTGGAGCACGTCCCGCGAGTCGTAGGCACGATCGTCGAGGTAGGCGTAAACCCACTCCGGCCGGTCCCGGGCGTCGGTCGCGTACCGCTGCACCCAGGCCCGGGTCCACTCGCCAAAGGCCCCGAAGAACGCGCTGTCGGCGGCGTTGCTCTGCGCCCACGCGATTACGTCGGGCTCGGCCAGCCCCGCGTCGGTGACAGCCTTGAGGGCCTCGAAGAACCGGTCCGGGTTCTCCAGGTGCGGCCGAGGAGGCTCCTCGGCGGGCGCGGGGCCCGGGGCGCGGCGGACGGTGCCGACGATCTGGCCCTCGCTGCGGACGATGGCGGAGCCGCCCATCATGCCGACCATGACGGCGGCGTCGTGCATCGCCACGTCCGCCTCGGTCATCTCCGCGCCGGCGGCGCCCGGGTCGAACGGCGGTCCCGACTGGCTCTCGCGGCCGGAGGTTACTGCCGCGTCCGAGATCTGCGCTTCGAGAGTGGCCCGGCGGGCGCGGACTTCCTCCAGCTCGGCGTGCTTGTCGAAGGGGCGGCCGAGGTGGGGCCGTGTGTCCTCCAGCGCGGTACGCATCTTGGCGACCTTGCCGCGGAGCTCGTCCGGGGCGGTCACCGCGGCGTCGGCGGCTTCTCCCAGGGCCTTGGTGATGCGCCAGGTCTGGCCCTTGCCGAACCAGGGCAGGTTCAGCCGGACGTCGACCTGGTGCTGGCCGGGGACCACCAGGTGCGCGTACGACTCGTACGCCACGTTGCCGAACTGCTGCTTGCGGTGCCAGGTGAAGCCGACGTTCAGACCGCGCCAGGTGTATCCGGCGTCCAGGTCCAGGGTGGAGCGCGCGCCCTGGGCGGACTGGGCGAGGGCGGCCGGCACGTCGTCGGGCTGGACCAGGCGGCCGTCGGCTGTGCGCCAGGTGTCGTCGGCGGCGGCTGCGGTCACCGCGTCGGCCATGGCCTGCATGGGGGCGAGGGAGCGTTCGGCCTGGCCGATCTCCTGGTCGAGGATCTCGACCTTGCTGTGCATGCGGCGCTGTGCCTGGCGGTGGCCGTCGGCGGCGTTCAGCAGGACCTGGAGCTGACCGTTGACGTCGGCGAGCTCCATCAGCAGCGGGTTGCCCGCCACGATGGCCTTGGCCGCGCCGAAGCCCGCGCCGACGGCGTCGATCTCCTCGATGACGCGGCCGACCCTGCGGCCGGACAGGATCTGCACGATGGGCCGCTGCTTGCGCTCCAGCTGCTGGAACATGTAGCTGTCGAAGCTGTTCAGTGCCAGGTAGCGGAGGAACTGGACGGGCTTCCCGAGCTTGATCATCTTGTTGCCCGGGCGGTCGAGTCGGCCCTCCCGCTGCTCCCACTCGTCGGGCCGGTGCGGCGGATCGACGTGGTGCAGGGCGACACCGCGCGGCTGGACGTTCACGCCCGTCCCGCCCTTCTGGGAGGACATGAACAGCACGTTCACCTTGCCCGCGCGGGCATCGGTGAACAGCTGCTCCTTGGCGAGGTCGCTGTTGTAGTCGTGGATGAAGCGGATGCGCTCGCGCGGGATGCCGGGCAGTCCCTCGTCCGGCAGGCCGGCAACCAGGCCCTTACGGATCTTCCCGTAGACCTGGCTCCCGCGCTCCTTGCTCGGGGTGCCCAGGTCACAGAACAACAGCTGCAGGGCGCCCTCGACATCCTGCGGGTCGTCGGGGAACTTAAGGTTCTTGGTCTGGTTGTGGATCTCCAGAACGTTCCTGACGACGGCGCCGACCTTGCCGGGACCGTCCGGGTCCATGCCGACCAGCTCAAGGTCCAGGGCGGCCTTGCGGCCGTCCGTGATGACGTTGAGCATGTTGTCCTCCCACGGCTTGACGTTGCCGCCCTGGATGTCGTCGATCCGGGCGGAAATGCCTTCGACGTAGCGGACCAGGTTCGGGGTGGCCTCGATCTCCACGAAGCGCTCCTCGCGCTCCGGTCGCTCGATCTTGAAGTCCTCACGGGGCCGCAGCTCGGCAACCTCGTTGAACAGGGCGATGGCCTCGTCCGCGTTGACGTAGTCCACCGGTCGCCGCTTGAGCCGGAAGGACACTCCGTCGACGCCGACCTCGGGGCGGGTCTCGAAGTTGATGTGGTTGGCGGCCCAGGCGTCCGGGGTGCCGAGCCCGAGACTTTCCATGCGCATGGGCATCGTGTAGTGCTTGAAGACGTACATCTCGCGGACCGAGTTCGAGATGAAGGTGCCGCTGTAGAGGGCGACGACGTTGTCGCGGCCGGTGCGCTCGCGGGTGACGAGGATCTTCAGGTCGAGGTCGGTGGCGCGCTTGGACGGCTTGCCGAGCGACATGCCTTCGGTCGTGGCCGGCAGGGCGAGGTTCTTGAACAGGTGTGCTTCGTCGACCTGGAGGAAGTCGACGCCGAGGTTCTCGTAGGTGACCCCGGCGTCGACGGCCTTGGACCGCAGGTCGGAGGCGCGGGCGTCGAACCGGTCGACCTGCTTGGCGATCTCCTTGATCCGTCGCTGGTTGGCGTCGTCGCCGTCGATCGCGCCGAGGGCTTCGCGGTAGTCGTTGGCCAGCTCTTCCAGGTACGTCGCCTCGGTGACCGGGTGCACTCCCAGGCGGCCGAAGGAGCTGTGCGTCATGACGATGGTGTCCCAGTCGCCGGTGGCGCAGCGGGCCGCGAAGAGCATGCGGGAGCGGGCGTCCGCGAGGTCCTTCTTGCCCGCCATGAGGATGTTGGCGTTGGGGAAGAGCTTTTTGCCGTCGCGGGCGATCTGTTCCAGCAGGTGGTTGGGGACGACCACCATCGGCTTGTTGACCAGGCCGAGCTGCTTGAGCTTGAGCGCCGTCATGAACATCGTGGCGGTCTTGCCCGCGCCGACCGGGTACGGGCACAGGGAGCCCTCGTCCGCGGACAGCACCCGCTGGACGAAGTCCCACTGGTGCGCGTACGGGTTGAAGCCGGGGTCGAGGCCGTCGACGGTCAGGTGGGAGCCGTCATTCTTGCGCAGGACGGTGCTGTTGAAGCGCCGGTTGTAGTCCGCGGCCAGCCGGTCGGACCGTTCGGGGTCCTCCCACACCCAGCTCGCGAAGCGGCGGTTCAGGTCGCTGAGCTTGGTCTCGGCCAGCAGGGTGGCTTTGTCGTTGCGGACCCGTTTAGAGCCGCCTTCCGGGGTGCGGAAGGTGTCGTAGACCTTCGGGCTCTGGCCGTTGAGGGCCAGGTCGAGGAGCTCGAAGGCGTCGACCCGGTTGGTGCCCCATTCGCTGGTGGCGGATTCGGGGATCGTCATCGGGGTGTCGACGTTCCAGGTCGCCGTCTTGACGACGTGGGTGATGTCGACGTCCACGCCGAGGAGCTCCTCGGCGAAGGCTGTCACGTCCTCCACTGGGATCCAGGGTGCGCCGAGCTTGGCCTTGATGTCCTCGGGCTGGAGTGGCTCGGGCTGGACCTCCCGCAGGGCCTCCGCGTGGCGCTGGAGGTCCTCACGGCCCTGCGTCAGGAGGAACTCCACCCGCTCCAGCTTGTCCACGACCGGCCCGGACAGGTACTCGCCCACGGTGAGGAGGTCGCCGGTGTCCGGTTCGGCGAAGACCAGGTCCCCGAGCGCGCCGGCGACCTGGTCCGGCTCGATGCTCAGCAGCTGGGCGATGTAGGGGACATCGACCTGGTTGCGGAAGTTCAGGCAGAGCGACAACGCTTCCTCGGGATTGTCGGCCGAGGTGGGACGCTCGATCCGCTTGTTGACCCGACGGGTCTGCAAGGCGGCCTTGGACGCGGTCTGCGTCTCGTCGTCGAAGTCCTCCAGCGCGAGGACGGCCACGAAGTCGGGGTCGCGGCGGAAGCCGCCCAGACGCGGGTAGCGCCGGCTGACGGCAGCCTCGCCGGTCTCCTCGTCGACCTCGCCCTGCGCGATCGTGTACCGGTTGATCGGGCCGTGCACGCGGGCGTACGCGTCGTAGAGCCGGTTCACCTCGGCGCGCAGCGGCTCCAGCTGCTCGTCGCTGGTGTCGTGGTCGGTCTCCGCCTCGATCAGCGCCAGGGTGGCGTCGCGCAGCCTGATCAGCTTGGGCAGTTCCTTGCCCGCGCGCGCCACGGCGACGAGCTCGCCTTCGATGACCTCGTGCGGCTTGCCCTCCACGAGGTGGAAAGAGCCTTCCTTGCGTCCGTCGTCGCGGACGGGGAACGGCAGGGTGTCCAGCGTCCAAGCCTGGGCGCCGGAGGACACCTTCCACTCCCGGCCGGCGGAGCGGGCCTTGGCGGTGATGTCGGCGAAGGCCTCGCCGAGGACCGCGGGGAGGTCCTGATCCTCGGGGGCCTTCACCGCCAGGGTGTGCCCGTACTGGGCAGCCCGGCCCGACTCCCACGCGCCGAGCACGTGGGACGGGTTCGCCAGGAAGTAGTCGTTGCACTCCTGGTCACTGACCCCGGGCACCCCGCTGGTGCCCATCCAGCTCTCGTCGATCGACTCGTCGGCATCACGCCGGCGTACGACCAGGATGTCGGCCAGGACCCCGGTGCCGCCCTCGGCGAGCGCGCCGTTGGGCAGTCGGACTGCGCCCAGCAGGTCCGCGTGCTTGGCGATGGCCCGCCGGGCGGAGTCGTCGGAGGCGTCCATCGTGTAGCGAGAGGTCAGCAGGATCGCGACGCCGCCCGGCCGCAGCGCCTGCACCGACCGCCAGATGAAGTAGTTGTGGATGCTGCCGGTGACCGCCTTCGGCGCGGTCTTGTCGAACACCTGGTAGTTGCCATAGGGCACGTTGCCGAGCACCGCATCGACAGAGTTCGACTGGAGCGAGGCGTCCTGGAGTCGCGCGTTGATGATCTCGGCGCCCGGGTGGAGTAGGGCGGCGATCCCCGCGGTCGTCGGGTCCCGCTCCACGCCGAACCAGTCGACGTTGAGGCCGTCGGGGGTGTGCTTGATGAAGGTTCCCGCGCCGCACCCTGGTTCCAGAACCCGGCCGCCGTTGAAGCCGAGACCTTGCAGGGCAGACCAGCAGGCCTGGGTGATTCGGTCCGGGGTGTAGTAGGCGGTGGGCGTGCCCTGTTCGGCGTGCCGGTACTCCCGCGGGGACAGCAGCCGTTGCAGCTGTTCGCCGATCTCCGCCCAGGTCCCCTCCCGGTTCGGTGAGAGGGCGGGAGCCAGCGGCCCCCAGCCGGGCCACTGCCGTAGCGTGCTCAGCTCGTCCTCGGTGGGGTCGGTCTGGTCCTCGCGCAGCCGCAGCAGGGTCTCGATGGCGGCGACGCTCGCGCGGGCGCGGCCGATCGGCCCCAGTCGCGATTCCGACTCGGGCGGCTCAGGGGCAGGGGCAACCGGCGTGGACATGAGGTTCTCCAAGCAGCAGGGCCCGGCGCAGCCTCAGCGCCGACGGCCCTATGGGGCGGTCGGGAGGAAGGGGCAGCAGCGCGTCAGGAGGACGCGTACGCGGACAGACGCGACTCGAACGCGTCGTCGTCGCTCTCGGGCAGCCGCTGCGGCCCGTCATCCCGGCTCGGAGTCAGCCCGGGGTGGGAAAGCACCATGTCGGCCCAGCGCGCCATCCGGGCGGGCCCGGGCACCAGGTCCTCCCCCATGAACCACTCACTCAGCCCCGCTTCCGCAGGAAGCCGCAGCACCCAGCCGTAGGACTCGTCCCAGACGAGCTCGATGTCCTCTTCCTCGTCGGCGTACGGGCCGCTCTCCGGCGGCGCCAGCGTCACCACCGCGGTACGTACGGCCGGCGGACGCCCGGTCACGGCGTGCCCGAGCACGGTCAGCCCAATGTCTTCAAGCTCAGCAACGGCGGCCTGGACGTAGGGCTGGTGGTCAGTACGAATGAACATGAGCTTCTCCCCCATGGCTTCAACGAGCCGGGCGCGGCCGCCCGATACTGCACCGCCGACACCTCTGCCCCGAGATACCGCCCAGGGCCCCCGGCGTCCGACAGCAGACGTACATGATCCCTACTCGACGACCATACCGACTCAGAATCAACCGAAATAAGACCCCAATCCGCGTTGTAGCGGCCGAAAGGATCGGAGCCCGCTGTCCGGCAACCTGCCCCACGCCCTGAGCGAGACCGTACGCCGCGCCACGTACTGGACAAGCAAGGAGACGGGCAGCCCTCCAGGCGGGGGCGGACCGCTGGGGTGACGGCGTCGCCGTGGCGCTCCGCGAGGCCGAGTGCGACGTGTCTCCGCTGAACTTGCGCTCCTCGCCGCCGGGGACGACTTGATTCGAGCAGCGGTGGACCCGCATCGCCAGCTCGGACGCGCCCGACCTTCCAGACAGGGTCTGACCGCCAAGACGACGGAGCTGGCTTCCGCCGCTGGCCACGGCTCCGAATCCCTGAAAAAGATGTGGGCCCCCGTTCGCACGGGGGCCCACATGACGCAGCAGAGGTTCTTCTACTCTGCGCTGAGCTCTGCCATCAGCTGCTCCAGGACCGCTTCCTGCCGGCTCCGGGTGAGCTTGCCGAAGAGCTGCGCGACCAGCGTCTCGCGCTGCTCGGGGTCTTCCATCTTTTCGACTACCAGGTCGGCGAGCTCGTAAGGGTCCTGCCAGGGAACCTTGGGCTGCTTACGACTGTCGACAAGCCAGTAGGCATCATCTGCCGGGGTCAGCTCCCGAGTACCACTCGGAACCTCGGCCACGGTGTCGGCAGTCTTTACCGGGTAAAGACTGTGTGTGTGCACAGAGTTTGGGTCGGCGTGCCGGCTCTGGCTGGGCAGCGGCGCTGTTTCGGTCCCGGGAGCCTTAGCCGCCTCGAGAGCATCGCACTCAGAGGGCAGCGAGCCTGCCGTGAGCGGCCCGGCAGCAGCGGTCGCCACTTTGCTATCGGCCTTGGTTCGCTTACGCCTCGGCTCGCTGGCCTTGCTGATCGCGACCCGTGCCTCTTCGTGCTGCTGTTCAGCCGGCATGCGTCCGATGCGGCGTCCGTCTCGAACCTTCAGCTCGCCCGTCTCGACCTTTTCCTGAAGTTCTGGAGCGAGCTTGAGGAGCGAGAGTCGCTGGGACACCCAGCCTTCCGTCTTACTGAGGCGCTTCGCGACCTTCGACTGCGATCCGTGTGTGTCGAGCAGCTGCTGGATCGCCTTGGCCTGATCGAGGGGAGGCATGTCCTCGCGGTGGATGTTCGCGACAAGGGCCGACTCCAGCAAATCGCTGGCGCTAGAGGCGAGTGCGTCGTTGACGTCGATACGCAGCGACGGAAGCTCAGCGAGTTCTGCAGCTGCCAGGCGCCGGTTGCCGTCGATGACCACGTACGACGCAGAACCCAGATCCTCTTCCTGGTCAGGATGTACAGCCAGGAAGGCAGCTCGACGCACGACGGCAAGTGGTTGAAGCTGGCCTCGCTCCCGGAGGGAGTCGGCGGCCTCCTCCAGAGCGGAGAGCTCCTCCCGAGGGTTGAACGGGTTGTGCGCAAGGTCCCGAAGCAGCGCGACAAGAGGTTGCGGCGGAGAGGCACCCTCGTCCGTCGGCCCCTCTCCCGTCACCTCTGCGATGGCTTGGCCTCGATCGCTGAGTCGACGGATCTCGCCGAACGACGCAGAGGCGCCGACCCTCTCGGCTGCGGTCTGCTTGCTGCTCACGTGATCTCCCCGGCGGTCCTACGAAGTGCGATGGCCTGGTCTTGGTGCGGCGCATAGGAGAAGAGGTGCGTTTTGGCCCGTACGGCCTCGCGCTGCTCCTTGAGGTCGGGGATGATGCCGACGACGCGGGGATCCTCTATCTCCCTCCATGCCTTCAGGGAAGACGTGGCGATGTAGCCCCGGCGTCCGTCGTAGAGGTTGACCACGAGGCCCAGCCGGTCAACGTTGATGTCCCAGTCGGTCTCGCCGGACTCGATCTGCTCGCTCAGCATGGAGTAGGCGTCCGCTGACGAGTCCTCGGCTTGGACGACGATGAGACAGCCGCTGTTGCCTTCCTTCTCGCCGTCCCGACGGCGGGAGTAGTAGATCGCTGCGTCCATACCCAGCCCCAGGCTCGGCGGGCAATCAATGATGATCGCGTCGTAGAGCGGCTCCAAGGGGCGCAGAGCCCGCTCCAGCGTCGCTTGCCGGTTGCGATCCATCACGATCGAGATGTCGAGAAGGAACGCATCAGCACACGAGGGCAGGAGGTCGAGCCTCCCGCCGAAGCGATCACCGGGAACCTTGACGACGAGATCAGCGATCACGCCTCGGCAGCTCTGGCCGCCCGACATGAACTTGGTCAGGCTGTCCGCCGTGCGCGGGGGTTGCCTGAACCCGAGCTGCTTGGTGAGGTGCCCCTGTGGGTCGAAGTCCACCAGGAGGACGCGCAGCCCATGCACAGCGAAGGCCTCCGCCGCAGCCCTCCCGGAGGCCACAGGCTCCTCCTCGCGAAGAAGGCGGTTGAGCGCCTCCACATGCTCCGGCCCTTCCGCCAGCGCCCCTCCAAGCCCCGAACTGACGGCCGTCTTACCCACGCCCCCCTTTTGGTTGCACACGATGATTCGCCGCACCATGCGGACAGGTCGGTGCCGGGGCGACGGGTGCTCAGCCAGCCATAGCGCTACTGCCTGGGCGAGACCCTGCACGAACGGAATCCCGCGAGCGGCACAGGCATCCTTCAACCCACCCCACTGCTCGGGCAGGAGGAACGTGGAGAACGTGACGGCGCCTGCGGTGTCAACCAGCGCATGCTCCTCCGCGCTGCTCAGCCACCGATCAACGGCTTCACCGACGGCATCCTGCATGTCGATGTCAAACTCGGCAGTTCGAACCTTTAGTGCCTGCTTGAGGCCGGACGGCAACTTGGAGACTACTTTTCCTCTGTCTCCAGGGGGGTTTGGAGTGACCATGAGGTCACTTTACTAACTTCCCTCCTTCGTGGATGCCGCCACTCCGAAAGAAGCCCCTCCCGACCCCCCGGCCCGAGCGAACACGCTCTGGTCGCGCAGACGGAGCGCCCTCAGGGCGCCCCCAGGGGCTGCTACACGCAGGGCCTGACGATGCGCAACCTGCGCAGACTCGGAATTGAAGACTCCGCTTCTTTACCCGGTAAAGAAGCGGAGTCGATGCTCCGTTTCTTTACCGGGTAAAGGTGCTCCTGCTCCCACTGCCGCTGTTACGGGCTCAAGGCTCACACCGACGACTGGGAGCAGTTGGCGGCGCCAGCCAAGGCCGCCTTGTCGGGGGCCCGGAGCGACGACGTGGATCCGGCCGAGGAGGAGGAGAAGCAGTCGGTCGCCTCGATCCCCTCCCGCACGGCTGGGTCTCCTATGCGTCAAGGTCGAGGGCGAGCTGGGCGGAGTTCAGGTCGGCAAGGGCGCGGGCGCTGCGGGCCTTGAGGGCCCGGTGGTGCCGCCGGCCGTAGCAGGCGCGGCACAGCACGAGGAGGTGGTCGGCGGGCAGCTGGGCTGCTTCGTGGTCGGGCGTGTTCGGGTCGACGGGGGCGAGGAGGAGGGGGCCCTCGGGGTCGCCTGTGCGGGCGAGGCAGAACGGGCCGGTCCCGGGGTGGGCCCCGGAGCAGGAGCCGGGGCTGTCGTTGCGGCATTGGCAGTGCCCTGCGGCGGTGACGGCCGCCTGGTACTCCTGCGCGCTGATGCTCACCGTTCGCCCCCGATGTCGAGGCGGACGTTCACGTCGCCGCCCCGGGAGAGCCACCGGCCGCCGCCTCCGGCGTGGATTCCGCCGACGTGGACCTCGACCGGTTGGGCCGCCTGCCGGGGTACGGTCGTGGTCTTGGCGGCGAGCTTGCCCCGCATGATCGCTCCGGTGCCCAGGAGGAGGACGGCCGAGACGAGGGCGACCTTCCAGATCGTGTCGAGGAGTTCGACTGCCGGAGCGAGCGCGGGGGCGGCGATCCGCATGGCGAGTCCTCCGGACAGGGTGAGGGTGGACAGCGCGGCCGACGCGAGGGCGAGGCCCTTGGCCCAGCCGGGCATCGGTGTGGGCGCCGTGGCGGGGGTGGTGGGGACCGTCTCCAGGCGGGGGGCGATCTCGCGGGCCCACGCGGTGCGTCCGTCCGGGAGGACGACGGGCACGGCGGCCGGGACGGGTACGGCGTACAGCTCCAGCTCGGCGGCCGGCGTCTGGGGGGTGGGCTGCCAGATCCGGGATGGGGTGACGTGGTCGAGGTGCTGGCTCATGATGGGTCTCGCTCTCGTTGCGGGAGTGGAGAAGCCCGGCGGCCCTTCCTGGCCTGCAATGCGGGGAAGGGGCGCCGGGCTTCGGCATGCTGCTGGTCGGTCAGGGCAGCTTGTAGCGGCCCCGCTCCGGGGAGATCAGGGTCCCTTCGCCGGTCAGCTCGGACAGAACCGCGCCGACGCGTGAGGCGGAGAGGGGTCGGCCACCGTCGTCCTTGAGGGCGGCGACGATCTCGGACTTGGTGAACGTCCCTCCGGCCGCGGCGATGACGGCTTTGATGCGGGACGTCGCCGTCGTACCGCTGGGCTTGCCACTGCCTTGGGCGATCGGGGCGTCGGGGCCCGCAAGGTGCCCAGGAGGACCTTCTCCGGCGCTGGGCTGAACGGCGCCTTCCCCTGTGGTGTGCTCCGGTACGTCTGGTGGGGTGCCGGGGGTGGCGTGCGCGGCAGCTGGTCCGCCCGGCGTTGGCGGCTGCGGTGCAGAGGCGGCTCCGGGTCGGGGTGGGGCGAGGATGATGGCGCCGCCTCGGTTGGCGTACGCGCCGCCGGCGACCGGGTGCGAGGCGGTCTCCAAGGGGGTTGGGGTGCCGGTTCCGTAGAGGGCGAGGATCGCCGGGTCTAGGCCGTCGACCGGGATCAGGGAGCCGACGCGGAAGAAGCGCATCAGCACCGAGGGGCGGGGGGATCCGAGGAGGTAGGCCATCCCGGCCGTGCTCGCCCCATGGGGCCGGGCACCGCGTCCGGCGTCGAACCTGCTGCGCAGGGTGGGCGGTCCGTCGAGTCGGGGGATCGGCACGAGCGAGACTCCGTCGGGCAGCAGACCGTCGGAGACGAGGGAGGCCATCATGCCGCTGGACCAGCGCAGCAGGACGGTGTCGCCCTCCTTCAGCATGCCGCGCAGGGTGTCGCTGCCGCCCAGCTCCTCGACGTGTCCCGCCTGTGCCGAAAGGCTCACGCCGACGCCGACCGACCGGCCTGTCCTGCCGATCTCCTTGATGAGGTAGGCGGCCTCCTGGCGGTAGGGGGCTCCGTCTTCGAGCAGCCGGTTGGCCTCGTCGATGCGGATGGTCAGCAACGGGTCCGGCCGGCCAGCGAAGAAGGAGGAGCGGCCCATCGCGGCGTACCGCTGCATCCGGTCCAAGGCGACTGCGACGGCCGCCCGCAACATCCGAATGGCGTCCTCGGGCGTCGTCACATGCCAGTCGACGTTCCCTCGCGCCTCCGGCACCGACTGGCCGTATTTGAGGTCGGCGAGCCACGTGCAGATCCCCGACCGCTTCTCGGCGGCCAGGATCAGCTGCAGGGCTCGGCTCTTGCCCGCGCCGGTCGTCCCGAAGATCGCGGCGCGCTGTGCGCCCGAGCCCGGCTCGTACAGGCGCATCCGGGCGGGCTCGCCGTCGTGGTAGCGGCCGACGGTGATGTACCCATCGGCGTCCATGACAAGGTCGGTCAGCGGGTCGGGCTCCGGGAGCCCGGCCAGCGGCGGCCTCTTGTAGATGGTGACGAGTGCGCTCCCGAGGCCGTCGGTCTCGACCGCGACGCACGCGGGGTCGGTGACCCCGAGGGCGGAGCACAGGAGCCGGTGGTCGTAGGTGATGACCCGGCCCTGGGGGACGGCCACCTCGATCTCGACCACGTCGAAGTCGGCGGCGGCCGGCGTCACCGTCGTGCGGGACATCACGGCTGCGGCACCTCTTCCCACGCGCCGGTGGTGGTGTTGCCCCGGCGGACGCGGATGACCTGGGCGCCGGGCATCGCTGTGGGGGCGACCTGCTGGGCCCACACGGACGGGAAGTCCGTCGCGGCGGCGGCTTTGCCGACGGTGATCTGCTTGCGGCCGGTGCCGTGGCCCGCGACCGCGCCCACTTGGATCAGCGCGACGGGTGCGTTGATGAGCGCGGAGAGCCGTTCGGTGTCGATGGCCGGGACGGGGTGGCCGGCGGGGGCAACGACGTGGGCGGACCAGTCGTGGGGGCCGGCGGCGCGCAGCTGCTCCAGCCGCGTCCCGGGGGCGATCCCTCCGGGGACGGCGGCTGCCACCGCCCACCAGGACGCGAGGCGCGCTTCCAGAGGGCCGGTCGTCAGAACCGCGGGCGCCGGGGCAGCGGTGACCGCTTCGAGGGCCTCCGTACTCTCGCCGGCCCTCGACAGGGCGGCGGCGTTCTGCCGGGCCCACTGGGCCGGGCGCACCCACCAGGTGATCCCAGTCCACACGGCGGCCGCCGTGAACTCCCAGGGCTGCATCCCGGGGACGCTCTGAAACCCGAGGGTGGCGGCCGTCAGCGTGACGGTGGGGGAGAGGTACATGCTCTTGAGCCAGGCCGGGGCGGAGTGGGGGGCCACCGACATCAGGAGGCCGCCCCCGGCGGCGAGCGCGCCGGGGACGAGGGCGAGCGCGGCGGTCGGCGTGACGGTGGAGGCGAGGAGGACGGCAGCGCCGCCCACGGTCCCGGCCCGCCCGGTCATGTCTCGGGTGCGGGTCAGCGCGGCTTGAATGCGTTCGACGGAGGGCAGCACGACGAACCCCTTCCAGGGGGTGGTGGTGTGATGGGCAGGACGGGGCCGGCGAGGAGCTGGGGAGCACCTCGGCCGGCGAGGTGCTGCCCAGCTCCTGCCGCGTGCGGCCGGGTTACCGGGAGCGGTAGAAGTTGCGGTTGGCCATCTCGATGCCGCCCGGCATGTTCGCGGCCCGCTCGGCGATGGCTCCGTAGTCGGTCCGGTGCGCGGCCTCAGCCTGGGCGAACAGGACGGCCATCTCCTCGGCATTGGTGGCCATGCGGCGGGCGGCGGCGAGCGCGTTCCGCATCGCCTGGGCGGCCTGCTGGTGCTCGGCCAGGGTGTTGGTGTCCACCTCCAGGTGGGCGGCCAGGGCCACCTGGTGGTCGACGGACCTGGCGCAGTCGGCAACGTATTCGTACGTCTCGCGGACCCGGGCGCCGACGCCGCGCAGGGAGCGTCCGGCCTTGGCGAGCTGGGCGACAAGCCGGAGGTAGGTGAAGATCTCCAGCATCGCCGTGATGGAGATGCCCATCTTCTCGGCGGCCTCGGCGACGTCCTTGCCCGCGACGCCCGCGGGACGTTCCCGGCCCGTGGGGCCGAGTTCGAGGGCCGGGGCCGGTTCGAGCGCCGTCGCGGGCTCGGCCGCCGCCGGGGCACCGGCCTGCTTCGGAGCAGCGGCTGGTCCGGGTGCGGGCAGGCTGGGGTTGTACTTGGGGACCTGGGCGGTCGGCTGGCCGACCGCAGGAGTGGGCGGGGGTTCCGGCTTCAGGGCCCGGATCTGGGCGGGCGGCGTGAGGGCCGAAGTCGGTCCGGCAGGCAGCGCCGGGTACTTCTCACTCATCGGGTCTACTCCTGGTGGTAATCGCGCTCGGCTGGGGCGGCGTGCCCGTGGTCGCGGGTGAGGTCGGCCAGCTCCTGGTGCCGCCAAGCGGCCTGCTTCCCGGCGGTGGCGATGGACTCCGAGGCCTGCGGGAGGGCCTTCTCCAGCGCGAGGGCGTTCTTGCGGATCTCCGTGGCGTTCTCCATCAGCCGCAACGCGTGCCGCCGCAGCGAGCCGGGGATCTTCAGCCTGTTGATCTCGACTAGCAGCTTCGCCAAGTGGGTGTAGAGCTTCTGCGCGGCGACGGCGTCGTGGCGGGCTTCCTCGACACGGGCCAGGACCTCGACGGCGATGTCGGCGTCGTTCTCGATCAGGTCGTAGATGGTCAGGTCGGTGTCGCCGAAGTCGTACGCGACCGGCACGAGGTCGAGCGCGCCACCGCCGGTGCCGCCGGACCATCCGGTGAGGGCGATGCCGGACGCTCCGGCGACGACTGGCTCGTCTGAGGTGGGCATGGGGGTGGCTCCTGAGGGTGCGGCTTTAAGGGCAGGACGTACAGGGGTCGGCCCGAGCACGGCGGCCGGTTCGGGCGCCGGGGGCGGGTCGGGCGGGATGCGGGTCAGGGTCACGACGGGCGGCTCGGGGACCATGCCCGGCGGCGGCTTGGGCGGGCCGTGTCCGACCCACGGGCCGGCACCCGGCCCCGGCGGCGGGGGCGGTCCTCCCGCGCCGGGCGGCGGCCCCGTGGGGCCCGGAGGAGGACCGGACGGCGGTGGAGGGCCCGAGGGGCCGGGGGGCGGGGTCGTGGACCCCTGCGCCCCGGGCGCTCCCGCGGCTCCGCAGGAGGCCGCGCGGCGCTTGTTCTGCAACGCCTCCCAGCGGACCCCGGCCCGGTCCCTGACCCGCGTCCACCCCGAACGTGCCCAGCTCCCGGCCTTCCTGCGGCCCTGGTTGCCCCACGACAGGCCTTCGGCCGTGGCCTTCTTCCCCCATGTCCAGGTGGACTTGGCGGCCTTCGACCTTGCCGCCCGCACCCCCAGCGCCGAGGCGCTCGCCAGGCCCCGCCGCGCCTTCGCCGCCCCGAGCCGCAGCCAGGACCGCTTCGGGGAGGGGGGCGAGTTCGGCTTCTTCTTGCCGGACTTCGAGCCGGGGGAGGTGCCCCTCGTCGGGCCACCCTTGCCCTTCTTCTTGGGACTGGGGGCGCCCCCGCCCTTCCCGGCCTTGGGGGACCCCGGGCCCTTCCCGGACGCGCCCGGCTTGGACCGGCCGGACGCCTTCGGCTTCCCCCCGGGTCCGGGACCGGACGACGTTGGACCCCCGGCCCCGGATCCGCCGCCCTTGCTCCTGAGGCGGGGCAGGCGCAACCGTGTCCCCTTCGAGCCGCGCGGCGCTTTCCCACCCGACCGGTCACCCGAGCCGGAACCTGGACCAAGTCCGGTGCCGGCGTCGGGGGGCTTGGGCTTC
This sequence comes from Streptomyces sp. NRRL S-87, assembly GCF_000719335.1. GTDB lineage: Bacteria > Actinomycetota > Actinomycetes > Streptomycetales > Streptomycetaceae > Streptomyces. Next base: position 35,495 of record NZ_JOGB01000023.1, read on the forward strand.
TTCGTCTTCCCGCCTGACCCGGTGCCGGACCCGGCTGGGGCGTTCTTCGGCGTCGGCGCCCCGAACCCGGGCGCCTTGCCGTTCGTAGCCTTCCCGAACGGGGATGTGGACCGGTTCGAGGGAGGCTGGGCAGTCGGACCAGACCGGCCCGAGCCCCCGCCCCCCTTCGACCCGCCGCCTCCGCCGCGGCTCCCGCGGCCGGAGCCGGCCGCCTTCTTCCCGAACTCGGGGCCCGAGGGGATGCGGGTGCCAGCCGCGGCGGCCGACTTCCCGCCCTTGGCGGCCTTCTCGGCGACGGCCCGGTGGTGGTCGGCGCGGGCCTTGATCCAGGAGACCAGGGCGACGGAGCCGCGCAGGCACGCGACGGCGACGGCGGAGGCCACCAGGACGGAGAGGGTGGCGCCCTCCCGGAGGGTCATCGACTGTCCGGCCGCAGTCGCGGCAAGCCCCTCCGAGGACGTGCCCGCGACTGCTGGGCGATCACTGTCCGTTGCGGTGGCGAGCGGCAGCGACAGGGTGAGCGGCGGGACGAGGGCCTGGGCGATCAGGGTGGGAAACGCTCCGGCCGGTTCCTCTTCCGTCCGGGGAGCCGTCTCGGCGGCCGGGGCGGCGGCGGGGTTTCCGGTGACCGGGGACGAGGCGGTCGGCGGGTTGAAGCCGACGGCCGGGAAGGGGATCACCTGGCCTTCGCCAGGGGGTCCTGACTGCTGATCCGTCATGAGTACCTCCCTCGAAGGGGGTTGACAGTGAGTGATGGTCGGTGCGAATCTCGCGCGCGCGCGACGCGCGCGCGCCTCGGGCCCCGGGAGACCCCGGGGCCGGGCGGCAACAACAGCAACAACACGAGCTCGGCGACTACGCAATGTGACGCTGCGCCCAGGTGTGGAGGAGCTCGGCGAGCTCCCGCCACACCTGGTGGTCGTCCGGGTTCGCGCCCTCCGGGGTCTCCCGGTCGGCCCGCTTCTTCGCGGTGGCCTTCGCGTACTCGACCATCAGCCCGGCGAACTCGCGGGGCGACTTCGCGGCGGCCTGCCGGGCGTTCCAGAACTGGGCGTGGTTGGCGCGCGTACGGGCGGCCCGCTGCGCTGCGTTCACTCCGCGGCCTTGAAGAGGGTCGAGAGCGGCATCACGGGTTGTGACGGCTGCGGGGTCTGCTGCTGGGGCTGCGGCTGGGCGGGCACGAGCCCGGAGGCGTCGCTCGCGACGGCCTGGGCGACCTGGTTGACCACCCCGGACGGGGCGGCCGTCAGGTGCTTGCTGGCCTTGTGGAGCTCCTTCTGCGCGGCCTTGTCGGCCCGGGCGCGCGGCAGCTCGATGCGGCCCCGGCGGTAGGCGACCTCCAGGGCCTTCGCGCCGTCCATGATGGCCTGGGCGTGCTTGGCCATCTCCCGCAGGGGGCGGGAGATCCGCCAGGCGTGCAGGCGGGCGGCGAGGGGGCCGTCGCCCTCGATCGGGTCCTGCAGGAGGTGGCCGTACACCTCATCGGCCAGCACCCGGAAGTCCAGGTGGTAGGCCCTGAAGATCTCCCGGATCTGCTTGGCGTAGTACGTGCTGCCCTGCTCGGTGAGCAGGAGGTCGCTGGTCCAACGGTCGGAGCTCACGAGGTCCTCCATATCTGGTGGTTCAGGTGAGGCCCGCCGCCGACGCCGGGGCGGTGCTGGGGAGCACCTGGCCGGCGACGGCGACGGGCCTCACGGCCGCGGGGCGGGTTCAGACGGTGACGCCCTCGGGGAGGCGTCCGATGCGGGCAAGGGCTTGCTTGGCGCGGTCCTCGGAGCAACCCACCTCACGGCAGGCGCGGGCGACGGACACCGTTGCGGAACCGGGGTCCAGGTCCTTCAGGGCGGCATCGAGCTGGTCGTCCGTCAGGGACGGGCGGCGCAGTCGGCCGCGCGATGCGGCGCGGGGGATGCGGGCGGTAGCGGAGGGCCGCTCCCCGCCGTTAGTGGAGGAAGTCCGCCTCAATGCGGAACCAGCCTTCCCCGCCTTGTCGGACCGGGTGCCGCCTCCGCTTGTCGTCTCCGCTAGGCCTCCGCCTGCGGCCCGAGTGGCGTCGCCGTTGGCGGAGGTCTTAGCGGAGGGGTGACCTGCGGCTTTCGTGGTGGTGGAGGAGTCGTTGGCGGAGGGCTGCTCGATGATGGCCGAGACGTCCGGCAGGGGGTCCTCCAGCGCGGCGCCGAGCTTGGCCAAGCGGAGTCGGAGCCGGGCCTGGGCGGGGACCTTGCGGCCCCTCCCGTAGCGCTCGACGACGAGCATCTTGAACGTGACGCGGGAGCGTTCGAGCTTGACGGCGCTGCGGTAGGAGCGGAGGTCCCACAGGACCATGCGCCGCCACAAGAGGAATGTCGGCAGCGGCGCGAGGAGCCAGCGCGCCCCTCGCGGGGTGTCGGCCCGTTCGCCGGTCTCGATGCCGACCATCCGGGAGACCGCCGAGTAGGCGGCTTCGACGGCGGCGACGAACAGGATGGGCAGGACGGCGTGGAGGCCGACGCCGACCGGGTCGCCCTTCTGCCAGGAGCCGGCCGCATTGAAGGCGATCGTCGCGAAGGTGAGGGCGTGGGCCGCCGGGCGCAGGAACCACACCGGGTATCCGGCCCAGGCCAGGGCGAGGGCCAGGGCGAGGAACACGATGATCCCGCTGTCCACGCCGATGGGGAGCAGGTCGGCGATGTGGCGCGGGACCCCGTGGTCGATGCCGAGTTGGCGTACGGCGTCGTAGGAACCGGCGAAGCCGATGGTGCCGACAAGCGCCGCGCCGACGACAGACAGTCCAAGGAGGGCCCACATGGGCCGCAGGGCCCGCTGGTCCGGCTCCTGGTCGTCGTCCTCGTCGTCGAGCTCCGGTCCAGCGGACTCGGGTTCCAGGGCGGGCCCGCCCGGCTCCGGGTCGGCGGCGCCCGGCTCCGGCTCCGGGTCGGGAAGGCGGGCGGGCTCGGACAGCAGGCGGGCGATGTCGGGCTGTCGCCGGGCCAGCAGGCCCAGTTCACGGTCGATGCTGTCGAGCATGGGGGTGCTCACGCGCCTTCCTCCCTGGCCGGGGTGGTGCCGATGCCGCCGACGGTGGCGTTCGGCTTCGGCGCGGGCGTCGAGCCGCCCGTCGCCTCGTCCTCGAAGACCTCGCCGTCGCGGCGGGCGAGGTCTTCGACGTGCTTCCACAGCGGGCGGGGCAGCCGGTCGAGCCCGAGGAGTTCGCGGCGGGCCACCAGAAGCCGCGCGAGTTCCTGGCGCCGCTCGTCGTCGTTCAGCCGGTCGTCGAGCAGGGCGGCGGCGATGTCCATCGCGGCGATCTGCACCTCCTCCGCCACGACCTTCGCCTCTCCGCGGGCGGCGAGCAGCTCCTTGCACTGGCGGCGGTTGGCTTCTTCGAGACGGTCGACGTCGCGCATGATCCGCTCGTTGTGCTGCTGAGCGCCGTACGCGTCGGCGGCCGCGTCGTGGAGGCGCGTGACGGCGTCGGTGGCGCGGGTGTCGGCGGCCGCGAGCTGGGTGGCCGCGGTGTCGGCGGCGGCGGTCAGCGCGGTGAGGCGCCTGGCGGTGATCAGGCGCAGCATCAGCGGTCCTCCTTCGCGGCGGCCGGGGTGGGCAGGAGCGCGGCGACCTGGGAGGGGACCAGGCCGACGGGGATCTTCAGGCGGATGGTGACGGTGCCCTGGCAGACGGAGCCGAGGACGACGGGGGCCCCGGCCCGGGTCTCGTCCAGGCGGGCGTTGTCGATCTCGCGGAGGAGGGCGGGCAGGACGGCGACGGCGGCGGGGTCGACGGTCAGGACGGCCGTGATCGTCGTGGGATCGACGGTGACGCTGACCTCGACGCCGTGGCGGGCCAGCCCGCGCACGTCCTCGGCGAGCGACCAGCCCTCGGCGAGGGTCTCGTGGAGGTCGGTGGCGATGCCGTTGGTGTTCAGGGGCAGGCTGCGGTGGGCCATGATGGTCATGCGCGGATTCCTTCTTCCTGCTGTTGGTCGATTTGGGTTCGCGCAGAGACCCCCGGCGGGCGCTATCCGTCCGGGGGTCTCACGTGTGCGGGGTAGTGCTCGTGCGTCGGCGGAGGTGCGGTGCCGCACCTGCCGCGGGGCGGGTCAGCCGGCGTTACGGACCCGCTTGAAGCGGTTCAGGCCGGGCAGGGTCCTGAGGAGCTCGCGGACGGCGACGCGGACCAGGGCCCGGACCTCCTCGACGTCCTCCTCGGCCAGTTCCTCGGGGGTTCGGGCGGCGCGTACGGCGGCGGCCTGGTCACGCTCGGCCTGCTTGCGGTCCAGCCGCTCACTGAGGGCGGTGTTGGTGAGCATGCGGGCGCAGGCGATCAGCTGGTCGGCGCCGTCGAGGTAGCGGCCGGTGGCCGCGTTGGCCTCGCGGTCGTCGACGAGGACCAGGTGGATCATCGACTGCTGCAGGAGCTCCGCAGCCTTGGCCAGGTCGGAGGCGGCGGCCGCGGTGAGGTCCTGGCAGCCGGCGATGTCGGCGGCCTTGCGGCGGGCCTGGGCGTGCCGGGTGACCAGCCAGCGGACCGTGTCGGGGGTGTCGGCGTCGGCGATGAGCGCGGCGGCCGAGCGGGACGCGGCCTCGGCCGCCTTCACGAAGTCGATGGTGACGGTGGTCATCCGGGTCCTCCTGGGGTGAGGCGAGGTGGAGCACGGCGGCCGGCGCTTCGGTGGCCGGTCGCCTCGGCCGGGCGGCCACAGCCACGGCACCCGCCCGCGAGCGGGTGTCGGACTGGTAGCGGCCCGGACGGTCCCGGCGGTGAACAGCCGGGGCCGAGCGGGGCGATGCGCTCAAAGTCATGAATTGCGGTGCTTTTTTGCGCACTTCACCTGTGACAGGTGATTCGCCGGCGCCCGGGCTGTGACCCCCCTCTGCGTAGGACCGGACCCGTGTCAGGTAGTCCGCGTGCCCTCCCGGATCTGGACCGGGTCCCTGATGTCGAGTTGTTGCGCACAATCGGCTAGGCAATGAAGATCATCCAGTCGATATGCATTGACTAGACAATGCCCTTGCGATGACGAAGATGGCAGTCCTGTGACGCGGCGTCAAGCGCGGGGCACGACACGGGAGTTGCTGCGGAGGTCAGGATTGGGTGCCGCCGGTAGGCGTCCTTGCAGCTCAGAGGGGACGGCCAGTCAGTTCACGGCAGCGCCAAAAGATTTGCATTGACTAGACAATGCAACCCGGCAGGAGTACACATAGGGCCCATGAAGTCCTCACCTGTGTACCAGCGGATCGCGGACGAGATCCGCAGGAAGATCACCGACGGCACGTACCAGCCCGGCGCGCAGGTCCCCACCGAGGCCGAGCTGATGGCTACGTTCGACGTGAAGTCGCGAGCGACCGTGCGCCAGGGCCTGGCGCTGCTCGTTCACGAGGGCTTGATCGAGGCCCGGCGCCCCAAGGGGTACTTCGTGGTCGAGCACCGGCTGCTCGTCTACCGGCCCCAGGCGGAGTTCCGGCGGAAGCCGCCGGAGGTGGACATCTTCACCAACCTCGTGGCGGAGGAGGACGGACGCGTCCCGAGCCAGGACATCGAGGTCTCGATCGTCCAGCCCACCAAGCTGGTCCAGGAGCGCCTCAAGCTCGACGACGGCCAGCTCGCCGCCGCCCGGCGCAGGGTCCGGCGCCTTGACGGGGTCGCCTACAACATCAACGACAGCCACGTCGCCCTCGACCTGGTCCAGGGCACCGAGTGGATGCACCCCGGCGACGTCCAGCGCGGCACTGACACCGTCCTCGCAGAGCTGATCGGCGGTGAGCTGGTGTACGGCTTCCACGAGCTGTACCTGCGGATGCCGACGCCGGCCGAGGCCCACCGGCTCAACCTGGGCGCCGGCGTTCCGGTCGCCGAGCACATCTCCACCTCGTACGACGCCACCGGCAATCCCGTCCAGGTCACCGTCAACATCGTCCCGGGCGACCGGCACGTCATCGTCTTCGAGACCAGCCGTGAGGGCACCGACCTGCCCCGCATCCCGTGGGGCAAGCCGTGATCCTCGTCCGCGCCGAAGAGGCCGACCTCCCGCGCCTGATCAAGTTCCGTACCGACGCGGCGGCCTGGCTCGCTCAGCGCGGGTCCGATCAGTGGGCCAAGCCGTTCCCGGCCTCCCACATCCTCGACAGCATCCGGCGCGGGGAGGTCTACCTCGTCAGGCAGCACCTCGTCGGGGACGCGCTCGCCACCATCACGGTGGACAGGGACGCCGACCCCCAGCTGTGGACCCCCGAGGAACGGCGCGCACCTGCCTTCTACGTCCACAAGTTGGCTGTCGACCGCACCGCGGCACCAGCCGGTCTGGGAACCCGCCTGCTGAACTGGGCGGGCGACTACGCCGCGCGGCACGGGGCCGACTGGCTCCGCCTCGACGCGTGGACCACCAACGACCGGCTGCACCGGTACTACCTCGACCACGGCTTCGCCCATGTCCGAACCGCCACGGACCCGGGCGTCGTCTCCGGATGGGCGGCCCAGCGGTCCGCCGCCCTCCACGCCAGCCACGGTTTCATGCCTGCCTGGGTTCCTGCCGCAGGAGACGGCGAGGACTCAGCCCAGCGCTCACACTCGGCTGTACCTTCAAGGCCGGCGCGGTGAAGGTGCAGTACCCGCGCTGGCCCGTGCTCGTTCTTACCTCGCCGGTGGCGAGCACGGAGCAGGCATCAGAGGGCTGCCACGTCTCTCGCCGCGCACGCCGCCCTCTCGGCCGTCCGACACGCCGGATGGCCCAAATGTGGGTAACGGACGGCGCAGAGCAGGGTATCTTTCGATTCTCTCAACGTTGGAGGTGAATGTGACGGTCACTCACGACCCCGGATCGGCCGTAGACGCGCTGCTCCGTGAGCACGCGCCACTGCTTCCCCCCGAGGTCCGGGCTCCGCTCCGGCGTGCCGCCGGGCTCACCCAGCTCCAGGTCGCCACGGCCGTTGGCGTCCGCAAGCTCCAGGTACTGCGTTGGGAGCAGGGCGAGGCCGAACCGCGCCCGGGTGAAAAGCGGGCCGCATACAGCCGACTCCTGCAAGGCCTCGCCCGACAGCACCCCGACATCCTGGCGTCGACCGCGGTGCCCTAGAAACGCCTGAGGCCGCCCCTGCGCCAACAGGGACGGCCTCGATACAGCAATCCGACTCGCCGACCTACCACAGCCCGAGTCGTGTCCGGTGAGGTGACCTCGCCGGGGGTGATGCCCGTAGGCCCGCAGGCCCGCGTAGTCACCAGTACCCCAGAATAAGGGCCCCCTCCCCGGGAGGCCACCATTCTGGGGCCCTGTCTGGTCACATTGCCGTCCACGGCTCCCCGATCAAGGGGAGATCTTTCCGTGCGCGACCTGCGCGTTCGCCCTTCTGTAGCCCTCGTGCCGCAGCTGCGGCACCAAATCTTCAAGATCAATTTGGCAGGTGCGCTGCCCTTCGTGGGGCACCGCTGCCGTACCTGCACCGGCGGCGAGTCCACCGGGGCGGGGGTGTCCGATGAGTGAGACGCACGCCGCTGAACAGCTCGCCGAGCTGCACGGCCCGGATCACAACCCGTTCTACGGCACGTACGTCCGCGACTGGATCGCGCTGTGCGATGCCCTGCGGGACGCCGATGTTCGCGGGTACCTGATCCTGCGCTCCCTGGTGTTCGAGGGGAAGGGCGTCAAGAACCGCGTCCGCGTGCTGACCCTTGCCGAGCTGTGCCAGCTCATTCCCGGCCCGAACGGGAAGCCGTCGAGCCTTAGCCGGATCCGAGAGCTGCTGCGGTGCCTGTCGGCGGTCGGGCTGATCACCACCCCGGCGGGCGGTCCGGTCACTACGTCCTCCGGTGGGAAGGCACAGGGCCGACCCCTGCGCATCAAGATCCACGACCAACCTGCGACCGACTTCACGCCGCTGTGGCCCAACACCGAGGAGAAGCTGGCGTCCATCCGGCCGAAGGCCCAGCGGGCCGCTCTCGAAGCGGCGGAGCGGGACGCCTCCCGGGCTGCTGTGAAGGCGGCTGGTCAGAATTCCGACCAGCCGGACGCTGGTCGGAATTCTGACCAGCCTGGTTGGAATTCCGACCACGGTGGTCAGGATTCCGACCAGGACTGTGGTGATGACCTGGGAGAACGGGCCGGACAGTCCTGTTCTTGTGCTTCTGCTTCTTCGACTGCTGAACAACCGGGGGGGTCGGCCGGAGGCCACAGTGCGGGTGGTTTTGCGCGTGCGGGTGCGCGCGAGGGCGCGGCGTCTGGAAGTCCGACCGCTGCGGGCGGCTCCGCCGCCGACTCCTCGCAGTCAGCAGCATCAGAGCCGGGGGGCGGGGCTGGCGCGGCGGCGGCGAAGCCGAAGCGGGCAGCGAAGAGTCCCCTTCAGGTCTCGGAGCTGAGGCCGGTTGCCGGCGAGGACGAGGTGTACGCGATGCTCGACGCCCTTGGGGTGCTCAGCTCCCCGGCCGCCCGCATCTCCACCCTGCGCCGCGCGGTGCGGGAGTTCCTCGGCCACTATGCGGACGCCCGCACCGGCCCGTTCGCGATGTACCCGCGCCGCCCGGAGCATGCTGCGCTCCGTCTGAGCCTCGGGTGGCACCAGGCCGGGGGCCCTCTCCGTTCCAGCGCCGGCTACACGGGCGGGGATCGGATCGCCCGGCCGGTCGGCTACCTTGCCACGCTGTTCACCACGCATGAGTGCGAGCACCCAAACTGCGAGGCCGGGGTGTTCCTCGACACCCGCCAGGAGTGCAACACCTGCCAGTACCGGGCAGCGGAGCGCTTCCAGCAGGCTGAAGCCGCGAAGTTCGCCGAGCAGCAGGCTCGTGCTCAGGCTGAGGCAGAGATTGTGGCCCGGCAGCAGGCCGACGAGCGGGAGCAGGCGCACGGGGAAGCCCTTGAGGAGAACGCGCGCCGGATAGTACGAGAGGCCGCCGCGGCGGCGGAGGCGGAGGAAACCGCCCGTCTCCGCGCCGAGTTCGCTGAACAGCTCGCCGCGCTGAACGTAGCCGAGCCCCGGCCCGTCGTGCCTTCCCCGCTCTACCCCGCCCACGACGCAGACCCTGCCGGCCCGGAGGCAGACCTCCCGAACGAGGAGGACCCGTTCGCCCCCGACCACTTTGAGGACGGACCCGTGCCCGAGGCCCCCGTGCTGGAGGACTCCGTCCATGTCCAGGAGCAGTCGGTGGACACTTCGGACCCGTGGTCGGTGTCGAGCCCGAACGCCCTGTACACGGCAGCGAAGGCGGCCATGGCTTCCCGGGCGCCGTTCTAAACGGCCACCGGGGTTCGCCCCGGGGTGCCGTCGACTCGAGCGGGACGGCCATGGACCAGCCTGCCGACCCGAAGCCCGCAGTCGCCCTGTCTGCCGAGGCTAGGGACGGAGCTGCTGGACTCCGGGGGCCGGCCCCGATGGACGTGCTGTCCGAGGGGGCCGCCCTCCACGGCATGCGAGCCGCACCGGCCCGCCGGCCTCGAGTAGCCGGCCCCGCCCGTCCGCCGGTGCCCCGTCCCTCCTGGTGACGGGGCACCGCCCCCAACCCGCCCCAACCCGCCCCACCGGCCCAGGGGATAACTCGTCCAAGCGCCCCCCACCCTCCACCAGGGGGAGCGGGCCTTGTCGGCCCCCTCCCCCTGGTGACACCCCGAAGGACGGCGCCGCGGCGAGGCTCGCGACGTAGGTGCAGCGTCACCGGGCTTTCGTGCCGACTGGGGGACCGGTCGGCACCGGGCTGGGCCTGGGACCGCTGGGCCGCGGGGTGGGGGCGGAGCGCGGCCACGGGGCGACCTGCGGTCGCGCTTGGACGAATTATCCCCCTAGGGGATTGAAGGACGCGCGCCCGAAGGCGCGCGGAAGGGGCGCCGGTGGGTGGGGCGGGGCCCGTAGCCTGCGCCGCCCCGCGTCCTCGCCCCGTACGGGGCTCGGCAGGCCCCGCCCCACCCACCGGCACTGCATCTCCTCCGTGCACCCCCGACCCCCCGTCGGCAGGTGCGGGTTCGTGGGCAGGAACGAAGGACGCGCTTCGCGCGGCGACAGAAGAAGCTGCGCGCGTCCGGGGCCGCCCGGCCCGGCTCGGCCTGGAGGCTCTCGCGTGCGCCCTCAGTGGTCGCTGAGGGCGCACGCGGGCCCCGACGGTCAGGAATTGCGTGAATGGGCTGAACGGGGCTCAGGGGGTCCTCTGGGGCCTCGCGTTGGCGGGGGTGCGGGGTAGCCCGTGACCAGCAGCTCTTCTACCTGATGAGCCGCGGCATGACCGTGTTCGAGGCCATGGCGGCGGTCGTGCGCCGACTTCGGCGAGCCGGGAAGGAACTGCAGGTGGAGGCGCGCCCTTCAACTGCCACATGTCAACCCGGTCCGTCTGACCGGCTCCGTCGGCGAACTGCTGATCACCCACGGTCCGCGCACGACTCCCACCGTCAAGGGGTGGTCCGCGCGGACCGCACTTGCGGGGCTCACCCCGCGGTCCCGCTCGGTGTTCAGCAACTGGGTGGCGGACGTCCTCGCGACTCACGCTCCCGCTGTTCCGGCTTCCTGGGGCGCCGGCCCCGGCGGCGGGCGGCCCCATTCACGTGGCATCGCGAGAAGCGATGCGCACACCTGGGGGGGTGCCGCTCACCCGGCCTGCCCGAGTTGGGGGCTCCCGCCCGCGCCCTGACGGGCCGCTGTGGGACCTCGCGGGCCTCCGGTAGTCCGGATTCCGTGCAGACGCGCCACCGCATCAAGCCGAGTCAACTGGGGTCAGCCTGGATTCCGAAGGTAGACCGGTACGCGCGCTGCTTGGACGCGGGGTTCATCCACCCCAACACCTTTGATCCTTAAGCCCCCACCCGCGCTGCAACCCACAGAAAGAAAGGAGAACTGGGGATGCAACCCTCACAAAGAAAGGAGGAGTTGGGCATGTGCCAGCGATTCGCTGGTACGGTTCGGAGAGCCACCGCCGGACCTCATCGGGCTGGACACCTTCAAGGTCCGACAGTGGCTCCCCCCGTCTCGTCAGTTCCTCGGGAAAGGAAACGACATGTCGAACGCTACCGTGACCACCCCTCGCCGTCCGGGCCGCATCCCCGTGCTCCACCGGATCCTGGCTGTCGTGGTCGTCGTGCTCGTTGCCCTCGTCGCGGCACTCTTCACTGGAATCATCGTCTCGACCCTCGGCGAAACGATGCTCGCATCCGTTTGCGCTGGCGGAGGCGCTTTCATCGCAACCGGAGGATTCGGCATGGCGATCGCCACCTACTTGACCCCCGCCGCCTCGTCCTGACCCTGGCGTGGCCGCCAAGGGCGCCCGCCACCCTGCCGGTGGAGGGCCTCAAGGCCCGTTGTCGTTGCTGTCTGTGCGGAAGGATCTGCGGCATGAATCAAGACATGGTCACCGCAGCCATGGGCGCCGCAGGAGCTGTCGTGGGGGTGCGGCGGTCACTGGGGTCTTTACCGTGCGCTCTGCCCGGCGTCAGGCGGCAGCCGCTGTCCGGGCTGGTCTCGCCCAGGCAGCTGGCACCTACCTTGGCCCCCTCGACACAGCACGTCGCATGGCACAGCGGGAGGCGTATGCGCGGCTCCTGACAGCTGCCCATGACTACCAGAAAGCAGCACAGTCGGTGCTGTGGATGTCCACAGTGATGGATGCCGGCAGGGTGTTCGAACAGGATGGGGCCGAGCTGATGGCCGCCGAAAGGTTCGCGGAGTACCGCCGACGCATCACGGCAGTCAACGACGAGGGACTCGTCCGGGCCGCCGCTCAACAGGTGGAGCTTGAGGGGCCGGCCGAGGTCGGGGAGGCTGCGAGGCGGGTGCAGAAGGCTGCCACCGACCTCGCCCGGGTGCTGGTACTCGCGGGGCTTTCGGACCCGGGCGAAGACATCCCGCCTAACCCACAGCGCTCCGAGACGCTGCATGAAGCGCTACTTACCGAAGTTGAGCAGTTCACGCACACAGCGCGCGATTACTTGAACCGCCGGGACCACCCTGCCGGCGAGGAGCCAGCCGGGCGGTGAGCGCAGGTGTGGGCGTTCGAGATCAAGGCCCACGCGCCGCACTGCCGCGTGCTGTTCACCGTGTACGAGATGAAGCGGCTCGGCCGCGACGCCGCTGAACTCACCGGGCGGGCCGCCCGCTCGCGCCACATCGTCCGCGCGGCCCGCATCAGGCCCGTCAGCCGTCCCCCACGGAGATCCCGCGCCCGCAACGGGCGCGGTCTCCAGCGAGCAAGCAGAGCCAGAGTCGGGCAGCCGAGGTGATTGTCGTAACGGCGGGGCGACGTTCGGCCCGAAACCCCTCCGCAGGCACACCGTTCGGCACCATCCTGGGCCCATGCAGTCCGAACTACTGATCGCCCTGGTCGGCGCAGGAAGCGGCATCATCGGCGCCGGCCTTGGGATGCTCGGCGGCCTCCGTCAGGCCCACGCCGCACAGGCGGCCGCCGAGCGCACCACCCACGCAGCCCACACCCAGTGGCGCAGCAGCACCCGCAGGGACGCCGCGGTCAGCTTCGTCGCGGCCGCGCACGAAGCTCTGGAGGCCGCCCGCCACACCTGCACGCAGGGCGCCGACCGTGACCTGACCGCCCCTAATGCCGCGCGGCGGGAACTACGCAAGGCCCTGGCCTTGGTACAGCTCGAAGGCCCCGACAACGTCGCCGAGATCGCCGAGAAGATCCAGAATGACGTGGACAGCACCGTGCTGTTGGTGACGAGCCGCCACCGGAGGTTCCTGCCCAAACTGCTCCTGCGCGCCGCCGCCGAGCGGGGGGTCGAGGAAGCCCAGGCCGTACGCCGGGAGATGGATCGCGTGGGGCCCCGGCCCATCGACGGGGCTCTGTGGCGAGCGCTCCGGCAGACTGACGAGCTGACCGCCCGCGAAGTGGGAATGCTGGCCCGCCAGCACTCCAAGCGGCTCCAGGACGAGGCCCGCTCCCTGAACGCGGGACCCGCGACACCTTTGGAGCCGGAGGGGGAGCAGGAGCCCGATCCGCGCCAGCGGCCCTTCGCCGAGTCCTACCAGGATCACCGCAAAGCCCTCCGGGAATTCAGCGCCGCCGTCAGGGACTCCCTCGACGTACCTGGGGGAGCCGCTCCAGCTCCTGTCGGCCCGGCAGAGGAGCGGGCCCGCGAGCTGCGCGCAGTGTCCTGAACGATGACCGTCGGACGGGCCGCACCGGCGGAACCCGCCCGGGGTGCCCGGATGCCTGGCCAGCTCAGCCCGCCTTAGGCCCATTCAGCGCGGCCAGCAGCCGCTCGTCGTAGCCGGCGGCGCCAGGCCGCCTCAGGCAGTAGCAGGACACTCTTCCCTCCTGGAGCCGTCACACCATGAGCACACTCGCACCGTCGGCATCGTCGGCACCGTCGTGGGCGCACTGCGCCCACCGCGCCCACCCCACCGATCCCGTCGGCTGCCGAGGCATCCATGTCCCCGGTCATACCGCCTGCCTCGCCCACTTGACCGATACCGACCGCGACACCTACCTGGCCAGCCTGACCCCCGGCGCCGACATCGACCACCGCGGCACCCCCATCACCGAGGACCTCCTCGACCGCCTCCTCAACGCCGTTCGGGACCCCACCACCACGCACCCCCACCTCGGGACCGCCCAGTTCGACGAGGCTCAGTTCTCCGGCAGCGCGCAGTTCGACGAGGCTCAGTTCTCCGGCACCGCGCAGTTCGACGGTGCACAGTTCTCCGGTGACGCCTGGTTCAGCCAGGCGCGGTTCTCCGGTGACGCCTGGTTCAGCCAGGCACGGTTCTCCGACACCACCGGATTTGAAGGAGCACGGTTCTCCGGCAGAGTTTGGTTCGACGGTGCGCATTTCTCCGACACCGCCCACTTCAGCCAGGCGCGGTTCTCCGGGAAAGTCTTGTTCGGCGAGGCGCGGTTCTCCGGTGACGCCGTGTTCGGCCAGGTGTGGTTCTCCGACGTCGCTGACTTCGGCGAGGCGCGGTTCTCCGGTAACGCCGTGTTCGGCCAGGCGCGGTTTTCCGACGTCGCCCGGTTTACCCAGGCCCAGTTCTCCGGCAACGCCTGGTTCGCCTGGGCGCGTTTCTCCGGCGTCGCCCTGTTTGACGAGGCGCAGTTCTCCGACGACGCCCTGTTTGACGAGGCGCAGTTCTCCGACGCCCAGTTCGGCGGGGCACGGTTCTCCGACGACACCCAGTTCGGCGGGGCACGGTTCTCCGGCGACGCCCAGTTCGGCGCACAGTTCTTGGTGGCTTCGCGGTGGGGGCCGGTGGTGTGCACGGGGATGGTGGATTTGTCAGGGGCAGTGTTCGGGGCGCCCGTCACGCTGGAGGTCACAGCTGAGCAGGTGCTGTGTACGCGGACCCGTTGGCAGTCCACCGCGACCGTCCGGGTTCGCCATGCTTCTGTGGATCTCGGGCATGCGGTGCTGGAGGCACCTCTTGCCGTCACCGCTCACCCGACGCCGTTCACCACTGCATTCGGCCAAATCTTGGATGAGAGCACGTTCCCGGGGAGCGGGGCGGTGCGGGTGGTGTCGGTGCAGGGTGTGGACGCCGCGCATCTGGTACTGACCGACACCGACCTGTCCGACTGCCTGTTCTCCGGAGCCTTCCATCTCGACCAGCTCCGATTGGAGGGCCGCACCACCCTCGCTTCCACCCCCACCGGCTGGCACCTCAAGGGCATAGCTCCGGTTCGCTGGACCCGCCGGCGCACGCTGGCCGAGGAGCAGCACTGGCGGGCGCGGACCGCCGGACAGTCCCCCACACCTATCGGCGCCCCGCCCGAGCCCCGCCGTTGGCGTACCGGCCCGCACCACCCCGACCCCGCCCGGACGCCCGACCCCGACGACGTCGCCCCCCTGTACCGGCAACTCCGCAAGGCGTTCGAGGACGGCAAGAACGAACCCGGCGCCGCCGACTTCTACTACGGCGAGTGCGAGATGCGCCGCCACGACCACACCGGCACCCCGAAAGCCGAACGACGCCTGCTGTGGGCCTACTGGCTGCTCTCCGGCTACGGCCTGCGCGCCGGCCGCACCCTGGGCTGGCTCGCGGCCGCCATGCTCGCCACCATCGTGCTGTTGATGGCCTTCGGCCTCCCCGTGTCGTCCCCGAAACAGGAAGCCACCGGCACCGTTCCGGCGGGCGGCGGCACCGTCACCTTCATCATCGACAAGCCGGACGTGAAGAACCCCACCCGGGATAGGTTCACCAGCAGGCGCTTCGACAAGGCTCTGAACGTCACGCTCAACTCCGTGGTCTTCCGCTCTAGCGGCCAGGACCTCACTACCACCGGCACCTACATCGAGATGACCTCCCGCATCCTCGAACCCGGCCTCCTCGCCCTCGCCGTCCTCGCCGTCCGGGGACGCATCAAACGCTGATCACCCAACCGACCGAGCGTGTTCGAAAAGTGCGCCGCGCTCTGCGCGGCGCACTACCCTCTCGGCACGGCAAGACGCGCACGTCTCCCGCCGACACCGGCGCCCACGCCGCGCGGAGTGATCAAGTACGACACGCCGTTCGAGGCACGGCTTCTACCGGCGGCGCAGATCCTTCACCAGTACCAACCGCGAGGTCGGAGTGACTCCGTCAGCTACCAGGTACATGCCGAGATGGTCCCACGGAGCCTGAGGCCACCTCGACCCCATTCAGCAGCTGATCAACGGCCCAGACGTTAAAGATCAAGCTAGGGGATGCGCCCCTATTCAAGGGGTGCACTATTCCTCGGGGAGGAACTGGCGGGGGTCGGTGAACTCCACCTCTCGCTCGCGGTGAGGAGGCAGCGACAGACCCTTCAGCGGATTGTCGTCGGGGTGGTGGAAGATGTGACAGCGGGCCTCCTGGACGATCCTCTGGTTGAGGGAGCTGGCGAGGGGGGCGTCGCCGCGAATCTGGATGTCCCCGAGCTGATCGTTGGTCATGATCAGTCCGACTCGGCGGTCCAGAGCGACGAGCACTCCACCGGCGGTCGCCGTGCCGATTGGCAGTTGTGAGTTCTGGCCAAGGGGCTTCATGAGGACGACGGGGGTATCGGTGGTGACCAGCGACTCTCTCTGGAAGTGGATCAGGTTCCAGCTCCGGCCGTAGAACTGCCACGCGGTTCCTCGGAACAGTCGGTCCATCGTGAAGATGTGATCGTTCTGGTGGGGATCCAGGGTGTAGTCGTCGAAGTCGGTCATCAGCTCCCATGCCTCGTCGACCTCAGCTTCCGAGACCGTCCTGCCCTCGACGGCTTCGAGCGCCTCGCGCATGCCGTCCCAGCCCTTGACTGCGATCTCCAGCTTCAAGGACATGTCGGCGATTTCGCTGCTGACCTGCCGTGCCGCTGGTGTGCGGAGGTACTGCATGGCCGCCCATGCTGATACTGCCTCTCGCGTTTCGGGAGGGATGGGCCAGGCACTCCCATCCACGAGTGAGCTGATCGCCGGTGCGGCGGCGTTCTCCACGCGGCTCAGGCTTTCCTCGATCTCGTCGGTCATCGTTCCGTCGGCGGTCTCCACCATGTAGAAGTCCTTGACGACGGTCGTGCTCTTGGTGGAGACGAGCTTGCTCGGACCGTCCGGGACCGTGGTGCGGATTACCTGTTTGGTGCCGTTGGCGAAGCGGTTGAGGTAGAAGCGCGGGACGGTGTGGTGGTCGTGCTTGGTCGGTCGGTTGATCGTGAACTCCCAGTCTCTTGATTGCGGGCAGCAAGGTAGTCGGTCCAGTCGCGTCTGGCGCGCAGAAGCGACGCCGATAGCGCCCGCTACGCACGCGAGCCTGCGGGTAGGGCCAGACCGGTCGCGCCTGTCCGGCCCGTCCCAGCCGCTGAACTGCACAGGAGGGATTCCGCGGCGTCCGGTTCCGGGGGCGGCGTGCGGTCGGCATCCCCTCCAAAGCCCATCAACGCCCGGCGCGTTCGTGAACACGGAGAGTAGCGACTGTGTGCATACTGTGACGGCTGTGCTGCTCGTACTCAGGAGGCCGCATTGCGCACACGCGCCATCGTCACTGCTCTGGCCGCCCTCGCCGCCACAACGGCCGGGCTTGGGGCCCCGGCCGCGGCCGCCACCCCACCAGGCCCCCCGGGCACGCTTGCCGCGGCGGCGCCGCCCGATGAGGGCACTCGTGTGGTCACCACATGGGATCCGCCCGGCCGGCCTGTGGCGGCCGCGGCGGCAGTTGAGTGCCCGGAGCTGGCGCGCACCACCAACTGCGAGATGCACACCATCCACGGCGACATCATCCAGGACGGCGTGATCACCGGCGGATCGGACTCGGTCATGCTCGCCACCTGGGGCACCCACCCCAAGCAACGCGCCTTCACCGCCAGCATCCACATCACGGTCGTCTCGGCTTACGGCACCGGAGTGGGCATCTCGGACATCACCACTGCCGCCTGTACCGCGCCCTGCCAGGCAAGTGGGCAAGTCGTCGGAGCACCGGCCGCGCCCGGCGTGGAGTACTCAGGCATCCTCACCTTCACCGACGCCGTCGCCCGCGGCAGCCGTCACGAAAACATCCCCGTCTTCACCACCACGCCGGTGCTCCCCGCAGGCTACGAGACCATCGCCGGCAGCGGCCGCGCCTCCACCAAAATCCGCTGCGACGAGGAACTTCGCGGTGTAGGCGCCGGCTGCGTACTGCCCGAGTTCACCCCCACCGTGGACATGTCCGGCCTGGAGGCGATCTCCAAGAACATCCGCGGCATCCAGCAGCGCGGCGGCTACGGCATCCCCGGCGACCACGCCCGCGCCCTGCACCGCCTCACCAACGCCTCCA
The DNA here is from genome assembly GCF_000719335.1 of Streptomyces sp. NRRL S-87. GTDB lineage: Bacteria > Actinomycetota > Actinomycetes > Streptomycetales > Streptomycetaceae > Streptomyces. The sequence goes on from NZ_JOGB01000023.1 coordinate 53,143, forward strand.
CCATCCGCTCCAACCGCCGTTCCGTCTGCGCCCGCAGCATCACCGGAGCGCCCCCGGAAACGGGCCTGCAGTGCGACGAGTACCCCTTCGCCTCCACCAAGGAAGGCGGCACCGCACTGGGCACCTTCTACCGCGGCTGGGACTGGGTCCCCGCCAAAGAGAACAGCGACCAGGGCTACATGCTGAGCATCCTCTACCGCAACAACCGCGTCCTGGACGGCGACGAATTCTGGGTCCGCGTCTGACCACAACCCACCCCAAGTACCGGCCCGGCAGACTCCCCCTGCACGCCCAGGGGCCACAGGCTTCCCCTGCCGGGCCGGTACCCGCCCGACGACAGGAGGTCTCTGCCGTGTCGACGCTGCTGGTCCGCACCGACTTCACCCAACCCCACGCCTGGCAGAAGCTGTGCGCGACGCTCCAGACCCCCACCCGTGAGGGGTTCCAGGCCGACGTCGTGACCATCGACGACCCCGTCTACCAAGGTCTGACACCCGAGCAGGTCCTTCAGCGGGCCCCGACAGACCCCCAAGACCGCCTGATCGCCGTCGCCGATACGCCCGCCCTCAGCACCCCCGACCTGCCGCTGCTGGTCATCGACCTCCTCGAGGAGGGGCCGCAGAACCTGCGGGTCATCGCCGCCCAGCTCTGGTCCATCGACAACAACCTCTCCCTGGGGAACATGGACTACGAGGAGTTCGCCGAAGCAGCCGACGACCACGGCGTCTACCGCGGCCTGTGACCACTCCACACACGAGCATCACCACGCCATCCCCACACGCGACACCAGCGACGTCCCCCGCACCACCGCCTGCGCCAAGAGCACCCGGCCGGCTGTGGGCCGCTTGACCTGCCTGCCGCACGCCGCCGCGCCCGGACCCGACCCTCAGGTGAGGGGGGACCCCTCGGCCCCCGTCCAGGGCGCGGGCACGCCACACTTTGATGCGCCCGCACGTGACACCCCGTCGGGTACCGGAAGCGGGGTCTACTCCGCTCGGGGTCACGCTCGTTCCAGCGCGGCCAGCAGCCGCTCGTCGTAGCCGGCGGCCGCCAGGTTGTCGTGGTCGAGGCCGGCCTGCCGCAGGACCAGGAGGGTGGTGGCGTGGTCGGAGCGGGCCCACGCTGTCCACGTCGCTTCCCTCAACGACGCGCGGGCGCGCAGGACCCTGGGGGCGGTCTCGTCCCCGGCGTCCGCACGGGCCGCGACGTACGCCTCCACGGACGTGACCAGCTCGCCGAACGCCTGCGCGGGGCGCGCTTCCTGGCCGGCCGCGCCAGCCTTCTTCGGCGTGGCGGCCGGCACACGGAGGGCTCCGGGTGTCGCGGCGCGCTGCTGCTCTTCGACGGCCCGCCGCAGCTGCTCGAGGCCTTCGGGGAGCTCCCAGCCGGACCCGCCTCGGCGGGTCGCCTCCTCCTTGAGCTCCTGGACGTGGGTGCGGTAGCTGCCGATCAGCCCCTTGGGTCGCAGCGGCATGCCCTGCAGGTAGGGGGCGTCTCCCTGGCCGCGGTTGCTGCGCAGGACGACGAGGAGGGCGTCGGCGCTGCCTTCGAGGTCGGCCACGAGGTGCTGCCGGATCGGGAGCCACTGCGCGAGGGCGGCCTGTGTGGTGCTGGACAGCCGCATCGCCTCGGGGGCGTACGTCGTGACCGTGTCCGCCTGGGGGTTGCGGGTGATCTTCACACCGTCGAGCCCCGGGGCGAGGTCGGTGATGCGGATGGCGCACAGCTCGCCGGTACGCGCGCGGGTATCGAGCACCAGCCCCACCACGGCCAGGAATCGGGCCTTCCCCGGTGCGGCCGGTCGGCGCTCGACCTCCTCGGCGACCCGGTGGTGCAGCTCGCTGCTGGCCCAGGACGGCATCGTCGGCTTCAGGCCCGCCTTCGGGTAGGAGATCGCCCCGCTCGGCACACCTGCGGCCTCCGCCAGGCGCCGCAGGATGCTGGAACGCCGCCGCAGAGACGCCGTGACCCCCTTCGGCGGCGTCTTGAGCTCCTTCGCCCGCAGCTCACCCGCCTCGGTCATCCGACACAGGGCCGTGGCCCCGGGGCCCAGCAGGTCGCGCAGCGAGTTGCCGTACCGCGAGCGGAAGTCGTCCTGCTGCAGCGCCCGGTACAGCGTGCCCTCGACCCAGTGGACTTGGGCTGCCACACCCTGGCTGATCTCCGGATCGGCCAACACCTTCTTGACCAGCCCGGGCAGTTCCACGAGTGCGGTGCAGCGGTCTTCCGCGGTGGACTCGTTCGTGGACACGCGATCTCCCTCCAGGGCGAATTATCCCTGTTCATTGTGCCTTACAGGCTTGAGTGACGGGTGGTGTTGGGTCGCTTCGGTAGCTACCCGAGCCGGTGCGCTGCGGCTGATGGCCGGGGATCAGGCACCCCATGGGGCCTGCGGTACGACGACGCAGACGAGTCCCGCGGCTGGGGCCGGGTCCGCGCGATCAGGAAGGCGGTCGCAGCCGCGGTGGCGTCGGCTCGGTTTCGTGGGGTGTGGCCGATGCGTGGCCGCCCCGAACCGGCCGTCTACAGCATGCCGCCGCAGGGCCGCTCGTACGAAAAGTGATCATGCGTGCGAAGAAACGTGCAGAACACTTGTTACGGAATCAACTATTCCGGATGGCGTATGCGCCTGAAATGTGCGCCGGGTGGTGCGCCGGGGCTCAATGCTTGCGGGCCCGGTTTCGGGAACGGGTGGATGTACCGGTCACCGGATGTCAGGGGCACGTACAACCGGGCTGGTTGCACCACGCAGTCGACCGTGACGGAAATGTCCGCGTCCGGTAACGACCCCGATGGGGCCCTACAGCGGCCGCCGTGCGGGATCGAGAGTTTGGGTCCTCGGCCCCGCCAAGGGGTCGGGCACCCCGACCGCTACACGCCTTGTATCGGCGGGTGAATGCCCGTTCTTGAGGGAGCATCACATGACGTTTGCGTCGTCCACCCGCCGCATCTCCGCCACCGTCCTGGCCGCCGGCGCCGTAGTTGCCGCGGCCGCGCTGCCGGCTTCCGCCCATGACGGCGACCACCGGCACCAGCAGCGGCCGCAGGTGGAGATCAGCCGGGTCCAGGCCGACAGCCCCGGGCGCGACGACCGCTCGAACCGGTCCCTGAACGGCGAGTGGGTGGAGATCACGAACACGACCCGGCACGCGGTCAACCTCAAGGGCTGGACCCTCAAGGACGAGGACGGCAACCGCTACCGCTTCAAGGACATCCGCCTGGGCGGTCGTGACACGATCCGCATCCACACCGGCCACGGCCGCGACTCCCGCACCGACCTCTTCCAGGACCGCAACGACTACGTGTGGGACAACCGCTCCGACACGGCGACCCTGCGCGACGACCACGGCCGCACCGTCGACACCGAGTCCTGGGGCCGCCACCACCGCCACTAAGCGGACGACGGGGCCGGCCACCGCTGTTGAGGGGTAGCGGGAGCCAGTCCTCGGGGGAGCCGGTGTGCCGGGCGGCAGGGGAGGCCGCCCGGCACACACCCCTGCCTGCGTCTAGGGAGGGAGACGGGCTCAGCTCGCCGAGGAGGCCTCGGCGGCGTCCATCCCTCCCGCGCGCAGCCGGCGCCGGGCAAGCGGGGGACAAGCGTCCGGCGGGCGGGTCGCCGGACGGTGAGCGGAGTCCCGCTGCCAACGCGCCTGCGCGCTGGCGGACCTCGGCCAGCCGGGCGGGCGGCGACCGCCGCGCTACGCACGGGTCAGCCACCGGCTACAGGGCTCTGAATGGGAATGGTGCGGCGCGAGGCCCTGGCCTCGCGGTCAAGCGGTGCGCGGGGGCTTGCGCCTGCTCGTCGTCTTCTTCGCGGAGGTCTTGGTGGCCTGGGCCTTCTTCGATACCGCGGTCTTCTTCTTGGGCAGGTCGTGGACCGTGGCGGGGGTGCTGGTCTCGCGGGAGGCCTGGGCGTCGGCGACGGACTGTTGGAGGACGGCCATCAGGTCCACCACCTGACCTGCGGGTGGGGCGGGCGGCTCGGCGGGGGCGACCCGGGTGCCGGCGGCCTTCGCTGCGATGACCTCCTCCAGCGCGTCGCGGTAGGAGTCCCTCACCGTGGTGATGTCCAGCCCGGACATGGCCTCGGCCAGGGCGACGGCGGCGTCGACCTCGTCGTCGTCGACCGGGACGTCGGGGGCGGCGACCTGGCCGCTGTCGCGGATCTCGTCCGGCCAGCGCATCGCGTGCAGGACGATCACGTCGTCGAGGACCCGCAGCAGGCCCAGACGCTCGCGGTCCCGCATCGCGAACCGGGCCACGGCCACCCGGGCGCTGCGGGAGAGGGCTTGGCGCAGCAGTTCGTACGGGCGGGCGGACACCGGGCCGTCGGCCGCGAGGTAGTACGCGGAGCTGATCCGGATCGGGTCGATGCTGGACGCGGGCACGAACGCAACGATCTCGATGGCTTTCGCCGTGGGGAGCGGCATGTTGTCGAGCTCGTCGTCCGTGATCTCTATGAGGCCCACGGCGGTCTCGGCGCCGCGGCCGATCTCGTCGGCGGCCAGCTCTTTGCCGTCGAGCTCGCAGATCTTCCGGTACCGGACCCGGCCGCCGTCGGCGGTGTGGATCTGGCGGAGCGCGATCGAATGGGACTCCGTAGCTGGAAATACCTTGATCGGAATTGTTACCAATCCGAATGAAATCGCGCCGGACCAAATCGGACGCATTCGGGCCCTCCACTCCGTAGGGCCCCCCTCTCCTCCAGCCTCGCACCCCGGCCGCTGGTCCGTCGGCGCGGTCCCGCCCGGGCCTCCGACGACGGCGGGCGGCGGCGTACGCGCGCTCACACGGCGGGGGAGGCGCGGAACGCGTAGCGGACGGCGTCCTTTCCGTCGTTGCGCCAGTCGAGGTAGAGGGCGACGCTGGTCTGCGCGGCCGCGGTGCCGCGCACGTCGAACACCTTGCTGGCGCGGTGGCCGTCTTTGCCGGTGTTCAGCGGCTTGTAGAGGTCCAGCCACTGGGTCCGGGCCGGGGCCCGGCCGGGGCGGTGGCCGTCGATCTGCAGGCCGGTGCTCGGGTTGAAGGTGCTCATACCGATCGTCGAGGCCACGTCCCAGGTCACGATCGCGTAGTGGCGGACCCGGGGCCCGATGCGCTGGGCGCACGCAGTGACGCTGATCTCCCAGTTGTCCGGCCAGGGGCCGCTGTAGGTGGGGGTGTCGATGGTGCTGTTGCTGGTGGTGCAGGCCGGTGGGGCGGAGGGCGCCGCCGCGGCGGCGGTGCCCAGGGCGGGGAGGACGGCGGCCAGCACGAGCAGTGCGGGGAGGGTTCGTTGCATGCGAGGGACAAGCCCCGGCGGCCCGGTGCGGTCACGGCCGGTGTAGGTCGATCACCCGCTGGTGGGACGGCGCGAGGGCAGGGGCCGGCGCGGACCCGCCGGCGCGCTCCGTCTCGCTCCCTCCGGCCCCGGCGGAGAGGTATCGAACACAAGGCGCGTTAAGTGTACAGTTCTGTGCATGAGTGAGACTCTGCCGATCACCGAGGCGCGGGCGAAGTTCGGCTCGCTGGTCCGCCGGGCGTCCCACGCCCGCGAACGCATCACCATCACCGACCACGGCCAGCCCGCGGCGGTGCTCATCAACCCCCAGGAGCTCGCCGACCTCGAGGACGCGCTCGCCCTGGCGCTGTACCGGGAGCGGCAGTCCGCCGGCTCGGCCGCGACCGTTTCGCATGACGACGTCCGCGCCCGGCTCGGCATGGAGCGTGCGTGACCTACGTGATCGTCTGGGACGAGCCCGCGATCAACGCGGCCGCCCACTTCCTCAAGGACGACCCCGAGGGCCTGCGGCAGCTGATGGACGCCGTTGACCTCCTTGCCGACCAGCCCCGGCCCGAGGGCACGGCCCCCTACGGCTCCCCGGACCTGCGCCGGATGCATGTGGGGCGCTACCGGGTCCTGTACGAGATCACCGAGACCACCGTCACCATCGTGGTCATCCACGTCGGCCGCCTCGGCTGACGCACCCGCGCGCCCGAAGGGCCGGACCGGCCCGCGGTCCGGCCCTTCGCCGGACGTGACTGACGCCCACCACGGCGGTGGTCACGGCATCGACGTGTCCCCTCGGCAGTCAGGAGTCGTCCGCCTCCACGATCTCCAGTCGGCCGTCGACGACGTGCTGGCGGACCTCGGGCTCTCCGCCCGGCGCCGCGGCGGCTGCTCTGGCGAGCTCAACGCGGGCCTCGATGCTGTACGGGTGATCGCGCCAGTAGGGGTGGAGGGTGACCGCGCGGGCACGCCGCAGCAGCTCCCGTGTGGAGCGTTCGACCGGCAGGCGCTCGCGGACGGTGCGGTTGTAGAGCCGGACGAAGTCCTGACGCAGCGCTATCAAGTCCTCGGGGAAGTCGTGGCTGCCCGCGGGCGCGGCCTCCCCCCACGGTCACTCCGTCAGCCCGGCGCGGGAAGCGGAATCCTGTATTCGAACAGAGGTACGATAGCCGGGTGACGTACGAGTTTCCGCCGCGCCTGTGCGCCCTGCAGCTCCAGCTCCACCGGGTGCGTGCCGACTCGGTGCGCCTGAGTGCCGAGCTGCCCTGGTCCGTGGAGCCCATGCCGGGCTGGCCCGCCTCCGAGCACCGCTTCAGCCACCGCGGCGACGTGCCCGACAGCGCCGGCTACACCCCGGAGCAGAAGGCCGCGCAGGACCGGCTGCGGAAGCGGGAGCTGCGGCTGGCCGCCGCGGTCGGCACCGACCCCTTCTGGGGCACTCTCGCCGGCGAGGACCGGGTCAAGGCCCGCATGGCACTCAAGCACGCCGACCCGACGCCGGAGTAGGGCATGGCCACCGGCAGGGACCCGGAGTGGATGCTCCCGCCGGACACCGCCCGCCTCCGGATCCTGGAGCGGTACTGCGAGCTCCAACTGGCCGCGATACGGCAGAAGATCGCCGAGGCGGAGGCCGCCGAGCAGGAAACCGAGGCGGCCCGCGCCCGCGCCCAGGCCTCCGCCGTCCCCCCGGAGTGGTTGATCCAGTACGGCATCGGCGCGAACCGCGCCCCGATGCTCGTGCACACCGGGCAGTGCGCCACAGCCAGCGGCCGACTCAGACCGGCCAGCCGCACGCAGGTGCTCGACGTGCTGCGCCACCCGCAGGTCAGCGCCTGCGGCCTGTGCGGCGCGGACGCGGCCCTGGACGCCGAGCCGTAGCCCGCGAGCCGACGCGCTCAAAGCAATCGGAGACGGGGAAGGCCCGGGACTGGCTGTCCCAGGCCCTCCATGTCCCTAGTTCTCGGCGGCCTCCCGGCGCTCGTCGCGGCGGCGCTGATGCCAGCTGTAGAGCTGGCGGGCCGTCCACGCTGTGGCGGTGGCCAGGACGGCGGCGACGTAGTTCCCCAAGACGTTGTCGTGGATGAACTGCGCCGCCTGTTCGGCTGCCGAGTATTCGATCTTCATTTATCTCTTGGGGCGCGCCCGCGGGGCCGATCAGCGCGTCCTCTCCCGTTGCCGTGTAAGGACATGCTTGGTCCAGCTCGGCCCTACCGGACCTTTTTCGGCGGCGCCATTCCGCCGGAGAACCCTCGACCAGGACGGCGGACCAGTCGAGAGGCTCATATGTGCACCTTCGTGACGAAGATCCAGTATGTAGCCGAACCCCTTATTGGGGCGCGGAGTTGCGGCAGCGCGGACCCGTGCGGTATGCGGGACGGGGCGCTATGCGACCAGTGCGACCGCCGCCTCCGTAGCTGCGCCCGGGCCAGGGGCGGACCACTGCGACAGGGGCCTCCAGCTCGTCGTTCTCCAGACCTGTACGGCCCAGGCTGCCTCGGGCTCCGGGGTGATGCCGAGGGCCCAAGGGTCCACGGGGGCCGGGGCCCAGACCTCGGCGGCGACAGCCTCCGTCTGCTCCCACAGGGGTGTCCGAACGTCGATCGCGGCCGTCGGCGGGGCGCCGGTGCGTAGGTAGGTGAGCAGGCGGGCCAGGACGGCGCTGCGGCGCAGCTGCCCGTCGGGGCCGGTGGTCTCGGTGCAGTGGGCGGCCAGCTCGCCCGGGGCGGCGAAGGCGGTGGCGCGGCTTCGGCCATGGAGCACCATGGCCGCCCGCACATGCTGGGTGGGTAAGTCAGGAGGTAGGGAGGCGCATGCCGAGCCGGCTGCTGAGAGCGCGGGCGGTGGCACGCACTTCTTCACCACTGTCGCCTTCGGCGACGGCGGTGAAGAGAGCCAGGGCAAGTTCGGCCTCGCGGTAGGTGAGCATCGGCAACCGCTGCGGGGCGGTGTCGGCGTCGAGTTCTTCAGCCACGATGTCGGTGTAGAGATCGTCGAGCGTCACGACGGTCCAACGCCTGGCCGGGCTGGCGGTTACTCCGGTCGCAGACACGTGCCGTCAGGCCCTGATCTGCCCGTTTAGCCGTGCTCGTGGCGGCCACGGGCGTACGGTGTGGCCTGCGACGGCGAAGGGGCGGCGATGGGCGACGTGCAGGGACCGGACTGGACGCGAGGCCTGGTAGCGGTGGGTCTGCTGTTGTTCATCGGCGGCTGGTTCATCGCCTGGCCGCTGGGCGTAGTGGGTTTCTTGGTGTTGGTGTTCGTGGGCGTCTCCACCGCGGGCCAGCGTCGGGCGAGCGGTGAGCCGCCGGAGACACTGTTGCGTCCTGGTGACCGGCCCTGGCGCCGCAACCAGGACTAATACCGGCGCGCGCCGGCACCGGTTTCACGTACTCCCAAAGACAAGCACCAGGAGGACGTGCAATCCGCCGAGGGCCGACTACCTCCCGCGGGCCGGAAGATGCTAGGACGCAGACCCACAGGCCAGCTGGCATTCCTTGGCGTTAGAGCGTCTGCTTCCTTCCGTGGCATTTGGCGTGCCGCGGGAGGGCGTGGCGCGCGAGCCGGGGCGTCAGCCGGCCTGCGGTCCCGTGTCTGAGGCGTTCGGCGCGAGGGGGTGGGCTTCACCAGGTTCCAGGCCAACCGGTCCCCGACTCGCCAGCGGTGCGCCGGGGGTAGTGCCCCGGCCGGTCTGGAGGGCCCGAACGTTGGTGCGCGTCAGCAGCAGTGCGGCGCCGATCATCACGATCCACCCCGTCGTCCACCACAGCGTGGCGGGGAGGCCGTCGGAGCGGGACCCGTACCGGGCGAGACTCCAACCGAGAAGACCTACGGAGAGGCTCGCCGCGTTGCCGACGAGAAGCAGTCGCACGTTCGTTTGCCCCCTCTTCATCAAAAGCCCAGGGCCATCATCGCTTAGACCTCTGAGCACAGTCGACCTGCTTAAGAGAACGGCGCCCGGTCCGTGGAGCTCACTGGCTGCCGGAGGAACGGCAGGTCGAAGTGCATCCGATCCAGAAGGCTCCTGACAGCGCCGTCGGCTGCTGACTGACCCTGGACCCTGCACGCACCGCCATCCACCTGCGGCCGCGCTCATGCGGTGGTTCGTCTCCGGAGCCGTGCCCCCATCCCCTGGCGGAGCGGACCCCCTGCCTTTCGTCTCAGGAAGTCGGGGTGGCTGCGCCGCCGGTTCCGAGGATCCGCCTCGCAGTCGGGGCTGGCGCGGCGCAACCTCCCAGTACACCACGGACTCGAAGTGCGTTGAGGTCGGGGGAGGTTGACGCCGGGCAGGCCGTCGATCAGGTCGGCCTCGGTGCCGCGGATGGCGTGGGGGAGGGCCTGGGGGCCGGTGCTGAGGGTGCGGCGGGCGGTCACCCGATCATCGTAGGGCTGGTGTGCCTGTCCTGGCGGGCGGCTGCTGGCAACTCACCGCGTTCAGCTGGCGTGAGATGCTGCCGGACGATCATCGGCGGCTGCTCCACCGGTAGGCGGACAGCCGCTCCTCATACAGAGAACCGGGGGCGAGCATGCGCAGCGCGCGGCAGTTAGCAGTGGTCACCAGCCTTCTGGCCGTCGTCGGCCTGGCGGGCTGCGGGGCGCCCGAGAGGACCGCAGCGGTCGACGACTCGGCCCTACGTTCAACGGCATCGGCGGCGGCGCGGCCTGTCGCTTCTCCTGCCCGGCGGTCGTTTGATCCGCCTGCGTGGTTCGACGTGCGGGGGTCGGTGGAGCTGCCTGCCGTGGCCACCGAGAACCGGCTGAACCTGATGGGGGATCGGATGCGCGGCCTCCCCGTCGCGATGCACAAGACGTCGGCGTACGTCGCCTCGTCCGACCGCCTGCAGACCGTGGACCTGACCTCCGGCCGAGTACGAGGGACCCTCCACGCGCAAGGCGTCTTGCTGACGTCCGACGACGAGGGGGACACGGACGCACCGCTCGTCGTCACCGACGGCGGCGCCGGCATGGTCCTGGCCCCGTTCGTACTCGCGGAGCGCGGCACGGGCACCCAGAGCAGGACAGCGCTGCTGGAGGTCGTCAGCGCCTCGGCCGAGTCCGGGGCGAAGCTCTGGCGGATGACGGTACGTCTACCGGACTGGGCCCCCACCGCCAACAGCGTCACCGCGACCGCCGTCGGGGCCGGGGAGGGAACGGCAGTGGTCACCGTCCACGGCAACACCGACCAGTCCGTCTCGTACGGCATCGACCTGGCCACCCACGAGCTGCGCTGGACGGTGCCGGCCCTGTGGGCGCAGGGGGTCGCCACCGGTATGGTCGTCGGCCTGCTGGGCACCAAGGACACGAGCTTCATGGAATCCGTCCCCGCCGGCTTCGGCCTGGGCACCGGCAAGCAGAAGTGGCAGGGCAGCCGGAAGGACTACGGCCTGGCCATGGAGGCGGCGGGCCCGTCCTTCGTCCGTCTCCAGTCCGCCACCGGCTGGAGCCCCGGCAAGCTCCTGCGGACCGACACCGGCGAGCCGCAAGCCCTGCCCGCGGCCCTGACCGGGTTGAGCTGCACGTACGACGAGCAGGCCACCCTCGTTTGCGGCGGCCCCTTTGCGGCTGCGGCCCTCGACGCGACCTCCGGCCGGCTCCTGTGGCAGCTGAAGGACGGCGAAAACGGCCGCAACGCCCCCACCATCACCGCCGTCTGGCACGGGCGCGTCTACGGCAAGACCGGCAACGGGCCGGTCGCCCTCGACGCCCGCACCGGCAAGGACTCGCCCACCCAGCCCGAAGCCGCACCCATCCTCGTCAACGAGTACGGCGGCCTCGCGCTCACCGACGGCAAGCTGCTCAGCTATCCAGCCGGAGGGTGAACTACGGGTGTTGGGTAGTCCCTGCCGTGCGAATCACGGGTTGGGGTCGCCACTGTGGCCGAAGACCAGTGCGGCTTTCACCGTGTCCAGATGCGCGGGACAGGAGAAGTACGCCTTCCGCTTGCGAAGCAGGCCCCGCGATTTCGAGACGCGATGCGTGGCCCATTCGGGCGTGTTGAAGTCCGCCGTCTCCGGACGCCGGTAGGTGCACCCCTGGATGTCGCAGCTCGGAGGCGTCATCCGCGACGGGTCGATGAGGTACAGCGCGTTCTCGATCACGTCACGCGCCGTCATGCCCATATCGCGGCGCTGAGCAGGGGTGATGTACGCGATCTCCTGGGTGACGACAAGCGTCCCGTGTAAGAGCTCCTGGTGCTGTGGCATGCGCGGACCCTACGAGGGTCGAGCCGATACGGAAAGCACATCCCGTTGAAGACTCCTCACGACCCGTTCTGCCCGAGCTGCCCCACTCCAAGTTGGGTGCCGACGTACGGGCCGGCGCAGGGGCCCGGCGCACGTGGAGGGAGGCGCCGCGCCGGACAGCCGCCAAGAAGCCCACGGCGAAGCAGACCAGCAAGAGCACACTGCGCCGGAGTGTGGCGGCCCGGTGCACCGGCAGACAGCCCGCGCACTTCCAGGCCGCGCTTTGAGTCCCGGGCTCGGCCGTGACCGCCGATCCTGCCGCCTTGCCCATGGTCAGAGCCGCACAAGGCGGAGGAAGGCCCTGGTCCGGTGCGGGCGCATACCCCGGTCGAGGTGCATGTGCTCTAGCTCACACGACTGGAGGGGCGTACAGGCATCCGCCTGTGGACGGCTGCTTCGTCTTTTAGGCGAGAGAGCTCAAGCCCTCTCCACTTTGTTGTCTCGAAAGGAGCCGAGCGTAGATGGCTTGGCAAACCCTGCTAGGCGGCGGGGACGTGGTGGCGCTGACCGCGCTGGTCTCGTTCTTCGCCGCGGCTCGGGCGCTGTCCCCTGCAGCGTCCCTGCTCGTGGTCGGCTGGCTCCAGATCCTGATGGAGCGTGAGCGTCGCACCACGATGACCGTGATCGCTGATGCCCTTCCTCACGGAGGCTCGGCGGTTGTCCGCGCGGGTGGACAGGAATGGGAGATCAAGGACGCCTTGGCGCCCCCGCCCGTTCTCGTCGTCTCGCAACAGCAGGTGCGATGAGTACCCCTAACCCGGTCGCGGGGGCGCTTGGCCAAGCGCCCCCGCCGCGCACCGTGCTCGCGGCCACCGTGGAGATGCACCACCCCGATCTTCTGAAGTGCGCAATCTGGCACGCCCATGGAGACACCCAGTTGGGTGCGGACGTTCTTCAGCAGGTCTACGAGAACGTCCTGAAGAGGATTGCGAAGGACGAAGCGATCCCCGACGACCCCCAGGCGCTCAACCGCTACATGCGCCGGGCCATCAGCAACGGAGCCAAGGACTACTTCAAGACATACGGGCAGAAGGTTTACCCCCAGGGATTGGATATCCCTCAGCCCAGGGAAGAATCTGACGAAGGAAATCCCGAGGACGTCATCCTCGCCGCCGCATACAGAGAAATCGCGGCGCGAGTGAATGGACTCCTCGCCAAGCTGCCGGAGCGGCAGCGCGAGGTAGTGAATCTCATGTTCTGGAAACAGATGACCAAGGAGCAAGTGGCCGACCAATTGGGCATAACCGAACAAACCGTTGCTCGCTACCTCCGTCTGGCGAAGAGGAACCTCAAGGCGGAAGCCCAAAACATCCTGAAGGAGGTGGTCGCGTGAAGTACGGGGAACTGCTCATCGTCGATGAACTGCACCGCCTCGACCGAGTCGCCAGCCGACTGCTGCAGCTAATGCTCGACCGGTTCCTGACGGAAGACGTGTCCCCCCGGATACCTGCACACGACGATCAGAGCCAGGCCGGCCGCCACCAGGCGGCCGGCCGCCCCGGCATGCCCGGTTCCACCGGCCGTGCCGAATGCAAGAGAACTCGGGCAGCACAAGAGCTCCACCATCTGATGGGCGAGCCCAATCTCTCGGGGGCTCAAGCTCGCCGCATTGCCGAGAACTGGGAAGTTCTGGAGAACGAAGAGAACGCAGAATTGTGGTGGCTGGTCGCGGCGCATCTGGGGGACGCGGACGCGATCAACTACGTGCAGCTTCTGGAGGAGGAGAGGGCAGAAGACGATGAGGACCCGATTACCGTACCGCCCTGGGTCTGCGAGGCGCTGAAAACCGGCGACCTCGCTGTTGCCCAGAGAATGGTGACTGTGGGCTTCGATGTGGAGAAGCTGACCGCATTGGTGATGTGCTCGGAGTCGGAGCGAAGCTCTGACGAGAGTCATGTGGCTCCCGTGCTGCAGCCCTTTGAGGCGTTCAGGGCGCGGCAGGCACGGCCTGTGAGTCCGCTTCGGGAAATAAGCAGGAAACTCGGAGCGGAGCAGGGGTCTTGGGTAGGCGGGGAGGGGGCGTTGCTGGCTAGCGGAAGCTGAGCCGCCGCTCCCTGTCTATGGGTTGGAGACAGGGAGCCATCGGCTCATGTAGGCGACAAAGGGCGGCCGCTCCTCAGGGGAAGGAGCGGCCGCCAAGTCGTACCCATGCGACACCTCCCGCTCAACCGCGGTGGCGGGCGCCCCCACGAGCCGGGAGTCGAGAACCAAAGCATGCCGCCACGGTACGAGGGCCGGGTCGGCCCGGCCCGGTGGCGGCGCGACCGCGTGCTGCGCCAAGGTCATCCGCCTTGCCCGACCGCGCATGCGCGGCGCCGTAGGCGTCCTGGACGCCCGCCGGACGGTGCGCTGCCCTCCGCGTGCCGGTCAACGAGGGATCCACCCCGCACCCCACCCCCCTTCGCCCCGGACGGCCTGCAGGCCGCGACGGCGCCCCTACACCCTCCGCAGGGTGGCACGCCGGAGGCGCTGCTCGGTAACCTGGCTGGTCCGGCGGCGGCCGACGACGGATCGGGGTCCTGGCCGCGGTGGTGGTTGTTTGCGGCGTTCTCCAGCGTCAAGCTGCTCGGCTATCCGGCCGGGGGGCAGCCGGACCACCTTCGAGGACCTCCTAGTCGTTGAAGAACTGGTAGTAGTACCTGTGGGCTCGTCCCATCGACGGGCCCACAGGCATCCGGACTCGTGCTCGCGGAGGAGCGGCCCGACGGGGCTAGCGCTTTATGTGCACGGTGACTTGGATGCCGCCGGCGCCGAGGGCGCCCGCGGCGATGACTGCGACAGCCGTGGCCGCCTCGTTCTGCCCGACGGCGAAGAGCGCCACCGTGGCGATGACGGCCATCAGCGCGGTGGTGGCCGTTAGCCACCTGAGCAGGGGGGTTCGAAGCTGCGATGGTTGGGTCCTGGCCGCGCCTGGGATACGGTCGAGCGACGTCAAGGTGCCGGTTCTCCTCACTGCAGAGCGGTAGCCCGACGTACGGCGAGAGGGAGACCTCCGCGAGGCCGGCCCTAGGAAGCATGGACCCCGCGACGGTCTCCCTTCGTCATGTCCGAAGGGCGTTCGGTGGGCAAACACGATACGCAGGGCCGGTACAACCGATGCAACGCTCGGGCCCCTCAAGGCCACCCTGGGGTGCGGAGTTGCGGGTCCTGTACGTACTTGGCGAGGCCCGCGGCACCGGACGTCACCCAGATGCGAGTCTCCCCAGCTCAGACGAGATGCAGGGATCCGGCGGCGCTTCACATGCGATCAACAGGATCTGATCCATCGCAGGTCAGGGACATGCCGAAGAGGGGAGGGTGGCCGCGCGGTCACGTCCGCGCGACCTTCTTCAGCAACGCTTGGGGCGGTCCATCTCGGAGACGGCGCACGAGCAGAAGTTGCGGATGAGGGCGTCCATCTTCTTCTCGACCTTGCGCGGACCAGACGCGTTCAGCAGCTCGGTGTTCGCGAAGATGATGCGCTCGTCCTGCATCTGCAGAAGCTTGACCTCGCAGTCCAGGACCGAGTTGAAGTTCTTCGGGCAGCGCTTGACCTTTCCGACCTCGCTGATGTTGTCGATCTCGCCACCGGCGTAGAGCTTGGTCACGTTGTCGAAGATGCGGACCACATACGTCTCGCTCCCGTCGGCCAGTGGCTGCACCAGATCTCCATCACCACCGGTCGCACCGGCCGGCCCACGAAGAGCGGGCGGTTGGTCACGTACGTGGGAGCCCGCCGTCTCCTGCGCCCGTGCGAGGAGCTGATCTTCCACAGCAGGACCCGGTCGAGGCCGAAGGCATTCCGGAAGAAGACGATCCCGCCCGGCCGCGCCGGGCGGGATCGAGCCTCCCGCGACGGAGCCGACGGCCGGCGGGAATATGTTCATGTCCATCACCGCGTGCTTGTCCTTGTAGGCACAGTACTTCTCGTCCACCCGCTACCGCTTCTACTCGAAGGACTCGCGCAGTGCGCTCATGCGGGTTCGGCCGCAGCGTTGCCGTCCCACCGTCGCTGGCTGGGACCGGTGCTGGCGGCCGGTGCGTAGTGCCCGCAGCGCGCGCCCCCTTCCTGGTCGGTCTCCCTGGCACAGAGGGCAGCCCTCAAGCAGGTGGGGGCCCTCTTCGTCAGGCGTCGGCGCGGTGGGGCTGGTCCTGGGGGCGGAATCCCTCGATGCCGGCCTCGACCGGGTCTGCAACGGGATCGACGTACTCGGCCACGGCGCGCCGGCACCACGCCGTCGTGTCCGAGCTGCGGGTCGCCTCGACCTCGGTGTCGAGCTGCGCCCAGGCGATCCGTACCGCGTCGGCCGGCAGCTGGTGCCGGTCCATCAGGTCGTCGATCGCGTGCCGGACGGCGGTCCGCTCCGGGCCCTCCGGCAGGGCCCGGCGGACGGTATGCAGTGCCCGGCAGATCGTGGCCTGCCCGACGTCGAGGAGCTGCCGGTACGAAGCGCCGCCCCGCTCGAGCCGCGCAGCGGCCTCCTGCTGGGTCATGCCGCCCCGGTCGGCGAGCGCGGTCAGCAGCGCCTCCTCCTGGGCGGCCCGCGCGGCGTCGATCAGCGCGGACCGCTCCGCGTACGTGGTGTCGGGGAACCGGCCAGACAGCTCCCGCCCTTCCTGCGTCCAGTCGTGCAGGTCCCGGTCCGGGTGCCGCGGCCCCCAGGACTCCGCCCACGCGAACGGCCCGCCTGCCCCAACCCCGAGGTGGGCCGCGATGTTCGACGTCTGCCAGTCGCTCCACACCAACGTCCGCCAGCCGGTGCTGGTCCACACGACCAGCGATGACGTGCGCGGGTGGGTCTCCCCGCCGTGCCACACCGGCTCGGTGACCTCCGCCCGGTCGGGGGACGCCGGCCGCGGTCCGGGGGCCGCCTCCGGGCGGGCCTGCACGGGCGCGTGCGGGCCCTGCACGTAGCTGTCCCGGACCAGGGAGGCATACCCGAGGTCGGGACCGTGCTGGACGACGTCAGCCCGTGCAAACGGGCCCCGGTGCTCGACGTAGGCCCGGGCGATCATCTGGGCGTCCTCGCGGGTCGCGCACCAGCCGACGGTCTGCCACGCGGACGCACTGCCCCCGTAGTCTTCGGCGAGGACCCGGCCGTCCTCCCAACTCATGTCCAGCCAGCCCGCGACCTCCCACAGCAGCTCGGGGGAGGGGGCAAACGTCGGCGGCGGTCCACGATCCGGCCGGGTACCTCGACGCCGCTGCGTCCTGGTGACCGGCCCTGGCGCAGCAACCACGACTAGCCCGGCCCGGCTCAGCTGCCGCACGATTTCAGTGGTTGCGGCGGCACAGTGAGTACCACCCCCGGCAACCCCCGTGGACGGTCTGGTCGCTCCTCAACGACGGCCAGAACACCATCACTGAGCCGTCGCCAGCGAACTCCGTTGTGATCGGTGAAATCAGCCGTGTAGATGCTAATCCAGGGATGCCCTTTGAAAGACGACCACTTGCCGCCACTTGGCGGCTTTTCATAGAGGCCGAGGAAAACAGCTTCTCTCGATAGCCCCTCGCGGTATCTCATATCATGCGGCGTTAACACCAAGTCGGAGCACGGAGGCAGGCTGGGTACACCGACAGCGAATGAAACCCTCCTCTTCTCCAGTGGGAGAGTGGCGGGCAAACCCCTGAGTCGCACTGTAAACGTCACGTCCAGATTTGCGACTGGGTCGGGCGACCTATTCGTCAAGTGCAGGCGGGACGTGCCGCCGGGCTCGACGTTCACCCAATACGAGACCCGCGCCGCCTGTTCACGCTTCTTCTCATCAGCGACGTGCTGCGACTGTTTGAGCTGGTCATCCGCCACCAGGGCACCGAATAGCGTCGCCACTCCGGTGGTAATCAAACCGGCGATGCTTGCAACGATTGTGATGACTGCGCCGATCTTCACCAACTGCGACGGGGCACTATTCCCCTGTTCTACTTCCTGTTTGCGCTCACGAGTCCTTACCTTGCTTGGCCGCTGCCTAGCTAGTCGGGCTTTCAACTGCTGTTTTCTACGTGGTGTGTTCGCCACCTTCTCACCATGCTAGTTGCGGGCACCCAGTGGACACATGAGACGGCCATGTGGCGGTGTCTTGACACACGCATAGGGGCGGAACAGTACGGATGGGCAGCGGCCGGAGATTAGAAACCAGGCCCTGACCCAAAGGAGGCTTCTGACCTCTACAGCACCCCCAACAATGCGTTGTCCTCCCACTGGTCGACGACTTCGAGGTAGCCGGCGAGCACCTTGGAGTGCGGGGCCCAGCCGCCCTGCTTGGCGATGACGATCTGGTCGTGGCCCTTGAGCCGGGAGGAGGTGGCCAGTCCGCGGCGGGGGCTGTGTCCGGTGAAGCGGACTTCTATGCCGGCGCGGGCGCCGGCCCGGGTGATGACGTCGCCGACGGACTCGGGTTGGAGTCCGCCGTCCATGAGGGTGTGCCACCGGGAGTGCAGGCGGCGCCAGGCGGGGCCGTCCGGGTCGGTGAGCTCGGCGGCCTCCTTCCAGGCGGTCCATGCGCGGACCGGGCAGATGGAGGGGCGGGTGCCGTAGGGGACCGGGACCACGCGTGGGCGGACCTTGGAGACGCGGAGGTCTGCCTGGATGCCGCCGGGCGCCTCGGCGTAGTCGCGCACCCGGGTGGCGGCCAGCTCGTGCTCGCGGCCAGCGACGGCGAAGTGCATGAGCACCAGGGCGCGGTCGCGCAGCCCCATGAGGTTGTCCGGGCAAGCAGCGCTGATGCGCACCAGGTGGTCGACGAGCAGCGGGGCGGCCTGGCCGCGGCCGCGCTGCTCGCCGGTCTTCTCCATCTCCTTGACCAGCTGGGCGAGCCGGTTGCGGGCAAGCCGGGCCACGCCCTGCTCCGTCTTGACGCCGTGCTCGTCGCGGGCGGAGACGACCGTGCCGGACAGGCGGCGGTCGATGGTGGACGGTGCCATCAGGGTGCCGGCCTTCCACCCGGGCTGGGTCCACAGCCACTCGACGTACGCGGTCAGGGTGCCGGGGGTGACGGCGAGCAGGGGCACGCCGCTCTCGGTGCAGAACGTCGTCCAGCTCGCCCAGTCCTGGGCGTAGCCGGTGCGGGTCCGCTCGGGCCGGCTATCGGCGACGACCCGGACGGCCCGGCGGTCGATGGTCTCGAGCGCGGTCCGGGTCTGCTCGTCGTACGCCTCCGGTCGGACCGGGACAGGTCCGTCGGGCGGGGTGCTGCTCAAGCTGGGTGACAAGTCCTCGTTCGGCACGTCATCTCCTGAATGCCCGTCATGCCGGGTGCTGGTCTCCGGACATGGGGAGCTTATCCGGGTTCCATGAATCTCCCCGACCTCCTGTGTCAGGAATCCTTGACGCTCTACCCTTGAGCGCAAGGAACCTTGACGGTTCGCAGATTTCGTCAGGAGGTCTTGACGTGGGATGGCACTCGGACGACATGCCGGAGGGACACGAGGGGTACGTCGTCGCGGTCCTCGCCGACGGCGCCGAACCCCCGCCGGTCCGCACCGCGCGAACCGTCGCCGACGGGAAGGAGTACCTCGGCGAGAACACGGCATGGTGGCTGTACGACGGCCGGGAGGGACGACCGCGGGCCTTCGCGGTCAAGGCCGGCTGCCAGTGCGGGTGGCGCAGCGCGGACATGTTCCCGGTCGACTTCGAGGACTGGGAGGCGACCGACGGCTTCGAGGCCGGCGACGGCCCCTGGGCCGCCTGGGAGGCCGACCACGTCGGCCGGCTGGTCGGCGGACAGATCCCGGCCGACGTCGCCGACGCGATCGAGCAGCTGCGGGTCCAGCTCGCGGCCCTGGCCGACTCCCGGCCGCTGGCCGCCGTCGCGGCCGCCGCCCGGGTCGAGAAGCTCGGCACCGCCCGGCTCCAGCAGGCCGTCACCGCCGCCGTACGGGACGGCTCCAGCTGGACCGCGATCGGTGAGGCCACCGGCACCACCCGGCAGGCGGCACACCAGCGATTCTCCAAGGTCCCGTTCTGACCGCGGCAACACGGGAGTCGCACGCGGCGAGGCCCTCCTCGCCGGGCAGGCCCGGAGGACGCCGAGACGTCGACGTGATCGACCTCGCCTTCGTGGCGTGGAGGGCCAGGACGACCACCTCGCGGCGAGCGGGCCGTCTCTGCAGCGGGCGCTAGATCCGCAGGGGAACGAGCCGCGTTACGAAATCTCGTCACCGCTACCTGCCTCCGACTACCTGCGGTTTCACGCCTATTGACGGGGTGCCAGGTCGGGTCTACGATTCCCCCAGGGGTGCACGTAGTGCATCCAAAAACATCTGGCTCTCCTTCTCGGTCGAGAAGCGGGGGCCTTTCTCATATCGGCACCAAGGCCTCCTGGCTTCCCAGGGGGCCTTTTTTGTTCCCCGGGAGGGTTCAACCGCATGACTGACCACGCTGCGTCCGCAGGCTTCCTCGGCATCCCCTTGTGGCTGGGGTGCCTGGCGTTGGTGGCTCTGGGAGCCATGGTGTTCTCCGTCGTCCTGCTGGGCCTGTACGCCATGCGGCGCGCGGCCCAGGCGGACCTGCCCAGCATCCTGCTCGGCATCAGCCACCTCGCGGCGGCCTTGTCGGGCATGCTCCCCTGGGGGCGTCCGGCTTCTCCTCCAGCCCTTCCCGAGCCCCCGGCCGCTCCGGTCGCGTCGGGGGCTGAGAACGTCGTCGACAGCGTCGTGCTCATCCGGGACACTCGTGTCCTCCGGGCGGGAAGCCCTCAAGGGGGCGACCAGTGACAGCTGCACGTCGGAGAGTCGACTCCCGGCCGCGCGTCGAGCGAACCACCGCGCTCAGCACGGTGATCGCCACGCTTCCTGAGCCGCGGGCGGTCGCGGCCCTGGCCTACCTGCTCTACGGCTGCCCGCTCAGCGTCATCGCCGACGAGCTGAACATGTCGGTGGCGGACACCGCCAAGATCGTGTCCGCCACCGTGTCGGCGATGCGGCACCCTTCACGTGCACAGGCCATGCGGGACTATCTCGACGACCTCGACGAGACGATCACGATCGATAGCGGTCTTCGGGCCTTCATACGCCGGCACCGCCTGGAGGAGCGCTTCCAGCAGCGTTGTCCGCAGTGCGAAAGCGGTCTGCCGCCTGCCCGGAAGTGGTGGGAACCTGGGCGGCATCGGCTCTACTGCTCCAACCGGTGCCGCCAAAGGGCATATCGGCAGCGCAAGTCCGCGGCGGCGGAGAGATGAGGTCTGCAGGCGGCCGCCAGCCCGCGTGGGGCTGGCGGCGAACTTCGGATTCAGGTGAGGCCGGTGGAGGCGTTGTCGTCCCAGCCGTCGTCGCGCTGCATGTAGCCGAGCATGGAGCGGGAGTGCCGCGCCCAGCCGCCCTGGTCAGCGATGGGCCCTGCCATCGCGGCCCCTTGTGGCGGGCGACGGGGGCCAGGCCGATGCGCAGCGAGTGGCCGGTCCATGCGATCGGCACCCGGCCCGGGCGGAGATGCGTTTGATGGCGCGGGTTCGCAGTCCGGATCCGGTGCGCTACTGCGAGGCCATCAAGGCGGCCGAAGCCGCGGCGCACGCCGTCATCCAGCCGAACAACGCCAAGGCCAATCTCGGCACCATGCTGGGCGAGATCAAGAACGCCCGGCACAAGTTCGCCACCGCGCTCCCGACCCCGGCCGACGGCGACGCCATCGCGCCGGCCGAGGCGATGATGCGCGCGCTGTGGGAGGGCCAGACCTCCCGCCGCGGAGGCCAGGCACCCACCCAGCCCGAGACCCTGGGCGCCGCCCGCGCCGCCGTCCACCTCGCGGCCACCCTCGTGCAGTGGTTCGTCTCCGGAGCCGTGACCCGCACCCCCTGACCGCGGGCTCCGCGCCAGCGTCAGGGGCCGGCGATCAGCCAGAGGATCAGGGCGGCGTCGCGCTCAGTCACACCCAGCTGGACCAACGGCGATCCGCTGGCCACGGTTCCCCCAGGCGGAGACACCCTGCCGGGCCTCCAGCTCGGCCGCCCACTCGTGGTCGACGACCGATACCCGCAAACCCCCGAGCTCTGGCGCCTCTTCTATGACGGCTTATCAGGCCCTCCACCTGCGCCGTCCAGGCCTCCGCCCGACCGGTCAGCGGCCCATGCCATGACCTGGCGCAGGGTTGCTTCCTGGTGGGCGAGCAGGTCGCTGTGCCGGACGGTGAGCAGTCTGTCGGCAGGGGCGTGCTGCTCGACGGTTCGCCGGAAGAGTTCGGCGGCTTCCTCTTCTGTCAGGGGGGTGCCGTTGTGGTGGAAGCTGAATCGGTTGCGGCGCATGGAGTCGGCGGTGCCGGCGCGGTCGCGGGTGATGTGCAGGTACAGCGCGGTGTGGTCGGTGAGGGCTTCCAGCTGCGGGATGCGCAGTGAGTTGAAGGGCGACTTGGTCAGGAAGCGGTCGCGATCAAAGTGCCGACAGTGGGCCTGGATGTTGGTGGTGAGCAGGTCGGCGTCTGCCGTGTGGGCGGTGGTGAGGTCGTAGGTGTGGCCGCCGAGGTGGTGGTAGGTGGGGATGGCTCGTGTGTAGAGGTCTTCGGATTCGTAGGGCATGAGGAGGCCGGGGATGAGCCGGGTGTTCTTGTTGTCGACGGTCAGGACCCGGTCGTCGAGGTCTTCGAAAGACTGGCGGTCGGGGTGGTCGAGGTTGCGGGTGGGCCAGGCCCAGCAGGAGGCGGTGGTGAAGTAGGCGTACCGGCCGGTGTGGGCGAGGCAGTTGTAGAGGTGGCTGGTGCCCGAGCGGGGAGCGCCGACGATGAAGACGATCGTCTTGGGGATGTGCGCGGGCTGCGGGCGGGGGGCGTAGGGGCGGCGGGCATCGAGCTCGTATCGGATGTCGATGCCCTCGGTCTGGGCGACCTCGGGGTTGAAGGGGAGGAGGTCGCCTGTGCTGCGGATCTGGTCGAGGCTGGCCCTCAGGTAGGTCATGGTCTGCGGGGTCGGGGGGAGGCCGCGGGCGAAGTTCTCTTCGATCGCCTCGGCGAGGGCGTAGTGGCGGGGGTCGTTGCTGAAGCGGTAGGCGCGGGTGCGGTACAGGGCGATGGTGGAGCCGTCCTGGTCGGGCGCGGCCAGCTGGTTGATGAGGGTCTGCTTGTTCACGCTGTCCTTCCGGGTCGCAGGGTGTGCCAGCTGTGGGCGTAGCCGTTACGGCCGGTGTAGGGGCTGGTGAGGATGTGGTGGATCTCCATCCACAGGGCCAGGCGGCTCGGGCTGCAGGGGTGGGGTACGACCTGGTTGTAGGCGTGGAGGGCTGCGGCTTGTAGTGCGTCGGGGAGCGGGCCGTGGGTCATGGCGGTGGTCACGATGAGCTTGGCCAGGTCGTAGCCGAAGGGGGCGAGGGTGAGGTCGTCGAAGTCGACGGCGGTGGTCGTGGTGGGTGTGGTGAGGAAGTTGCGGGGGTTGGCGTCCTTGTAGAAGGCGGCCGGCTCCGCGGCGGCTGAGGTGATGAGGTCGGCTGCTTGGTCGGGGGTGAAGGCGGGGTCGGGGACGGCGCCGGTGGCCAGGAGCCGGTGTACGCGGGTGGTGCGGTCGGCGGTGAAGGAGGGGATCACCCCGCCGCTGGGGAGGGCGAGCTGCTGGTCGAGCCGGACGTGGGCCAGGTGGCGGCGGTAGGCGGTGGCGTGTGCGCGGCCCAGGATCCGGCCCAGGCGCGGCAGGTTCTGCGGGGTGGCGTGGCGGCCGGGTGCGTTCTCGAACTCCAGGGCGTGCGGATGCTGGGCGATCAGCGCCGGCACAGGCAGGGTGGTGCCGCGCAGCCACATGTGGTGGGCTGCCGCGCGTGCGGCGGCCTGCGGGCTCGGGTACTGCTTGGTGAAGGTCACGGGTGCCCTTAGGTGTGGGTGGCGGTGAGGTAGCTGACGACGGAGGCCGTCTCGACCGGACCGTCCGGGAGCTGGTGGCGGAGATGGTCGGCGAGCGCCGCGGCATTGCCCTCCAGGCCAGCGGGGAGCTGATACTTCGGCGAGGTGGCCAAGTACGCGGCCGTGTGGGCAAGGTCGCGGAATCGGAAGCGGTGCACCTCGTGCTCGACCCTGGTGACGGTGAAGGCGCCCGCAGTGAGTGCGCGCAGGTTGCCGCTGTGGAACGCCGTGTACAGGCCCGGGCGGTGGATGGCGTCCGGATCGAGCCCGGCCCGCGCCACGAGGCGGTCGAGGGAGGCGTAGCTGTCGGCGGCCTTGGTCGCCAGGATGACCGTGCCGCCGGGTGCGAGGCACCGGGCGATCTCGGTGAGGACGGCCCGCGGTGTGGGTGAGTGGTACAGGCAGAAAGCGGCGACCGCGAGGGCGGCCTGGCCGGACGCCAGCGGAAGGCGGTGGAAGTCCGCGCGGACGGTGTGCGCGGGCAGGCTGCGGGCGGCCAGGCGGTCCCGGGTGGCTGCCAGGAGAGCCGCGGAGGCGTCGATGGCGCAGATGCGGGCCTGGGGCAGGGCCTGGGTGAGGGCCAGCGTGGAGGCCCCGCGACCGCACCCGATGTCCAGGACCACGCCGCGGCCCGGGCGGGCCCGGGCCGCGTAGGCGGCGATCACCTCGGCCGCGGGGCGGCCGGCGGTCTTCGCGGACATCAGGGAGCCGGTGCGATCGGCGAGGCGCTGCTGGGTGCCGTACAGGGTGGTGCTGACCAGCTGCTGGTCGAGGAACGCGGAGGTGTCAGCCATGGCCGGCGCCTCCGTCGAGGGGGCTGCAGGTCAGGCGGGCTGCGTGGCCTTGAGGTGCGCGAGGAGGGCGCGGGCCTGGCGTCGGCTGGTCACCGTGTGCACGGTGGCCCCGGTGGCGTGCTCGCTGATCAGCTCGCGTACGCGGGGTGCCATGGTCTTGCGATAGCCCCAGACGTACTTGATGAAGTTCCAGGTGATCCGGTCGTACACGCCGGTGGCGTCGTTCTGGCCGCCGCCGTGGCGCAGGCGCCGCTGGGCGATGCCCCACAGGCAGACGGCCGGCGGGATGTCCAGGAAGATCACCGCGTCCGCGGCGCGGAGCCGGATGGGCAGGGTGCCGGCGTAGTTCCCCTCGATCACCCAGGAGGGCGCCTTGACCAGCTCTTCCTGGATCGCGGCGAACTTCTCCTTGTCGAGGGTGTTCCAGTCGTCGTCGTAGTACACGGCGTCGAGGTGTGTGACAGGCGCACGGTAGTGCGCGGCCAGCTGCTTCGACAGGTACGTCTTGCCGCTGCCGCCGCAGCCGATGAGGGCGAGTCGCATGTGCGGTGAGGCTACCGATTCCGGGTCGTGTGGTGGGTGAGGTTTCCATTGTCCGCCCCTTGGGGTTGATCGAATACCTGGCCGATGGTGTGGAGCTGGCGGGACAGGCGGAAGGGGTCCAGCCTGCGGATACACCGCGCCAGGAGCTGGGCCCGGTCCGCGGTCGGCATGGAGATCAGGGTTCGGGTGATGTCGGCCACGTGATCGCCGTCGTAGGCGTGCAGCTCGCCGGGGATCACGGTGGCGGCCGACCGGTAGCGGGCGGGGGTGATGGGGGCGCAGCCGGCGAGGACGGATTCGAAGAGGCGCTGGGTGTACTGGCCGCTGGTGGCGTACCGGGCGGGGGCGAGCATGACGGTGGCGTGGGCGCGCGCGTGCAGGTCCAGGCCTTGGCGGAAGGGGATGCGGCCGATGAAGTTCACGTGCGGCCACGGGCCGGTGTCGGTCCATCTCCCGGCGACCACGTGGTCGAGGTGCTGGGCGGGGCGGGCGAAGTACGTCCCGAAGGCGGCGTCGCGGCCGTACTGGTTGCCGACGTAGACCAGCGGCCAGCGGCGGGGCCGGGCGGCGAGGGCTGTGGGGTCGGCGGTGTCGAGGGTGTGGTCCGCGACGGGGAAGAGGAGGCTGGTGGCGCCGTGGCGGGGGTGGAGGGCCGGCTCGCAGACGGTGAGCTGCGGCAGCAGGCGCAGCGGGTCGGCAGGGGCCAGGCGCTGGTCCTTGTCCCACAGCAGGGTCGGGATCTGGTGCCGATGGGTGTAGTGGTCGAGGAGCTGCTGCTGGCGGTGCAGGTCGCAGGTGTGTCCGGGGGCCGTGCACGGGGTGTCGGTGCGGCCGGGGATCGGCCAGCGCCATTCGAGGAAGAGGGCGTCGAGGTCGGGCAGGCCCGGGTTCCATGCGTACGGTCCGGTGACGGGGGTGTGGGCGTCGTCGCGGTCGCGGTCCTGCTGGAGGAAGACCAAGGTGTGGCCGGCGGCGATGAGCCCGTCGATGAGGGTGCGGCGGTGGCTGCGGCCGCCATCGGGGGTGTCGGTGATGCCGTCGCCGAGGAAGCCCCAGAAGCTGTAGCCGATCTTCACTGCTCGCTCACCCACCAGTCCTCGAGGAGCAGGGCGTCGATGCCGGACTCCTGGAGGCAGTCCAGGGCCTGGGTGGGCGTGCCGCAGATCGGTTTGCCCTTGATGTTGAGGCTGGTGTTGATCAGCACGGGTACGCCGGTGATCGCGTGGAACTCGCGCAGGACCGTGTCGAGGAACGGGTTCTGGCGGGGGTGAAGGATCTGGACGCGGGCGAGTCCGTTGGCGTGGACGACGGCGGGGATCTTGTCGCGGGCCAGGTCGGTGACACCGCTGGCGAAGGACATGAACGGTGCGGGCTGCCCGAGGGTGAAGTAGTCGGCGGCTCTCTCGGCGAGGACGACGGGGGCGAAGGGCCGGAACGGCTCGCGGAACTTGACCTTGGCATTCAGGCGGTCGACGACGTCCGCGCGCAGCGGTGAAGCGAGGATCGAGCGGTTGCCCAGGGCGCGGGGCCCGGCTTCGAGGCGGCCGCGGAAGACGCCCACGATCTGCCCCTCGGCCAGGCGCAGGGCAAGGTGGCGGGCGGCGTCGGCCGGACGGTGTGCGGCCGTACCCGGGCGGGGCTCGGCACCCAGCTCGAGGCCGGGGAAGGAAGGCCCGAGGTAGCACTCGCCCTGCACCCCGGCCACCGGCCGTACGGCGTGCTGCTGGTGGGCGTGGAGGGCGGCGCCGGTAGCGGTCCCGGAGTCGCCCGGGGCCGGCGGAACGAACACCTCCTCGAAGCCCGCCCGCTCGACGATCTTGCCGATGCTGACGCAGTTCAGGGCGACACCGCCGCCCAGACACAGGTACTTCTCGCCGGTGCGGTAGCGGGCCTGCCTCGCGAGGTGGACCATCACCTGCTCGGTGCGTTCCTGGAGGGCGGCCGCCAGGTCGGCGTGGACCTGGGCGGCCTCCTGCTTCGGGGCGCGGGGCGGGCAGGTCGCGGCGATGAAGGCCGGTGACAGGCGGGAGTAGCGGCTGGAGATGACCCGCAGGGGGAAGAGGCGCGGGTCGAGCGCGAACGCCTCGACGGTGAGGGGGATCGCCTGGGCGAACAGGTCCCTAAAGCGCCCCGGGTCCCCCAGGGCGGCGAGCGCCATCACGGTGCCCTCCTCGTCGCCGCGCCGCCACCCCAGGTGCTCGGTGACGGCGCCGTAGGCGTAGCCGAGGGAGGCTGGATCCGGCAGGGACCAGCGCCCGCCCAGCGCAGCCCGCCGCCCGGTGCGGCGGCCGGCGCAGATGGAGGTGGTGGTGGTCTCGCCGAGGCTGTCCACCACCAGCACCGCGGCGGCCTCGTAGGGGGAGGCCTCGAACGCGTACAGAGCGTGCGCGCGGTGGTGTTCCACCCCGTGCAGTTCGGCGTGGGGGAAGCGGCGTCCGAACTGCCGCAGGCGTTCGCTCGCCCGGCGGTGGACGACCGCGAAGCTGCGTGCCCGGGGCCACGCCCGGCCGGCCGTCCCGGGGCGCAGGTGCCGCAACGGGACGGCTGCCGTGAGGTAGCGGCGGGGGGCGAAGTTGTAGGCCACGTCTGTGACGTCGGCGGCGGTCAGGCCGGCCTCGCCGAGCAGCCAGGCGATGGCCAGGTCGGGGTAGGCCTTGGTGTGCTTGATGCCGTTGAGGCGTTCCTCCTCCACCAGCCCGACCAGGCGGCCGTCCGCAATCAGCGCGGCCGCGGAGTCGTGCGTGCCGGAGCACAGCCCCATCACCACCGGCCCCATCACACCGCCCTCCCACTCAGCTGCGCGTACCAGCCGGCCAGGCCCTCGCTCAGGACGCCGGCCGGGTCCGCGACCATGCGGCGCGCGTCGGCGCGGTCGCCGTCCTTCCAGATCCGATAGCTGCGCATGACGTGTGCGAAGTCGCCCCACGCGCCCTCGGGGACCGCGCCGCGGGTGACACGTTCCAGGAGGGAGTCGAAGTCCTCCCACGCCACGGTGAGCGCCTCCATCACCCGGCTGGGCTGCACGGTGCCGGGGAGCGCGCGGGCGGCGGGAAGGTTGGTGTCGTAGAGGTGGAGCGAGTCCACGTGGTGGTGGTAGGGGCCCAGTTCGGCGCCGATCCAGTGGGCCATCAGCTCGTGCAGGACGGTCGCCGTGAAGACGTCGTAGCAAAAGCCCAGCCACAGGTCCTGGCTGCGCATGGTGGTGTGCATCTGGAGGCGGCCGTCGCGCAGGTAGAAGCGGTAGCCGAGGGTGCAGGGCACATCGCTGTGGTGCGGGATGTCGCGGTCCGGGTCGTACAGCTGGATCAGGGCCCGGCGGGAGTCGGGGTCTTCCAACAGGGTGCGCCGGACGTGGTCCAGCTGGTCGTGCCCGGGCCGCCACGCCCGCATGCGCGGGCCGTACGCGCCGCGCAGGACTCCGTCGTCCGCGTACTGGGCCATGCGTTGGTTGTAGGTGTAGATCCAGCCGCCGTCGGAGCCGGAGAGGATCCAGGTCGCTTCGGCGGCGGCGAACGCCGCGTTCAGGACACGCGCTGGGGGCAGCGAGACCAGGCGTCGGCGCGGATCGGTCAGGGTGAGGTGCGCGCCGATGACCTCGGTGGTGGCCATCCCGCGGGGCTTGACGATGCGCCCTTGGGCCAGGACGGCGGTGCATGCGGCGGTGAACAGCTCGTTGGCCGAGCCGGCGGTCAGGTGGATCACGCGGTCCCTCCGATCAGGTGGGCGCAGTGGGCAGCGTTCATCCACTGCCACTGGCGGGTGATGCCTTCGATCAGGTCGACCGTCGGCCGGTACCCGAGGCTGGTGGTGGCGCGGCGGGTGTCGCCCTCGGTCGAGGCGGGGTCGCCGCTACGGCTGACCGCGTGAACGACGGGCACCGGCTGGCCGGTGACGCGCTCGACGGTGTCCAGGACCGTCTGGACCGTCACGCTCGCCGGGCCGGCGATGTTGACGGCCCGGCCCGTGACGGTGGCGCCGGCGGCCAGCAGCAGGGCGTTGACCGCGTCGGCGACGTATGTGAAGTTCCGGCGCTGCTGCCCGTCGCCGTACAGGAGCATCGGCTCACCGGTCCGTACGGCGTCCAGCATCCGAAAGATCGCCATGTCGGGGCGCTGACGCGGCCCGTAGACGGTGAAGAACCGCAGGGCGACAGTGCTCGTGACGGCGGAGGAACGGACCGCGTAGGCCAGGGCGAGCTGCTCGGCGGCGAGTTTCGAGACGCCGTAGGGGGAGATCGGCATGAGAGGGCCGTCCTCGGCTGACGGCTGCGGTGCGCTGCCGTAGACGCTGGAGGAGGAGGCGATCACGAGGCGGCAGATTTCCGCCCGTTCGCACTCCCGGACCAGGTGGTGGGTGGCGGCGATGTTGTCGCGGATGTAGCCCGTGAAGTTCGCACCCCACGAGGAGCGGACGCCGGTGGCTGCGGCCAGGTGGAACACCGCGTCCACGCCAAGGAGTCCAGGGCTCCTCAGGCCTGCCACGTCGGCTTCCTCAAATCGGAACCGCGGGTGGGCGAGGGCCTGCTGCAGGTTGGCGGCCGCGATGGGGTCGGTGCCAGGTGAGCGCCGGTCGATCCCGGTCACTCGCCAGCCGGACTCCAGAAGGGCGTCCGCCAGGTTCGACCCGATGAAGCCGGCCGCACCGGTGACCAGGGCTGTCCTTCCGCCTTCGGCGGGCGACACGTCTGTGGTGAGCACGCAGGTTCCTCTCTGCTCGATGGCCGGCCGCTACGAGCGCCGGGCCGTCAAGGTCTGCGCCGACCCGGGCGGGCCGGCTGGGTCTGGGCCAGGCGTAATGGCCGGGGCGGCCCGATGACTGTGGGGGCTGGGGTCTAGAAGGCGCCGCGGTCGCCGCAGCGGCACGCCCGGTCCGGGCCGTCGGCGTGCGGGGCATCGTCAGGCCGGGAGGCAGCGGGTCCGAGTTGAGGCTCCGCGGCGGCGTGCGGTGTGGTGGCGAGCTCGCCGAGGAGTAGAGCGGTGGCGATGTGCCCGGCAGCCCATGCAGCGGTCAGCAGGGTGCCGACGCGGTCACGGTGTAACCGGGGGCGCGCCCGGCGGCCGCGGCTCACCGGGGCTTCCTCTCGCAGTCGCCTATCAGGGCCTTCACTTCGAGGCCGTTGTCGAGGCGGGCCCACAGGTACGCCTGATCAGCCTCGACGCCGTCCCAGCCGGATCCGACTTGAACCACCCGGCCGGTGAACGGTTGCGGGGTTTCGCGGCGGCGGTCCTTGGGCGGAACGTAGGTGATACCGACGATCTCGTCGCCGAGGTCGTACGGGCAGCGACGGGCAGGTGTCATAGCTCTCGCCCCTCGCCCGCTCCGGAGGCGTCGCTGGCCGACGGGCCCTCGGTGGCCGGAGGCTGGTGGGGGCTCGTGTTGTCGAGGCTCTCCGGGTCCGCCTCGTCGCTGCCCGCGGGGGCGAGGCCGGGACCGTATGCACTCCAGTTGTCACCACCGCCCTCGGGGCACAGGTGGTAGACGCGGGTGCCGGAGTCCTCGGGGAGGGAGATGACCACCCCGGTCCGGCCGGTGATGGTGTCGGTGGCGAGGTCTCCGCGCTGGGGCCGCCAGTCGCCCACCGCGGGTAAGGCGCGGCGGGACGCGGCCTGCTCGATGGTCGGTCGCTCAGGCATGAGCAGAACGTAAGGGCCCGTATACGGGCCGATATGAATCTGGCGTATACCTACAGGTCATCCAGGGAAAACCGGTCCGACATGCCGCGCAGACGCTGCCGGGTGAGCTGCCTCTCGCCATAAACGATCTGCCGGAGCGTGGAGCGGGCGATGGGGTGGTTGCGCACCAGCTGAGGGGCGAGGTTCTCCGCTGTCTCCAGCTCGGTCAGGGCCTTGGACCGGTTGCCGTCCCACAGCCAGGCGCGGGCAAGGTCCATGTGGTGATGGCCCTGCCTCGACTTGGGCAG
Source organism: Streptomyces sp. NRRL S-87 (assembly GCF_000719335.1). Lineage (GTDB taxonomy): Bacteria > Actinomycetota > Actinomycetes > Streptomycetales > Streptomycetaceae > Streptomyces. The sequence goes on from NZ_JOGB01000023.1 coordinate 83,700, forward strand.
GGCGGCGATGTGCCCGGGGTCGGTGCGGCGGTTCAGGCGCAGCGCCTCGCGCTGGTCGCTCATCTCCAGCACGACATTGATCTCGTGGATCTGCACGTTCCCGGTGGAGAAGGTCAGGGAGTGCCGGTCGAAGGGCATCGCTCCCACGTACGCGTCCACTCGCGCCGCTGCCTCGGTGGCGTAGCCGATCCGGGTCCGGGCTTCCTCGCGGCGGTTGGCTCGCGCCGCGGACACCGCGGACCGCAGCTGCAGGGCGCCCCATACCCGCAGGGCGAGGGGATCGCCGTCGTCGTAGGCGTCTTGCACCGCGGAGAGAGCCTTGTCCGCGAGGGCGAGGGCGTCGGCGTAGTCGGCGGTCGCCCACATGTCCCACACCCGCATCCAGTCCGCGACGGCTGGCAGGAGCGGGTCACCGGAGCGGGCCGCGGCCCAGACGGCGCGCTCGCAGGCGACGGCTACCAGCTCGGCTTGGCCCAAGGCGTGCGCGGCGGTGTGGGCGAACTTGCATGCCACCGCGTAGACGGCATACGCCTCCTCCTGCTCGTGTCCGGTACCGACGTCCGCTAGAGCGCGGGCCTCGCGCAGCAGGTCGGGGATCTCGCGCAGGATCGCGCTGTTGGCGGCCGCGTCGCGCAGGCGGTGGAGTCGACGAGTCTCCTGCCACAGCGCGGCCGATGAGCGGGGGGTGCCGTCGAACGTGGGGGTGAGGTCGTAGCGGCGCAGCTCCCGCATGATCGACGCGGCGGCTGCGTGCCATCCGGCGTCGGGGTCGGCGCTGCTGGTGTAGGGCCGTTGGATCAGGGTGTTGGGATGGCAGTGGAGGGCGGCGGCCAGGGCGTTGATCTGCGAAGAGCGATCCAGCTCGATCGCGCCGCTCTCCATCCGGGACACCCATGCCTGGGTCTTGCCGAGCGCCGCGGCGACGTCGGCCTGTGTCATCCCGACCTTGAGGCGCTGACGTCGGGCGCGCTGACCGATGGCCTCGTGTTCCTCAAGCTGGTGGGGCATGGTGAACTCCGTCCTTGGCTCGACACCTTGGACGGTACCGCTCAGATAGGCGGACGGCCCCGGGGATCTCACCGATCGCCGGGGCCGTCAGGCGCGGACGCGTGGTGCTTTGGGGGCGGGCGTCCTCGACGTGGCGGATGGCCTCGCGGTCGGGCCCGTCCAGCCCTCCTCGGTCGCGGCGTCGAAACGTCCGGGCGCCGGCACCGCGGGCGGGCGTGATGGGCGTCATTCGGGGCGGTTCCAGGCGCTGGGCACGATGCTGGGCATGCGGTGGTCGATCTGGTGCTCGCCCTTGGTGCAGCCCGCGAACGGGCCTCCGGAGGGGCGCAGTTCCCGCATGCAGGGGTCGAGGTGGTCGCGGTGCCACACGCTGGGCCCGGTGTAGCCGCAGGTGGCGGGGTCGGTGAGCTCTTGCCAGGCGAGCCAGAGGGCGTGGAGGCGGGCGACGGCGACGGGGTGCTCGAACCACAGATGGCACCAGCGGGCGTCGGAGCTGGGTTCGGCAAGGTAGCCGGGGACGAGAACGCCCTCGACCCACTCGATCAGGGCGCGCAGCTCGTCGTCGTACTGCGGGGAGTCGAGGAGGAGGATGAACGGCGGGAACTGCGCCTCGTCCTCTTCGGCCGTGTCCGCAGGCTCCTCGCCGGCTGCTGCGTCGTCGTCCTGTGAGGCCTCATCGGCGTCTTCGGTCAGCCGCTTGACCTGGGCGGTCAGCGCCGTGACAGTGGCCTTGAGGTCCTCCAGGTCCTGGAACAGGCCGACCGGCACCTCGAAGTCCGGGGTGTCCGGGTCGTGGTCAGCCACGGCGGGCAGCCTTCCGCTCCTCGTACGCGGCGACGGCCCGCTTGGTGATGGCCGCCTCCTCCTTCTTCATCTGCGGTCCAATGTGGGCCATGCCCTCTTCCTCGTACCAGGGGCGCAGGGCGATCTGCGCGACGGGCATGCCGGTGGCCATCAGCAGCGCGCTGCCCTTGCGCATGGAGCGGATCCGGGAGGGGTCCATGACCTCCTCACGCTGCTCGGACCAGCTGCGGCTGACACCATCCTTGCTCTTGGAGTACGAGCCGCGCTCGACCCAGTGGGGTCCGATCAGGGTGCTGACGTCCTGGGCGAACTTGGCGTCGTCGACGCCGACGCCGATGAGTTTCTTGGTGGCGGCGGACCACATGGCGTCCATGCCGACCTCGCCCCAGCTCTTCACACCCTGCCGGTAGCTCTGGAGGATCACGAACGGCGTGATGCCGCGGCTGCCGAGGTGGCTGTAGAGGTCGGGGAGGTCGGCGATCTTGCAGATGTTGGCTGCCTCGTCCAGGACGGCGCGCATCGGCTCGGGCAGGCGGCCTCCGTGGCGCTCTCCGGCCTCGGCGCCGGCGGTGAAGACCGCGTCGGCGACGGCGGCGACCAGTGCGCTCGAGGGTCCGCCCTTCTTACTCAGCAGGTACAGGGTGTCCTTGCTGGTGGCGAAGGTCTCGGGGTCGAAGCGGGGCCGGTGCTGGTCGGGGGTGACCCAGGCGAGGACCTTCTCGTCGCGCAGCGCGGACATGGCGGTCCGCGCGTTCTGGTAGATGCCGGACTGGGTCTCCTCGGCGATGTTGATGGAGGAGTCGATCTGCTCCGCGAGGACGGGCTCGTGCTGGTAGAGGATCCGCAGGGGCGCCTTCTCCTTGGGGTCGGCCAGCCAGCGCATGACCTCGCGGACGGTCGCACCGTCCCACCAGGCGGCCCGGTACAGGCCGGTGAGCAGGTCTGCGGCGGATTGGGACCAGAAGGGGTCAGCTTGCTCGCTGGTGATCTGGGTGGTGAAGTGGGAGGCCAGCCGTTCGGCGCCTTCGAGGGTTTCGGCCTGGGCCACCAGGTCGATCCACATCTCGCGCTCGGTCTGGGCCACGCCTTGGGTGTCCATGACGAAGGTGTGGCCGACCTGGGAGCGGGAGTGAAGGGTGGCCGCGTACACGTCGGCCTTGTTGGAGGTCATCAGCAGGGCGCCCGGGGCTTCCTCGGCGACCGGGACGGCCAGGGCGGTCGACTTGCCGGCGCGGGGGGCCATGACGGCGATGTAGGTGTCCTCGTCGCTCCCGCGCAGCTCGACGCCGGAGGGCAGGTGGTTGCCGAGCAGTACGCCCCGGTCCCGGGGCGGGAGTTCCTTGGGCTTGGCCTCCCGCAGGGACACCCGAAGGCGGGTCGCGGTGCGGGCCGCGGGCCCGGGCGTGAGCTCGCGCAGCTGGTACAGGGTGGCCAGGCTGCTGGGGTTGCGGAACCAGCGGAAGGAGATCCTCAGGCCCCAGACGATCAGGGCGACGACGGCGACGTCGAGGAGCGCGGCGCCGATGCCCGAGGCTGTGGGCGAGTCCGCCCAGACCGAGGTCCAGTCGGTCGCCATGCGGTAGACGGTGAGCGCGGAGGCGGGCGCGACGTGGCCGCCGGTCAGCCGGGCGCCGGCGGCCGCCCCGGCCCAGGTGGCGGCGGACAGCGTCACCGCCGCGCCGCACAGGATGCCGCCGGCGGCCCAGGCGCGGTCGTTCTCCGTCATCATCGGCTGCCCCTGGTGGTCGCCCTGAGGTGGTTGGTGTCGGTGCGGTAGAGGCGCTGCTCGGTCGGGGTCAGCTCCAGGGCGGCCGCGATCCCGGGGCGGGTCCCGATCTTGATCAGGTACTTGCCGCGGCCCGGGTGGCGGGCGCCCTCGTCCTCGGCGGGCCGGTCGGCCTCGTCGCCGACGGCGGTGGGGTCGATGTCCAGGCCGGTGGAGGTGGCCGACGACCACGAGCTGATCATCATGCGCTCCTGCTCGGTCAGGCTGCGCTTGCCGGTGACGCGTCGCAGCTCCTCCTCGGAGGACGCGCCGATAACCCAGGTGTCGCACCGGTCCATCAGGCCCCGCGCTTTGGCCCGGTCCTGCTCGGTGGGCAGGGCCTCGACGTCGAGGAGGGAGTGGGTGACGTAGATGGTGACGTCGTCGGTGGTGCGGTTCAGGCGGCTGATCGCGTCCATGGCGTCGACCAGGCCGGGCCCGCTGCGCAGCGCGCGCCACATCTCGTCCATGGGCAGGACGAGCTTGCGGTCCATCAGGCCGATGGAGCGGGCGGAGTCGATGGAGCTGTAGGTGTAGGCCCAGGTGGCGATCATGCCGGCGGAGACGACGTCGTTGCCGCGGGCGCGCAGGGCGGAGATGTCCACGGAGACCGCGGGGGCGTTGATGTCCAGGGGGGTGGTGGTGGGTGCGTCGAACAGGCCTTTGAGCGGGCCGCCGACCAGGTTGTCGAGTCCTGCGATCACCGAGCGGGTCAGGTCCCGGTACCGCTCGCCGTCGGCCGCGAGCTTGGTGCGCAGCTCCTCGGGGGCGGCGCGCAGCACCTGGACGACGTCCGGCACGATCGGGTCGTGGCCGGGGGCTTGGCCGGCGGAGGCGAGGTGGACGGCGGTGTCCAGGGCGCTGCGTTCGACCTCGTCCGGTGTCCGGCCCAGGCCGTGGTTGGTGGACAGTAGGGCGACCAGCGTCTCCAGGCGACGGCCGTTGAGGACGTCGAGCAGGGCCCGGCGCCGCTCCGTGCTCAGTGCTTGGACGCGGCCCTTGAGCGGGCCGGAGTCCAGGGGGTTGATGCGGCCGATCCCGTCGCCGATCCGGACCACGGACCCGCCCATTTCGGCGATCAGGCCGCTGTACTCACCTTTGACGTCACCGGGCACGCACACCATGTGCCCGTACGCCGAGTAGACCAAGCACACGCGCTTGACCAGCGCGCTTTTGCCCGCGCCGGGTTGGGACATGACCCACACGCCGGGGTTGGTGGTCAGCTTGCCGGTCCAGCCGGAGGGGTCTATGCACACCAGCTCTCCGGTGAGCACGTCCCGGCCGACCGGTACGCCGCGTGGCGGCAGACCGCTGCCCAGGAGGAAGGGGTAGATGCCGCCGACCTGCGTGCTGGGGCCGGTGTAGATGGTGCCGGCGTCCTCGACCGGGACGCGGCCGCCGAACCGGCCGCCCCAGCCCAGCCGCGGGGCGAACCGGGCCCGCAGCTTCTTCTGCGCCTGCCGCTCCTGGCGGGTGGGGCCTGCTTCGACCGGGCCGGTGACGGCCCGGGGTGTGGTCATGGCCGGCGGCTTGGGCTTGCGTGCCATGGTCTTCAGTCCTTCACCAGCGGGTTGTAGCCCAGCGGGAGCCCGGCTGCGAACACGGCGGCCTGGGCGCCGTAGGCGGGCCTCATGCGGATGCCGCGCGTCGCTTTCACTCCTCGCTCGAGCTCCTGGCGTGCGGCGGGCAGGTCGGCGGCGCTGCGGGCGGTGACGGTGACCATCAGGGTCCACTCGACGACCTGGGCGCCGCCTGCGACCTGGGCGGCGGCCTCCTCGGCCCGGCGTGAGTCGGCGCGCTGGGACCATTTGGCCCGGCCCTTGACCTCGGCGGTCGCCTGCTCGCGCTGGTAGGCGTGGCTGATCTCCCGCTCGAGCACGGCCTCGCCCTCGTGGGGGTCCAGGACCCGGTAGGCCAGGGTGACGCGCCGCTGGAAGCGGCCGGGCGCCAGCAGCGGCAACAGGACGCTGTAGGGGATGGGGCGGCGCGGCATCTCGCGCAGCACCCAGGAGGCGGAAACGCCGCCGTCGTGCGCGTACTCCTCCCAGCCGTCGTCGGCCGCCTGTGGCCCGCACTCCGCCCACGACAGGTCTGCGAACTCGGCGTCGCGGGCGTGGAAGACGTCCGGGTCGTACGCGCTGCGCACCAGGCGGCGCACGTCGACGTCGGTCAGGCGGCGCTCGATGTCGGTGCCGGTGCCGGACAGGTCGAGCGAGTCGACCACCCGCAGGGCCTCCCCCACCTGCTCGGCCAGGTCCCCCGGCCGGTTCGCGGCCGCGTTGGGGTCGACGATCACCGACATCCACGCCGCCCGCGAGGCAGTGGCGTGCGGGGTGGTACGCAGAAGCTCGCCCACGACCTGCTTGGCCAGCTGCGGGGCGTCAGGGCTTTGACGGGCCTTCACGTCGTCGCCGAGGGCCTCGCCCGCGCCGGGGGTGATCTGGATGCTGACGCTGGCGCCCTTGATCTGCTCGTCGGTGCTCATCGCCTCCAACAGCGACGACCAGGTGCGCAGGTTGCTCTGCACGGCCCCGGTCTGGGCCATCAGGCTGCCGCCGGGCGCAAGCAGCGTGCTGATGGTCATGAATCCGGTGGCCCGGTCGTGGACGACGCCGACGGCCCGGCCCGAGGTCGGGTCGTGGGCCTGGATCAGGGTGGAGGAGGCGCCCACGCCGGGCAGGTCCAGCGCATACGGCTGGGGCAGCAGCAGCCGACGGTAGGACGTGCCCTCGAAGCGGGCCACCCGCCGCCATGAGGCCTTGGCCCAGTAGTAGGCCAAGGCGGACATGCCGTGGCGGCGGGCGGCGGCCAGCCCCAGGCCGACGGCGGTGACCGGCAGGGTGACCAGCAGGGTGGCCGGCGCCTGGACACCGATCAGGCCGTCCGCGGCCAGGACCCCGGCCGCGGCCATGGTGGCCCCCTTCGACAAACCGCCCACGCCGAAGGACCGTCTGATGCGGAAGCCGCCGACCATCAGGCCGCGGGGCACCTCGTGCGCGCTCATTCTCGATTACCCCCCACGCTGCGGCTCGCGCCTTGCACTCCGTCGTTGATGCCGTCCAGGATCTTGACGCCGACCGCGATTCCACCGGCCGCGCCGCCGCCTCCACCGCCGGTGTTCCCGGCGCCCGCGGTGCCCGAGTGGGCGGCCGCCTGGCCCCCCACGCCTGCCTGCCCGCCGGCGCCCTCCGGGCCCGGGGCTCCGGGTGGGCCCTTGGGACCCTTCTGGTCGGGGACGCGCGCGGCGGCGTCGTTGCGGGCCGCCTGCGTCTGCGCGTCTCGGCCCGCCGCCTCGGAGCCCTGCTCGCCTCCGGAGCCGCCCTGGCGGCCCATGCTCTGCTGGACGTACTGCGCGTGCTTGACGGCGTCGGTCGGCGCGTTGGCGCCGTCGCCTCCGCGGCCGCCCTCGGCGCCGCGGCCGCCGATGTAGCCAGCAGCGGCGCCGAGCGCGCCGCTGGCGCCGCCGGAGGCCATGCCGTTGCCGACGGCCTCGCTGAACGGGGCGAAGATGCGCATGAGCGGGCCCGGCGCGACGACGGCCAGGACCAGGGTGGCGAATCCGCGCAGCCACTCCGCCAGGGTCTGGGCGTGCCCGAACTCGGCGAATCCCGCGCACACGATCACGGCGAGCATGGGCTTGTAGGCCACCACGACCATGCCTGCGGTGATCAGTTTCGGAGCCCACTGGCGGGTGACGTCCCCGCCCGTGCGGCCTGCGCCGGCCACGGGCAGCAGCAGGCAGATGATCGGGACGGCGCTCTGCCGGAGGAAGACCATCACGAGCTGGATGAACCCGATGAGGAGCAGGGCGACGACTACGCCCCCGACGATGACCGGGTTGGAGATGGTCTGGGGCAGCATCACCGCGACGATCCGCTCGTACGCCTGGCCGTCGTTGGCGAAGGTCGTCTTGACCAGCCCTTCGGAAATCTTGTCCGAGATCTCCAGCAGCAGCGCGAACATGGTGATGCCCACCGCGGACAGGAGCACGTTCTCCGCCCACCCGGCCGCGGCGCGGCCCAGGTGCCGGATCTGGCCGGTGATCGCCATCTTGCCGGTGTTCCAGATGATGCCGGCCGCGGCGATCACCAGGCCCAACCACACGAGCATGCCGGAGAGGGTGGCGTCCCTGCCGAATAGACCCGTGCCGGCGAGATCGACCGAGGGACCCATGAGCGCGACGGTCAGCACTCTTCGGATCATCCACTTCGCGCAGTCGACGGCCGAGTTGATGACGTCGCCGATCACGCTGTGCCAGACGTTGTTCCACTCCTCCTTGATCTTCTTCGCTGTGGCGTCGCCGACCTTGTCGCACAGCAGTGAGCCGCCGAGCTTGCCGACCTCGCCCAGGATCGCACCGAGGATCGGGGCGGAGCCCAGGCGGCATATCCCCCCGATGGCCCGGCCTCCGCCGTCAGTCATCGGGTGCTGCGGCGCCGCCGCGGCGGCCGCCGGGCGGTGCGCCGCGGCGGCGGACGCGGGCTGCGCCACCACGCCGCCGAAGACTGCGATCACCACCACGAGCAGCCCGGCCAGGCGCCGTCTCACGACGCCTCCCGGATCGCCGTCCACCCCGCGGAGTTGAACGCCTCGTCGCCGGGCGCTGCCATGGCCGGCTCGGCCTGGCCCTGGAGGTCCTGCTGGGCCCTGCGGGTGGCGTCCGCTGTGATCTTCCAGTCGCCGTCCTGCCACTGCGCGCCGGCCAGGGTGCGGGAGTAGCTGCCCTTCTCCGGGGCGGTCTCGCCGGCCTTCTGCACCACCCGGGTGAGCAGCCACGCGCTGACCTCGTCGCCGGACTGCTTGATGATCTTGTATCCGACGACGTGGCTGCGCTGGTAGGCGCCGGCCGGCAGCGGCTGCCCGGGCCGGACGCCCATCTCTTGGGCGAGGGACTTGTCCGCCGCCTGGGCGCTGAGCTCGATCTGCTCGGCCGCGTCGTCCTTCTGGTCGCCGCGGCCGATGTACGAGCTGTAGATCCGCAGCTGCTCGTCCACCGTCGAGCGGTCGGCCTCGACTCCGACGGTGTTGGCGGCGGCCAGCATGGCCACCGCGCCCTCGGCCGAGTGCGGGAAGGACACCGTACTGCCGTGGCTGTCCGTGCGGGTGCCGCGCGGCAGCGCCGCCCACCGCTGCGGCTCGGTCCAGTCCGCAGGCGGCGCGTACGTCGGGCCCGGGCTCGCCGAGCCCGCTGTGTTCGGAGCGGTCGCGCCGCCCTTGGCCGCCGGGGCGCCTGCGTCGGAATCGCCGCCAGACAGCAGCGCGTAGCCCGTCAGGATCGCGATCGCGGCCAGCGCCACGGCCGCGATCCAGGTTCCGCGGGTGTTCCATACTCCCCTGGTTCGCGACATGGTCAGCTCCCCGCCGTCCCGCCGGCGATGCCGTTGAGGATGGTGATCAGGGAGCTGGACAGCAGGATGGCCGCCACGCCGCCGCCCATCCATTTGAAGGGCTCGGCGCCGCCGCCGTTACGTGACTTGTCCGAGGTCGCGAGCTTGAAGACGCCGTAGATGACGCCCCCGACACCCGCGATGACCACCAGCCACAGAGCCCAGTTGAGGATCGTGCCGACCGGGCCGTCGAGGCCGGGGATCACGACCGGGGAGCCACCCGGGATCAGCTTGCCGCCGTCGCCTTCCGCCGCGAGCGTCACAAGCTCCGCGTACATGCCCATCTGCCTATTTCCCTTCCAGCGTGCGCCGCAGCTTCTCGGCCGCGGCCAGGACGTCTTTGTGCTCCATGGCCTGCTCCGGGTCTCTAACGGCACGGAGCATCGGCAGGTACGGGACCGTGGCCACCCCGGCCAGGCGGGCCTGCAAGGCCCTCACCAGGTAGCGCGCCTCCGCCACCGGCCGCGTCGGGGCGTCCGCGACCAGCACCAGCCACGGCTTGGGCAACGGACCCCACTGCCGCAACATGCCCTCCACGCATGTGGCGCCGTACACCGTCGTCTCGGCCAACAACACCGGTTGCGCGCCGTACGGGAGGGACTCGCCGGGGGCGAGGATTCGGGCCTGGGCGCGACCGGCATCAAGCATGCGGGCGACCGTCGCCACTGCAATGCCGTACCCGTGAACGGGAATTAGCGCATACCGCAGGGCAACCGTTGTCCCAGCAATCGGAGTTGGCACCTCCGGATTGGCGTACACCCGCAACTCCCCCCTACATGAGTCGTTTTCACCACTACCTTTGGCTCGTGGGTCCTCAGAGGCTAGCGTGACTTGGGGTGAAACCCGAGAGGCGATTCACCGATCCCGCTAATCAGGGCTCACACACCGTCAGGCATAGGAGTGCATCTGCGAACGAGGGGCCGGAATCGGCCCCGGAATGCCAAAACCGGCCACCCAACCGGAAATCGCCGATCGCCCGCACACCGCCCGATCCGAGAAGCCCGCCCCGCACCGCCTACGGCCACGGCCACGGCCATGGCCACCACAACGGCACACCCGCACGACAGGCAGGACAGCAAACAGAACGACACCACGGGGGGACATCACGTGAAGGTGCTGATCGGGGCCGCCGCGGCCGCCGTCGGCCTGCTACTGGCCTGCGTCGCCTTGATCGTGACGCTCCTCGTCGACGACGACGCCCATGCCGATGACAACCCCAGGTCAGGCGAAGGCCTCAAGGCGGTCCCCACCGAGTACAGACCCTGGATCTTCAAGGCAGACCGCGCCTGTGCCCACCCGGAGATGACCCCGCCACTCCTGGCCTCCCAGCTCTACCACGAGTCCGCCTTCAGGAAGGACGCCCGGTCCGATGCCGGCGCCAAGGGGCCGGCGCAGTTCGTCGACGGCACCTGGGCCACGTACGGCCGCGACGATGACGGCAACGGCGAGAGCTCCCC
>NZ_JOGB01000024.1 GCF_000719335.1 Streptomyces sp. NRRL S-87
ATCGTGGGCGGCGTATGCCCAGCCCCCACCGGACCCGGAAGCCGCCACCTCAACCGGAGGGGCGTAGCGATCTGAGGCGGCCTATGCCCAACCCCCACCGGACCCGCACCCGCCACCCGAACCGGTGGGGCGTAGCGATCTGAGGCGCTGACCCGGGTCGAGGGACTCAACGGACCGGAGTCTTCACGATCGTCCCGGGCGTCTTTCCGGGCCTGTCCGCCGAGGTTTTGCTTTCCGGGCCGGGTCGGGGGGTCAAGGGTGGAGCGCAGCGCAATCGCCGCAGGCGACGCCCGAAGGGCGCCCTTGACGCCCCGACCCGGCCCGGAAACCCTCGGCAGGCGGACAGGCCCGACCCCGCCCACGCACTCCGACCCCGCCCGACCCCAACCTCGCAAGCCCCACCCCGGGCCCCTCACCCCACCCCGCCCCACCCCGCCCCCGCCCGCGACGGCACAAGCGGAGGCCCGACCGACGCCACGGGTCAGCGATCCGCCGCGAAGAGGTTGGCGATGACCGTACGCGCCAGCGCCGCCGGGTCGTCACCGGTCCGGGCGTCGAGCGCGCCGCTGGTCCACAGGGCGGCGAAACCGTGGACGATCGACCAGGCCGCGAGCTTGGCCTCGGAGTTCGCCTGGCGGGCGGGGCCGGAGGAGGCCAGCGCATCGGCCAGGGCCTGGTCGGCGCGCCGGCGGGCAGCTTCGAGAGCAGGGTCGTGGGGGCGCTGGAGGCCCGGCTGGAACATCACCTCGAAGTGGGCCCGGTGCTCGACGGCGAAGCGGACGTACGCGACACCGGCCTCGGTCAGGTCGGGCCCGGCGGCCCGGACGGCCTCAGCGAGCAGGTCGTAGCCCTGGGCGGCGAGTTCGGTGAGCAGGCCCGCCTTGTCTCCGAAGTGGTGCGCGGGGGCGGCGTGCGAGACGCCGGCGCGCCGGGCGAGGTCGCGCAGACTCAGGGCGGCGGGGCCGGTCTCCTCGATGGCCGCGCAGGCGGCGTCGAGCAGCGCGCTCCTGAGGTTGCCGTGGTGGTAGGGCCGTTCCGTCATGCCCCCACCATAACTTGTCATTGACAAGATAGCCCGCCCAACCCTAACTTGACAGCGTCAAGATGCGAGCAACTCGAGCTGTCCCGTGGAGGTTGTGATGGAGCCCCTGATCGCGCTCGTCGTCGGATTCCTGGCCGCCCGGCTGGCCGGCGTCGCCGGTGTCGACGCCCTGGACGCGTGGCAGCCGTCGCTGCGCGTCGGGGTCGCGCTGATGTTCCTGCTGACCACGTTCGCGCACTTCTTCCCGAAGCTGCGAGCCGAACTGGTGGCGATGGTGCCGCCGGGGCTGCCGCGGCCGGAGCTTCTGGTGACGGTGACCGGCCTGCTCGAACTGGCCGGTGCGGTGGGGGTGCTGATACCGGCGACGGCCGGCTGGGCGGCGGCCGGACTGATCCTGCTGATGCTCGCCATGTTCCCGGCCAACGTCTCGGCCGCCCGGCGGGAGCTGCCCGGGGCCACCCGACTGGGACCGCGCACCGCGCTCCAGGTGGTCTTCGTAGGCGCCACGGCACTCACGATGATCGCCTGACCACCAGCCCACCACCCACGCACCACCCACCACCCACCCACCACCCACGCACCACCCACCACCCACGCACCACCCACCACTCACGCACCACCCACCACCCACCACCCAACCCACCACCCACACACGCACGCACCCCCCACCCGCCACCCATCTCCCACCACCCAACCCCCCACCCACCATCCTCAGAACCCGAGGACGAGCGCCGCGGCCGCCGGGGCGGCGTAGATGATCGGGAAGGCGACGTGCGACCAGCTGCGGGCCTTCAGGACCGTGACGACGGCCCCGGTGAAGTACAGGACGAGACCGACGGCCGCCGCGATGCCGATCGGAGGGACCGCGAGGCCGACCAGGAGGCCCGCCGAGCCGGCCGCCTTTGCGGTGCCGAGCAGGTTCCACCACGAGCGCGGGACGCCGTACTGGACCAGCGGCTCGACGACCCACGCCGCCTTGAGGAAGACCGAGACGGCCGAGAAGCCGGAGAGGAAGGCGGCGACGAGGGTGACGATCTGGGCTCCGGACATGGGGTGCTCCTCACAAAGTCGTTGGCGGTACCGGCCGCGTGCTGATCGGCGGCCGGACACTGCACTGACGGAGCCGGCCGCACGGATGTGACAGCCCACCGACAAGAAATCCGGATCCGGATGAACCCCGACCGCGGATTCGCGGTCTCGTAGGACGCGCAACACGCAACGCCTTACTGCGTGCCCGCGTCCCCGCGTCAGCGCGTCACCGCGTCACCGCGTTGCCGCGTCACCGCGTTGAACGCGTTGCCGCGTTACCGAAATACGGACATACGGAGACCACCCCCCAAATGAACAAGCACCTGACCGGCCGCCGCCTGGCGTCCATAGGCCTGGCGACCGGCGCCGCGCTGGCCCTCATCGGCTCGGCCACGGCCGCGGCCACCGCCGCGCCCGCCGCCCCCGCCGTGCAGAAGCCGGGCGACGGCATCATCGGCGGCAAGGAGCAGGCCGACGGCACGTACCCCTGGATGGCGGCGCTGCTGAGCAAGGGCAAGGCCAGCCCCGTGCAGCGGCAGTTCTGCGGCGGCAGCCTCATCGCCCCGAACGTCGTCCTCACCGCCGCGCACTGCGTCACCGGCGAGAAGCCGAACAAGCTCGAAGTCACGGTCGGCCGCACCGTGCTGTCCAAGAAGAACCAGGGGCAGCTGCGCGACGTCCGCTCCCTGACCGTCCACCCGCGCTACGCCAAGGGCGACGAGGCGTACGACCTGGCGCTCGTCGAGCTGGCGAAGCCGGTCACCGGCATCGCGGCGGTGTCGCTCCCGACGCAGGGCACCGACGCCCTGCTGCGCCCGGGTGCGAAGGCCACGGTCATCGGCTGGGGCAACACCGACACCGAGATCACGCAGTACCCGGACCGGCTGCGCGGCGTGCAGGTGCCGCTGCTGTCGCACGCCGAGTGCAAGGCGACGAACAAGGACTACGACAAGGCCGTCAACGTCTGCGCCGGTGTCGAGGGCAAGGACTCCTGCCAGGGCGACAGCGGCGGCCCGCTGTTCCGCAAGGTCGCCGGGCGCACCTTCCAGATCGGGATCGTGTCGTACGGCGAGGGATGCGCGGAGCAGGGCGCGCCCGGCGTGTACACCTCCACCAGCTCTTCCAAGCTGTGGAAGACGCTGGCCGAGTCGGCCGAGGGCCGCCGGATGCTGCGCCTGCTCGGCCGCTGACAACCACCTGCGAATCTGACGGCCTCTCACGACTACGGAACGAACGGCCACTGGCGGCCGCTGAGGCCACTGACGGCCAGTGACGGCCATCAGGACCGCCGCCTGACCGCCGACGACCGCCGACGAACCGTTCGACCAGCGCCCCGCCACCGCCCGGGGCGGGCCGCCGCCGCATGTGCGCAGCGGCGCCAGCAAACCCGGAAACCCGCAAACCCGCAGTTCGTAGTATCGGGCCCATGGACAAGGAACTGGAGCCGCACCCGAAGCTGGAACTTCTGACGGCCGAGCACGGGCCGGCGGTGCTGGAGTTCGAGCGCGAGAACCGCGCGTACTTCGCGGCGTCGGTGCCCGACCGCGGGGACGCGTACTTCGCGGAGTTCGAGGAGCGCCAGCGCGGGCTGCTGGCGGAGCAGGCAGCGGGCGTGTGCCTGTTCCACGTCGTCGTGGACGACGGCGGTCAGGTGCTGGGGCGGGTCAACCTGGTCGACGTGGAAGAGGGGGAGGCCGAGCTCGGCTACCGGATCGCGCGCACGGCCACCGGGCAGGGGCTGGCGACGGCGGCCGTGCGGGAGGTGCTGCGGCGGGCCCGGGCGGAGTACGGGCTGCGGCGGGTCCGGGCCAGGACGACCCTGGACAACGCCGGGTCGCGGGCCGTCCTGGCGCGCACCGGCTTCGCAGAGACGGCGGAACTGGAAGTGGGCGGGCGGCCGGGGCTGGCGTTCGTACGGGACTTGGGGCCCGCGGCCGCCGAGTGACCTGCCGGTCGGCGCCCCCGCACCCCAGCCCGACCGCACAACCCCCGTCCGCCCCCCCCAGCCCGACCGCACAACCCCCGTCCGCCCCCCAGCCCGACCGCACAACCCCCGTCCGCCCCCCCCAGCCGGACCGCACAACCCCCGTCCGGCCCCGCACCCCAGCCGGACCGCACAACCCCCCTCCGCCCCCCTCAGCCGGACCGCACCGCCTCCGGGTGGAGGGCCGTGGTGGTCAGCGCGTCGTGGTCGTCCCCGTCGAACGAGGACCACAGGGCCCCGGCCACGAGCAGCAGCGCGCCGAAGGCGACGTAGACCGGGCGGCCGCCGAGGTGGTCGAACAGGAACCCGGTGGCGAGGATGGCGGCGGCGCTGACGATCCGGATGACCGCGTCGACGAGACCGTGCCAGGTACCGAGCAGGGCAGCGGGGGCGCGCAGTTGGACGAGGAGCCCGGCCGAGCGCAGGTAGACCGTGAAGCCGAGGCCGAAGACGACCAGGCCGGCGGCGAGGACGGGCTGGAAGCGGCCGAACAGCGCCACGGTCAGGGTGCCGAGGCCGGCGAGGGCCGGCGCCCAGCGCAGGCTGGTCCGGATCCCCTCGGGACCTCCCTTGGCCACCACCAGGCCGCCCAGGACGGCGCCGACGGTGGAGAACGCCAGGAAGGCGCCGGCGCGGGAGGGCGACATGTCCAGCGTCTGCCGCATCAGGGACAGCAGCGACAGGATGACCGTGGAGAGGGCGAGCACGGTCAGGCCGTGGAAGAGCACGAAGCGCCGCCACGCGGAGTGGGTGACCAGGGTCCGGGCGACGGTGCGGCGGGACACGGGCGGGAGGTCGGCGCCCGCTCCGGACTCCGTCGCGGCACCGGGCCGCTCCGCGGCAGCCGGACGGCGGGCGACGACGGCGACGAGCGCGGCGAAGACGGCGAGGGCCAGCACCTGCAGGGCGGCGGCCGCCAGCAGGGCCTTGGAGCCCGGCAGCAGCGCGATGGCGAGGCCGGCCACCACCGGGGAGAGGAGCTCGCAGGCCGACCGGACCGTTCCCCCGATGCCCTGGACGCGGACGAGGGTCGTGGGGTCGAGGATCCTCGGCAGGAGGACGAACAGGGCCATCTCGCCCAGGTGGTGCACGAGGTCGACCGTGGCGGCCGCGAGGACGATCGCCCAGAGGTGGGAGGAAAGGAACGCCGAGCCGAGTCCGATGACCCCGAAGACCGCGATCTTGACGAGGTACGAGGTGACGAGCACGGCCTTCGGGCTCCCCCGGTCCAGGAGCGGGCCGGCCGCGACCGAGGCGACGACCTCGACCCCGTACCCGACGCAGTAGACCAGGCCCACCGTGCTGACGAGGCCGGAGAGGTCGAGGGCGAGGTTGGCGAAGGCGATGTCGTAGATGCCCTCGCTGAGCGAGCGGGCCAGTACGAGGGCGGCGAAGACGCCGAGCAGCAGGGTGAGCCAGCGCGCGTGCCCGACGGCGGAACCGGATCCGACGGTACCGTCGGCGTCGTGGGGGTCGCCGGCGTCTCCGGCGTCGCCGGTGGTCTGCTGAGTGGTGGTGGTCACTGGTAGGCCAGCTCTCGTACGACGTTCTCGGGCAGCGTGCCGCCCGGGGCTTCGAAGGTGGGCGGTAACGCGTCGCCGGGGACCGGGACGAAGAGTTCGGGCAGGCCCGAGCGGGCGTCGTGCACCTCGTACTCGACGCGGTAGTGGAGGGTGCCGGCACCGCGGGCGCGCATCAGCACGCCGGGCTCGACGGTGACGACGGCCCGCGGGTCGCGTGGGAAGGGGAGGACCTGGGCGGCTCCGAAGGTCGGGGAGTCCGCGCGCCGGTCGACGAGCTGCAGTTCCACCTCGGGATTGTCGTACAGCAGGGGCGACAGCTTCAGGGTGAGATGGGGATGGGCGCTGAAATCCAGCGGCCATGCGTCCGAAAGGTCGCACACCATGGTGTCGGCGAGACCGTTGCCGACGTTGGCGCCGATGCCGTACGAGTCGTCGCGGATGGACTGGTACGAACCCACCTCGACGGTGACGGTGGCCAGTTCGGACACGGGCAACTCCGGCCGGTCGCCGGTCAGGTCCCGGTCGATGAAGTAGCGGCGGCGCTCGCCGGCTATCTCGGCCGTCGCGACCACCCCCTGCTCGGTGGCCCCGCCCCGCCAGCTGCGCGACACGGCCTTGGCGACCAGGAACTGTGCGGCCGAGGGCAGTTCGGTGGTGTTGGCGGTGACGGCCGGCCGGGACCGGCGCATCTCCTCGACGGGGTGGGTGGCGTTGTCGTCGAGGGGGTTCCAGGGCGTGGCCGGGTCGGCCGGGGCGTGGAGGGAGTAGTCGTTGCGGGTCGTGACGCCGCCGAGGTGCTCGAACCAGTGGGCGTAGCCCGGCGGGACGGCCAGCACGCACGAGCCGTCGGCCGGGACGTCGATCTCGAGCTTGCGGTCGTACTCCGGGGAGTCCGCGCGGCAGTCGTACAGGTGGACGGTGACCGGGCGGGCGCCGGCCGGGCCGTAGAAGGAGAGCCGGTCGTACTGCCCGAGGTGGATCGCGTACTCCTCGTAGGCGAAGTGCGGGCTGTGGACCATGTAGTGGTACGGCCGGTCGTTCCGCGAGGTGCGGATGCGCCGGGCGCCCGGGAGGCCGGAGCCGGCCGGGGTGGTGCGGGTCCTGCTCATGATCAGCTGGGGTTTCGGCAGTGCGGTCATCGGCCGCCTTCCTTCCTGGATTCGCCCGGGGCGCCCGGGGCGGGTGCGCCGTGGGGTGCACCCGCCCCGCGCGGCTGTGCGGCCCGGACGGGCCTTGCGCGTCGGCGCGGCTCGGGCCTTGCGTGCGACCCGGCTCGGGCCTTGCGTGCGGCCCGCCTCAGGCCGTACGTGCGGCCCAGCTCAGCCGTACATGCGGCCCGCCCCAGGCCGTTCGGCCCGGCTCAGAGCGTGGTGACGACGACGCCCTCGGGCAGGGCGGCCTTGAGCTCCTCGATGTCGCCGAAGGCGCGGGAGGTGATCTCCTCCTCGGTGTCCGCGTCGATCATGGCGGAGGCGATCTTGCCGAGGATGCTCTGGAAGTACTCCGGGGTCTCGAAGTACGGCTCCAGCGCGGAGGTCAGGCTTTCCAGGGCGGCGCGGGCGGCCGGGTCGGTGACGTCGCCCGACATCGCGGCGAGCTCGTTCTTCCAGGCGGTGGTCTCTGCGGTGGTGATGGACATGGCATTTCCTCTCAGTGGGTGAGTGACATCGCCTTGGCCTCCATGCGCGCCAGCGCGTGGAGAGCCGGGCCGGGCAGGTAGCGGTCGCCGTCCTGCTCGGGCCTGCTGGGGCCGGCTTCGCCGGGGTCCGCCGTGGTCAGGTCGCGCCCGAGGGGGTGGTCCAGGTTCCACGGGGACAGGTCCAGGAGCTCCATCTCGGAGCGGACCCAGATACGGCCGGTACCGGTGAACCGGTACCAGGTGCCGGGAGGGACGCGGACGCCGACGGTGGGGTCGCCGAGGCGTACGACGCGGTGCTCGCCGTCCGCCGTCACGACCTCGATGTCGGCCTCCTCGCTGCCCGCCAGCCAGGTGACGGTGCGGCGGGAGTAGGAGTGCCGGGTGAACCGGCCGTCCTGGCCGTCGAGGGCCACCTCGAGCACGTCCGAGGTGCAGCTGTCGGTGGACGGCACGACGGTGAAGGACTCGGGTCCGGTGAGCACGAAGTTGTTGCGCCGGACCAGCCCGTGGTCGTCGGACTGCGGCTCGGCCGCGCGCCAGTCGGGGCGGATCGTCGCGTACGTCGTCCGGCCGCCCACGGAGACCCGGAAGCGGGCGGCGTAGGCGCCCCGGACCTCGGAGTTGGTCCGCTGGGACATGCGCGAGAGCAGGAGGTGGGCGGCGACCGGGAGGCGGTGGCGGTTGGTGCGCACCACGGGGGCGCGCTCGGCCGTGCGCAGGAAGGACACCAGGTCGTTGTCCGGCTCCCAGTCGGGGTTGCGGTCGGCGTACCAGACCGGCTCGTCCCGGGTGACCACGCCGCCGAGGCCGTCGAGGGTGTGGGCGACGCCCTTGGGGATGATCAGGACGCGGTGCGGGGAGACCGCCATGCGGATGGTGATCTCGTCGCCGAGGCGCGGCGAGCCCTCCCGGCAGTCGATCAGGTGGACGGCGATGCGCTGGCCGTCGCCGAAGAAGGTGAGCCGGTCGTCCTGGCCGACGTGGATGCCGTACGTCGAGTACGTGAAGTCCTTCTGGTGGGTGACGTAGTCGGTGATGCCGGGGCCCTCGGAGATGCGGGCGACCCGGACCACACCGGCGGTGGCGCCGCGGTCGGTCACGTTGGCGGTCTCCAGCCGCGTCCCGTCGATCGGGAAGTCCACGGCGGTGACGTCGTCGGGCACTTCGAAGGTACCGATGTGCCGACGGGGGGTGGAGCGGTCGAGGGCGGTGGCGGGCGGGGCCGCGTCTGCGGTCATGGGCATGGCGAAGTCCTCTCGGTGTCACGGGCGGGGGTGGCGGCCGACGCGGCCGTGCATGGTCAGGAGCGGAGTTCGGCACTGGGCACTCGGTACTCGGCGCTTGGCACTCGTCGCTCGGCACTTGGCACTCGGCACTCGGCACTCGGCACTCGGCTCGGACTCGGCACTCGGACTCGGCGCTCGAACTCCTCGCTCAGGTGTCGTCGTCCGACAGGTGCCAGCCGTCCAGGCGAGGGCTCTGTCGGAGGGCGCGCAGACAGGCCTCACGTCCGGCCAGGAGCGCCGTGGCCTCGCAGTCGGCGAGGAGGAACAGCACCAGGTCCACCCGTCCCGGTGCGCTGCGCGCCCACAGGTGCTCGATCCGGTCGGCGGGGGCGAAGGCGGCGGTCAGGAGTTCCTTGATGTCGGGCGGGGCCGGGCGGTCCGGCGGACGGCCGGACAGCCGATACGTGATCATGTACATGGATTCCGCGCCCACGCCGTGGACGGCGCCCCGCATCCCCCGCCGGCCCTCACGCCCCCCGACGGCCGGTATGGGAAGCGACGGGCCTCGCACCCCAGCCGTAGCCGTCGTCGTACGGCGCGACCCGGGGCTGCGGACGGCCCCAGCCGAACCCGTCGCCGGGGACCGCGGCAGCGCGCTGCGGGGCGCCGTGTCCGCCCCCTCCGGCCGGGGCGCCCGGAGCCGCGGCGCTCAGGGCGGAGGCGGTACCGGCCGTCCCCAGGGCCGCGACGAGGGCGGCGGTCGTCACCAGCAGCGCGATCCTGGACATGGCACGGTTTCCTTTCAGGGCAGGGGATTCGAGGTGATCGACCCTGTTCTCACCCGGAGTGCGGGGTGTTGTGGTCGATGCACCAAGACTGACCCGGAGCCGCGGCGGTGTCACGGGTTCCGGGGCGGCGCGAAGGCGCCTGGCGCGTTCGCGACACGACCGCGCGCCGGCCCGGAGACGTCCGCCCGGAGACGTCGGCACGGAGACGTCCACAGGGAGACGTCCGCACGGAGACGTCCGCACGGAGACGTCCGCGACCTCCCCGCCGGGACATCCTCACGGACACCTCCGCAACCTCCCCGCGGAGACGTCCGCGAGAAGACCTCCGCAAGAAGACGACTTGAACGCCCGCGCCGGCTCGGTGAGCCTCGTACCCACCGATGGTCCGGACCGGAGGCGGAGGTCGCACAGGATGCTGGAGTTACTCGGGCTGTCAGCCGATGCCGAGCGCGTCTACCGGGCGGCCCTCCACCACCCGGAACGCGGCGTGGTCGCCCTGACCGCCGTCACCGGGCTCGACGAGCGGGCCGTACGCACCTCGTTGGACGAACTGGCCGCCCTCGCCCTGCTGAAGCCGTCCGACGAGTTCGGCGGGCACATGCGGCCGGTTAGCCCCGAGGTGGGGCTGACCACACTGCTGGCGAGCGCCGAGGCGGAGCTCGCGGAACGCCGCGCGCAGGTGGCGACGGCCCGCGCGCAGATCGCGGCGATCGCCGCCGAGCACAGCAGCACCCGCGCGTCCGACAGCGCCACCCGGCTCGAGGGCATCGACGCCGTCCGGTCCCGCCTCGAAGAGCTCCAGCGGACGACGGAGTTCGAGTGCCTGTCGCTCAACCCGGGCGGCGCCCACCGCCCCGACGCGCGCAGCGCCGCGACCCCCCTCAACGAGCAGGCCCTGCGCCGGGGCGTCACCATCCGCGCGGTCGCCCGCGACAGCTTCCGCAACGACCCCGACACGCTCGCGTACGCGCGCTGGCTCGTCGAGCACGGCGGCCAGCTGCGCACCGTGCCCGTGGTGCCCGTCCAGATGATCGTCGTCGACCGGCGGGTCGCCCTCCTCCCGCTCGACCCGGAGGACCCCCGCCGCGGCGCCCTCGAGGCCCGCAGTCCGGGCGTCCTCGCCGCCCTGCACGCCCTGTTCGAGCAGTGCTGGTCGGCCGGCACCCCGGTGGGCGAGCGGCCGGCGGCCGACGACAACGGCTGCACCCCCGTGGAACGCGCGCTGCTCGCGCTCGTCGCGGACGGCGACACCGACGAGTCGGCGGCCCGGCACCTGGGCGTGTCGCCGCGCACGGTCCAGCGCATGATGGCCAACCTCATGGAGCGCCTCGACGCCGCGAGCAGGTTCCAGGCCGGGGTGATCGCCGTCCGCAGGGGCTGGCTCTGAGGGGTCAGGGGCGCGGCGCGGTGGCCGACTGCGCCCGCCAGCGGGCCCCGATGGTGCGGAGCATGTTCTCGTACACGCCGAGATAGCGGAAGGGCTTGATGCCGGCCATGTACAGGTGACCGAAGAAGCCGTTGGGCCTGACGAGCACGGCGAGCTGGCCGCGGTACCCGCCGGAGCCGTCCGGCACCCAGCCGAGGTGGAGGATGCCGTGCACGGTGCGGTTGGCCATCTCGGCCACCCACTCGTCGTGCGTCTCGTACACGGTGTCGAAGCGGGCGTTGCGCGAGGGCGGCAGGTCCTGGGGGAGCCGTTCCCGCAGGTCCTGCGGGAGCCGGTCGCGCAGGCTGGGCACCCGGGCGCCGAGGCCGGTCTTCGGATCGTCCCAGCCGAACAGCGCCCCGAGCTTCCAGCGGATCGCGAACAGCGCCCGCGCGACCGGGGAGGTGATGAAGCCGTCCTCGGGAGAGCCCGGCGCGGCGGAGCCCGGCGCGCCGGAGCCGCCCTCGACGGACGGCCCACCTGCCGCACCACCCCCACCCGTGAACAGGCCGACCAGCCGCGGGAAGTCGTCGGGTCCGCCCGGGGTGGGCACGGCCCACACGTCCTCGAGCCGGAAGTCGGGTGCGATGGCGTGGATGCGCCAGGGCCGGGAAGTGTGCGCCGTGCTGGGAAGCCTCATGGCGGAACCCCTGTCTATACGGTGGCGTATAGATCTACGATACGACTGTTATACGGCAACGTCTATACGGGTCCGTATGTTCGGTGGATCACAAGGAGAGACGGCATGGGCGTGACCCGTACGCCGCGCGGCGCGTGGATCGAGCAGGGCCTGGAGGCGCTGGCCGCGGCGGGGCCGGAGGCGGTGCGCATCGAGGTGCTCGCGCAGGCGCTCGGCGTGAGCAAGGGCGGCTTCTACGGGTACTTCCGCAACCGGGACGCCCTGCTCACCGAGATGCTCGACACCTGGGAGCGGGAGGCCGCCGAGGCGGTCATCGAGGAGGTCGAGGGCACCGGCGGGGACGCCCGGACCCGACTGGACCGGCTGTTCACCATCACGGCCACCCCCGAGGGGCCGGCCCGGGGCGTGGCGGTCGAGCTGGCGATCCGCGACTGGGCGCGCCGGGACGAGTCCGTGGCCGAGCGGCTGCGCCGGGTCGACAACCGGCGGATGGAGTACCTGCGCTCGCTGTTCGGATCGTTCTGCGAGAGCGCGCAGGAGGTCGAGCTGCGCTGCACGCTGACCTTCGCCCTCCGCCTCGGCGGCCACCTGATCGCGGCGGACCACGGCCCCTTCAGCCGCGCGGAGGTGATGGAGCTGGCCCGCAAGCGGCTACTGGCGTAGCCGCGGGCGGGCGGCGGGATCCGGGCGGACAGGACCGGACGCGTCCGGAGGACCAGGCAGGACCAGGCAGGACCGCACAGGACCGGACGGCTCCGGACAGAACCGGGGAGGGGACGGGACGGGACGGGCAGAAAGCCCGTGGTCAGCCCTTGGCGGGGCGGTACGTGGAGACCTGGACCCCGTGCGGGGAGGTGGTCGTGGAGACCAGCTCAAGGGTGCGCAGGCCGCCGTCCGCGGGGAAGATCGACTTGCCGCCGCCCAGCAGGACCGGCATGTGCATGAGACGCAGTTCGTCCACCAGGCCCTCGGCAAGCAGGGTGCGCACGAGGCTCGGGCTGCCCATGACCAGGAGGTCGCCGCCCTCGGTGCCGTGCAGCTCGCGGAGGCGGGCGACGGCGTCGGCGGCCGGGATGAGGCTGGTGTTCCAGGTCAGGTCGGAGTCGGCGAGGGTGCCGGAGACCACGTACTTGGGCAGGGCGTTCATCCGGTCCGCGAAGGGGTCGCCGGCCCGGCCGGGCCAGGCGCCGGCCATGGTCTGCCAGGTGCGGCGGCCGAAGAGGAGGGCGTCGGCCTTGAACGCGGCCTCGGCGAAGGCACCGCCGACGACCTCCGGGTCGAAGAAGGGGTGGGTCCAGCCGCCGTGGGCGAAGCCGCCGTCGACGTCCTCGTCGGGGCCGCCGGGGGCCTGCACGACGCCGTCCAGGCTGATGAACTCACTGATGACGATGCGCATGTCGGTACGTCCTCTTCCGTCGCCGTGGCCTCGCGGCCCGTCCGCCCGTTGCCGTTACGCCTGTGTAGACCGGCACGGGCCCGGAGAATCATCGCCCGGAAGAAGATCTATCCGTGTGATCTGGGCCACATGTGCGTGGAGCCCCCCGCGGGTGCGGCGCGGGGGGCTCCGGGGCCGGCCCTCGGGGGGCCGGTGGCGCGTACGCGGGCCCGGGGGCGCCGGGACCGCGTACGCCGCATCCGGGTGCCTCGGGGCAGGCACCCGGAGCGGGTACGCCCGTCAGGGCGCGGCCGGTGGTCCGTCCTGGCCCGCGGGGGCGCGCAGGCCGTCCAGACCGGCGGGGGTGTGGGCCAGGCCGCTGGGGGCGAGCCAGTCGAACGGGGCGTAGACCGCGGGACCGAGGCCGATGCCCTCGGCGATCTGCTCGCGCAGCCGGTTGGAGGCGAAGCTGCCGATGACGTGCATCTGGGCGTCCCGGTAGTGGCGTTCGACCTCGTGGCCGGGGGTCAGGCCGGCGGCACCGTGGATCTGGACGGCACGGCCGGTCACCTCGACCGCCATCTCGGTGGCGTAGACCTTGAGCATGCCGATGAGGTCGCGGGCCGAGCGGCCGGCGGCGCGCTCGCTCGTGCAGCGGACGGCGAGCAGCCGGGCGGCGTCGATCTGGGCGCGGGACTCGGCGAGTTGGGCCTGTACGCCCTCCATGTGGGCCAGCGGGCGGCCGAAGGAGACGCGCTGCTGGGCGTGGCGCACGGAGGCCGCGAGGGCGTTCTCGGCAAGGGCGACGGCGCCGATCGAGTTCTTGAGCCAGCCCCAGGCCATGCCCTCGGAGAGTTCCTCGAACGGCACCGGCAGCACGTCGGCGGCGGCCACGTGGGCGTCGTTGAAGACCATGCCGCCCCAGGGCATGGCCCGCAGTCCCATGCGCGGGATGTCGTAGCGGTGCACGCCGGGCTGGTGGAGGTCGACGAAGGCCAGGCACCATTCTGGACCGTCGTCGCCCAGCGGCCGCTCCCGGCGGGACAGGACGACCGCCACGTCCGCGTCCGGGGCGTTGGTGATGCGGGACTTCTCGCCCGTGATCACGAAGCTGCCGTCGGACCGGCCGGGGGCCGGACGGACGGTGGTGCGGAAGGTGCCGGCGTCGCTGCCCGCGGCGTTCTCGACGACGCCGAACGCGGCGAGCTTCTCGCCGGAGAGCAGCGCGGCGAGGAGCGGGGCGTGGGCACCGCGGGGGTCGCCGTAGGTGGTGATCAGCTTGCCGCAGAGCAGGGCGGAGACGCTGGCGGCCCAGTACGTTCCGGGGCAGGCCCGGGCCAGGGCCTCCATCGCGGCGGCCATGGCGGGGCCGTCGGCGCCGGTACCGCCGAACTCCGGCGGGTGGAACAGCCGGAGGTACCCGCTGTCGACCAGGTCCTGCCAGTTCTCGGCGGGTATCCGGCCGGTGGCGTCGGTGGCCGCGGCGCGGGCGGCGATGCCGGGGAACGCGACCGTACCGGCGGAGCCGGTCGTGGTGCCGGTACCGGTGGCGGTGGCTGCGGCGGTGGCGGCGAGGGCGTCGTTGACGAGGGTGCTGTGGGTGTCGCTGATGGTGCCGGAGCTGCCGGGGCTGCCGGGGCTGTCAGGGCCGTCAGTGCTTCCGGTGCTGTCGGTGCTGTCGGTGCCGTGGGCGTCGGTCGCGGCCTCGTGTGCCGCGCCGTTCGCGTACGTGGTGGTGGCGGTCATGGCGTGGTCCTGTCAGCCGAGTCCGAGGAGGGAAGCCGCGATCACGGGGCGGAGCACCTCGGTGCCGCCGCCGGTGCCGGCGAAGAACAGCGCGTCGCGGTGGGCCCGTTCGACGAGCCGGTCGCCGTCGTCGGCGAGCGGCCCGGCCAGCCGGGCCGCGCCCTCGGCGACGGTACGGGCGGCCGCGGCCACGAACAGGCGGGCGGCCGCCGCGTCCTGGGGCGACGGGCGGCCGCCGGCGTCGAACTGCGCCGCGGCACGGTAGAGCAGGCCTTCGGCCAGCTCGCAGCGGGTGGCCAGGTCCGCGAGGGTGAAGCGGGCGGACTGGGCGTGGGTCAGCGGCCGGCCGAACAGCTCCCGCTCGCGGGCGGTGTCGACGGCGTCGCGGGTCAGGGCGCGCATGACGCCCAGCCAGGGTGCGCTCGTGAAGACCCAGTCGAGTGCGGCGAGCAGAGGCTCGACCTCGGCGACGGCGCCGCCGGGGGTGCCGAGCACGGCGGCGGACGGAACGAAGCAGTCGGTGAGGACGAGGCGGCCCCACGGGCACGTGGGCATGGCGGTCCGGGCGTCCGCCTCGACGTGCAGGCCGGGCGTGGCGCGGTCGAGCACGAAGGCGGTGCGCCGGCCGTCCTGGTGGGCGGCGAGCACGAGGAAGTGGTGGGCCCGGGGGCCGAGCGCGACCAGGTCGAGGGTGCCGGAGAGCAGCCAGCCGTCGCGGGCGTGCGGGGCCGGCCAGGCGGTGACGGCGGGGGCGAGGGAGCCGCCCTGGGTCTGCCGCAGGGAGAGGCCGCCGAGCCATTCGCCGGACGCCATGCGGGGCAGGTAGCGCTCGCGCTGCCCGGGGCTGCCGAAGGCCCGCAGGGGCACGGTGGCCAGGACGGCGTGCACGCCGAGGGCGAGCGTGAGGCCCGGGTCGCGGGCGCCCTCGCCCAGACCGTGCAGCAGGGCGCAGGTCTCGGAGGCGGACAGGCCCGCACCGCCGAGGGACGCGGGGACGAGGGCCCCGGCGGGCGGGGGTACGACGGCCGGGGCGTCCGGAGCGGCGCCCACCGCCACACCGGCACCCACCGCCGCACCGGCACCCACCGCCGCACCGGCACCCACGGCCGCACCGGCACCGGCACCGGCGACTGCACCGAAGCCCGCGACCCGACCGTCCGCCGTCGCGGCGGCCAGGTCGGCGAACAGCCGCGCGTCCCACCGGCCTTCGCGGTCGCGGTCCGCGGCGGTGGGGCGGGCCACCCGGTCGGCGAGCTCCCGGGCCGCCTCGGCCGGCGACGGCCGGCCGGAGTCGGGGGAATGCGGAAACACCGTCGGGCCTCCTCTCTCTCCCTTTCGGGTCCGTTCCGTGGCCACCGCGGACGTGCGGTGGGCCACCCCGAGGATTTCGAGAAAGGGAAATACGGCAAAGTGAATTCGCACAGCCGCACGGAGAATTCACACGGCTCACGGTGACTCACATTTCCGCACAGTCCTTGACAGTCTTCTGACATGCCAGCCGTTGTCTCGTCACCGCAGGTCACAGCAAGATGTGTGACGGCTCGCTCCGGATGAAGGAGAGAAGGCAATGGCATTAGCAGAGCACGGGGGCGGCATTCCGAAAATGCTTCCCCACCTGTCCGACGCGACCCTGCGGGACTCCGCCCACATGGCCGGCGTGGAGTTCGGCCCCCGGGACGCCGCCGTCATCGCCGACCTGCTGGTGAAGACCGGGATCGACCTGGTCGAGGTGGGCATGGTGTCCGGCCCGGGCTCCAAGGACGCCGACCTGATCGACGCGGTCCACGAGACCGTGGGCCCCGAGCGGAGCATGACCCTGGTCGTCGTGCGCGACCGCCAGCAGGTCGCCACGGCCCTCGACGAGGCCGAGCGGCTGGGCGTGCGCCACGTCATGTACTCCATCCCCACCTCCGAGCAGCACGCGAAGCTCAAGCTCGGCTCGCCGAGCGCGAAGTTCCTGGAGGCACTGGCCCGCTCCGCGATCGGGCAGGCCAAGGACCGCGGCTTCCACGTCACGTTCAGCGGCGAGGACGGCGCGCGCACGCCCAGGGAGCGCCTGGTCCCCTACGTGACCGCGGGCTTCGCGGCGGGTGCGGACCGGTTCCGGCTCGCGGAGACCGTCGCGTACCTCTCCCCCTGGCAGATGGAGGAGGTGATCGCCGACCTCACGGCGATCGACGGCTCCGAGATCGAGATCCACTCGCACAACATGCTGGGCATGGCCGTGGCCAACTCGCTGGCCGCGCTGCGGGCCGGCGCGAAGTGGATCTCGGTGACGGTCGGCGGCATCGGCGAGCGCGGCGGCAACGCGCCGCTGGCCGAGCTGCTCACCTCGCTGCGCGTGATCCACGGCGACACCCGGTTCGACCTCTCGCACCTCACCGAGCTGTCCCGGGTCGCGCTGCGCGGAGCGGGGCTCGGCGAGGCCTTCCAGTCGGGGCCGACCACCCCGCACGCCTTCGCGTACGAGCTGCCGGGGCAGCTCACGCACCCCGAGGCGTACGAGACCCTGCCGGCGGAGCTGGTCGGCAACTCCCGGGAGCTGCTGGTGCGCACCCGTCTGACGCCCGCGCTCGTGAAGTGGGCGCTGGCCGACTCGGGCGTCTTCGTCGACGTCGACCTGTTCACGCCGTGGCTCGTCGAGCGGCAGGAGCGCGAGGGGCGCCCGCTGCTCGACCGGGACGCGATCCGCAAGGCCGCCATCGACTTCCAGGCCGCCTGAGCACGCCGCACCGCCTTCCGCAGCACCCTCCCCGCCCCACACCTGTACCTCGCTTCCCCACCCCACACCCGAACCCCGCTTCCCCGCCCCCGCACTCCGCACCGCCCTCCCTCCCCACCCCCCACACCCGAACGCCCCTGCCCCACCCCGCATGTCCGTACCGCCTTCCCCACCCCCCACCCCCACCCCTTCCGACATCGCCGTACGACAAACGGAGTTGCCACATGTCCACCGCCACCCTCACCGGCGTCTGCCCCGAGTGCGAGACCGACCTGACCGTCCCCCCGGTCGTCCAGGGCGAGACGTTCTCCTGCCCCGAGTGCATGCTCACGCTCCGCGTCGAGGACGTCGAGGAAGGCCGGCTGAGCCTGTCCATGGTCGAGGTCCAGCTGCGTGACTGGGGCCAGTGAGATGGCCGAGACCGCCAAGAAGGTCGTCACGAAGGTCGTGAAGAAGGTCAGGAAGGTCGCCATCGTCGCGGACCGGATCGCCTGGGAGGAGCGCGAGCTGATCCGGTCCGGCCCCGAGCACGGGCTGGACGTCGAGTGGGTCAACGACGAGTCCCTGTGCCTGGGCCACCCGGACGCCCCGTCCGTCAAGGACTACGACGCCCTGCTGGTCCGCAGCCGCAGCTACACCCGCGGCGGCCTGATCGCCTCGCTCGCCGAGGCGTCCGGGGCCCTGGTGCTCAACACCGCCGGCGCCATCCAGGCCTGCGAGAACAAGGCGGCGCTGCGCACCGTGCTGCGCACCGCCGGCGTGCCGGTGCCGGACTTCCGGCTGGTGCTGTCCCGCAAGGACTTCACCGAGGCGCTCGGCGAGATACCCGTGCCCGTCGTCCTCAAGCCGGTCTTCGGCGGCATGGGCAAGCGGGTCACCCTGATCCGCGACACCGACACCGCGCAGTCCGTGTACGACTACGTCGAGGACCTCGGGCACGCCTTCGAGCAGGCCTGCCTCGTGGAGCCGTACCTGGGCGGCGGCACCTCGGTGCGCTGCCTGGTCGTCGGCCGCGAGCTGGTCGGGGCCGCCGAGTTCGCCAGCGGCGGCACCGACTGGCGCAACAACGCCGCGCTGGGCAACAGCAGCCGCGCCGTCGCGCACGACCCCGACGTCGTCAAGATCGTCGACGGGGTGGTGGACGTCCTGGGCCCCGGCATCTACGGGGTCGACCTCTTCCGCACGCCCGAGGGCTTCGTGGTCAACGAGGTCAACCACGCGCCCGGCTTCCGGGCCGTGGCCTCGGCCACCGGCGCGGACGTCCCGACGGCCGTCGTCCGCCACGTCCAGGAGCTGCTCGCATGATCCGTGCCGGAATCGTCGGCGCCTCCGGGCTCGCCGGCGGCGAACTCATCAGACTGATCACCCAGCATCCCGACCTGGAGCTGACCTTCCTCGGCGGCTCCTCCAACATCGGCCGCCGGGTCTCCGAGATGCACCCCGGCCTGCGGCTGGACTTCGGGGGCCTGACGGTCCGGCCGGTCACGGAGGAAACCGCCGACGCGGTCGCCGACCAGGTCGACGTCCTGTTCCTGTCCACCCCGGCGCCGGTCTCGGCGGACCTGGCGGCGCTGTTCGCCGACAAGGTGCCCGCGGTCATCGACCTCAGCGGCGCGTTCCGGATCCGCACCCCGGAACTGCACGACCGCTGGTACCCGAAGGTCAGCCGGCGTCCCGACCTCGTCGACCGCTTCGTGTACGGCGTACCGGAGCTGGTCGGCGACCGGTTCTCCGGCGCCCCGCTGATCTCGCTGCCCGGCTGCTACGCCACCTCCATGACCCTGGGGCTGGCGCCGCTGACCCTGGGCCTGGGGCTGGACCTCAGGACCGTCGTGGTGGACGGCAAGTCCGGCTCCAGCGGCGGCGGCCTGAGCCTGCGCACGGCGGACCTGCACCCGCTGCGCAACGGGGCGATCGCCCCGTACGCGCCGACCGGGCACCGGCACGCCGGTGAGGTCCGCGACTTCCTGGAGCGCGGCCGGCCCGGCTCGATCGGGACGCTGAGCATGTCGGCGTACGGCGTCTCGCACGTCCGCGGCCTGATGACCAGCAGCTACGTGTTCACGGACGACCGGGTCGAACTGCGCGAGCTGCAGCGGGCGTACCTGCGCTTCTACAAGAACAACCGGTTCGTGCGGGTGCGCCGCAACACCGAGACGCTCATCCCGGTGCCCGACCCGCAGGCGGTCCTGGGCTCCAACTACTGCGACGTGACGGTCCTGTACGACGAGGAGGACGGCCGCATCGTCGTGCTGTCCGCCCTCGACAACCTGGTCAAGGGAGCCGCGGGGCAGGCCGTGCAGGCCGCCAACCTGCGGTTCGAGCTGCCCGAGGAGACGGGCCTGACGATGCAGCCGGTGATGCCCGTATGAGCGAGACCCTGACCCGCCCCGACACGAACCTGGCGACGCTGGAGCGGACCGCACCGACCGTGGTCAAGCTCGGCGGCAGCTGCCTCGACGCCCTCGCCGACGGCTGGTGGGACGACCTGGCCCGGCACGGGCACGAGCAGCCGCTCGTCCTCGTGCACGGCTGGTCCAAGCCCCTCAAGCGGCTCCACCCGCGCTACAGCGAGCCGTCGGCCGTCCTGCGCGACCGGTACGGCAACCAGAGCCGGTGGACCACGCCCGAGGTCATCGCGGACATCAAGACCGTCAGCGCCGGCATGGCCGAGGACGTCTTCGCGCGGCTGGAGCGGCGCGGCATCGCGGCCGAGCGGCTGCTGGGCAGCGAGGGCCTGGTGTTCGCCGGCGAGGGCGAGCGCTGGTGGTGGCGCGACAAGCAGCTGGTCGAACTGGAGAACCTGGTCGGCCCGATCACCGGCGTGGACCCGACGGCGCTGAAGAACACCCAGCCCGGCCACGCCTACCTCGTCACCCCGCTCGCCAGGAACGCCGTCGGCCAGGAGGTCAACACCGACGCCGACCGGGCCGCGGCCGCCCTCGCCGGCGCCACCGGCGCCCGGGACCTGGTCCTGGTCACGGACGTGGCCCACCTGCTCATCGACGGCGAGCCGGTGCGCGAGATCACCGCCGAGGCGGCGGCCGCGTTCCGCGACAAGGGCGCCACCGGCGGCATGCGCAAGAAGCTGCGCGCCGCGGGCGAGGCCCTGGAGCGGGGCGTGGAGCGGGTGGTCATCGGCAGCGCGCCCGTCTCGGACCTGCTCGCCGGCCGCACCGGCACCGTCATCACGCGAAGCTGAGGAGTGGAGAGACCGTGGCGAAACCCCGCGTACTCGTCGTCAACAACGGGACCCTGTCCCTGAAACAGCTGCGCACCCGCTTCGAGGAACTGGGCTCGGACACCGATGCGGTCGACGCGGCGTCCGTACCGGCCTCGCTCGGCGGCCGCTACCAGGCGATCGTGCTGAGCGGCACCAAGGTGCGGGCCTACGACACCGACTACTACCGGCCGCTGATCGACCTGGTCATGGGCTCCGACGTGCCGGTGTACGGCATCTGCGGCGGCATGCAGATCATCGCCGTGGCCAACGGCGGCCGGCTGGCGGAGGGGCCGCAGCGGGTGGGCGGCTACGACGCCGAGGTCGACAAGACCGAGCCGCTGTTCACGTACGTCAAACCGACCGTGACCCTCTTCCACCGGCACACCCTGTACCTGCAGGAGGCCCCCGCGGGCTTCCGCTCCATCGGCCGCTCCGAGCACGCGCCCGTGGAGTTCCTGAGCTCGGACGACGGCCGGATCCTCGGCTCCCAGGCACACGTGGAGTTCCGCCGGGACGGCCTGGAGGTCCTGCGCGGCTTCGCCCAGCTCTACCAGTGACCGCCGGCCGCCCAACCCACACACGTACACACGTACCGAAGGACTTGACCATGAGTGCAGTGGAAGACACGCACGAACCCGCGTTCACCGTGCACCTGAACGGCAGCGGCGGGCCCCTCAAGGGCTGGGTGGTGGTCGACTCGCTCGTCGACGGCCTGGCCATGGGCGGTACGCGCATGACGACGGCGGTCTCCGAGGAGGAGGTGGCCGGCCTGGCGCACGACATGACGCAGAAGTTCACCCTGGCGGGGCTGCGCATCGGCGGTGCCAAGGCCGGCATCGTCGCCGACGCCTCCAACTCCGGGGGCGAGGGCCGGGTGGAGACGTTCCGCACCTTCGGCCGCACCGTCAAGCCGCTGCTGCACGGCGGCATCCACCTCGGCATCGACATGGGCGTCACCCCGGCCGACCGGGCGGTGTTCTTCGACACGGCCGGCTACGACCCGCGGTTCCGGCGCGGCGCCCCCGACATGCCGATCGACTGGCGCACGTACTACGAGCCGCTGATCGACTGCACCGGCCACGGCGTCGGGGTGGCCGCGCTCACCGCCCTGGAGGCGGGCGGCCGCGGCGGCCCGGCCCGGGTCGTGGTGCAGGGCTTCGGCGCGGTGGGCCGGGCGGTGGCCCGGTTCCTGGAGGACCGCGGGCACGTGATCGTCGGCATCGCCGACGTGCAGGGCACCCTCAGCGCCGACCGGCTGCCGGTGGCCGACCTGGTCGACATCACGGACGGCTTCGGCCGCATCGACCACTCCCGGCTCCCGGACGGCGTCACGGTCTCCACCGAGCCGGACGCCTGGCTGGACGTGGACGCCGACCTGCTGGTGCTGGCGGCGCAGAAGCACGCGCTGACCGCCGAGAACGCGCACCGGCTCAAGGCCGGCCTGGTGGTGGAGGGCGCGAACATCGCCTCCACCGATGAGGCCAGGGAGAAGGCGGCCGCCGCCGGGATCGCCCTGGTCCCGGGCGTCATCGCCAACATCGGCGGGGCCGCCTCGGCCGCGCTGGCGGTCACCCGGGTCGTGCCCTTCGAGCTGGCGGCGGAGGCCCGCAAGGCCTGGGTGTTCGACTGGGTCGGCGACAAGGTCCGGCAGAACACCCGCGCCCTGCTGGAGATCGCCGCGGCCACGGCCGGCAACCCGCTGCCCGAACTGCTGGCCACCCGTCGTGGGGAACTGCTGCGATGACCACGACGACGACCTCCATCCTGGCCGCCTCCTCGGCCGCCGACCGCATGGCCGAGTACCGGCGTCGCGGCTGGTGGCGCGACGAGACCTTCCTCGACGACCTGCGCCGGCAGTCCCGCGAGCGGCCCCGCAAGCTGGCCGTCGCCGGGCGGCGCCTGGACGAGGCCCGCACCGACACCCTCGACTACGCCGAACTGTCCCGGCTCACCGACCGGTTCGCCGGAGCGCTGCTGGAGCTGGACGTGCAGCGGGGCGACGTGGTCGCCGTACAGCTGCCCAACCGGTGGGAGATGGTGCCGCTGATGTTCGCCTGCATGGCGGTCGGCGCCGTGATCTGCCCGATCGCGCCGGTCTGCCAGGAGGACGAGCTGCGCCACCGGCTCTCCCTCACCGAGGCGAAGGTGTGCGTCACCGTGCCGGAGTGGGAGGGCTACCCGCTGGCCGGGACGGTCGCCGGGCTGCGCGACGAGCTGCCGCTGGAGCATCTGGTGGTGCTCGACGGCCAGACGCCCGAGGGCGCGGTCGACTTCCAGCAGCACTTCGTCTCCGTGCACTGGGAGAAGACCCGGGCGGCGGACCTGGAGGGTCGTCAGCTGCGGCCGGACGAGCCGTTCGTGGTGCTGTTCACCTCGGGTACGACCGGCTTCTCCAAGGGCGTGGTGCACAGCCAGAACACCGTGCACTCGGGCGTGCGCGGGTACGTGGACACCTTCCTGCTCCGCGAGGACCTCGTGGTCGCCGTCACCACCCCCCTGGTGCACTACTCCGGCTTCGGCCAGGGCGTGCTCGCCGGGGTGATGCTCGGCGGCACGGTCGCCTTCCAGGACGGCCCCGACTTCGCGGGCCTGCTGGACCTGATCGAGCGGTACGGCGCCACGCTGCTCTACGGGCCCCCGCCGACCCTTTCGGGCGTGGCGCAGGCGCAGCAGGTCGACCCGCACGACGTCTCCAGCCTGCGGCACACCGTCACGGGCGCGGCACCGGTCCTCCAGGAGCTGGTGGACGAACTGCGCACGACCTTCGGCGCCCGCACGTACTCGGTGTGGGGCATGTCGGAGTTCGGGCCGGTCACCATCAGCCGGCTGGACTACAACCAGGACTGGGCGGCGCACAGCCACGGCCGGCCGATCGACTCCATGGAGATCCGCATCGACGTGTGCCACGACCCCACGAAGCGGGCCCCGGTGGGCCGGCTGCGGGCGCGCGGCGCGTCGCAGGCGCTCGGCTACTTCAGGCAGCAGGAGGCCTTCGACTCCGAGCTGACCGAGGACGGCTGGTTCGACACCGGCGACGTGGCGCGCGAGGACGGCCGCGGCGGCATCCGGATCCTGGGGCGGTCCCGGGACACGGTCCTGCGCGACGGGATCGTGGTCCCGATGGCCGAGCTGGAGGCGATCATCTCCCGGCACCCGAAGGTCACCGAGGCCGCGCTGGTGGGGCCGACCGGGCAGGTGGACGACCCCATCCTGGCCGTGGCCGTACCGCGCGGCGGGCGCCGGCCCTCGCTCCAGGAGATCCGGGCGCACCTGCGCGACCACGGGCAGGACCCGCGGTTCTTCCCGGAGCGGCTCGAGGTCGTGGACGCGCTGCCCAAGACCCTGACGGGCAAGGTCCGCAAGGTCGAGCTCAGGGAGCTGTACGCGGGCTGAGCCCGGCCCCGCTCCGGGCACCGCGCCCGCGTGGCGCGGGCCCGCCCGGGAGCGGCCCGCGGCCGGTCCGGCCCTCCCCCGCGGGAGCGGCCGGCCGCCGCGGGGCCGCTCCCGCACCCCGGACACCGGGGGGTGTTCCTCCCCCGTCCGCCCCCCGGTTCTCCCTTCCGTCCCTTCCATCCCTTCCGCCCCTTCCCCCTCCCGATCTCCTCCCGATCCCGCCCCGATGGAGGCCCGCAATGTCCCAACCCGCGCCGGTGACCATGTCGGCGACCCTCGCCGCCGACGAGGAGCTGGAGCGCCGGCGCCGTGCCGGGGAGCGGGTCCTGTCGCTCGCGAGCGGCGAGATCGGGCTGCCGGTGCTGCCGGAGCTGCGGACCCGGCTCGCCGCGGCGGCCGACCGCAACGCGTACGGCCCCGTCGCCGGCAGCCCGGAGCTGCGGGCGGCCGCGGCCGGCTACTGGGGGCGGCGCGGCCTGCCCGTCGACCCCTCCCTCGTGGTGTGCGGGCCGGGCACCAAGCCGCTGCTGTTCGCGCTGATGCTGGCGGTCGGCGGCGACGTGGTGGTCCCGGTGCCCAGCTGGGTCAGCTACGCGGCGCAGGCCGCGCTGGCCGGGGGCCGGGCGCTGCCGGTGCCGGTCCGGCCGGGCGAGGGCGGCGTACCGGACCCGGACCTGCTGCGGGCGGCGGTGGCGCGGGCCCGGGCGGCCGGTCGGCATCCGCGCAGCGTGGTGGTGACCCTGCCCGACAACCCCACCGGCACCGTCGCCGGGCCCGGCACCGTGCAGCGGCTGGCCGAGGCGGCGCGGGAGCTGAACCTGCTCGTGATCTCCGACGAGATCTACTGCGACCTGGCCTTCGACCCGGCGGACCGGGCGGTCTCCCCCGCCGTGTTCGCGCCCGAGCGGACCGTGGTGACCACCGGGCTGACCAAGAACCTGGGCCTGGGCGGCTGGCGCATGGGAGTGGCCCGGCTCCCCGACAGCCCGCTCGGCCGCGAGACCCGCACCCGGCTGACCGGGATCGCCAGCCAGGTGTGGTCGAGCACCGCGGCGCCGGTCCAGGCGGCCGCCGCGTACGCGTTCGGCGAGCCGCCCGAGGTGGTGGAGCGGGTGGCCGCCTCGGTACGGCTGCACGCGGCGGTGGCCCGGGCGGTGGCCGAGCGGTTCACGGCCGTCGGCGCGCTCCTCGCCCCGGTCGTGGCGACCTGCTACCTCTACCCCGACTTCGAGCCGCTGCGCGAGCGGCTGGCCCGGGTCCACGGGGTGCACTGCGGCGGGCAGCTCGCCGCTCTGTTCGCCGAGCGGTACGGGGTGGGGCTGCTGCCCGGCAGCGCCTTCGGCGAGGCGTCGGAGTCGCTGCGCGTCCGGGCCGCAACCAGCCGGCTGTACGGCGACACGGAGGCCGAGCGGACCGCCGCGCTGGCTGCGCCCGACCCGCTCGCCCTGCCCTGGATCAGGGCGTCCGTGGAGCGCGTCGGCGAGGTGCTGGCCGACCTCAGGGCCGCCCCGTAGGCGCGCCTCCCGACCCCTGCGCGCCCTGCGCCGCGTCCGCAGGTCCTCAGATCTTCACGTCCCCCCTTTCGTCCCCGACCCAGGAGGTCCGGCCCGTGTCCACCATCCTCTTCGAATGCGAGTACCGGGGCCGCCGGTACGCCGGCCTCGGCATGCCGGTCCCCGGTGAGACCACGACCCTGTACGCCGTGTCCGACGGGCAGCTGCGCGCCGCACTGGTCGCCGGCCAGGGGCCCGAGGCGCTGGCCGCCGCGGTCACCGCCGTCACCGAGACGGTCACCGTGACGGCGGGCGACCCCGAGCTGCGGTTCCTGCCGCCGCTGCTGCCCACGGAGACGAACGACGCGCTGCTGACGGGCTTCATGGGCACGCACCGCTCCAAGTTCCCGGAGCCGCCGGCGCCGGACGAGGAGTTCAACGCCCCGAACTGGCTCATCAAGGGCTTCGGCTCCTGGCTGCGCGTACGGGGCGAGGAGCTGACCGTGCCCGCGCAGGCCGTGGCGCTGCTGGAGGAGCCGGAGGTGGCCCTCGTGTTCGTCAACGACGAGGAAGGCTACCCCCGCTACGCCGGCTACTCCTTCGGCAACGACCTCAACGACATCGGGCTGCACCAGCGGAACCCGTGGGGCTGGACGCCGTACGCGAAGCTGTGCGACACGTCCATGACGCCGTGGCTGTTCCTCGGGGAGCCGCCGCGGACGGTCACCGGGACGATCACCATCGAGCGCGACGGGGAGCCGGCCTGGCGGGGCGACTTCTCGTGCGGCGGGGACGCCGTCTTCCACCGGGTGGCGGACATGGTGAACAACCTGTTCTCCTACCCGGCGATGCGCCGGCCCGGCCTGGTGAACTACCTGCTGCTGGGCTCCGACAAGGCCAGCTGGCACGCCGGGTACCGGATCGCCGACGGCGACCGGATCGTGATCGACGTGGCGAGCCACGGGGTCGAGCTGGCCAACACCGTGCGGTTCGCCGAGCCGCTCGGGGACGTGATCGGGCCGGTGGCGGTGCCGGAGCCGGCCTCTGTCTGAGTCAGGAGGCGGCCGGCTGCCGCTGCGCCTCGCGGACGGCGTCGAGGTAGCCGGAGATGGCGTCCCGGTTGCGCACGAGGCACGCGATGCGCTCGTTCATCCGGTCGCGCTCGCGCTCCAGCGCGTCGACCGTCTCCTGCGCGGCGCCGGAGATCCGGATCTCGCGGGGCCGGTCGAGGCAGGGCAGCACCTGCCGGATGACCCGGGTCGGCAGACCGGCGTCGAGCAGGCCGCGCACCTGCAGGACCCGGTCCACGCAGTCCTCGTCGTACTCGCGGTAGCCGTTCAGGGAGCGGGCGGCCCGGACGAGCCCCTGCTCCTCGTAGTAGCGCAGCAACCGGCGGGACGTACCGGTGCGTTCGGACAGCTCCCCGATGCGCATGTGACCCACTCCACACCAGAAGGTCTCTCTGAAGGTCTTGACCTTCACACTTATGTAAGGGTTTGAGCATACAGGCCATGACGACTTCACAGGAAACACTGACTGCCCCCTCCCCCAGGGGAGTTGACGACCGAAAGCTCCCCATGTCGCCGCTGCTGGCGCTGGCCACCGCGGCCTTCATGGGGATCCTCACCGAGGCGCTGCCCGCCGGCGTGCTGCCCGAGATGGCCCGCGACCTCTCGGTCAGCGAGTCCGCGACCGGGCAGATGCTGACCATCTACGCCATCGCCACCGGCCTGTCGGCGATCCCCGTGTCCGTCGCCACGGCCGGGTGGCGGCGGCGCAAGCTGCTGCTGGTCTCCGTACTGGCGTTCGCCGTGGCCAACCTGGTCACGGCCGTCTCCTCCAACTACGCGCTGACCATGGTGTTCCGCCTGGTGGCCGGTGTGGCCGCGGCGGTGGTGTGGGCCGAGCTCGTCGGGTACGCCCGCCGGCTGGCGCCGCCCCACCTGGTGGGCCGGGCCATCGCGATCACCATGGCGGGCATCCCGCTCGCACTCGCACTGGGCATCCCCGTGGGCACGTTCCTCGGCAAGCTGCTCGGCTGGCGGCTGACCTTCGGCCTGGTCACCGCGGTGTCCGTGGCCCTGATCTTCTGGATCCTGGCATCGGTGCCCGACGCGCCGGGCCAGGAGGCCGGCAAGCGCGAGCCGATCCTGAAGGCGCTGCGGCTGCCGGGCGTGGTGGCCGTGCTGTTCGTCGTCGCGGCGTACGTCCTGGCCCACAACATCCTCTACACGTACATCGCCACGTTCCTCGACGAGTACGAACTCGGCGGCCAGCGCGACATCATCCTGCTGGTCTTCGGCGTCGCCTCGATGGTGAGCATCTTCATCACCGGTGCCCTCGTGGACCGCAAGCTGCGGTCCCTGACCATCGGCAGCACCGCCCTGTTCATCGTGGCGGCCGGCCTGCTGTGGGCGATGGCCGACAACGCGGTGGTGGTGTACGCGGCGATGATCCTGTGGGGTCTGGGCTGGGGCGGCGTGGCGACGCTGCTGCAGACCGCCGTGACCGACGCGGGCGGCGACCGCGGCCAGGCCCTGCTGGTGACCACGTGGAACTCCTTCATGGCCGGCGGTGGCGCGGTGGGCGGCATCCTGCTCGACCGGTTGGGCCCGACGTCGTTCCCGTGGAGCGTGCTGGCGCTGCTGGCTCCGGTGCTGCTGGTCGTGGTCGGGGCGCGGGCGCACGCCTTCCCGGCCAAGCGGCCGGCGACGGGCTGAGGCCCGCTGCCCGTACCGCTCGAAGCGGCCCCCGGATGCCGGGGGCCGCTTCGCGTGCGTTCGGGGGGAGACGGGGACGGAGGGGGCCGGGAGGGGGCGGGGCCGGTGGGGCCGCCGCCATTCAGCCGCGGCCCATCCGGTAGCCGACGCCGCGGACGGTGATGATCCACGTGGGGGAGCCGAGCTTGGCCCGCAGGCTGCTCACGTGCGTGTCGATGGTGCGGCTGGAGTCGGCCCAGCTGGTGTCCCACACCCGGGCCATGAGCTCCTTGCGGGACACCACGCCCTCGGGCCGGGAGGCGAGCAGGCACAGGAGCTCGAACTCCTTGCCGGTGAGGGCGACGGGCTCGCCGGCCAGCCGGACCTCGCGGGTCAGGACGTCGATGCGCAGCGGGTCGAGGCGGAGGAACCGGTGCGGCTGCGGGCGCGGCAGCGCCCGGCGCAGGACGGCCTCGATGCGGGCGGCCATCTCCCGGGCCCCGCAGGAGGTGACGACGCAGTCGTCGGCCCCGGCCTGGAGGGCGAGGACCCGGTCCATCTCGGTGTCGTGGGGCGTGACGGAGATGATCGGCTTGTTTCCGGTCTCCCTGATGGAGCGGCAGACCTCCAGACCGTCGATGTCGGGGAGGTCGAGGCCGAGCAGGACCAGGTCCGACTGCTCGTGCGAGCGGAGCGCCTTCGCGCCGGTGTCGACGCTGCGGGCGGCGTAGCCCTGCCGGCGCAGCTCGCGGACCCTGCTCTGGGCCGCGGTGTCGTCGTCCTCGACGACGAGGACGCGGGCACCTAATTGAGTCATTGCTCTCCCCCTTGTGCGCCAGTCGGTGCGAGGTGCGCGCGAGCGCGCCCCGAGCATGACTAAATAATAGTGTCTCTTTTTTTTTAACCGCCACCCGGTGGGGGCGGAACCTCCGCACCGGGGGCCCGCCGAGCCGCCGGCCGCACCGCGCCGCAGGGAAGGAACATGGGGATGCAAGAGAGGGCCGCCCGGACGCGCCGGACCCTGGTCGAGGCCGCTGCCTGCGAGTTCGACCGCCACGGGTACGCCGGCTCGTCCCTGACGCGCATCGCGCGGACCGCCGGGATCTCCACGGGCGCCGTGACCTTCCACTTCCCGAACAAGGAGGAACTCGCCGAGGTGGTGCGCGCGCAGGGGCACGCGGCCACGCTGGCCGCGGTGGCCCGCGTACGGGCGTGCCAGGAGGACCCGCTGCGGTCCGTGGTCGCCCTGACGCTGACCCTGGCCCGGCTGCTGGAGGACGAGGTCTCCGTGCGCGCGGCGGCCCGGCTGACGCGGGAACAGCCCGGCTGCGGGCCGCGGTGGACCGGGGCGTGGGTACCGGTGGTGCGCGAGCGGCTGCGGCGGCTGGACGGGGGTCCGGAGGGCGGCGACGGGGCCACCCTGACCGCGCTGGCCGTGCACCTGGTCGCCGGGGTGGAGTGCGACGCCCGCAGCGGGGCCGGCCGCCCGGAGGTCCCGGAGGGACGGCCCGCCGCGCGGCTGGCCCGGATCTG
This sequence comes from Streptomyces sp. NRRL S-87, assembly GCF_000719335.1. GTDB lineage: Bacteria > Actinomycetota > Actinomycetes > Streptomycetales > Streptomycetaceae > Streptomyces. Next base: position 29,482 of record NZ_JOGB01000024.1, read on the forward strand.
GGACCTGGTGCTGCGCGGGTACGCCCGGGCGTGACCCGCGCGCCGGCGTCCGGTCAGACGGCGCTGCACCCGCCGTCCACGGGGATCGCCCCGCCGGTGACGAACGACGAGTGGTCGCAGAGCAGCCAGGCCGCCGCACGGGCCACCTCCACGGGGTCGGCGAGACGCGGCTGCACGGCCCGGGCGGTGGCCGCCTGCTCCAGCACCGGCAGCTCCCGGATCGCGTCCTCCATCAGCTCGGTGCGGGTGGCGCCCACCATCAGCGCGTTGACGCGGATGCCGCGCCGCCCGTACTCGGCCGCCGCGGCCCGGGTCAGACCGAGGACGGCGTGCTTGGCGGCGACGTACGGGGCGCTGGCCCCGGTCGCGAACGAGCCGGCGGTGCTGGAGGTGTTGACGATCGCGCCGCCCGCCTCCTGGCCGAGCATGACCGGGATCTGCTGCTTCAGGCAGTTCCAGACACCCCGGACGTTGACGTCCATGGTCCGGTCGAAGACGGCGTCGTCCAGCTCGTGCAGTTCCGTGCCGATGGAGCCCCAACCGGCGTTGTTGAACGCCCCGTCCAGACTCCCGAACGCCTCCACCGCGCGGGCCACGGCGCGCTCGACGTCCGCCGGGGCGGTGACGTCCCCGGCCACCGCCTCGGCCCGGCCGCCGGCGGCCCGTATCCCGGCCGCGAGGTCGTCCAGCAGCTCCTTGCGGCGGGCCATCAGCACCACCGCCGCGCCTTCGGCGGCGAACAGCCGTGCGGCCGCCGCGCCGATCCCGCTGGAGGCCCCGGTGACCATGACGGTCCTGTCGCGCAGCATGCCCTGGCCGTGCTCCATCGTGTGTCCTTCCCCGTCGGCGTACCCGACTCAGATGCGAACAGGAGTTCCCGGGCGACACCGTACCGGGGCACCCTGACGGTGCCTCAGGCGCAGTCGGCCCGGGGCACGCGCCCGCGGTCCTCCCCGAGTTCGATCCTCTTGACGGCACTGGGCACGGCGACGGCCTGCAGCAGGCAGCCCCAGATCTCCTCGACCCGCTGCGGCAGGTCCAGGTGCCCCGACTCGACGTAGGAATGCATCTGCGCGCCGGTGCAGGCGTTCACGACGAGGCGGGCGAGCTGGCCGACGTCGGTGCCGGCGCGCAGCTCGCGCCGGGTCTGCGCCGCGCGCAGGTCCTCGAGGATGATCTCGGTCCACTGCTGGTGCGAGTTCTCCTCGGCCGGCGTGAACTGCTCCTGCTCCCACACCAACCGCGCCCCGGCGCGCAGCACGGGGTTGTCGAGGAGCTGGTACGCCCAGGCGAGCGTGACGTCGACGGCGTGCTGGAGGCCGCGCGAGGCGTGCGGCGGGACGACGAGTTCGGGCTGCGCGGCGACGATGTGGCGGGCCAGCTCCTCCTTGTTGCGGAAGTGGAAGTACACCGCCCCCAGGGTCACGCCGGCCCGGTCGGCGACCTTCATGACGCTGGTGCCGGCGAAGCCGTTCTCCGCGAAGACCTCCGCCGCTGCCTGGATCACTGCGGCACGCGTCCGCTCGGCCCGTTCCTGTTTCACAGCCCGCACGGCCATGTGTCACACCCCGCTCTTCAAGACGAGTCTTCACCAAAAGAAAAATGTTCTTTATTTTATGCCTGGGGATGAGCCATCGGCAGGCACATCACCAGCTTCGGCACGACTTCAGCACACGGCCGGCACGTCGATCACCCGTGCTCGGCCCGTCTTCGGCACGTGATCAGGCACGACTCAAGCACGAACCCGGCACCACCCGGCACGCACCGCAGGTTTGCGTGACCGGATCCGCACGCTCTTACAGGGGGATCGTCTTCATGTCAGCAAGCGCACGCACGAGAACGACGAGCACGCCGAACGCGGTAGGCCGCCCGGAACGGACGGGCACGGCGGGCGGGGCCCGGACCGGTTCCGCCGTCGCCGCCGACGCGGCGGGCGGGGGGTTACCCCGTCCAGGAGTCGAGTCGCTGGTGCGCAAGTCGCGCCGGCACGAGGCCCTGGTCTCCGGGTGGAGCGAGGTGTCGGACACCACGCGGCGCGTGACGGTCCGCTGGCCGCGCGACCACCCGTTCTACACCGTCGACGGGCGCTACAGCCCGCTGCTGTTCACCGAGAGCCTGCGCCAGGCACTGGCGCTCCTGACCCACAGCATCCACCACGTCCCGCTCGGCCACCGGCTCGGCTGGGAGCACATCCACTCCACGGTCGACCCCGCCACCCTCGTGATCGACCCGGACCCCGGGACCGGAACCGGAACCGGAACCGGAACCGCCAGGGGCGCCGGTACCGGAACCCGGAGCAGCCCCCACGAGGACACGGTCACCCTCCTCGTCACCGACCTCTCCGTCCGCCGCCGCCGGATGGGCTCGGTCCACCTCGCCTCGCGCATCCACGCCTGGCGCGCCGGACGCCCCGTCGGCACCGCCGAGTTGGCGTACAGCACCCACCCGCCCGCGGTCTACGACCGGCTGCGCGGCCCGTACGCCCACGCCGGCCAGGCCTTCGCCCGGGCCCTGCCGCTGACGCCGCCGGTGGCGGCCCACCGGGTCGGCCGCAGCCACGACCGCGACGTCGTGCTCTCCCCCACGGACACCCCGCACCGGTGGCAGCTGCGCGTCGACGTCTCGCACGGCGTCCTCTTCGACCACCCGCACGACCACGTACCGGGGATGGTGCTCCTGGAGGCCGCCGTCCAGGCCGCCCACGCCTGCGCGGACGGCCCGGTGGTGGCCGTGGCGCTCGAGACGGAGTTCCACCGGTACGTCGAGTTCGACCGGCCCTGCCTGCTGGTGGCCGAGCCCGCCATGCCCGACACGGCGGGCCGCGCCCGCGTCCGCGTCTGCGCCACGCAGGAAGGCCGCCCGGTCTTCTCGGCAACGGTCTCCACGCTCCCCGTCCACTCCTGACCCGGTCCGCCCTCCCCTGTAGGCCGGGACGCCGGGACCCGCACGGGCCCCGCGCCCCGGCCGGCCGGACCGACAAGGAGAGTTGCACAAATCCAGCTGCGCAAATCATCTTGTGCATCTACCCTACGGAGGTGACCACCGACGAACAGCACCCGCAGACACCACCGATGACGGACCCTCAGGTCCTACGCGCGATGACGCACCCGGTACGGCTGCGCCTGTACGAACTCCTCGTGGCGGAGGGCCCGGCCACCGCGGCGCGGCTGTCGCGGTACGTGCCCGTCGCGCCCGGGTCCCTCAGCTACCACCTGCGCACGCTCGCCGCCTGCGGGTTCGTGTTGGAGGCCGAGGGGCCCGGCACGGACGGGCGCGAGCGCTGGTGGCGGGCCGTACCGGGCGGCATGCGGTTCTCGTCCGCGGACTTCGCCGGCAGCCCCGGCGGGCGCGAGGCCCTGGCCGCGGCCCAGCGCGTCCTGGCCGAGCGCCGCGCGGCGCGGCTGCGCGAGTGGGAGGCCGGCGGCCCCGCCCGGTGGGGCGAGGACTGGGCGGACGCGGCGGTCTCGTACGACGGCCTGCTGCGGCTGACTCCGGACGAGCTGCGGGAGTTCGGCACGGAACTCGACGCCCTGCTGGAGCGCTGGGGCGACCGGACCCGAGCCCGCGCCGCGGCCGGCACCACGCCCGAGCCGGACACCGAACAGGTCTTCGTCATCGCCCAGGCCTTCCCCTTCGAGGGCGGTACGGAAGGGTGAGCGCCCGCCGCGAGCGGGGGCCCCGCTTACCCGCTCCCGCCCGCTTCCTCTGCGGGCTGGGGCTCTCGCACGCCGGGGACCAGATGTGGTTCGTCGCCCTCGGCTGGGCCGCCGCCCGGTTGGAGTCGCCCCTGCGGACCACGGCGGTGATGGCCTGCGCGTCGGTTCCGCGGGCGGTACTGCTCCTCGTGGGCGGCACCCTGGCCGACCACTACGGTCCACTGCGCGTGGTCCGCGTCAGCCAACTGCTGCGCACCGCCGTCATGGCGGCCGCCGCCCTCGGCCTGTGGCTCGCCGGCGGGGCACCGCTCGCCCTGCTCGCGGCGACGGCCGTGGCGTTCGGCGTACTGGACGCCGCACACGTCCCGGCGACCTCGGCCGCACCGACCCGCCTGGTGCCCCGCGCGGAACTGCCCCGGGCCCAGGGTGCCGTCCAAGCGGTGCAGCGCACGGCCGGCGTCCTCGGCGCCCCTGCGGGCGGCGCGGTCACCGCCTTCGCCGGCCCCGCCGCGGCGACCGCACTCGTCGCCGCGCTCTTCGCCTCGGCCCTGACCCTGCTCTGGCACGTCCGCGACCGGCCCGTGGCCCCGGTTCTGGCCCCAGCTCCGACCCCGACCCCGGCCCCGCCTCCGGCTCCGGCTCCGGCTCCCGACCCGACCCCGGCCCCAGCTCCGGCCCCGGCCCCGGCTCCCGACCCAACCCCGACCCCGGCCCCGCCTCCGGCTCCGGCTCCCGACCCGACCCCGGCCCCGGCTCCCGACCCGACCCCGGCCCCGGCTCCCGACCCGACCCCGGCCCCGGCTCCCGCCCCGACTCCGTTCCCGACTCCAGCTCCAGCTCCAGCTCCAGGACAGCGACGGCACGAATCGCAGCCCCCGCAGGCCGCCCCGTGGTGTGCGGGGGAGGCGCTTGACGGGGTATGGCAGGCTGGTCCGGAGGCAGGCCCGGGCCGAGGGTGGCCGAAGGCCAGGGCGAAGCCCCAAAGCCCTCGGGGTGGGCCTGCCGCAGGGCCTGCAGGCACCAGCACCAGCACCAGCACCAGCACCAGCACCAGCACCAGCACCAGCACCCACCCTCCCAGCACCCACTCCAGCACCCACCCTCCCAGCACCCACCCCAGCACCCACCCCAACGCCCGCACCGCCGAAGACCCGCCGAGCAGCGGACGACTCCGGCTGGCAGGCGGTCGCCGCAGGAATCCGGTACGCGGTGCGCGAGCCGGTGGTCGGCCGAGTGCTGGTGCTGGTGGCGGTGCTGAATCTGGCGCTGGCCGCCCCGCTCAACGTCGGTCTGGCCCTGCTGTCCGCCGAGCGGGGCTGGGGCCCCGCGGGGTACTCGGTCACGGTGTCGGCGTTCGCGGCGGGCGCGGTGGCGGGCGCGCTGTTCTCCGTACGGCGCGGCGGGCGCCCGCCGACGGCCGCCGCCGGACTCGCCTGGGTGGCGGCGGGCGGGGCGTGCCTGGCCCTGTGTCCGCTCGCCCCGTCGCTCGTACCGGTGCTGGCCCTGACCGCGGCGCTGGGGTTCACCACCGGGCCCGCGACCGCCCTGCTCCTCGGCCTCGTGCAGGCCCGCACCCACGAGCACTACACCGGTCGCGTGTCGGCCCTCGCCGGCTTCGCCTCCCTCGGACTCGCGCCCGTCTCCTACGCCGCCTTCGGCGCCTTGGCCGGCGCGATCGGCCTGACCCCGGCCTTCGAGGCCTGCACCGCCGCCACCCTCACGACCGCAGCCCTGACCTGCACGAACCGGTCCGTCCGCACCGCAGCTGTGGCAGGAGGTACCTCAGTCGGAGGGGGCCACGGCGTCGTCCGGCGGGAGGTCGGGGACGTCGGAGGGGGCCGCGGCGTCGTCCGGCGGGAGGTGGGGGACGTCGGCGCGGAAGAGGCTGAGGAGCAGTCCGTAGGCCTGGCCGTGGCCGGGGTCTGCGGGGTGGGGTTCCGCGGCAAGTGCGCGCAGGCGCAGGTCCAGTGCCCGTGCCTGGTCCTCGGTGAGCCAGAGGTGGCGCAGTGAGGTGTGCGAGATCTGGTCGGGCGCGTTCGGCAGCATCTCGCCGAGCGCGGCGTTGATGAGGAACTCGGGGCCGACCGCCGCACCCCGGTCCAGTTTGAAGCTCTTGCCGGCCAGGGCGAAGTACTGCTCGGTGCCGCCGCGCACCTGACGGGTCTCCGTGAGCCGCACCAGTCCGGCTTCGCGCAGGACGCGTACGTGGTAGCCGATGGTGCCCTTGCTCATCCCCAGTGCCTCGGCGAGCTGGCGCAGTGTCGCCGGGCGCTGGCGCAGCACGTTGACCATGCGTTGGCGCATGGGGTGCCCCAGGGCCTTGAACTGCTCCGGCGAGCTCAGGACGAGGTGGCCCTCTTCGTCACGGCGCTGCTCGTCCTGGTCGGCGTCGCGTGCGGGCGTGGGTGGCTGTTCTTCTCCCATGCGTTGAAGTGTCCACGAACTTAAACGCTTTTGACAACTCCGGCCCGGTGCGCCAGAATCCTGCACCAGGAAGTGGCGAAGATTCTCGCCACTTAACGAGTGAGACTTCAGGAGTCCAATTGCCCCTCGCCACCGCCCGCGTCGCCACCACCCGCTCCGCGCGCCACATCAAGCAGCTCGTCTCGCACATGGGCCACAAGGTCACCACCACCCTCGGCCCCGACGGCCGCGGCACGATCACCGTCGCCTCCGGCACCTGCACGCTCATGCCCACCCCGGACACGCTGGAACTGACGGCCGCCGCGGTCGACGCCGAGGCGCTGGGCCGGGTCCAGGACGTCATCACCCGCCACCTGGTGCGCTTCGCCACCCAGGAACAGCTCACCGTCGACTGGTCGGCCCCGATCGACGGCGGCGACCTGGAGCCCCTCGCCCCCGCCGTCAGCGACTACCTGTTCAGCCAGCACACCCCGGCCGACGAGGTCCTCGGCGGGCTGGCCGCCGCCACCCGCGACGCCGTGGGCGAGGCCGCGCACATGCAGGTCTCCTCCGACGAAGGCGCGCTGCTCACCATGCTGACCCGGTTGACCGGCGCCCGTTTCGCGGTCGAGGTCGGCGTCTTCACCGGCTACTCGTCCCTCTGCATCGCCCGCGGCCTGAGCGACGGCGGCCGCCTGCTCGCCTGCGACATCAGCGAGGAGTGGGCCGCGATCGGCCGCCCGTACTGGCAGAAGGCCGGCGTCGCCGACCGGATCGACCTGCGCATCGCCCCCGCGCTGGAGACGCTCCGCGCGCTCGACGAGGAGCCGGTCATCGACATCGCGTTCGTCGACGCCGACAAGCCGGCCTACCCGGCGTACTACGAGGAGATCGTGCGCCGACTGCGCCCCGGCGGCCTGGTGGTGCTGGACAACGTCTTCCTCGGCGGCCGCGTCCTCGACCCCGCCTACCAGGACGAGCGCTACGTGGCCATGCGCCGCCTCAACGACCTGATCACCACCGACGACCGGGTGGACTCGGTCATGCTCCCCGTCCGCGACGGGGTCACCATCGCCCGCCGCCGCTGACACGGCGGCCGACCGCCCACTCGGCCTCGAAGCCGAGGAAGCTGGGCCGTGTTGCGCGGACGCGTCGGAGAAAGTTGACATGTCGGAGTTCTCCGACGCATAGTCGGGGTATGGCAGGAGTGGACGTGTTCAGTGCGCTGGCCAATCCGGCGCGGCGCAAGCTGCTGGAGGCCCTGCGGGACGGACCGCGCGCGGCGGGGGACCTCGCCGGCGAGTTCGAGCTGAGCAGGCCCGCGGTGTCCGAGCACCTGGCGGTGCTCAAGAAGGCCGCCCTCGTACGGGAAGAGCCGCGCGGGCGCCACCGCTACTACCACCTCGAAGCGGCACCGCTCGCCGAAGTCGGCGCATGGCTGCACCCCTTCGAGCACTACTGGCGGGCCCGGATGGGCGCGCTGCGCGACCTGTTGGACGAGGAGAACCCGTGAGCACCGCCCCCGACCCGAACCGCCCCGACACCATCCACTGCGACCAGTTCATCGCGCACCCGCCCGCCGAGGTGTGGCGCGCGCTGACCGAGCCCGAGCTGCACGCCAAGTGGTGGGCCGCGGGCGACGTGCGGCCCGTCGTGGGCCACCGCTTCACGCTGGACATGGGGCCCTGGGGCCGGCAGGCGTGCGAGGTGCTGGCCGTCGAGCCGGAGCGGCTGCTGCGCTACTCCTTCGCCCCCGGCTCGCTGGACACCACGATCACGTGGCGGCTGGAGGCGGAGGGGTCCGGCACCCGCCTGTTCCTGGAGCACACGGGCTTCGACCTGGACTCCCCCCTCGGCAAGGCCGCCTTCGAGGGCATGGGCGACGGCTGGCCGAAGCTCCTCAGCCGCATCGAGCACGCCCTCACGGACTGAGAGGACCAACGGGCCCTCGGACTTCGGACTTCGGGCCTCGGACTTCGGGCCTCGGGCCTCGGGCCTCGGGCCTCGGGCCTCGGGCCTCGGGCCTCGGGCCTCGGGCCTCGGGCCTCGGGCCTCGGGCCTCGGGCCTCGAATTCTGAACCAGGGTGAATCCTTCCGTGCCCGCCGTGCCTCTCATGGGCGTGCGGACGAACGTGTCCGCCCCGCACCCCACCTGGGAGGAACCCATGACCACCGCCGTCATCGTCGCCGCGGCCGCCGTGCTGCTGTGCGCGTGCACCGTCACGCTGCTGCGCCGCCGGAAGCGTCAGCGTGGCTGACCACCGCTGGCCCGGCGCGGTCCTGGTCGACGCGGCGCAGCGCGGCGACGTCGAGGCGCTCACCGCGCTGGTGTACGGCTCGTACCCGCACGTGCGCCGGTTCGCGCACTCGCTGTGCGCCACGCCCCAGGACGCCGAGGACGCCGCCCAGGAGGCGCTGATCATCCTCTACCGCAAGATCGGCATGCTGCGCGCCTCCGGGGCCCTGGCGTCGTGGATGTTCCGGATCGTCCGCAACGAGTGCCTGCGCCGCACCCGCTCCCTGGTCCACCCGCTCCACCCCCTCCCGGCGGACGGGCCCGGTCCGCTCGGCGCGGCGGGCGGCTCCGACGCGCTCGGCGGCACCGCGAGGTCCGCCGAGGAGGACGCCCTGCTGCGCCTGGAGGCCGAGCGCGTCGCCGCGGCCGTCGCCGCCCTGCCGGACGACCAGCGGCAGGTACTGGTCATGCGGGACGTCCAGGGACTGCCCGGCCGCACCGTCGCCGACCGGCTCGGGCTGACCACCGCCGCCATGAAGTCCCGCCTCCACCGCGCCCGTTCGGCAGTGCGCGAGGCACTGCGCGACGCACCGGCCGCCACGACCGGAACGAAGGGAACGAAGGGAACGAAGGGAACTGACGATGGCTCCTGACCAACCGGCCAAGACGGCCCGCGGCGGCTTCGCCAGCAGCTCCGTCCCGCGCCATCTGGCCCGTGGGGGCCTCGGGTTCGGCGCGCTCGTCGGGTCCCTGGCCCTGCTGCCGCTCGTCGGCCCGGTGAGCCTGCTGCTCGCGCCGGTCGGTCTGTTCGCGCTACGCGGCTGCCCCATGTGCTGGGCGATCGGCCTCGTGGAGACCGTCACGGCCGGGCGGCTGCGGCGGTCCTGCACCGGCCCGGACGGCAGGTGCGAGCTGACCCGCGCGGGGCCCCGGGTGACCTCGCCCTGACCGGGCGGGCGGCACGGCGCAGCACGACACGGCACGGCGGGCGCGCGACCGGTTGCGGTCGCGCGCCCGCGGTGTGCTCCGGGCCGTGCCGTGCGGTGTGCCGTACGAGCACGGGGTCGGGGTGGGCTCGCTTCGCGGGGCCGTCCCGTGGTGTGTGGGTCCCCTCGGCGCTTGACAGGGGCGGCCTGCAGGCCTCCCCCAGCTACCGCTGGGAGGTGGACCAGCCTGCCACCCCTGTCAAGCGCCTCCCCCACACACCACAGGACGGCCGACTCCCGCGAATCCGTCGGGCCGCGGCACACCGCCCGCCGTCAGGGTCGGGCGTAGGGGACCGTCATGATCTCCATGTTGTGGCCGTCGGGGTCGAGGAAGTACGCGCCGCGGCCGCCGAAGAGGGTGTTGGGGCGGCCCGGGTCGGTGTGGGCGGGGTCGGAGTAGTAGGTGACGCCGAGGAACTCCAGGCGGGAGATCGCGGCGTCGAAGCGGTCCTCCGGGAGCAGGAACGCGTAGTGCTGCGACTGGATCGGCTCGTCGGTCTTCTCGTAGTAGTCGAGCGTGACGCCGTTACCGAGGTCCACGGGCAGGAAAGGGCCGAACGGGGCGGCCACCGTCAGGCCCAGGACCGCGGCGATGAACTCGGCGGACAGGCGGCGGTCGGTCGCGTACACGGCCGTGTGGTTCAACTGGACGGCGGTCGCGGCTGCCGTGGCGGCAGCGGTGGCGGTGGTGGGGGCCGTGGTGGGGGCGTGCGGGGGCTGCTGGGAATGGGGCATGTCGTGTGGCTCCGGTCTCGGATCGCTGGGTGGGGCGCCGCGGAGGGGCGCCGGGTGCGAGGACGCGGAGGGGAGGGCGGGGCTCGGGCCCGCCCCGGAGTCACGCCGAGGCCGGGAACCCGTCTCGTGTGTGGCCCATGGCCGACCCGGCTGTCACGCGGACGAGTTTAACGATCAAGGACGGACCGGGCAACGCCACCGGCCCGCACACGGGTTCGGCGCCAGTACGACACGGCGAGGGCGACCGTGAGGGGGCCCCAGAAGAACTGGGGGAAGTACAGCAGGCCCACGACGAGGTGACCGGTGCGGGTCATGTCGGCGTGCGGGAAGGTCCACCACCAGGGGAGGCCGGCCCACAGGAACGTCAGGACGAGCCCGCCCAGGAGCGCCGGCAGGGCCGCGGCCAGGGGGTGGGCGCGCCGGATCATGCCGTCATCGTGGCCGGGACCCCCGCGTCGGTGCGTCCGGCTGGACGGTGGTCCCGGCGGTACGGGCTCCCCCGTGCGGGGGAGCCCGTACGCCCCTCCGGGAGGAGCGCCGACGCCGGACCGTCACGCCACCGCCGCGAGGCCCCCGGGCCGGGCCCGGGCCGGCCGGGCCCGGGCGGTGCGCGGCGGCCAGGGGATCAGGGCGGGCGGCCGCAGTTCGTGCGAGACGAAGGCCGTCATCGCCCAGGGGGCGTCCTGGCGGGTCGGCTCCAGCCGCGTGTGCCCGTACCAGGGGTCGGGGCCGTGGCCGTCGATGCCGTGCAGGAACACGGAGCCGTCGGCGGGGAAGGTCAGGCCGACGTCCCCGGCCCCCTCCGTCAGGCCCCGGCCGGTGGCCTTGACCGCCGCCTCCAGGAGGGTCCACGCGTGGAAGAAGGTCTCCGGCGAGGCGGTGCGCGGCATGGCCGGGTAGACGAAGGCCAGGACGTCGAGGTTGGTGGTCTCGGGGCGGACGAGTTCGACGTCCACCCCGATGGGTCCGCTCTCGGTGGCGCCCAGCAGCAGCAGGCCGTCGGAGCGGGACCAGCTGATGTGGGTGCCGGGGTGGTCGGGCAGGTGGGGTTTGCCCGCGGGGTCGTAGTGGATGCGCAGGCCGTGCGGGTCGGTGCCGAGGCGGTCGGCGAGCAGCCGGCGGACGGCGAGCCGGGCCCGGAAGAACCGGTGCGCGGCCCGGGCGTGCACGAACTCGGCGCCGCGGCGCAGTTCGTCCTCGGTGAGGCCCTCGGGATAGTTCGCGGTGATGTCGGTGGGGGCTGTGCGGTCGAGGTCGACCAGCCAGGCGTCCATGGGGCGCCGTCCTTTCCTACAGGGTGAACGCCCTGGTGGCGGAGCGGGAGGGGTCGCCGGGGCGCAGGTGGAGCGTGCCGGCGGCGGGGTGCAGGACGGCTGCGGCGACGGTGCGTTCGGCGCGGATGTCGCCGCGGTCGGGTACACAGATCGGCGGCCGGGACAACAGGGCGAAGTGGTCGCCCGGGACCGCGTCGGAGGGCAGCTCCGCCAGGCCCTCGGTGGCGGCCTTGAGGCGGCGCAGCGAGGAGTTGCGGGCGAAGACGTTGAGTTCGTCGCGCGGGGCGAAGTCGGGGTGGAGGAAGTGGTTGGTGTGGACGGCCGTCCTGGCGGCGGCAGCGCCGTTCCGCGGCCCGGTCGCCTCCGTCACCCGCAGCTCGCCGCCGAGGAGTTCGACGTACAGCGCCCGCTCCGCGTCGCACAGCATGAGCGAGCGGGAGCTGGCCAGCGGCAGGCCGGCCAGGACCTCCAGGGCCTCGGTGACGCTGCCGGCGGTGTCGAGGAGGTGCCGGATGGCGAGGTACGGGGGGACGCCCGGGCGCCAGTCGCCGCCGAGGACGAGGTTGAGGCCGACGGCCAGCCCGTCGCTGTTGACGCCCAGGTAGCCGAGGAGGCCGGCGAAGCTGAGCACCAGGGAGCGCCGGGGCGAGCCGGCCGGGGCCAGCCGCAGCACGCTGATGTGGTCGTCCAGGTCGCCGTTGAGGTCGACGGTCTGGGCGAGGACGGGCGCGCCGGTGCCGATGCGCGCGTACGTCGTGCAGTCCCCGGCCGTCGGGATCTTGGAGTAGCCCATGATCTCGCGGCGCAGCTGGAGCAGCCACGCCTCTTCCTCGGTGAGGCGGGCGCCGGCGGCGAGGCCGGCCACCTCCTCGGCGAGGGCCGGCAGGGCGGCCGTGACCGCCGTGCGGTACGCGGCGATCCGCGGCCGCAGCGCCTCGTACGTGAACGGGGTGGCGGTCAGGTGGTTCAGCCGGGCGAGGCCGTCGTCGAGGAAGCCGCGCAGCGGGGCGGCGAGCGCCTCGCCGTGCGCGCGGCCGAGTTCGTACGGGCTGCCGGCGGCGTCGATGAAGGTGACCGGGTCCGTGGCCGGGTCCACGCCCGCGGGGTCGGCGTCCGCCCCCACGACGGCCGCGACCGGGGCCGCGGCGGGCGCGGACGGACCCGCGACCGGGTCGGGCCCGCCCGCGGCGGCGCCGGCCGCCGCGGGGGTCACCTGTGCGGTGTCGGTCATGCGTGCGCCACGGCCTGCTTCGGGCCCCGGGCGAGGGCGGCCCGGACCTCGGGCCATTCGGCGCGCAGGACGCTGTAGAAGACCGCGTCGCGGCGGCGGCCGCCCGGCATGTAGTTGAAGGAGCGCAGGGTGCCCTCCTCGGTGGCGCCGATGTTGCGCAGCCCCTTGCGAGTCGCGGCCGAGCCAGGACCAGCCGATCTCCAGGCGGCGGTCGGCCTCGGCGAGGTTGCCGTAGCTCATGCTGCCGGCGATGCGGCCGGTGGCCTTGTCGACGATGGTGTGGACGACGCGGCGGCCGGCCGCGTGGTCGGCGAGGTTGGTGGCGAAGAAGGTCTCGAAGTCGGCGTCGGTCTCGACGGCGGCGACGAAGTAGCGCCAGATGTCGGGGTCCATGGCGACGGCGCGGATGCCCTCGCGGTCGGCCTCGGTGACGGGGCGGACGACGACGTGCTCGTTCTCGAGGCGGGCGGCGGCGTGGGTGGTCCAGGAGGCGGTCATGGTCAGGCTCCGGTGGTGTCGCTGTGGCGGGTGAGGGCGGCGGCGACGTGCCGCAGCGTGATCATGGCGGCGAGGTCGTGCTCGGTGAAGTGGGCGAGGTCGACGCCGGTCTCGTCGCAGACCTCGGTGAGGAAGAGGACCTTGTTGAGGGAGGTCAGTCCGTAGGCGGCGACCATGTCGGCGTCCAGGTCGAGGTCCTCGGCGGCGACCGGCGGGGTCAGGACGAGGGAGAGCTGGTCGCGGGCGGCGGCCTCGATCGCGGGGGCGACGGTGGCCTCGGCGGCGGTGTCAGGCATGGATACCGGTCTCCTGGTTGAGCAGCTGGGCGGCGTAGGCGGCCCGGATCTGCGGGCGCTTGGGCTTGTACTGGGAGGTGAGGAGGTCGTTGTCGATGCTGAAGGGGGCGTCGGCGACGACCACGCGGCTGATGTGCTCGTCCGCCGCGGTGGCCGCGTTCACGGCGGCCAGGCGGGCGGCGATGGCGTCGTGGTCGGCCGGTACGGCGGCCGGCGAGACCACGGCGACCAGGTCGGTCTGGGTGGGGCTGAAGAGCACGCACTCGCCGATCGCCGGATCGGCCTTCATGAGCTCCTCGACGGGCCGCACGACGACCTTCTTGCCGTTGTCGAGCACGATGACGTCGTCGGCGCGGCCGTGGACGAAGAGGAAGCCGTCCTCGTCGAGGTGGCCGAGGTCGCCGGTGCGGACGGTGCCGTCGGGGGCGAAGACCTTCTCGGAGTCGCCGGGGCGGGCGTACAGGTAGCGGGTGTTGACGGGGTGGGTGCTGCGGACGTGGATGACCCCGTCCGGGTCGATCAGCACCTCCTTGCCGGGCAGCACCTTGCCGACGCTGCCCTCCCGGTGGGCCCCGGGGTGGTTCTTGGTGACGATGCAGGTCTCGTTCATGCCGTAGCCCTCGTAGAGGGGCAGGCCGGCCTCGGCGTAGAAGCGGTGCACGTCCGCCGAGGCGGGGGCGGAGCCGGTCCACAGGTAGCGGATCCGGTCGCCGAAGAGGACCTTCGCCGTCTCCGCCACCGGCGTCCCGTCGGCGGCCCGCCGGTGCCGGGCCTCGATCTGGCGGCGGGCGGTCTCGAAGAACGCCGGTACGCCCATCACGACGGTGGGCCGGGTGCGGCGCAGCGCGGCGAACGCGGCCTCGTACGTGCTGATGGTGAGGTCGTGGCCGTGCAGGAGGGCGGAGTAGACCCAGTAGCGCTGCTGGAGCAGGGAGAGCGGCAGGAACACGAAGAGGTGGTCGTCCGGCCCGTGCCCGAAGATCTGCTGGACGGCCGCCAGCGAGCTGTCGATGCTGCCCGCGGTGGCCCCGAGGCCCTTGGGGACGCCGGTGCTGCCCGAGGTGAACTTGATGGTGGTGACGTCTCCGGGTCCCCAGGTGACGGGCGCCGGCCCGGCCTGCGGCTCCTCCGCGTCGGCGCGGGGCTCGGTGAGCTCCCAGACGTCCGCGGTGGAGACCGCGTCGGGTATGCCGGCCGTGTCCTGGTCGGTGAAGAGCAGGTCGAGGTCGTACGCGTCCATGAGCGCGGCGGAGGGGGTGAACTTGCCCGGCTCCAGGCCTGCCGTCTCGGCCTTCAGGCGCAGGGCGGCGAGGTCGAGCAGCACCCACTCCAGGCTGTTGGCGGCCAGGACGCCGATCCGCGAGCCCCGGCCGACGCCGCGTTCGCGCAGCCGCAGGGCGAGCCGGCCCGAGCGCTCGTACAGCTCGGTCAGGGGGACGGTGCGGGTGCCGTCGAGCCGCGCCACGGTCAGGGTGCCGGCCGTGGGCGCGGTGGTGACGAGGCGCTGGAGGGCGGAGTCGGCGGCGGGGCCGGCCGGTTCGTGCGGAGCGGCCCCGGTGGTGGGCGCCGCGTCGATCGTGGTCATCGGGGTGTCTCCGGTGCGAGGTGGGCGGCCATGGCGCGGACCGAGTCCATCTCGGCGAACTGGTCGAGGGTGACGGTGGTGCCGAAGCGCTTGCGGGTCGCGGTGAGGATGCGGGCCGCGGCGATGGAGTCGCCGCCGAGCGAGGCGAGGGTGTCGGTGACGCCCAGGTCCGGGCGGCGCAGCACGGTCGCCCAGATCTCGGCGAGCAGCTTCTCCGTCTCGGTCTCGGGCGGGACGGAGGCGGCCTCCTGGGCGGGTGCGGCGTCGGCGGTCGCGGCGCCCAGCGCCGCCAGCTTCGTGCGGTCGACCTTGGCGTTCTTGGTGAGGGGGAGGGCGTCGTGCCACAGCACCACGGTCGGGATCATGTAGTCGGGCAGGTCGGCCCGCAGGGCCTGGCGCAGTTCGCCGGCGTGCGGACGGGCCGGGCCGGCCGGGACGAGGTGGGCCACGAGCTGGTCGCCGCGCGGCCCGGGGCGGGCGGCGACGACGGCCTTGGCGACGGAGTCGAGGGCGGCCAGCCGGGTCTCGACCTCGCCGGCCTCGATGCGGTAGCCGTTGACCTTGATCTGGAAGTCGCCGCGGCCGAGGATCTGGATCTCCCCGTCGGGCAGGTAGCGGCCCAGGTCGCCGGTGCGGTACATGCGCTCGCCGCGGCTGTCGTCCCGGTAGAACTTCTCGGCGGTGCGCGCCTCGTCGCCCCAGTAGCCGCGGGCCAGGCCGGTGCCGGCCGCGACGATCTCGCCGGTGACCCAGTCGGGGCAGTCCAGCCCGTCGCGGTCGAGGACGTAGGCCCGGTTGTTGGCGTTGGGGTGGCCGTACGGGATGGACTCGGTGCCGTCCTCGTCCTCGCGGACGGGGTGCAGGATGTTCCAGATGGTGGTCTCGGTGGGCCCGCCGAGGGAGACCACCTCCAGGCCGGGGACCAGTCGGCGCAGGGCCGCGGGCAGGGCCGGCGGCAGCCGGTCGCCGCTCATCATGACCAGGCGCAGCGCGGGGGGCGCGGTGCCGTCGGCGACGGCCTGGTCGTGCATCAGGTTGACGATGGCCGGGACGGAGTTCCACACGCTGATGCCGAACTCCGAGGCCAGCTCCAGCCAGTGGCCGGGGTCCACGGCGCGGTCCCGGTCGGGCATGACCAGGGCCGCGCCGGCCGCCAGCGCACCGAAGACGTCCCAGACGGACAGGTCGAAGTTGAAGGCGCTGATGGCCATGAACCGGTCGTCGGGGCGGATGCCGAAGCGCTCCTGGCAGTCGGCGACGACGTTGGCGACGTTGGCGTGGGTGACCATGACGCCCTTGGGGGCGCCGGTGGTGCCGGAGGTGTAGAGGACGTAGGCGAGGTCCTCCGGGTCCGAGCCGGGCAGCCGGGCCGGGACGTCGGCGGGGGCCGCGCCGGGCTCGTGGGCCGTGAGGTCGAGGGCGGCGATGCCGCGCCCGGGGTCGCCCTCCTGCCAGCCGGCGTTGGTCAGCACGCAGCGGACCCGGCCGTCGGTGAGCATGTAGTCGCGGCGGGACTCCGGCAGGGCCGCGTCCACGGGCAGGTAGCCGGCGCCGGCCAGGACGGTGGCGAGGATGCCGGTGATCTGCTCGGGGCCGCGGTGCATGACCAGGCCGACCAGGTCGCCGCGGCCGACGCCGTGCGCGCGCAGCCAGGTCGCGGCCCGGGCGGCGCGGTCGAGGAGTTCCCCGTACGTCAGGACGCCCGCGGTGGTGAGGACGGCCGGCGCGTCGGGGGTGCGGCGGGCCTGCGCGGCGATGGCGTCGCCGAGCATCTCGGGGGCGCGCGCCACGGCCGTGTCGTTGGCCGCGTCGCGGCGGGCCCGCTGGGCGGGCGGCAGCAGGTCGAAGGCGTGCCGCTGCCAGGCGGCCTCGTCCGTGAGCGTGCCGAGCAGTTCCCGGTAGCCGTGCGCGAGGTCGTCGAGCAGGCCCTCGGGGAAGAGCTCGTCGAGGCCGTCGAGCTGGACGACGAGGGCGCCGCGGCGCTCCATGGCGAAGGCGTTGAGCCAGACCTGCGGGGTCTGGGAGACGGTGAACACCTCGGGGCCGAACAGCTCCAGGGCGGAGCCGTCCACCTCGGTGCTGGCGTGTCCGATGGCGCTGTTGAAGGTGAACGGCATGCGGGCGCCGGCCACTCCGCCGCGCAGCCGCGACAGTTCGGCCATGACCTCGACGCCGGAGTGGTGGCGGTGGTCGATGTCGGCGTGCAGCCGCTTCTGCAGGGCCTGGGCGCGCTCGGCGTACGGGCGGCCGCGGTCGACCTCGGCCTCCACCAGCAGGGTGTCGGAGAACTGGCCGATGGCCTCGAAGATCCGCGGGTGCACGGGGGGCCGCTGGGCGATGGTGGTGGTGAGGGTGAACCGCTCCCCCGCGCCCCAGGTCGACAGCGTCTCGGCGTAGGCGGAGAGCAGCACGGCCGAAGGGGTCAGGCCGAGTGCCGCGCCCCGCTCCTTGAGCCGGCCCCAGGCGGCCGCGTCGAGTTCGACGGTGCGCTGGCTGAACCGGGACCGGGTCAGGGCCGCGGGGCTGGTGCGCAGCGGCAGGTCCGGGTGCGGGGCCAGGTCGGGGGCGCGCTCGCTCCAGTACGTCTGCGAGCGGCGGGCCGGGGCCTTGCCGCGGGCCGCCTCGCGGGCCTCGACGTACTGCGCGTACGGCAGTTCCTCGGGGAGCTCGGCGCCCGGGCTCTGGTAGGCGTGCCACCAGGCGCGGAAGAACAGGAACATGCTGATCCCGTCCATCACGAGGCCGTCGTGGCCGACGTGCAGCACCATCCGGTCGTCGGCGAGGACGGTGACGTCCACGGCCAGGAGGGGGCCGCGGTCGGCGGCCAGCAGCCGGTGGGAGCGGGCCTCGCGCAGCTCGGCGCGGGTGCGCTCCTGCTGCGCGGGGTCCTGGTCGCGCAGGTCGAGGCGGCCGATCGGGACGCGGGCGGCGGCGGCCGGGACGGTGACCTGGCGGTCGTCGGCGAGGAAGCGGGAGCGCAGCGCGCTGTGGGCGGCGACGACGGCGTCCAGGGCGGTCTGGAGGCGGTCGAGGTCCCAGTGGCCCTCGATCTCGTGGTAGACGTGGCTGGCCACGTCCCCGATCTCGAAGATGCCGGAGCGGCCGAGGTAGTAGCCGCGCTGGAGCGGGGTGAGGGGGAAGCCGGGGCCGAGTTCGGCCTCGGCGGCCAGGTGCGCGACGAGGTCGGCCTTGGCGGCCTTGATGCGGCCGATGAACTCGCCGTCCATCCGCTCGCGCGGTCCCTGCAGGCGCAGGTCGCCGTCGACGAGGCTGACGGACAGGCCGCGGTCGGCGATGTCCTTCAGTACCGCGTGGTGGTCGACCGGGTGGTGGGTGTCGTGGCGATCCATCAGTGCCGGCCTTCCGTGAGGGCGGCCACCGTGGCCGGCTCGGCGCGTTCGGCGAGGACGGCGGCCAGTTCGGCGACCGTCCCGCCGTGCAGCAGCTCGTCCATGGACAGGTCCACGTCGAGGGCGTCGAGGATCTGGTACTGGACGGTGACGGCCTGCAGGGAGCCGGCCGCCAGCTGGGTCAGGGTGCGGTCGGCGATCGGCTCGTCGCCCTCCAGCCGCAGGGCGGTGCGCACCGTGGCGGACAGCCAGTCGGTGAGCGGGTCGGTGCCGGTGGCGGCCGCGGCGGCCGTCGGGGTGAAGAAGACGGCGTCGGCGAGGGCGACCTCGCTGCCGGGGGTGAGGAGTTCGACCGTACGGGGCCACGCCGAGGGGGCGTCGCCCATGCCGAGGGCGGCGGCCAGCCGGGCGGCGAAGCGCGGCATGACCGGGGTGGCGGCGTGCGCCAGCAGGCGGGCGGCGGCCAGCTCCAGGGCGATGGCGGTGCGGTTCTCGTTCTCCCAGCCGGCGGTGTCGGTGAGCAGGCCCTCGGCGCGGGCGAAGCGGACCGTGTCGGCGACGATGCCGTCGAGTTCGGCGGCGGCCTGGTTGAGGGAGAAGGCGTCGCCGGAGAGGGCGCCGGTGACGGCCGACAGGCGGGCGCCGAGGCGGGCCAGGAAGGCCTGGTGCTCGGGGGTCCAGTTGCCGGCGTCGGGGGCCAGGCCGCCGTGGTGCTTGGCGACGCGGGCGCCGAGGTCGTTCAGCCACGCCTGCCAGGTGCCGATGAGGGTGTCGTCGAGGGTCTTCTCGTACGCGGCGCGCTGGAAGTTGGTGCGCAGGCCTTCGGGGCGGGTGGCGGACAGGAAGAAGCGGACGGCGTCGACGGTGCCGGGGTTCAGGATCTCCTTGCCCCAGATGGCGTGCCGGCGGCTGGTGGAGAACTTCTGGCCCTCCAGCAGGTAGAACTCGTTGACGTGGTAGTCGATGTCGGGCTGCCAGCCGGGGAACGCCAGCTTGTACAGGACCGGGTAGAGCACCGAGTGGTAGAAGCTGTTGTCGTAGCCGAAGAAGTGGACGATCTTCCAGTCGGCGGCCGGCTCGGCGGCCCGCCAGTCGCGGCCCAGCCGGGCGCCCAGGGACTGGATGCCGTGCAGGAAGCCGTAGCTCATCTCGGGCCACACCCAGATGACCTGGCCCTCGGTGTCGCCCTCGCGGGGCTCGACGCCCCACTCGGAGGGGTGGGTGATCGGGATGTCGAGGCTCGGGCGGGCGAAGAGCCGGTCGGCCAGCTCGCGCAGCCGGGCCGGGACGCGGCCCAGCTTGTGGTGGTCGCGGACCTCGCCGGAGAAGGTGTGCAGGGGCAGGGTCCAGCGGGCGGAGGTGCCGCGCACGGGGGCCGCCGGGGCGGCGGAGCGGGGTTCGGCGAGGTCGGCGACGGTGTTGGGCTCGCCGCATTCCTCGCAGATGTTGCCGGAGGTGCCGTTGCCGCAGCCGGGGCAGCCGCCCTTGACGTCGACCTCGTACAGGTAGCGGCCGGTCCCGGCGTCGAAGAGGGCGTCGTGCTCGGCGACGGACACCTCGCCGGAGGCGACGACCTTGCTGAAGAAGTCCTGCAGGCCCTCGCGGTAGGCGGGGTCCTGGTCGGTGACCGTGTACTGGTCGAGCGGGATGTCCATCAGCCGCAGCGTCTCGGCGATCTCGGCGCTGTAGTGGGCGGCGGTTTCGGCGGGGGTGCGGTCCTCGGCGCGGGCGGCGCCGACGACGTAGCTCTGGTAGTCGTCGCTGCCGGTGAGGTGGTAGGCCTCGGCGCCGTTCATGCGCTGGAAGCGGGTGAAGGCGTCGGCGCCCAGGTAGGGGCCGGAGAGGTGGCCCAGGTGCAGGTCGCCGTTGGGGGTGGGCGGGGTGGAGAAGACGAAGACGGGGCGGTCGCCGAAGCCCCTGCGCTCCTCGTTGCCGGCGGAGGTCATGGCCCGCTCGGCGTCGCGCCAGTACTGGGTGAAGAAGATCAGGTCGGCCTCGCCGGTGTTGGTCAGGACGTGGGTCTCGAACGGCTCGAAGAGGATGACGGTGCCGGGGGCGGCCGGGTGGGTGGCGCCGTCGACGGCGAACTCGCCGGTGCCGGCGACGACGACGAACAGCTCGGTCTCGTCGTGGTGGTGGCGCTCGGAGGTGACACCCGGGGCGACCCGGCCCCAGCCCGCGCCGGTGCCCAGGCCCTCGACGGAGCTCATGTCGATGCCGAACGCCTGCTCCAGCACGTCGGCGTCGTAGCTGGCGATGATCATGTCGTGGCCTTTCGGTGGCGCGGGAGGGTCGGGATCAGGTCGGCGGCGCGGGCCGCGAGGGCGGGGGCGAGGCGGTATCCGGAGCCGCTGGCGGCGCCGGCGAAGACCACCCGGCCGTCCGCGAGCGGCTCGACGAGGGCCGTGTTGCCGGGGCCGTAGGCGTCGCAGAACACCCGGCCGGAGACGCAGGCCGCGGCCAGCTCGGGGGCGTACCGGCCCAGCAGGGCGAGGGCCTCGTCGAGGTGGGCGGCGGAGACGGCGGGGTCGACCTCGGCCGGTTCGACGTCCCACTCCTGGCACGTGTAGCTGAAGAGCCAGTGGCCGCGGTGGTGGAAGGGCAGGAGGAAGGCGTCCTCGTCGTGGAAGACGATCGCCCGGTCCCCGGGAGCCGGCGGTACCTCGACGTGCAGGGCGACGATCTTCTTGACGCGGGCGCCGAGCGGGGCGACCAGGTCGGCCCAGGCGGGCTCGGCGAGCCAGGGGCCCGGGGCGAGCACCACGTGCCCGGCGGTCAGCTCCGCCCCGCCCGTCAGGGTGAGGCGGACCCCGTCGGGGCCCGGGTCGAGGGCGGTGACGGCCACGCCCTCGCGGAAGGCCGCGGCCGGCCGCAGCTCGGCCGCGAGGGTCTGGGTCAGGGCGTGGACGTCGGCGTACTGGCAGCCGTCGCCCTCCCACAGCCCGTACCCGGCGGGCAGGGCGGGCACCTGTGCGGGCAGGGCGTCGGCCGGGCGCAGCTCGGCCTCCGGCAGGTAGGCCTCGCGGAGGGCCGGTTCGCTCGCCAGCGGCGCGAGCACGCTCATTCCCAGGGGATGGATGGGCAGCTCGGGCCGGGCGGAGTGCAGGTCGGCGTAGAACCGCTCGCTCTCGGCGGCCAGTTCCCGGGTGGTGGCGCTGGCGCCGCGCGGGAAGTGCAGGCCGGCGGAGCGGCGGGTGGCGCCGGAGCCGACGAGGTCCCGGTCCATGACGGTGACGGACGTGCCGGGGGCGCGGGCGAGGATCTCGCGGGCGGTGAGCACCCCGAGGATGCCCGCGCCCACGATCGCCACGTCCGTGCGCCCGGGTCCGCGCGGCGGTGCGGGAGGGGTGGCTGCGCCGGTCATGCGCTCCACCGCTCGTCGCGCGGGGCCGACTTGGAGGACCACTCGATGAAGGAGGCCAGTTGCTCGTCGCTCCGGACGCCGATCAGCCGGTCGGCGATGCGGCGGCTGCGCCAGGCGTTGAGGCTGAGGTTGGGGTCGGCGAGGCCGCGCTGGCCGCGGACGCCGTTCTGGACGAAGATCCGGCGGTCGGCGGGGCCGTCCCAGCGCACGGCGTAGTCCTCGTCGACGCGCAGTTCGTCGCCCTCGCGTTCGAGGCGGTCGGCGACCGGGGCCAGGAAGTCCATGGCGGCCGGGCGGTAGCCGGTGGCCCAGACGATGACGTCGGCCTCGAACTTCTCGAGGGAGTCCGACTCGCCGTTGTGGCGGGCGCTGACCTCCCAGCCGCCGACGGCACCGGGGCTGACGTCGAAGACGTCACGGTCGGGGTGCAGGGCGACCAGGTCGTCGTTGTCCTCGACGAAGCGGTGGACGTAGATGGCCTGGTAGATCTCGCGCAGGGTGGACTCGGAGATGCCGTCGCTGGTGAGGATGTGGCGGGTGTTGAGGTGGTGGCGCTGCTCGCGGGGCAGCCCGTAGAAGTAGTCCGCGTGGCTCGGCATGTAGAAGTCGTTGGTGAACGGGGAGTCGTCGATCGGGAAGTAGTTCTGCCGGCGCGATATCCACGAGACCCGGCGCGGCAGTTCGGCCCCGGAGCGGGAGATCAGGTCCAGGAAGGCCTCGGCTCCGGACTGGCCGCCGCCGATGACGACCACGCGCTTGCCGCCCAGGCCGTGGGCGCGCTCCAGGTAGTCGGCCACGTGGAACTGGGTGGCGCCCTGGCCGTCCGCGCCCTGCGGGGGGATCCAGGGGCGGCTGCCGATGCCGACCACCACGTTGTCGGCGGTGGCGGTGCGGCGGTCGGTACGGACGGTGAAACGATTCGCCTCATCGTCGAAGGCGACCTCCCGCACGGTCTCGCCGAAGGCGATGTTCTCGTTGCGGCGGCTGGCCCAGGCGAGGTAGTTGCGGAACTCCCGGCGCGGCACGTCGTCGAAGCGGGCGTTGAGGAAGTGGTAGACCCGGCCCTTCTCGTGCAGGTAGGAGAGGAAGGAGAAGGGGCTGCTCGGGTCGGCGAGGCTGACCAGGTCCTTGAACTGGGACACCTGGAGGGTGGTGCCCGGGATCTGCTGGCCGTCGTGCCAGGTGAAGGACTCCTTGCGGTCGACGAAGAGGTTGGGTACCTCCGGCCGGCCGTGCAGCAGTGACGCCAGGCTCAGGTTGGCCGGGCCCACGCCGACGCCTATGCAGCGGTAGTGGGCCGCACTGGACCGGTTGTTCTCGTGCCCCATGGTTCGGACCTCTCATGTGGTGAAGCGGTGACGGGTGTGGGGAGGGAAGGGATGGCGCTCGTGGCTGGGGTCGTAGGGGTTCAGTGCGCGCGGGGACGTGCGGGCGGGCGGGGGGTGCGTACGGCGATCAGGCCGCAGACCGTGGCGAGCAGCGAGCAGCAGCCGACCAGCGGCCACACCAGGGCGCCGGTGGTGACGAAGAGCCAGCTGCCGGCCATCGGGCCGAGGGCGGAGCCGAGGCCGAACATGAACTGGAAGCTGCCGATGTAGCGCGAGCGCAGCGCCTCGGGGCCGGCCTTGGCCGGATAGGCGAAGACGGCGGGGCCGCCGAGGATCTCGCCGAGGGACCACACGAGGGTGCCGATGACCACCGCGGCCGGGCCGATGGGCAGCCCGTAGCAGGCGACGCCGGCGCCGACGAGGGCGAAGCCCAGACCGACGGTGATCTTCAGGGGCCAGCCCTGGGAGAGCTTGGTGACCAGGAGCTCGAAGGCGATGACGATGAACCCGTTGAGCGCGACCGCGAAGGTGTACCAGAAGAGCGCCATGCCGGCGTCCTTCATGTAGAGCGGCAGCGTGGACAGGTACTGCATGTAGACGGCCGAGTGGAAGAAGGCCGCGGCGAGGTAGAGCAGGAAGCGGCGGTCGCGCAGGACGGCCGCGTAGCCGCCGGCCGCGGCCGGTGCGGCGCCGTCCCCGGCGTCCGCGGCGTCCGCGGTGCGGGCGGCGGTCCGGGGCGGCAGGGTGGCCCGGGCGACCACGGCGTACAGCAGGGCGATGGCCGCCTCGCCCCAGAAGAGCAGGGTGTACGACTGCCCGCCCGCGTTGTAGAGCGCGTAGCCGACCAGGGGTGCGGCGGTGGCGCCCACGTTCAGGCCGAACCGGTACATCGCGAAGACCATGACCTGCCGGTCGCCGTCGGTCTCGTCGGCCAGCAGCGTGGCCGACGCCGGCCGGAACAACTGGGCGCCGAGGCTGACCAGCGCGACCGCGGCCAGCAGCAGCCCGTACGAGGGCAGGTAGAGCAGGGCGGCGGTGAGCACGGCGGTGCTGCTCATGGAGACGGTGGTGGCGCCCCGGATTCCCAGCCGTTCGGCGAGGGAGCCGCCGACGAGCGAGCCGGCCACCGCGCCCGCGCCGAAGACGCCGAGCGCGATGACGGTCCGGCCGTCGGAATAGCCGCGGGAGGTGAGGAACAGGACGAGGAAGAGCTGGAGGAAGCCGCTGAGCCGGTTGACGAGCACCCCGGCGAGGACGGTCTTCACCGCGGGGCTCGAGTCCCGGAAGGTGGCCCAGACCGTGGGTCGTCCGGCAGCGGGGGCCGGGTCCTGCCGCCGGCTGCCGTCGGCGGCGGGCGGGGCCGCCGGGAGCGACCCGAGCGACCCAAGCGACTCGGGTCCGCGGACGTCCTCCCCGGCCTCCGGACCGGCCGCCGGGGCGGTGAGGTCAGCGCTCATCGTCCACCACCGGGTCGACGGTGACGGTCACGGCGGCCCGCACCCGGCGCTCCAGCTCGTCCAGTTCCGCAGGGGTCGGCGCGTCGATGAGGAACGTCACCGCCCGGTCGTCGGAGCTGGCGAGCGGCGTCAGGCGGGCGCCGGCCTCCTTGAGGACGAGCAGGGCGCGCAGCGCGCCGGGGTCGTCGGCCGCGCCGGGCACGGTCTCGGGCCACATGCCGCCGTCGCCGCCGACCCACTGCGGCGCCACGCCGGGCCAGTCGAGGGCGACGGTGCCGAGGGCGCCCTCCTCGTGCTCCAGGTAGACCTGGCGGGCGTAGCGGGCCGGGGCCGGGTAGGCGGCGGGCTCGCCGAGCGCGATGCGGACGATCTCCGGCTCCATCGGCTGCCCGGTGGCCAGGTGGTAGAGGGCGAGCAGGCCGTCGCCGGGGGTGCGGGCGGCGACCTCCATCAGGTACGGGCGGCCGTCGTCGCCGGTGCGCCACTCGGCGTGCGCGATGCCGTCGCGGAAGCCGAGGGCGGCGAGCATCCGCAGGTTGGCGGCGAGGAGTTCGGCGTGGCCGGCCGGGTCGGCGCTGGGCACCGAGTGGGCGAGCTCGACGAAGGTCCGGTCCCCGGACTCGGTGGTCTCCTTGCGGGTGACCGAGGTGAAGACCACCTCTCCCTGCTGGACCAGGGACTCCACCGAGTACTCCTGGCCGCTGACCTTCTGCTCGACGAGGATCGTCTCGTGGTCGGGGTACTCCCGCAGCAGCGCGCGCAGCGCGTCGGGCCCGTCGACGGCGATCACGCCGGAGCTGGAGTGCCGGGTGGCCGGCTTGACGACGACCGGGTAGCGCAGGGCGGCCAGGTCGGCGTCCTCGCGGGTGCCGGGCGCCAGGACCAGGGAGGCGGGGCTGAACTCGTCGAGGTACCAGCGCTGGAGGTACTTGCTGCGGCACACGCGGGTGGCCCGCAGCCCCGGGCCGGGCAGGCCCAGCGCGTCGCACAGCAGGCCGGTCTGCTCGACCAGGGTCTCGCCGACCGCGTAGGCGCCGACCAGGGTGTAGCGGCCGCGCCAGGCGCGGGCCCGGGCGATGAAGGAGGGGGTGAAGGAGCCCTCCTGGTCGAGGGAGCCGTCGACGTACGCGATGTCGTCGATGAGGGCGGCCGGGTGGGCCGGGTCCTTGCGGGCGGCGGTGGCGGCCTCGCGGTAGGCCTCCGGGGTGATGAGCAGGATCTTCAGGCCCCGGGCGGACAGCTCCTCGAGATAGCGGGTGTTGCGGCAGACGACCCAGAACGCGCCGGTGAGGACGAACGCCTCGGGGGCGGGGGCGGCTATGCCGGAGTCGGAGTGGGGGGCGGGCGCGGTGCGGGTCATGCCGGGGCTCCAGATGAGGGATCGGTCGGGTGGGCGTCGAGCTGCTCGTGAACGGTGGAGCGCAGGCCCCGGTCGGCGAGGAAGGCCAGCCAGCGGCCCGTCTCGTCGGGGGACCCGGCGGCCCGCTGGAGCCCGGCGGGGAGGGCGCCGTCGAGGATCCGGGTCACGCCGTGGGCCAGCGGGAGGGAGACGCAGCGGGCCATGGCGGACTCGTCGGCCCTGCCGGTGAGGTCCAGCCGGTGGCTGCCGGACCAGTGGCGGCCGTCCTCGGTGCGCAGGTCCAGCGCGACGGAGAGCACGACGCGGTCGCGGTCGTCGGCGGTGGCCGGGTAGCGGGCGGCGAGGTCGGCGGCCAGCGCGCGGACGGCCTGCTCGTCGCCGGTGGCGACGGTCTCGAAGACCGGCTTCCAGGCGGCGGACCAGCCCTGCGACCGCATCGTGCCGCGGACGAAGGTCTCCGGCCGCCAGCCGTCCGGGAAGCCGTACTGGCCGATGAAGGGCAGGCTGTCGCGGTTGGGGTAGACCTCGAAGGGCTCGCCGTCGAGGATCAGGGGCCGGACGGCCTCCCACGGGTGGACCACGGTGCGCTCGGCGCCGTCGTCCACGTAGCGGGCGGGCGAGCCGAGGGCGGCCAGCACCCCGTACGGGGCCCAGCTGAAGCGGTAGCGGAACTCGTTGGGCTCGGCCGGCAGGCCGCCGCAGAAGGACGTGAAGACGGCGGTGGCGGGGACGTCCCCGAGGACCGCCCGGGCCCGGGCGACCAGGTCGTGCGCGTACAGGTGGTCGATGCCCGGGTCGAGTCCGGCCTCGGTGAGGACGACGGTACGGGTGGACGTCCGCGCCCGCTCCGCCAGCTCGACCAGCTCGGGGGAGGTGTAGCTGGTGCAGGCGAAGTGCGCGCCGGCGGCCAGCGCGGTGCGCAGGAGTACCGGGTGCTCGGCGGCCGGCAGCATCGAGACGAGCACGTCGCCGGCGGCCACCTCGGCGGCCAGGGCATCGGGGTCGTAGGCCCGTACCTCGGCGCGGCCGGCCAGGCCCAGGGCGGCCAGCCGCTCGGTGGCGCGCTCGGCGGTGCGGTCCCACAGCAGGACGCGGGCGGCGCGGTCGCAGACGAGGCCGAGGCCGGAGGCGCCGGTGGACAGGCCGGTGCCTATCCAGTGCACGGTGCCGGAGGCGGGTGCGGGGGTTTCAGCGGACACGGGTGGCCTCCTCCAGGGGGGCGGTCGCGGACTCGAACAGGCGCAGGGCGCGGGCCCAGACGGGGTCCCAGCCGCCGGCGGGGGCGGCGGCGTCCGTCAGGCGGGCCAGGTGCGGGGCGAGTTCGGCGGAGAAGGCGCGGCTGGCCTCCACCGGCAGCAGGGACGGCAGGTTGTCGATGGCGATCAGGTCCAGCGGGGCGGCCCCGCCGCGCAGCGCGCGGACCGGGTCGGCCCAGGTCGTGGTCTCGTCGTAGACCGGCAGGACGTTGCACTCGGAGGTGACGTCGCAGGTGACGTCGGAGACGAGGGAGAGCCGGCGGGCGGGCTCGTCCAGGTCGGCCGGGGTGAGGAAGGGCGGCACCGGGCGGACCGTCAGCACGGTGTTGACCATGAGGTCGTGGGCCAGGAGCGCGGGGCGGTCCAGGTCGCGGGTCTCCGCCACGTCCCAGCGGGTGGGGTCCAGGCCGGCCCGCTCCAGCGCGTCGCAGGCGCCGCGGCCGCTGCGGCCGAGCGCGCCGACCACCAGGGCGCGGGTGTCGTCGTCGGCGGCGTCGGCGGCGAGCAGCGCGTCGAGGGCGGGGCGGGCGGTGGGGACGAGCGGGGCGGTCAGCCGGCCGCGGCGGTGCAGGACCGCGAGGGCGGCGCCGATGTAGCCGGCCCAGTAGCCGAAGGCGGCCACCCGGCGGCCGTCGTCGTCGGTGAGGTACTCGAGGTCGAGCAGGGCGCCGCCGCCGGCGGTGAAGCGGCCGAGCAGCGCCTCGGCGCCGGCCTGGCCCTTGTAGGCGTGGGCGAAGTAGATGTGGCGGTGGTGCAGTGCGGCCGGCCCGTCGGGGAGTTCCTTCAGGCCGAGTACGTAGGCGTCCTGGGGGGCCGCGGTCCAGCTGCCGGCCGGCGCGGTGGCGCAGCCGGCGGCGGCGTAGTCGGCCAGGGGGAAGGCGCGCTGGTCGGAGTCCTCGACGGTGATGCGTACGCCCTGCCGGACGAGGGTGGCCGCGTCCTCGGGGACGAGGGGGGCGCGGCGTTCGGTGGGACGGGCCTCGTGGCGCATCCAGAGGTGCGGGCGGTCCGACATGAGGGGGTTTGTCCTGTCTGGAGGCATGCGGGTGGGCGGCACCCGTGCCGGAGCGGCGGCGGGCGCGGAGTGCGGGCGTGGTCTGGGGGCGGCGGGAGAGGTCTGGGGCGGCGGGAGATCAGGGGGTGGCGGGCAGGTCGGCGGGGTCCCAGCCTGCCGCGAGCAGTTCGGTGACCACGGCGCCGGCCAGGGCCGCCGCCAGGTCCTCGCCCGGGCAGCGGTGGGCGGCGGCACCGAAGGTGAACACCGTCGGATTCACCCGGCCGGGGAGCAGCGCGTGCGGATCGGGGTTGACGGACGGGTCGCGGTTGGCCGCGGCGAGCACCACGAGCACCTGCCCGCCGGGCTCGACCGTGGCGCCGCCGTGGTGGAAGGCCCCGGCCGCGAACCGGCGGGTGTTCTGGATCGGGGCGTCGTGCCGGACCACCTCGCGGACCAGCGCTTCGGCGGCCCGCGGGGTGCCGGGGCGGACGGCGCCGCGGGCCAGCGCGACCAGCGTGTTGCCGATCAGGCCTGCGGTGGCGTCGTACGTCTGGGACAGGAAGCCCACCGCGTTGGCGAGCAGCGGCGCGGTGTCCGGCCAGGAGTCCTGCCGGGCCGCCCGGACCAGCTCGGCCAACAGCCCTTCCCGCGACCCGTCCAGGCCGGGCCGGAGCAGGTCCTGGAGGCGGGCGGCGGCCAGCGCCGCCGCCTTGTACTGCTCCTCCGAGGCGCCCGCGGGGATGCACTGCACGAAGTCCCCGACCAGCCGGGCCGCCTCGGCGTCGGCTCCGTCGGTCAGGCCCAGGAGGCCGGCCACCGTCCGGGCCGGCACCCCGAACATCAGCTCCTGGTACGGGACCCCGCCGCCCGCCGCCAGCACCTCGCGGGTGTGCGCCGCGGCGAGGGCGGCCGCGCGGGCCGTGTCGGCCCGGCCCAGCGCCCGTACGACCAGGGCCTTCAGGCGCTGCGGGAGGCTGCCGTCGGTCATGCGGACCAGGTCCCCGAAGACCTCGCCGGCCGCGGTGCCGGTGATGCCCGTGGGGACCGGTTCCCCGGCGGGGCGCACCCTCAGCTGCGGTGCGGCCAGGACGGCGCGGACCGCCGTCGCGTCGGCGGCCACCCAGGCGTTCAGCGACCCGTCGTACGCGAAGGGGCGGTCGGCGACCAGGTCCGCGTAGTACGGGTACGGGTCGGGGTGCCGCACGGCGTCGATCGGGGTGGTGGTCACGGGGGCTCCTTGCTCGGTGGAACGGGGTGGTGCGGGTGGTGCGGGGTGCGGGGGGTGTGCGGGGTGCGGGGGGTGCAAAGGGTGCGGGGGGCGGGGGACGGGCCGGGTGCGGGCCGGTGGGTGGGTGTGCCCACCCGTTCCGCCCTGCGGAACGACTGCCCACACCCATGGGGCGCGGGCCCCACCCTTTTCAGGCGGTGGTGCGGGTGGCGCGGCGCATGTCCAGGGAGCCCGCCACGGCCATGCGGAGCACGTCCGTGCTGCCCTCGTAGATCCGCAGCGAGCGGATCTGCCGGTACAGCCGCTCGGTGACGCCGTCCCGGACGATGCCGGCCGCGCCGAGCAGCTGCACGGCGGAGTCGACGATCTGCTGGGCGGCCTCGGTGGCGTGCACCTTGGCCATGTTGGAGTGCCGGGCGAAGGACCGGCTGCCCCGGTCGGTCTCCCAGGCGGCCCGGGCGACGAGCAGGGAGGCCGCGTTCAGCTCGATCTCCATGTCCGCGAGCCGGCCCTTGACCAGTTGGAGGTCGAAGAGCGTGGCCCCGTACGCCTGCCGCGAGCGGGTGTGGGCGAGGGCGGTGTCGAAGGCCCGGCGGGCGAAGCCGAGCGCGGCGGCGCCCACGGTCGTGCGGAACCGCTCCAGCAGGTCCACGGCGACGACGAACCCGCGACCGGCCCGGCCCAGCAGCGCCCCGGCGGGCAGTCGGCAGTCCTCGAAGGACAGGTGCCCGAAGGACCGCGGGGCGGTCGCGTCCACCGGCTCGACCCGCAGCCCGGGCGTGTCCGCCGGGACCAGCAGGGCGGAGAGCCCCAGCGGTCCGGGGCCCTCGCCGGTGCGGGCGACGACCACGAACACGTCGGCGATGGTGGCGTTGGCGATCCAGGCCTTGCGGCCGTTCAGCACGTACGAGCCGTCCGCGCCCTTCTCGGCGGCCAGCGCCACCGCGGCGAGGTCCGAGCCCGCCTCCTTCTCGGAGACCGCGAAGGAGCCGATGAGCGTGCCCGCGGCCAGGCCGGGCAGCCAGTCGGCGCGCTGCGCCCCGCTGCCGAACCGGACGATCGGCGTGGCGGCCAGGGCCTGGATGGCGTACGCGAAGTCGGCCAGGTCCTCGGCGTAGGCGAGGGCCTCGCGGCGCAGGCACACCGTCCGGAAGTCCTCCGGGGCGGCGGGCCCCTCCGGGTCCAGGCCGGCCAGCCAGCCGGCCTCGCCCAGTGCCCGTACCAGGCGCCGGCCCGCGGCGTCGGGGTCCAGCTCCCGGGTCTCCTCCCACAGCACCCGCCGGGCGTCGCACCAGGCGCCGGCCTCGGCGGCGAGCGCGCGGTGGGCGTCCTCGTAGAACGGCAGCTGGAGGATCTCGGGGTCGTAACTGGTCATCGTGTCCACGGCTGCGCTCCTCAGATGACCAGGTCGGCGTCGGTGTCGGCGTCGGTGCCGGCGACCGCGGCGGGGGTCGCCGCCCCGGCCCGGACCCGCTTCACCAGGGAGTGCTCGACGAAGTGGGCGAAGGAGGCGTAACCGCGCCAGATGCGGCGCCACTCGCGCTGCACCGCCTCCTCCCCCGCCGACCGGCGGACGTCGTCGAGGTGGGCGACGATGATCTCGGCCGACTGGCGGGCGTGGCCCGCGGAGAAGTTGTCGATCGACAGGTGGGCCTCCTCGTAGGAGACGTCGAGGCCGTGGCTGCGCAGCTTCTGGATCTCGTGCAGGCGCATCTCGCCGAGGCCGAACATCTCGATGCCGAGGTTGTAGCCGAGGATCTCGTTGTAGAGGCTGTCGGGGAACAGCGACAGGCAGACCTGGTGGATCGAGAAGCCGTAGAGGTGGTCGGGCAGGTCGCCCTGGTCCAGGAAGGCCTCCTGGCGGATGTGCGGCAGGTCCATGTCCATGCTGGCCAGGACCCGGTGGATGATCGTGATGTGGTTCTTCGCCACGTCGCCGCGGCCCATCTCGTCGGCGTAGATGGAGAAGAGCATGTCGTCGCCGGTGCGGGAGCGGCGGCCGAGGTTGCCGATCCGGTGCGCCCAGGTCCCGTCGATGAGGCTGCCGAGCGCGAAGGTCGACTGCTCGAAGACGACCTCGTCGCGGTCGGGGATCTCGGTGAGCGGCTGGTACGGGTCGACGAGCTTGTCCCAGTAGATGCGCTCGACCCGCTCCATCAGGGCCTCGGGCGTGTAGTCGAAGTACGAGGCGTCGGTGAGGCGGCCGCCGGCGCCGTGCTCGAAGAGCAGCTCGGCCTCGGCCAGTCCGGCCTCGGCGCGGGCCCGGGCCACCGGCAGGACGTTGGGGAACTGCTCGACGTTGACGATCCGGTGGAAGAGGGTCCGGTCGTCGGCGGCCGCGTCCGGCTCGCGCACGGCGATGTCGGCGGGCTCGGCCGCGGCGAGGCGGGCGCTCCAGCGGGCGGCGGGCCCGTCGCCGGCGCGCGGGACGAGGTCGTGGTCGAGGTCGGCGGGCTCACCGGCGGCGATGGAGTGGGCCCAGGCGGTGAAGACGGCGGCCTCGCGCTCGTCGAAGATGCCGAACATCGGCCCGCCGAACTTGATGGACTGCAGGAAGCGGCAGGGGCCGCCGTCGCGTCCGGGCCGCATCTGGCGGGCGGAGCGGAACTCCTCGACGAAGGCGGCCAGGTCGAGGTGCTCGTCGTCCAGCCAGTCCGTCAGCTTCTGCTTGCCGATGCGGACCGCGCGGTGCTGGCGGCCCGCGTGCGGGGCGTGCCGGGCGACGATCTGCGCGACCTTGGCGTCCAGGGACAGGCCGTCCTGCCAGGCGGCGAGCTCGGTGAGGGCGGCGGTGTGCTCGCGCTCCAGCCGGACGACCAGGCGTACGGCGGCCAGCGCGCGGCGGCGGTCCTCGGCGCCGGTGGCGGACGCCTCGGTGAGGGCCAGGTACTCGGCGAGGACGGGCCGTACGTCCGCCTCGCCGAGCAGCGGCGCGCTGCCGAGGAGGAGGTCGTCCAGCCCGAGGGCGTGGGCGGCGTAGTGGACGCCGACGACCTCGGGGAGGAAGGCGCCGGGGAGCCGGGACAGGGCCAGGCGGAAGGCGCCGTGCAGGGCGGTGAGGGGGCGGGCGCCGGTCTCGCGGAGGAAGCCCTCGGCCTCGATCTCCGGAAGGAAGACGCCGCGTTCGGCCAGTGCGCGGCGGCGGCGGGCGGTCTCGCCGGCCTGGGCGGTGCCCTCGCCCATGAGCAGCCAGTGGTGGCCGAAGAGCCGGCCGACGATCTCGGCCGGCTGGGTGGCGGCCTGGGAGACGGTGTCGAGCCAGCAGCTGCCGGCCAGGGCGAGGGGGGCGCGCTGGCGCAGGACGGCGGCGCGGACCTCGGGGTCGGCGTGCTCGCGCAGGGCGGCGAGGGCGGGGGCGAGTCGGGCGCGGACGGCCAGGACGTGGGCGGCGACGGCGTCGGCGTCGGCATCCTCGGCGAGGGCGTCCCCGGCGAGGGGGTCGGCGCCCTGGTCCTCGTACCCGGAGCCGGAGCCGTCGGCGTCGGCGTCGGCGTCGAGGAAGCCGGCCAGCACGCGGCGGGCGGCGAGCAGGGCGCTCTCGCCCTCCTGGTCGGCGAGCAGGCGGCGGAAGAGCTCGGCGGGCTCCCCGGCGGCGATCGCGACGGCCTCGGCCGCACCCGCCGGGGAGGCCTCGAACGGGGCGCGGGGCAGCGAGGTGGTCAGGTCCGGCAGCGGGTAGGCCGCGGAGCCGCCGGCGGGCTGCAGGGCGGGGGCGCCGGGCGTCACGGGCGCGCCGGCGGCGGGGCGGGCGGGGCCCGCGGGTGCGGCGGCGGCCGGGGTGGTGGCCGCGGGGGTGCCCTCGGCGGTGGCCTCGGCGGGCTGGACGGTCTGGGCGGTCATGGGTCAGAACTCCCCGTGTGCGGTGGCGGGCTTGCGCAGCAGGACGCCGACCCGGACCCCGGGGACGCTGGACGCCAGCAGGTAGTGGCCTTCGGGCCTGACGCCGCCGGCCGCGGCCCGGTCCACCAGGTTGATGAGCGGGTCGGCGGCGAAGCAGTGCCCGAAGCGGGTGATGTTGTCGAGGAACAGCTGGTCCTTGGTGAAGCCCGCCTGGCGCTCCTTGAGCACGACCACGGGCTTGAAGAGGTTGGGGTGCAGCACCCCGTGGACGTCGCCGGGCTTCATCCCGGCGTCGGCCAGGATCCGCTCGTTGACGGCGCGGGCGAGGTCGGAGCTGATCTCGTTCGACCAGTCGAGCGAGCCGGGGTCCTGGGCGCTGGCGCCGGCGACGATCTCGTACGCGTCCGCGCCGAGCGGTTCGGCGCCGACCAGGCAGGAGGCGGCGCCGTCGCTGAAGAGGGCGAAGTTCTCCATGCGGACGGACTCGTCGCTGACGCGGTCGGTGGTGACCACCAGGACCCGGCGGTACTGGCCGGCGGCGACGAGGGCCTGCGCGGTGCGGACGGCGACCAGGAGGTTGGTGCACCGGTTGAGGGTGATGCCGGTGAAGGCGGTGCCGGGGCCGAGGCCGGCGCCGGCCATCACGGTCTCGACGAACTTGCCGTGGGTGCGCGGGCCGCCGGGGAAGCGGGTGGAGCACAGGACCAGGCAGTCGACGGAGGACGGCTCCACGCCGGCGCCGGCGAGGGTGGCGCGGGCGCTCTCGACGGCCAGGTCCTCCAGGCCGCGGGCGGTGCGGCGGATGCTGCCCCAGCCCCAGAGCTGGGCCTTGGGGGGCATGCCGAACTGGCGGGCGCGCTCGGCCAGTCCGGGGATCGTGCTGTGGTCGGCCTCCTGCTCGCCGAGCACGTAGGCCGGGGCGGACAGGTGGACGGCGGGGCGGGCGGGCTGGTCCCCCGGCCGGGGGCCGGGGGCCGCGCCGTGGAGGTCGTGGGTGATGCTCACGGTGCCGGATCGCTCTCTCGGTCGGCGGCGGGGTTCGGGGTGGCGGCGGGCGCCGGGGGCGCGGCCGGCGCCGGTGCGGCGAGCAGGGCGTTGGCCTCGGCGTACGGCAGGGCGTCGGCGCCGAAGTCGAAGGTGCCGTGCTCGCCGATCTCGCGGGCCGCCCGCACGAGGGCGCCGAGGGCGGCTCGGGACAGGGCCGAGCCGGTGCTGACGCGGCGTACGCCGAGCGCGCCGAGGTCGGCGACGGACAGCCGCAGGGCGCCGCCCATCAGGACGTTGACGGGGCGGGTTACGGCGGAGCAGACGGCCCGGATCGACTCGGCGTCGGGCAGGGCGGGGGCGTAGAGCACGTCCGCGCCGGCCTCCTCGTACGCCCGGAGGCGGCGGAGGGTGTCGTCGAGGTCGGGGCGGCCGAGGAAGAAGTTCTCGGCGCGGGCGGTGACGGTGAACGGGAAGCCGAGTGCGCGGGCGGCCTCGACGGCGGCGGCGATGCGTTCGACCGCCTCGCCGAGCGGGCGCACGGGGTCCGCGGCGCGGCCGGTCGAGTCCTCGACCGAGCCGCCGACGAGACCGGCGGCCGCGGCCAGCCGGACGGTCTCGGCGACGTCCTCGGGCTTCTCGCCGAAGCCGCTCTCGAGGTCGGCCGTGACGGGCAGGCCGGTGGCCTCGACGATCGTGCGGGCGTTGTCGAGGATGTCGGCGCGGGTCAGGGTGCCGTCGGGGCGGCCGAGGCTGTGGGCGAGCCCGGCGCCGGTGGTGGCCAGGGCGGGGAAGCCGAGGCCGGCCAGCAGGCGGGCGGAGCCGGCGTCCCAGGGGTTGGGGACGACGAAGGGCTGGGGGCCGTCGTGCAGCTCCCGGAAGGCGACGGCCCGGCGGTACTGGGCCTCGGTGGTACGGGGGGTGTGGCTCATGGTCGGTTCCCTCGCGGTGCGTCGCTGCTGCCTGGACCGTCAGATCAGCTCAACGTACTCATCGGCGGTGCGTGCGGCGGCCGTTGCCGCGCGCAGCAGCGGGCGCAGGACGTCGGTGACCGCGGCGGGCCGGTCCTCGAAGTAGAAGTGGCCGCCCTCGGTCCAGTGGCGTACGGGCGGCCGGGCGCACTCGCGGGCCCAGGGCTCGACGGACTCCGGGGTCACGTGCGGGTCGTCGGTGCCGTTGACGAGGGTGACCGGGACGCCGAGCGGGGCCGCGGGCCGGTAGGCGTACCCGGCGACCATGCGGAAGTCGGCCTTGAGGTGGGGCAGGAGGAGCTCCTGCATCATCTCGTCCTCGGCGATCTCGGGGGGCAGTCCGCCGAAGAAGCCGACGGCCTCGGTGAAGGCGCGCCCCTCGAGCCGGGCGGCCTCGACGACGCGGGGGGTGGGCAGCAGCGAGGGGGCGGAGCAGCCGGAGACGACCAGGCCGGCGAAGCCGGGCAGGCCGTCGATGCGGCGGGCGACCTCGAAGGCGAGGGCGGCGCCGAAGCTGTGGCCGAAGAGGAGGAACGGCAGGCCCTGTTCGGCGGCGGCGGCCGTGACGGCGGCCGCGGCTCCGTCGGCGAGGTCGGCGACGGTGGCGAGGGCGGGTTCACGGAAGCGGTGGGCGCGGCCGGGGGGGCACACGGCGAGGACGCGGCCGTCGCGGCCGAGGGCGTCCTGCCAGCCGAGGTAGGTGCGGGGGTTCCCGCCGGCGTGCGCGAAGCAGAAGACGAGGGCGTCGGCGGCCGGTCCGCCCAGGGGTCTGGCGGCGGTGTCGGCGGTCAGGAACCAGGTGGAAGGAGTCACGGGAGGCATGTGGTTCGGGCCATTCTCCTCCCGCGCGGTCGGGGCGGGGAGGGGAGTCGGAGAGTGGGCGTCGAGGCCTGGAGCGCGGGAAGCGGGAGGAACCGCTCAGTTCCAGCCGACGTCGTTCGTGCGGCCGCCGGGGTTCGGGCCGTTCCAGCCGACGTCGCCGGTGGCGTCCTCGGCGGCGTTCCAGCCGACGTCGCCGGTGACGTCCCCGACCGTGCCGGGGGCGGCGTGCACGACCGGCTTCGGGCCGTTCCAGCCGACGTCCAGGCGGAGGTGCGTGGCGTCGTCGCCGCCGAGGGCGCCCTGCGCCCCGGCCAGTGCCAGGGCGAGACCCGCGGCCGCGAGGACGGCTCCTCGGCGGATTGCGGAAAGCTTGCGGCCTCGGAAAGCGCCCATGGTGCGGTCCCCCATTTTCGTGTTCCCCCTCGACGTCGTTTCGCCTTTGGTCCACAAGGAAACGGAACCAAACATTCCGATCCTTTTCCGTAGAAGTCCCACCGGGCTGGTCCCCGGTTTCCGCTCCTTCGGTGAGACCAAATCTCCCCCGTGTGGAGGAGGTCGGGCGAGGCCTACGATGGCTCCGGTTTCCGCATTGCGGTTACCCACGGGGTCTCAACCACCCCAAAATGCTGCACACCGGACAGATGGGGGTGGGGTCAGGCGTGTCCGAACGTGGCGAACCCGGACAGAACCCTGCGGCGTACCGGCCGCAACCGACGGCCGACGAGGCCCCGCAGGAATTCCTGCGGGAACTTGCAGCGCACTTGGGCAGACTGGCCGCCGAGGCCTCGGAGCAGGCCGCGTCCGGCGGCTGGCGCGGCCCCGCCCCGACCGCCGCGGCGGGCGACGGAGCAGGTGGGGAGGGTACGGGCGGACCGGGCGACGGCCCGGGCGTGCGCTACCTGCACGGCATGCCGACCATCGGCGGGGCGATCGACGCGGCGCTGTCGCGGGTCCGGCGCGAAATCCTCACGGCACAGCCGGACGGGGCGCGCCCCGGCGCCGTATTGAAAGACGCGCTGGAACGCGTGCGCCGGCAGATAGCCTCCGGAATTTCGATGCGGACGCTTTACCAGCACACCACGAGATTCGACGAGGCGACGAAAGAATACGTGCGCGCCGTGACGGAATACGGGGCGCAGGTGCGCACTCTGGAGGAATTCTTCGACCGGCTCATCATCGTGGACGACATCGCATTCATTTCGGCGAACGCGGACCGGACGACGGCGATCGAAATCACCGAGCCGACGATCGTGCGGTTCCTGCGCGACACCTTCGACCGGGCGTGGGATCGGGCCAAGGAGTTCCCGTTCGTCCCGCTGCACGCCGCGAAGGCGGCGGACGAGGTGGTCCCGGCGATACGCGAGTCGATCGGCCGGCTGCTGGTCGAGGGCTACTCGGACAAGGCCATCGCCCGCCGCATCGGCATCAGCGAGCGGTCGCTGCAGGCGCACATCGCGTCCATGAAGCAGGAGTTGGGCGCGGGGAACCGGCTCCAGCTGGGGTACGTACTGGGGCGCAACGAGGCGACGGTGGTCATCTAGGGGGCGTCCGGAGGTCCGCCGGGCGCCCCGGTGGGGCCGCGCCGCAGCCCGGCTCCGGTGGGCTGCGGCGCGGGGGCGGTGTGCTGCGGCGCGGCTCCGGTGGGCTGCGGGGCGGCTCCGGTGGGCTGCGGCGCGGGGGCGCGAGGACGGCCCGGCGGCCGGGCGGCCGTCAGTCGGCGGCGGGGACGGCCGGGCGGTCGTCGGTCGCGGCGGCGGAGGGCGTGGCGGGCGCCGCCGCCCGGGCCGCCGGGCGGCGCCGCGAGACGGCCACGCCGGCCAGGCAGATGGCGCCGCCCAGCAGCGTCAGCCACCCCGGCACCTCGTCCAGCGCGAGCCACGCGATGAGCACCACGACCGCCGGCACGGCGTAGGTGGTGGCGCCGAGCTTGCCCGCGGTGGTCCGGGCCAGGGCGTACGTCCACGTGCTGAAGGCCAGTGCGGTCGGGAACAGGCCCAGGTACACCATGTTGAGCGTGGCGCTCGCGGGTGCGTCGCCGAGCTGGTGCACGAGCTGCCCGGCGAAGGGCAGCGTGCCGGCGGCCCCGACGAAGCAGCTGTACGCGGTGACCTGGATCGGGCTCGCGTACGACAGGGCGGGCTTCTGCAGCACCACCCCGGCGCCGTAGGCGAGCGCGGCGGTCAGACACAGGAGCACCCCGCCGATCGAGGACGAGCCGCCGGAGGAGGTGGACACCCCGACGACGACGGCGCCCGCGAAGGACACGGCCATGCCGGCCAGCAGCATGGGCGGGAAGCCCTCCTTGAGGAACCAGCCGCTGAGCAGGGCGATGACGATGGGGCCGATGTTCACGACCATGGC
Organism: Streptomyces sp. NRRL S-87; assembly: GCF_000719335.1. Lineage (GTDB taxonomy): Bacteria > Actinomycetota > Actinomycetes > Streptomycetales > Streptomycetaceae > Streptomyces. The sequence continues at coordinate 67,700 of NZ_JOGB01000024.1, forward strand.
CGCGGTACCGGCGTCCACCAGCTGCTCACCCCAGTTGAGCACGACCATGTAGAGCCCGAACCACAGCAGGCCCGAGGCGAGGATGCCGGGCCAGGCCTGGCGCGGTGGGACCGGCACGCGCTTGACGAGCAGGACCAGGCCGAGCACGACGGAGGCCGTCAGCAGGCGGCCGAGTGCGAGGGCGCCGGGTCCGAAGTGCTCGGCGGAGGCACGGATGGAGACGAAAGCGGAAGCCCACAGCACGACCGTGATCGAAGCGGCGGCCAGGGCAGGGTAGTCGGGACGGGGATCGCCAGCCTTGTGGTCCATGCCTGCACGCTACTTGCTCGCGGCGTACTTGACCCGGACACGTCGAGAACCAGCCGGTCCCCCGGTCCGCGGCACCCTGCCGCCCGGGTCCCGCACGGCCTCCGACGTGCCGGTCCCGGGCGGCCCGCACGGGAATTCGGGCGGACCGCCCGGGGGGGTCCGGCAGTCCTCCACCGCCCTTCCGGTGGAATTCCACCGGAATTCCACCGGGCTCGGGTAGATGCCGGCCGCGGAGCCCCCCGACAAATGCCGGGATTCCGTCGAACCGGCCGCCCGGCCCGCGCCCGGAGTGTTCCGGAACGCCGGGCGGATCCCTTTCCGGAGCGCCATTCGGGGAAGTTCCGGGCGCGGCGTGCACGGCTGGGCACGGTTCCGCCGCAATGATCGCCAGTTGTCACGGCCGGGCCCGGCCGGGCCCGGCCGGGCGTACGGGCGGGCGGACGGGCGGACGGGCCGCGTCCAGCGAGCGGAAGGACCCCTCATGTTCAAGAAGGTGCTGATCGGCGGCGCGGGCGCGGTGCTCGTCGCGGCGGCGCTCTCGCCGGCCACCGGAGCCGCGGCGGCGCAGGCCCCGGTGCCGCTGCGCGATCCCGTCCCCGCCGCACAGGTCACCGTCGACCTGGTGCAGGTCAACGGTTCGGGCTGCCGGCCGGGCAGCGCGGCGGTGTCGGTCGCCGCCGACAACACCGCCTTCACCGTCACCTACAGCGAGTACCTCGCGCAGGTCGGCAAGGACGCCAAGGCCACGGACTTCCGCAAGAACTGCCAGCTCGGCGTGCGGGTCAACGTTCCGCAGGGCTTCACGTACGCCGTCGCCAGGACGGACTACCGCGGCTTCGCCAGCCTGGAGCGGGGCGCCACCGGCACGCAGCAGGCGAGCTACTACTTCCAGGGCATGTCCCGCACCACCAGCCACAGCCACACCTTCCACGGGCCGGTGCAGGACAACTGGCAGGCCTCGGACTCGACCGCGATCGAGGCCCTGGAGTTCGCGCCGTGCGGGGCGCAGCGCAACTTCAACATCAACACCGAGCTGCGGGTGGACGCCGGCTCCTCCGACGCCGCCCGCACGACCAGCTTCATGGCGATGGACTCCACCGACGGCAGCCTGAGCACGGTCTACCACTTCGCGTGGAAGAAGTGCCCGACCCGTCGCTGAGCCGCGGCGGCCCCGGCCGCCACCGCCGTCGGAGCGCCGCGGGGCCGCGCGGCGCCTGACGGCACGACGGCCGACGGCCCCCTCCCGGTCGTGGGAGGGGGCCACCCGCCGTTCGTGCCGGCCGGAGCCGGCCGGGTCAGGCGGTCAGTTCGGACGGCCGGACGGCGTCCCCGGCGTCCTCGGCGTCCTCGGCGTCCGCTCCTGCACCTTCAGCCTCGCCCTCGCCCTCGCCCTCACCTGAGGCCGCCGCCTTCGCATCCCGCATCACCAGCCCGGCGAGGACCGCCGCCGCGACCACGCCGATCGCACTGAGGGTGAAGGTGGTCGACATCGAGTCGGCGAAGGCCTCCTTGGCGGCCCGGACCAGGCCCGCGTCGCCCTGGGCGACGGCGAGCGCGGCCCCGATGGACTGCTTGGCCTGCTCAGGGGCCCCGGCCGGCATCTCGTTCGCGAAGGTGCTACTCAGGAGCGAGCCGAGGATCGCGATGCCCAGCGCGGTGCCGGCCTGCTGGATGGTGTCGTTCAGGGCGGAGCCGACGCCGGCCTTCTCGGCCGGGATGGTGCTCATCAGGGCGCCCACGGCGGCGGGCATCGCGATGCCCGCGCCGAGGCCGAGCAGGCCGAGGGCGACGGCCGGGACGGTGAACCCCGAGTCGGCGGAGACGGTGGTCAGCAGGGCGAAGGAGCCGGCCATCAGGCCCATGCCGGTCAGCAGCAGGGCCCGGTTGCCGTACCGCGCGGCGGACTTGGCACCGATCCCGTTGCCGAGCAGTGCGGCGACGGCGAGCGGGACGAAGGCGAGGCCGGCCTTGACGGGCGAGTAGCCGAGGACGAACTGCAGGTACTGGGTGAGCACCAGCAGCAGACCGCCGTTGCCGATCTGGACCAGGGCCAGCGAGAGCGAACCGCCGCTGAAGTTGCGGTGCTTGAAGAGCACCAACGGGACCATCGGCGAGGCGGTGGTGTTCTCCCAGACCACGAAGCCGGCGAGGGTGACGACGGCGACGGCCAGGGTGACGGCGGACCGGCCGCTGAAGGCTCCGTGCTGCGGGATCTCGATGATCCACCAGATCAGGGCGGTCATGCCGGCGGCGGACAGGATCGCGCCCAGCGGGTCCGCCTTCTGCCACGGGGCCTTCGACTCGGGCATGAGGGTCAGGGCGGCGAGCACGGCCAGGGCGACGACCGGGACGTTGATGAAGAAGATCGAGTGCCACGAGAACCGGTCGATCAGCACGCCGCCCAGCACGGGGCTGCCGACCAGGCCGAGCATCGAGACCGAGCCCCACGCGGCCATCGCCTTGGGCCGCTCCGCCTCGTCGAAGACGGTGATGAGGATCGACAGGGTGGAGGGCATGATCAGCGCGCCGCCCACGCCCATGGCGACCCGTACGGCGATGACCTCGCCGGGGCCGGTGCAGAAGCTGGCGGCCAGGGAGGCGGCTCCGAAGAGCAGCAGCCCGATGATCATCACCTTGCGGCGGCCGAAGCGGTCGCCGAGGCTTCCGGAGGTCAGCAGGAGTCCGGCGAACACCAGGATGTAGGAGTCCAGGATCCACTGGACGTCCTGGGCGCTCGCACCGGTGTCCTCGGCCATCGCGGGCACGGCCACCGTCAGGGCCATGCTGTCGACCACCAGGACGAGCGTGCTCAGGCACAGCACGATCAGGATCCACCAGCGCCGCGGATCTCGGTTCTCTGACTGCATCTCGGGGTCCCCCTCCGGTTGCGCACACTGTTCCGGTGCTGCGCACACTGTACGCATAGCGGAACGGTGTACGCAATCCGATAACGCTGTACGCTGATTGCGCACGCTGTTCGCGTGGATGCCCCCCGTGATGCAGCCACCCCACCCAGTGATGCCGCTACCCCCGTGAGGAAGGGGCCCCCCATGGCCACCACCAGGACGACCACCCCCCGGAACCCGATCCCGTCGGTCTGGGCCCGCCGGCCGAGCAGCCCCGACCAGCCGTCGCTCAGCCGGGCCGCGATCGTCCGGGAGGCGGTCGCGATGCTGGACGCCGACGGCATCGACGCCCTGAGCATGCGCAAGCTCGGCGCCCGGCTGAACGCCGGCGCCACCTCCCTCTACCGCCACGTGGCCACCAAGGACGAGCTGATGGAGCTCGCCGTGGACGAGGTCTTCGGCGAGATCGCCGTGCCCCCGGCGGACAGCCCGGACTGGCGGGCGGCGGTCACCGAGGCCGCCGGCGCCTTCCGCGACACGGCCCTGCGCCACAAGTGGCTCACGTCCGTCCTCGGCCAGGCCGGCCTCGCCTACCTCGGCCCCAACCTCATGGCCTACGTGGAGCGCCTGTCCGCCCTGGTCACCGCCGTCGGTTTCCCCGAACCGAGCCGGGCCATCGACACGGTGTTGACGTACGTGATCGGGATGAGCACCTCCGAGGCCGCCTGGCTGACCTCCGTCGAGCGCTCCGGCGACACCGAGGCCGGCCTGATCGCACGGCTGCTGCCCGACGCCCAGAAGGCCGTGGCCGGCCACGAACACCTGGAGGCCGGCTACGCCGCCGCCGCCGAGACCGCCGGCGACCCCGCCGCGATGCGCGACGCCAAGTTCGCCTACGGCCTGGAGGTCATCCTCGACGGCCTGGCCCTGCGCCTGCCGGAGTAGCACCACCCCGAGCCGCCCGAGCACCGTGTCCGAAACCCGCCAGCGGACCTCCTTCGCCGGGGGCAGGATGGGGTGGTGGGAACCGTAGTGTCGCGCCGTGGGTGGGCGCCGTGAGCGAGTGGGCGCTGTTCGACCTGGCCGAGGCCGATCCGACACCGGCCGGCCCACCGGTCGGGGGGCCGGTGGGCTGGACCGCCGCGGACTGGGAGCGGCTGTACGGCGAACTCGACGAGCGGGGCGCCGCGGTGACGCCCCCGCTGCTGACCCCTGCCGAGTGCGCGGAGCTGGCGGCCACCTTCGAGCGGCGCGACCTGTTCCGGTCGACGGTCGAGATGGACCGGCACGGCTACGGCCGCGGCACGTACCGGTACTACGCCGACCCCGACGCGCTGCCCCTCGTACGGCGGCTGCGCGAGGAGCTCTACCCCGGGCTGGCCCGGGCGGCCAACCGGTGGGCACGGCTGCTCGGCGAGCCGGCGTACCCCGACCGGCTGGCGGCCCTGCACGCCCGGTGCGCCGAGCGCGGCCAGCTGCGGCCGACCCCGCTGATCCTGCGCTACGGCCCCGGCGGGTACGCCGCGCTGCACCAGGACGTGTACGGCGAACTGGTCTTCCCGCTCCAGGTGTCGGTGCTGCTCAGCGATCCGGAGGCGGACTTCACCGGGGGCGAGAGCGTCTTCGTGGAGCAGCGGCCGCGCGCGCAGTCGCGGGCCGTGGTGGTCCGGCCGGGACTCGGGCAGGGCGTGGTGTTCCCGGTGCGGGAGCGTCCGGTGCACGGCCCGCAGGGCGTACGGCGGCACGCCGTACGCCACGGCAGCGGCGAGGTGGGGCACGGGGTGCGGTACGTCCTGGGGGTGATCTTCCATCATGCGCGCTGAGACGCTGCGACCGCCGGAGGCCGGACGGGACAGGACCTCCGGACGCCCGAAGGGGCAGCCGGGGCAGCCGGGGCCCGGCGGGCAGTCGGGGCCGCCGGGACTGACGGGGCTGACCGAGCTGACGGGGCTGACGGACGACGGCCGGTACGCGGCCGTACGCGGCCGCGACGCCCGCTTCGACGGCGAGTTCTTCTTCGCCGTCACCACCACGGGCATCTACTGCCGCCCCAGCTGCCCCGCCACCACCCCCAAGCGGGCCAACGTCCGCTTCTTCACCACCGCCGCCGGCGCCCAGGGTGCCGGCTTCCGCGCCTGCCGCCGGTGCCGCCCGGACGCCGTGCCGGGCTCGGCCGAGTGGAACCTGCGCGCCGACGTGGTGGGCCGCGCCATGCAGCTGATCGCCGACGGGATCGTGGACCGCGAGGGCGTGTCGGGCCTGGCCGCCCGGCTGGGCTACAGCACGCGCCAGGTGCAGCGGCAGCTCAACGCCGAACTCGGCGCGGGTCCCATCGCGCTGGCCCGCTCGCAGCGTTCGCACACCGCCCGGATCCTCCTCCAGACCACCGACCTGCAGGCCTCGGAGATCGCCTTCGCCGCGGGGTTCACCAGCATCCGGCAGTTCAACGACACGATCCGCGGGATCTACGCCGCCACCCCGCGCGAGCTGCGCGCGGCCCGACCCGCACGGTCCACCCGGTTCGGACCGGTGGCCGCGCCCGACGGGTCGGGCGGCGTGGCCCGGCGGCTCGCGTACCGGGGGGCGTACGCGGCGGCGGAAGTCTTCGACTACCTGGAGCGGCGGGCGGTCCCCGGGATCGAGGAGGTCACCGGAGGGCGCGGGGCCCGCCTCTACCGCCGCACGCTGCGGCTCCCGTACGGCACCGGCATCGCCGAGGTGCGCGAGCCGGCCCCCGGGCCGGGGACGGGGCCGGACGCCGACGGGCCGGGCGCGGGACCGGCGCGGGGCGCGGTCGCGGGTCAGGGTTGGCTGGAGTGCCGGCTGCACCTGAGTGACCTGCGGGACCTGACGACCGCGAGCCAGCGGGTGCGGCGGCTGTTCGACCTCGACGCGGACCCGTACGCGGTGGAGGAACGGCTCGGCGCCGGGCCGGGCGGCACGGCCGCGGGACCGGCGGGACTGGCCGGACCGGCGGGAGCGGCAGGACTGGCGGGGGCGGCAGGACTGGCGGGACTGGTGGCGCAGCGGCCGGGGCTGCGTTCGCCCGGCGCGGTGGACGGCGGCGAGTTGGCGGTACGGGCGGTCCTGGGCCAGCAGGTGTCGGTGGCCGCCGGCCGGCGGCTGGGGGCCGCGCTGGTCGCGGCCTACGGCGAACCGCTGGAGCGCGCCAGCGGCGGGCTGACGCACCTCTTCCCGCGTCCGGCGGAGCTCGCCGAGGCCGACCTGGCGCCGCTCGGGATGCCGGCCGCGCGGCGCGCGGCGGTGCGCGCCCTGGCCGGCGCCCTGGCCGGGGGCGCGGTGGTGCTGGACGCGGGCGCGGACCGCCAGGCGGCCGAGGAGGCCCTGCTGGAGCTGCCGGGCATCGGCCCGTGGACCGCCGGCTACATCCGGATGCGGGCCCTGTCGGACCCGGACGTGCTGCTGTCGAACGACGTCGCGGTGCGCGCGGGCATGCGCCGCTCCGGCTCCGCACCCGAGGAGGCGGAGCGCTGGCGGCCCTGGCGCTCGTACGCGATGCACCACTTCTGGGCCGCGGCAGCGGCACCCTGAGCTGCCCGCGCCCCGGGGGAGGGACCGCCGGGCGTCGCAGCGGGGCCGGCGGCCGAGTCGGCCCGGCAGCCGGGTCGGCCGCGGCGGGCGGCCGGGTCGCGGCGGGGGCGGCCGGGTCGCGGGCGGGGCGGCGGTGGCGCGCCGGCGCGGGCGGTCGCGGGAATGCGACGTCCGAAAGCCGCCAGACTTCCGGTGCCGCGCGCGCGAGTCTGGAGGCAGAACGAAAGGAACCGAGACGATGACCACGCGATACACCACGCTGGAAAGCCCGCTGGGCACGCTGCTGCTGGTCGGGGAGAAGTCCGCGGGCGCGCCGGGGGGTGTCGCCCTGGTGTCGCTGTCCATGGAGGGGCAGAAGGGCGCGGCCGCGGTCCGCCCGGGCTGGGTGCGCGACGACGCCGCGTTCGCGTACGCCGCCGGCCAGCTGGACGCCTACTTCGGCGGCGGCCTGACCGAGTTCGAGCTGGAGTTCGTGCCCTCGGGCTCGCAGTTCCAGCGCGACGTGTGGGGGGCCCTGGAAGCCATCCCGTACGGGACGACGCTGACGTACGGGCAGATCGCCGACCGCATCGGCGCCCCGCGCAGCGCCTCGCGCTCGGTCGGCACCGCGATCGGCGCGAACCCGCTGCTGGTCGTGCGCCCCTGCCACCGCGTCATCGGTGCCAACGGCTCGCTGACCGGCTACGCCGGCGGCCTGGAGCGCAAGCAGACGCTGCTGGCCATCGAGGGCTCGGTGCTGGCGGGATGACGTACGCACCGGCTGCCGCGTCCTCACCCTCGCACTCGCACCCGGCCTCACCCGCACCCGCCGGGGCGGTCCGGGAGCAGCTCGCCGACCGGGTCGGGGCCTGCGACTGGGCGGCCCTGGCCGCCCAACTCGACGCGCACGGGTGCGCGTCGACCGACGGTCCGCTGCTCACCCCCGCCGAGTGCCGTGACGTCGCGGCCCTGTACGAGCGGCCGGAGCTGTTCCGGACCACCGTCGACATGGCCCGCCACCGCTTCGGCTCCGGCCAGTACCGGTACTTCACCCACGACCTGCCCGAGCCGGTGGCCGCGCTGCGGGCGGCCCTGTACCCGCGGCTGCTGCCGGTCGCGCGCGACTGGGCGGCCCGGCTGGGCCGGCCCTCGCCCTGGCCGGACGACCTGGACGAGTGGCTCGCGGCCTGCCACGCCGGCGGCCAGGACCGCTCGGCCCAGATCCTGCTCTCGTACGGGGAGGGCGACTGGAACGCCCTGCACCGGGACCTGTTCGGGGACCTGGTCTTCCCGCTCCAGGTCGTGATCGGCCTGGACGCGTACGGGACCGACTACACGGGCGGCGAGTTCCTGCTGGTCGAGCAGCGGCCGCGGGCCCAGTCGCGGGGCACGTCGAGCGTCCTGCGGCAGGGGCACGGGCTGGTCTTCACGACCCGGGACCGGCCGGTGGCCACCGCGCGCGGCTGGTCGGCGGGCGCGGTCCGGCACGGGGTGAGCACGGTGCGCTCCGGCCGGCGGCGGGCCCTCGGCCTGGTCTTCCACGACGCGTCATGAGCGGCGGCGGGTACGTGCTGCTGGGCCCCGACGGGCGGCCGTACCGCAGTGCGGTGCCAGGGGTGTTGGGCGGGCACCGGCGCGGTCGGCTGTACGGGCGGCTGGACTGCCCGAGCGCGCTGCGCGCGCTGGCGCGCGGGGGGTACGTGCGCGAGCGGGTCTTCTTCGCGGACGAGGCGAGCGCGGTGGCGGCCGGCTACCGGCCGTGCGCCGTGTGCCTGCCGGAACGCTACCGGGCCTGGAAGGCGGCCTCCGGGTCGGGGCACCCGGTGGTTCCGCGAGCGGGGTCGGGACGGGCGGCCGGGCGGCCGACCGCCCCGCGGGCGGGGCACGGATCCGGACCGCCGCCGAGCCCGTGGGAGACGCTGCGGGCCTCACCAGGTCCCGGGCCGCGGGTGAGCCCGCTCCTCCCCGCCGGCGAGTCCGCGGCGCACGGTGAGCTTCCCGCGCCGACCCCGCACACGGAGGCCGAACTGGCCGCCCTGCTGGGCCTGCTGACGGTCCCCCGCTCCCGGATCAGCACCGTCGTGGTGGGCCACGGCCGCGACCCGGCCTCGGCGGCGGCCGCGCGGGCGTTCGCCACGGCCTGGGAGGCCCGCGGCGGCCGGATCCTGGCCACGGTCACGTGGCCGGAGTCGGCGGCGTCCTGGCTGCGCGCCGCCCGCCGCCTGACGGCGGAGGTCCCGGACGCGTGGGTGGTGGCGGCCGCCGGGGTCGGCTTCGCCCAGCTGGCCCGCCGGTTGCGGCACAGCACGGACTGGGACCCGGCCCGTACGTACGCCTTCGGCTCGCTCGGCGACTCCCGCGTCCCGGCCCTCGCAGGTCCCGGCGTCCTGCACGGCCTGCGCGGCGCCGCCGCGGACGGCACCACCTGGCAGGTCCGGGGCACCTGGGTGTCCTCCCCTGGCGGTTGAGCACCGGGGGCCGGCCGCGCCCCGACTCCCCCGACCGCACCCCGGGCCAAGCGGTTCGGGGTCGGTGTGGGGGTGGTTGCGGGACCCTCGGGACCCCACGAGGCGGGCCGGTGCCCTACTCGGCCCAGGGGATCACGCGGGTGCCCTCGGTGCCGGGGACGGACGCCACCCCGTCGGCGCGCATGGCGACGTGGGCCTCGGTGTCCTGCGGGGCGTGGACCCGGCGGACGATGCCGGGCGGCAGGACGAGCGTCTGGCCGGCCGAGACCTTCTCGGTGACACCGCCGCTGGTCACCTCGAGCGTGCCGGAGGCGACCGTCCAGATCTGTTCGCGGCTGACGCAGTGCTCGGGACCGGTCTGGCCGGCCGTCATGGAGACGTTCCAGGTGCTGAGTTCCGCGCTGCCCCGGCTGGGGGCCGCCAGGCCGGTCATCCGGGCGTTGGGGGACTCGATGGTGTGCTCGGGTGCGGGACTGATCACGTGCAGGGCGGCGGCCTCCTCAGCACTCTGGACGTTCACAGCGCTTTCAGCGCTCTCGGCGCTCTCGGCGCTCTCGGCCTTCTCTGCGTCCGTGGCGCCCCCGACGGCCTCGGCTGCTGCCGCGGACGCCGCAGCCGGCCGCACCCACTCCACGAGCTGGACGACGACGCCGTTGGGGTCGGTCAGCTGGAACAGCCGCTCGCCCCACGGCTCTTCGCGCAGCGGCATGGTGACCGGCGCACCGGCCTCGCGCAGCCGGCGTTCCTCGGCTTCGAGGTCGCCGTCGACGGTGAGGGCGAGGATCAGTCCGCCCGCCCGCCGGTCGCGCTGCTCGGGCGGCAGGACCTCGGTGCCGCGGCGGAGCAGCACCACGTCCGCCGCCGCGTCACCGCGGGTCAGGGACACGAAGCCGTCGGCGCCGGCGGCGACCCGGTAGCCGAGGTGGGTGGTGAAGAAGTCGCGGGAGGCGTCCACGTCGTCGACGGTCAGCGAGAGGGTGGCGGTGGTGACGTTCACGGCGGCTCCTTGCGGGGCTGGGGCTGGGACTTGCGCTGACGGGTGCGGCGCGGCAGCGGCGCGTACGGGCTCGGTCAGTACGTCCGCCGAGGTGCTCGGTGGACGGCGCGGAAGCCCTTGCCGCGACCGGAGGAGGGCAGGTCCCGGGCCGGGTACCTGCGGGCGGCCGCCGGGCCCGAGCCCTGGGCTGCGAGCTTCGCGGCGGCGAGCTTCGCCGTGGCGAGCTCCGTGGTGCCGAGCGTGGTGCTGGAGCTGAGCGTGTGGCGCAAGGGCGACACGTCCTTCCTGTTGTGCCCGGCGATCCGGGTCTCCGGTCGACGACCGTTGACCACGAACCTTCGCCCGAGCCTATTCTTACGACGGAAGTAACTTTGCATCGAGAGCATCAGCACGTCAAGGATATTTTTACGACCGGGGTAAGATTTCTCCATGACGACGAACCCATCGGGCACGCCGACCGCCCCCGCCGAGCCGCCGGGACTGCGCGAGGCGAAGAAGGCGGAGACGCGACAGCTGATCTCCGACTGCGCCACCCGCCTCTTCATCGAGCAGGGCTTCGAGCAGACGACCATCGCCGAGATCGCGACCGCGGCCCGAGTGGCCAAGAAGACGGTCACGAACTACTTCCCGCGCAAGGAGGACCTCGCCCTCGACCACCACGAGGCGTTCACCGAAAGCCTGGCGCGCGCCGTGGCGCGGCGCGCGCCCGGCGAGGGCCCACTGGTGGCGCTGCGCCGGTTCTTCCGCACGGCGCTGCGCGAGCACAGCCCCGTGGCCGGGTTCACGGGCCGGGAGTTCGCGCAGATGGTCGCCGACAGCCCCACGCTCAGCGCACGCCTGCGCGAACTGCACGACCTGCGTGAGGCGGCGCTCGCCACGGCCCTGGCCGGGGCCACCCTGGACTCCGCGCCGGCCATCGCGCCCCGGGCGGCGGCCGCGCTGGTCTCCGCGGCCGAGCGGTTGATGTTCCGGCGGCTTCAGGAGCTCACCCTGTCCGGACTCGACAACGACGAGATCGAGGCCGCGATGACTCCGGAGGCGGACCACGTCTACGGCCTGCTCGTCGCGGCCCTCGGCGACTACCCGGCCACGGATCCCGAGTAGCGTGGCGGCGCTCCGGTCGGGGTCCGGGAACGCCTCAGACGACCGCCGGAGCAGCGGAGGCGGCGCCGGCCGGGGCGGCCAGGAGGGCGGTCCAGTCCTGGGTGGCGGCCCAGTCGGCGAAGGACTGCCAGCCGACCTCGGCGAACTCCCGGCGCAGCGCGGCCAGGTCCACGTCGAGGCCGAAGGCGGCGAAGTACGCGAACATCGCGGCCAGGTCGGTGGAGTGGCCGCGGACGACGTCCAGCGGGACCTGCTGGTGCGCGATCGGACGTCCCGTCGCGGCCGCGAGGACCGCCGCGATCCGGGCGGGGTCGAGTTCGTCCGAGGCGATGTCGATCCGGCGCCCGGCGAAGGTGTCGCGCCGCTGGAGCGCGAGGGCCGCGAAGGCGCCGATGTCGCGGGCGGAGACGAGGGTGAGCGGCCGGTCGGCCGGCATCGGCCAGGCGAAGGAGCCCTCGCGCAGGCCGTCCAGGGACCAGCCGCCCGCGTAGTTGTCCATGAAGGCGGCGGGACCGATCACGGTCCAGGTCAGGCCGGACGCGTAGAGGTGCCGCTCGATCAGGAACTTGCTGTCGTAGTGCGGGACGCCGGTGGCGCGGTCGGCGTGCGCGGCGGAGGTGAACACCACGTGCCCGAGGCGGGCGGCCGCGGCGGCGTCGACGAGGGCCCTGCCCTGCCGCACCTCGGTGCCGATGTCGGTGCCGAACGGCGTGGTGACGGCGAACAGGGAGTCCGCTCCGGCGAGCGCGGCATCGAGGGAGGCGCGGTCGTCGAAATCCGCCCGGCGGACGTCGGCGCCCAGGGCGCGCAGCGCCTCGGCGGCGGGGGCGGCGGGCCGGCGGGTGAGGGCGCGGACGGTGTGGCCGGCGGCGAGCAGGGCGCGGGCGGTGGCCCCGCCCTGGGCGCCGGTGGCGCCGGTGACGGCGATGGTGGTCACGGGGGGGCTCCTCGGTAGCGGACTACTTTTCTCTGCATACTGCATCATCTGTGTCACGCAGAAGACTAGGGGAGATTACTGCGTCGCGCAATATTCTGCGTGGCGCAGATATCCCCGCTCCGGGGCCGCCGAGCCCTCCACCTCCTCCGCCGCTCCGCCCGCCCCACCCGCCGACCTACGTCCCCTCCACCCCGCCGGCCTACGTCCCCTCCACCCCCTCCGGACCGAACCACCGCACCAGGGCCGCGCGGAGGGCCTCGGCGTCCGAGGTGGTGCCCCGGGCCGACCACACGGCGTACCCGTCGGGGCGGATCAGGACAGCGTCCGTCCCCCATCCGTCGCCACCGTCCCGTGCATCCCTTACGTCCCGGCCGCCGTCCGGCGTGGCGGTGACCACGTCGACGCGGTCCGACCAGGGAGCGGCGACGGTGCGCAGGCCGACGTGGCCGGCGAGGTCCAGCAGTACGGGCCGCCCCCGGTGCAGCAGTTCGGCCACGGTGGTGGCGCCGTCGGAGGTCTTCAGGGGCAGGCTCGGAACGAGCCGTCCGGCGAGCGGATCGGCACGCCGGGCGCCGACGTCGTACCGCACCCCCACCCCGCTGATCATGGTGCTGAGCAGGTCGTTGACCTCGTCCATGTGCATGAGCCGGGCGAACAGCGCGCGCAGCGCGTCGACCCGCGGATCCGGGTCCATGAGCGCGACCTGGGCCCGTACGTTGTGCAGCACGGCGGCCGCGACCGGCTGCCGCTCGCTCCCGTACGTGTCCAGGAGGTCCTGCGGGGCGTGGCCGCGCACCTCGGCGGCCAGCTTCCAGCCCAGGTTCACGGCGTCCTGGAGCCCGAGGTTGACGCCCTGGCCGCCGGCCGGGAAGTGCACGTGGGCCGCGTCGCCGGCGAGCAGGACCCGCCCGTCGCGGTAGTGCTCCGCCTGCAGGGACGCGTCGCTGAAGCGGGAGATCCACGCCGCGCCGTCCATGGGCACGGGCCGGCCGGCGATCCGCTCCACCTCGTTGCGCAGCTCGTCCAGCGTGACGGGCGCACGCCGGTCCCGGTGCGGCCCGCGGAAGTCGTACGTGCACACCCGGCTCAGGCCGTACGGGTTGGTCCACACCAGCGTCCAGCCGCGGGGGGTGCGCTGCCAGCCGGACGGGGCGCCGAGCGGGTCGAGCAGCCGCACCTCGCCCATCAGGGCCGCCACGGTGGGCCCGTCGCCGAGGAAGCGGATCCCGGCGAGGCGGCGTACGGCGCTGCGCGCGCCGTCGCAGCCGACCACCCAGCGCGCGGTCAGGGTGCGCTCGGTCCCGTCGGCGGACCGGGTGGTGAGGACGACGTGCTCGGGATGCTGCTCGAGGCCGGTGACCTCGGCGTCCCTGCGGAGCCGGCCGCCCAGTCGGACCGCCTCGGCGGCGAACACCTCCTGGGCGTAGGCCTGCGGGCTGCCGACCAGTACGGGCCCCTCGTCGACCACCCGCGCCAGGTCGAGGTCGAACATCGCCCCGAAGTGGAACGGAACCGGGCCGTGCACCTCCCGGGACGCCACCCGGCGGCCGGGCTGGACCGCCTCGAGGAGGCCGCGGCGGTCGAGGGTCTGGGCGGTACGGGCGTGCAGGGTGCTCGCCTTGGAGATCCCGTCCGGGCTGGGAAGCTTCTCCAGGACGGTCACGTCGACGCCGAGCAGGGCCAGTTCGCGGGCGAGGAGGGTGCCGACGGGGCCGCCGCCGACCACCGCCACCTCGGTGTCCACGGCCGGCCCCGCGGTCCCGCCCGCCGTTCGGTCCCGGCCGCCGTCCTCACGGCCGTCGTCACGGCCGCTGCCGTGGCCGCCGCCGTGGCCGTCCCGCTGGTCCCGCATGGTGGTTCCCCTCGTCGCCGGTGCGTCGTACGTCGAACACCGCGGGGCGCCGCGCGGTTGCCGGCACCGCCCCCGCACCCCCGCCGGTCCCCCGCCCCGCCCGCCCTTGGCTCGATTCTTCAGAGGCCCTTGCCACGCTCCTGCCATGAGACGGAGCTGTCGCGAACGAAGGGGTGCGTCATGACGACCATGCCGCTGTCCGGGAAGGCGGTGCGCCTGGCGCGCCTGTCCCGCCGAGGTGACGGCCGGTACCTGTTCATCCCGCTCGACCACTCCGTCTCCGACGGGCCGATCGTCCCCGCGGCCGGCTTCCCGGACCTGGTGGCGGACATCGCGGCGGGCGGCGCGGACGCCGTGGTGGTGCACAAAGGGCGGGCGCGGCTGATCCCGCCGGCCCTGCTGGCCCGTACCGGGCTCGTCGTCCACCTGAGCGCCAGCACGAACCACGCGCCCGACGTCGACGCCAAGGTGCTCGTCGGGGACGTCGAGGAGTGCGTACGGCTGGGCGCGGACGCGGTCAGCGTGCACGTCAACATCGGCTCGGACACCGAGGCCGAGCAGCTGGGCGACCTCGGGGCCGTGGCGGCCGCGTGCGAGCGCTGGGGCATGCCGCTGATCGCCATGATCTACCCGCGCGGGCCGCGGGTGGACGACCCCACCCGGCCCGACCTCCTCGCGCACGTCGCGAGCATCGCCGCCGACCTCGGCGTCGACATCGTCAAGACCGTCCTGGCCGCCCCGGCCGAGCGGATGGCGGAGGTGGTCGCGAGCTCCCCGCTGCCGATCATCGTGGCCGGCGGCGGCGGCTCCGAGCAGAGCCTGACGTCCTTCGCCTCCTCGGCCATGGCCAACGGCTGCGCGGGCCTGGCCGTCGGCCGCCGCGTGTTCACCAGCCCCTCCCCCCGGGAGGCAGTCCGCCAGCTCTCCGCCGTCGTCCACGCCCCCGCCCACGACACGGCGGCGGGCGGCGCGAACGCGACCACGGACACGACCGCAAGCACGAGCACGCAGGGGACCCCCTCCGCCCCCCGTCACGAACGTCCCGAATCCCGTCCCGAACTGGCAGGTGCCCGATGAAATTCGCCTGGATCGACGTCCGTTCCGTGTCCGCCGAGCAGCGGGAGGCGGTGGTCGACGCGGCCATCCACGCCCGGGTCGACGGCATCGTCTCGAACGACCCCGCGCTGCTCGCCACCCTGCCGGCCACGGTCAAGCGCATCCTGGCCGGTGCCGAGGTGCCGGCGGACCAGGGCCTGGACGACCTGATCGTGCTGCGCGACGTGGCCGGCCACGACGGCCTGGCCGAGCTGCGGGCCCGCCACCAGTCCGGCGAGAAGCAGATCGCCGGGCGCGTCAACGTCGTCGACGACCCGACCCTGACGCTGGCCTGTGAGACCGCGATCGCGCTCCCGTACACGCTCGTGGAGTTCAAGGACCCGACGAAGATCCCCCTCGAGATCGTGATCGCGGCGGCCGACCGCTCCCCCGGGCAGCTCGTCTGCCGGGCCGCGGACCTCGAGGAGGCCAAGGTCATCATCGACGTGCTGGAGAAGGGCTCGGAGGGCGTGCTGATCGCCCCGCGCACCGCCGACGACGTCTTCGAGCTGGTCGAGGCGCTGCGCGTGAAGACCCCGGACCTGGACCTGACGACCCTGACGGTCGACCGCATCGAGCACCTGGGCCTGGGCGACCGCGTGTGCATCGACACCACCTCGCACTTCGAGAAGGACGAGGGCATGCTGATCGGCTCGTACGCGCACGGGTTCGTCCTGTGCGTCAGCGAGACGCACCCGCTGCCCTACATGCCGACCCGGCCGTTCCGCATCAACGCCGGCGCCCTGCACTCGTACGCCTTCGGCCAGGACAACCGCACCAACTACCTGAGCGAGCTGAAGGCGGGCAGCGCGGTGCTGGCGGTGGGCGCGGACGGTCGTACCCGCCGGATCACGGTGGGGCGGATCAAGCTGGAGTCGCGACCGCTGCTGAGCATCCACGCCACCTCGCCGGAGGGCGTCGAGGTCAACCTGATCGTGCAGGACGACTGGCACGTACGGGTCCTGGGCCCGGGCGCCGCGGTGCTCAACGTCACCGAGCTGAAGAAGGGCGACCAGGTCCTCGGGCACGTCGCCACCGACAAGCGCCACGTGGGCTGGCCGGTCGGCGAGTTCTGCGTCGAGAAGTAGCGACCGGAGCCCTTCGATGAGCGATGACGACGCACGTCGGAGGCAGGGCCTGCGGGGCGCGGCCCCGCAGGGCGCCGGCTGGTGGGGTGCGCGGCTGCTGGCCGGCGGCGCCGACGGGGCCGTGTGGGCCCGGTCGGCGGCCGCCGGCGGCCAGTCGGTGACGTTCGGCGCACTGCGCGCCGAGACCGCGCGACTGGCCCGCACCCTGTCCTGCCACGGCATCCGGCCGGGCGCCACCGTGGCCCTGCACGGCAGCCCGGGCTTCACGCACCTGTGGTCGGTCCTCGCGCTGTGGTCCCTGGACGCGCAGGTGCTGCTGCTCGAGCCGGCCCTCAGCGGGCCGGAGCGGGCGGCGCTGCTGGACCTGGCGCGCCCCCAGTACGTGGTGACGCTGGGCGAGTCGCACGGGGACGAGGAGCGCTTCGTGCCCGAGTGCGAGGTGCTGGTGCGGCGCAGGCCCGGCGGCCGGCCCGCCGCCACGGCGCACCGGCTGGTGCAGTTCTCCTCGGGTACGACGGGCCGCCCCAAGCCGGCCGGCCGTACGCCGGGGTCGCTGCTGACGGAGGTGCGCCGGCTGGGCGCGCTGCCGCTGATGCCGCGGGCGGGCGAGAGCGTGGCCGTGCTGGAGCCGGTGGCGCACTCGTTCGCGCTGATCGGCGGGGTGCTGCACGCCCTCGCCGTGGGCGCGACGGTGGTCCTGCCCGCGTCGGCGGAGTCCGACGCGGTGACCGAGGCGGCCGCTTCGGCGCACGTGGTGCTGGGACGGCCGCGCCACTTCGGGGTGCTCGCCGGGGCCCCGGCGGGGGTGCGGCTGGAGCGGCTGCGGCTGGCGGTCTCGGGCGGGGACGTGCTGCCCGGGGCGGTGGCCGGGGCGTTCGCGCGCCGGTACGGGGTGCTCGTCGGGCAGGCGTACGGCACCACGGAGACCGGCATCGTCGCGACCGACCTCGCGGGCGGGCACGGGCCCGGCGCACTGGGCGTACCGGTGCCGGGCGTGCGTACGCGGGTGGTCGGCGGGGCGCTGCAGGTGCGGCTGGCGGAGGCACCGGATCCGTACGGGCCCGTCGCACACGGGCCGTCCGCACCCGGGCCGTCCGCCGATGGGGCTTCCGCCTACGGGCCTTCCGCTGACGAGCCGTCCGTCTACGGGCCGTCCGTCTACGGGCCGTCGGCTCACGGGGCGTCATCCGCCGGGGACGCGGGTGCCGCGGGTCCTGCGGGTGCCGTGGATGCCGCGGACCGTGTGTGGGCGGACGGCTGGCTGGCCACCCACGACCTGGTGGCCCGCGACCCGGCCACCGGTGCGCTGCGGCTGCGCGGCCGCACCGGGCGGGCCGCGTCCGGGGCCGACCTGCTGGACATCGAGGAGGTGCTGCGCGCCCACCGGCACGTCCGCGAGGCGGTGGTGCTGGGGCCGGACCCGGTCGAGGCGCACGTGGCCGGGACGGCGGAGCTGCGGCCCGCGGAACTGTCGGCCTGGTGCCGGCGGTTCCTGGGCGAGCGCTCGGCACCGCGGCGCTTCCACGTGGTGCCGGAGCTGGCGCGGTCGGCGAGCGGCAAGGTGCTCCGCGACCGGGCGCGGCTGCACGAGCGGGGCTGGGCCCCGCGCCCGGCCGTCGCGGCGGGGCGCCGCCGGTGAGCGCGCCGACACCGAGGGCCGCACCGGCCGCCGCACCACCCTCCGCACCGGCCCCCGCCACCCGGACCGACACGAAACGACCGATCGACGTGACCACCACCGCCACCCCTACCGCCGTCACCGCCCCGACCACCGTCACCACAGCCGCCCCCACCACGGTCGCCCCCACCACGGCCGCCACAGCCACCGCCGCCACGACCGCCGAAACCACGGTCGCCCCCGCGTACGCCAGCGACGACGAGCGCTGGCGGGCGGTCCTGGAGCGGGACGAGGCGGCCGACGGGGTGTTCTACTACGCCGTCACGACCACCGGCATCTACAGCCGCCCCTCCTGCGCCGCCCGGTCGGCGCGCCGCGAGAACGTGGAGTTCCACACCTCCCTGGCGGAGTTGCGGGCCCGCGGCTACCGGCCGTGCCGGCGCTGCCATCCCGGCGAACCGGACCCGCAGCGGCACTACGCCGACACGGTGGCCCGGGCCTGTGCCCTGATGGACGGCGCGGCCGTGCCGCCGAACCTCGACGAACTGGCGCAGGCGGCCGGGTACAGCCGGTTCCACTTCCACCGGATGTTCAAGTCCCTGACGGGGGTGACCCCGTACACGTACTGGACGGCCGTCCGGGCGCGCCGGGTCCGCGAGGAGCTCCTCGGCGGCGCGCGGACCGTCTCGGACGCGATCTACCGGGCCGGGTTCAACACCAACGGACAGTTCTACGCCGTCTCGGGGGCGATCCTCGGCATGGCCCCGCAGGCCTTCCGGGCCGGCGGCGCCGGGGTCGCGGTCCGCTCGGCGGTGGGGGCGACCGCGGCCGGGCCGGTCCTGGTGGCGGTGGCGGACCGGGGCGTGTGCGCGGTGCTGGACGACCGCCCCGGCGACCGGGCCCGCGACCGGCTGGCGGCGCTCTTCCCGCAGGCCCGCCACGCGCCGGCCGACGCCGCCCTGTCCTCCCTGGTCCAGCGGGCCCTGCAGCGCGCCGAGCCTCCCGAACCGGCCCTGGCGGCCTTCCTCCCCCGGCGGGTGGTCCGCACCTGCCGCGACGAGGTCGTCCGCCACGCCGTCCACGACCACCTGACGTCCGCGCCCGCGTCCGCGTCCGCGTCCATGTCCACCCCCGCACCCGCCGGCACCGCCACCACCGGCGACGCCGCGGGCCTGCGGGCGGGTTAGGGGGTGTCCCCTCGGGACACCCCGACCCGCACCGCCCAGCACCGCACCGCGTCGCCGCCCCCGCGCGGCACCCCACCGCGTCGCCGCGCGGCACCGCGCCCCGCTGCGGCGCCGGGGCGCCCTCAGCCCGGCAGGCCCGCCCGCATGCGCCGGTCCCGGGGGGCCTGCGTACGCTCCAGGCGGGCGTCCAGCAGGCGGGCCGCCGCGTCGCAGCGACCGTCCGCCGTCAGCGCGTACAGCAGCGTCTCCTCGACGACCTCGCGCTGCGCCGCGCTGCCGCCGACCCGCCGCAGGACGGGCAGGAGCGCGTCGAGGCCGCGGGCGGCCTCGTGGAAGCGCTCCTCGACGAGCGCGGCGAACGCCTCGCACAGCGGGGCGATGACCTCGCGCTGGACCTCGTCGGCGGCCGCCGCGTGGTCGCGCAGCCGGCGCAGGGCGGCGAGGTCGCCCACGGCGGTGAGGGTGATGGCGGAGTGCAGGGCGGTGAAGGCGGTCGCGGGCCGTTCCAGGACCTCCGCCTCCACCGCGTCCAGGACGTCCGCGGCC
This sequence comes from Streptomyces sp. NRRL S-87, assembly GCF_000719335.1. GTDB lineage: Bacteria > Actinomycetota > Actinomycetes > Streptomycetales > Streptomycetaceae > Streptomyces. The sequence continues at coordinate 87,278 of NZ_JOGB01000024.1, forward strand.
GGCAGGTCGCCGCGCCAGCTGTCGCTGAGCCGGGCGCGCCACAGCAGCGACCCCGAGTCCACCAGGGCCCGTACGCCGGTCACCCGGCCGGGGGCGAGCTGCGTGAACCAGCGCTTGCGTACGGCGGCGGGGTCGTCGAGGGCCAGTTCGTGCAGGGCGATGTGCCAGGAGAAGTGGGCCCGGTGCACGGCGCCGCGGCCCCGCCCGGAGACCCACCGCTCCAGCCAGTCGCGGCCCGCGCGGTGCGCACCGGTCTCGTAGTGGACGTGGGCGAGCGCGTGCACGGCGTGCCCGGAGGCGGGCTCGGCGGCCAGGGCGCGGTGGGCGAGTTCGCCGGCCTCGTACAGGCGGCCCTGCTCCTGGCGCAGGAACGCCAGCAGGGAGGTGTGGAACCAGTGGCCGTCGTACGCCGAGGAGGTCTGCTCGACCAGGCGCAGCGCGTAGTCGTCGTCGAGGTCGTCGACGCCGGAGAAGGCGATAGTGGGCACGGCCACGGCGAGGGCGAGCGCGTCGGCCGGGTGGTGCTCCAGGTGCCGTACGAGGGCGGCGTCGCCGTCGTCCCCGTGGACGCGGCGGCTGACGACCTCCACGAAGGAGCGCTCGCGTTCGCACGCCCGCTCCCGGGCGCAGCGCTGGGCCTCCGCCAGGGCCCGGGGTACGTCGACGGCGGCTCCGCACTCGTGTCCCAGCAGGGCGAGGGCCGCGTGCCCGAGGGCGAAGCCGGGGTCGAGGGCGACCGCGCGGGTGAGGGAGTCCTCGGCACCCGAGCGGACCTTCAGGATCCGGTCGAGGCCGGTGCGGTAGGCGGCCGCCGCCTCGGCGTGCGTGGACAGGGCCAGGCCGTGCCCGTCGAGCGGGCGGCGCGCGGTCCGGCGCCGGGGGGCGAGCGGTGCGAGCAGCTCCCGGGCCAGGTCCGCCGCCTGGACGCGGATCTCGGGGATGGCCGTGGTCTCCCACAGCTCGCCGCGGCGCGGGGCGCCGAGGGTGTACACGGGCAGGCCGGTGCCCCCTGCCTCGTCGAGCAGGCGCCCGTCGACGGTGGCGACGCCCATGCCGAGCGGACCGGGCACCGCGGCGCCGGCTTCGAACAGGGAGCGCCACACGGGGTCCTCCAGGCGCGGGCCCGGCCCCGTGCAGTCGAGGACCCAGCCCACGTGCAGGTCGCGCCCGCCGGAGAGCCCGACGTCCAGCGTTCCGTCGGCGCGGACGTCGGCGCGGGTGACGGTGCCGGCGTGGACGGCCAGGCGGCGCGCGGTGCGGGCGCGCGCGATGGACTCGCCGGTGGCGGGCGCCATGCGGTGGCGGTGGGTGTTCCACAGCGCGCCGTCGCGGGCGAGGAATTCGGCGCGCTCCTCGGGGGTGAGGCGGCGCCACAGTTCCGCGGTGTGCGGGCGCAGGCTGTCGAGCGCGGGGCGCCAGTCGCCGTGCAGGCGCACGGAGCGGGCGATGTGGCGGTAGACGCTGCGGCGCAGCTGTTCGAAGGAGGAGTCGTGGAGGCCTTCCGGGGCGGGCATGGGGCCGGCCGGGGTCAGGGTGTGCGGCTGGGGCACCAGGCCGTTGCGGGACACGGCGTGCACCGTGCGGCCGGGGCGTTCGAGGGTGAGGGCGAGGTCGACGGAGGTCAGGCCGGTGCCCACGAGGAGGACGTCGCTGTCGTCGGCGAGGGGTCCGTCCAGCGCGCCGCCGGCCCAGGGCTCCGCGATGAAGCGGGCGGCGGAACGCAGTTGGGCGGGGGCCCAGGCCGCGGTCGCCGCGGCGGGGCCGGTGGCGAGGACCGCGACGTCGGCGGCGAGCCGCGTCCCGTCGGCGAGCTGCAGGGTCACCCCGCCGTCCGGGGCGCCGGCGACGTGCTCGGCGCGGGTGGTCAGCCGGTGTACGGACACGGTGCCGTGCGCGCGGACGATGGCCTGGGCGAGCGTGTCGGCGAGGTAGGCGCCGTAGCGGTAGCGGGTCGCGAAGTGGGCGGCGGTGACGGTGGGTTCGCCGTGGCGACAGAGCCACCGGGTGAAGTGGCCGGGGTCGTCGGGGTAGCCGCTCATGCCGCCCGCGGGCACGTTGAGGCGGTGTCCGGGATCCCGGGTGGAGTAGGCGGTGCCGCGGCCCGCTTCGGGGGCCGGGTCGATCATGAAGAGGTCGATGGGGGTGCGGCGGCGCGCGGCCGTCTCACAGAGGTGGACGGCGGTCAGCGTGCCGGCCGCACCGGCGCCGACGACGGCCACCGTGTACCGCTCACGGACTGGACTCACGTATTCCTCCGGCAGTGATCGGCGGCGGGGCCGGCGGGATGGGGCTCCGCCTTCGGGTCGTGCGCTTTTCCGACCGGGTAGGTAGGAAAAGCGCCCCTAAGAGGAATCCCACCCGGTGCTCGAGGATCGCTCGGGAACCGGTCGGCGAGGGCATGATCCGAAGTGGGGCGGGGTCGGCGAGCCTGATCCGAACCGGGGCGGGGTCGCCGCGGACCCGCCCGGCCGCGCGGGGCGGTCAGCGGGCTTCGGCGGCTTCCGCGAGGGCCGGGCGGACCTTGGTGAGGAGGAGGTCGAGGAAGCGGTCGGGGTGGCGGAAGGACGCGAAGTGGCCGGCGCCCTCGATGAGGGCGAACGCCTTGACCGGGGCGCTGACCTGGTCGAAGAAGCGGCGCGCCGGGGCGACGGGCGTGATGACGTCGCGCGCGCCCTGGAAGACGAAGAACGGCAGCGCGAAGTCCGTCCCCTCGGCGCGTTCGTCGACGGTGGCGATCGCCTGCGGTCCGAGGGGTTCACAGAACTCCATGGCCTTCATGAAGCTGCGGACCTCGCGCAGGGTCAGCAGGGGCGAGGTCAGCATCGAGCCGAGGACGACCTTCTTGACGGTGTCCAGGGTGAGGGGGTCGGAGCCGACGACGAGCTTGTTGTTCCGCGACCACTGGTGCGCGGTCCACGCCGACCGGTCCGCGCCCATCGCCGTGACCGCGGCCAGGTCCTTGCGCCGGCCGGCCCGGGTGAGCCGGTCGACCAGGGCGTCGTGGGCGGTGCGGTCGCGGCCGCCGTCGACGATGTTCTGGTCGGTGCCGACGTACGCGGCGTACAGCTCGGGATGGCGGCGGGCCAGCCGCAGACCGGTCACGGTGCCGAAGGAGCTGGCGAGCAGGACGACCTTGTCGACGCCGAGCCGGGCGCGGACGTGGTGGGTGACCTCCAGGGCGTCGGCCTCCAGGCGCTCCAGGGTCAGTTCGCCCTGACCGGTCGGTCCGGTGCGCGCGAAGGTCTTGCCGGCGCCGCGCATGTCCCAGCGCACGAGCGTGAAGTGCTGCTCCCAGGAGCGGGTGCGGTGCGCATAGGGCAGGTTCGAGGCGCCGGGGCCGCCGTGGATCTCCAGGAGCACCGGGTTGCGCCGGTCCTCGCCGCGGACGGAGACCCACTGGTCGATGCCGCCGATGCGGACGAAGCCGGACTCGTCGATGCCCCGGGGGCCGGTGATGCGCAGCCGGCGGGCGTGGGCGGCGCGCTTGACCTGCCGGTGGACCGCGAGGCCGGCGACGGGTGCGGCGAGGACGGCGGCCGAGGCGGTGGCGAGGACGGTGCCGAGCATGGTTACCCCCATAAACTGTTTTCGGCGTAAGCAGTTTTGATGTGTTTAAGGTATACACAGTTTCGGAGGGCGTCAACGGCCTTCCGCGCCGCAGCCACGACCGAGGGGACCGCCATGGCCAGGACCACCACGACGCGCACCGGCACCTCCGTCCCATCCGGCGGCCCCGGCAAGGGCAAGGGGCGCGAGGACAGGCCGCGCGACCTGCGAGCGAGCGTGGCGCTGCTGTGGGGCGAGCAGGAGCAGCCCACCCGCGGACCCAAGCCCAGCCTGACCCCCGCCCGGATCGCCGAGGCCGCGGTGGCCCTCGCCGACGCCGAGGGCCTGGAGGCCGTCTCCATGAGCAAGGTGGCCGCGGGGTTCGAGGTCTCGGCGATGGCGCTGTACCGCTACGTGCCCGGCAAGGCCGAACTCGTCGAGCTGATGGTCGAGTCGGTCAGCGCCGAGCGCCCCGACCTGTCGTCCGCGGGCCCCGGCTGGCGGGAGGCGATCACGGCCTGGGCCCGGGTGATGCTCGGGGTCTACCGGGCGCACCCCTGGCTGCTGTCGGCCGTCGCGATGCGGCGCCAGGTCATGGGCCCGAACCAGCTCGGCTGGCTGGACGCGGCGCTCGCCGCCCTGGAGCCCACCGGCCTCACGGCCGCGCAGCGCCACCAGGTGTTCCTCCTGATCGTCGGCCAGGTGCGCGCCCTCGCCCAGCAGTCGGCCGACTTCGACCCCGAGCACGACCGGGAGTGGGGCCGCCTGACCGGCGAGCTGCTCGACCGGCACGCGGCCCGGTTCCCCGCCCTGACCAGGGCGATCGCCGACGGCGCGTTCGGGGCCCCGGCCGACGACCCGCTCGCCGTGGGGCTGGAGCTCATCCTGGACGGCGTACAGGCGCTCATCGACCGGGAGGACGGGGCCGGGCCCGGCGCGGACCGGTGACCCTGCCCGGCCGGAAGCCGGACCGAAGGCCGGGCCCTATCCCGCGCGGAGGGCGGCGGCCGACTCCAGGAGCCCGTCCCGCTCCAGCCGGTCCAGCACGTCACCCACGGCGCCGCTTCAGATCAGCCCCATCTCCTGGTTCAGGGCTGTCAGTTCGTCCGCTGCCTCCCGCCGCCGCCGGTCGTCCCGGCGCTGGTACTCGAGCAAGGACTGTGCCTTGATCCGACGATGGGTGCCGACCTTCCGGAAGTCGATCTCCCCGGCGTCCAGGAGACCGATCAGGAACGGCCGGGAGACGTTCAGCATGTCGGCGGCTTGCTGCGTGGTCAGCTCCGCGTGCTCGGGCACGATGGAGACGGCGCGACCTGCCGCCATGTGGCTCAGCACCGTCGCCAACAGTTCCACTGCCTCGCGCGGCAGTTCGAGGTCAGCGTTTCCGTCCTCGATCCGGAACCGGATCCGCTCGGCGTGAGGCGAGCGGGCGAGGGACCTCTTCACGGGCCGCAGCGCCCGGGCCGCGAAGTCTGCGTCCGCCCCGGACGGGGTGGTGGCCCGAGCGGTCGATGGGCTCACGGTGCACCGTCCCTTCGTGCGAGGGCCGGGTGGCCCCAGCTGCCCTGTTAAACGAAGCATCCGCAACATTCGAAATAATCGCAACAGGTCTCGCCGCCGGGCCTTTCTCCGACGGGTCGCCGCACCGAGGGCCCGGTGCCGAGCCGCGCGTCGTCGCGGCTCGGCACCGGGCCTCCGGGCCTCCGGGCCTCCGGGCCTCCGGGCGTCAGGACCAGAGGTTCTTGCGCTGCTCGCGCAGGGACGGGAAGGAGTCGAGGTCCGGCACGGTCCAGCCGTCGAGGTCGTACTCCTCCAGGCACTTCTCCGCGAAACCGCGGTACTCGTCCAGCTGTCCGCTGGCGGCCTGCGCCTGCAGGATGTCGGTGCGCACCTGCTCGTGGTTGCCGGAGTAGTTGCGCTCGTACAGCTCGTGCCGGCCGCCGAACTCGGTGCCGACCGCGTCCCACAGGAGCTTCATGAGCTTGACGCGGCTGACGGAGTCGTAGCCGTTCGAACCGCGCACGTACTTGTCGAGGTACGGGCGGATCTCGGGGTTCTTGAAGTCCTCGGCGCTGGAGTTGACGTAGATCAGGCCGCTGGCCACGTCCTGCTGGATGATCTCCTTGATCCGCGGATAGCCGATGGTCATGAACCAGCGGTACGCCATGCCGTAGTCGAGCCGCGGCAGCAGCGCGCCGTCCTTCCACTCCTGCGGGTTGCGGGCGGCCGCGTCGGACAGGGCCCAGAACATGTTGCGCCAGGCCAGCACCTCGCCGACACGCGACTGGATGCCGCGGAAGTCCTTGGAGCCGGTCATGTCGACCGCCTTGAGCAGCAGCCCCGCAATGAAGTCGATCTTGACGGCGAGGCGGATCGCGCCGTGGAAGGTGAGCCGCTCCAGGAAGCCGGACTGCGGGGCGAAGCCGTTGACCTTGTCCACGTCCCCGTAGAGGAAGACGTTCTCCCAGGGGATGAGGACCTTGTCCATCACGAAGATGGTGTCGTTCTCGTCCAGGCGCGAGGAGAGCGGGTAGTCGAAGGGGCTGCCGACGGCCGCCGCGGCGGCGGCGTACGACGGGCGGCAGATCAGCTTCAGGCCCGGGCTGCCCATGGGGACGGTGGCGACGAGGGCGAACTTCTTGTCGCGCAGCGGCAGGCCGTAGTGCGAGATGAAGTTGAAGTGGGTGATGGCGGAGCCGGTGGCGACGACCTTGGCGCCGGAGACGACCAGCCCGGCGTCGGTCTCCTTCTCCACGTGCACGAACACGTCCTGCACCTGTTCGGTGGGCAGGTGGCGGTCGACGGGCGGGTGGATGATGGCGTGGTTCCAGAAGAGGACCTTCTCCTGCGACTCCCGGTACCAGCGGCGGGCGTTGTCCTCGAAGGGGGCGTAGTACTCCGTGTTCGCGCCCAGGGTGCCCAGGAAGGCGGCCTTGTAGTCGGGGCTGCGGCCCATCCAGCCGTACGTCATCCGCGCCCACTCGGCGATGGCCTCGCGGTCCTCGACGAGGTCCTGGACGCTGCGCGGGGTGCGGAAGAACTTGTGCGTCCAGCCGTCGCTGCCGGTGTCGGTGCGGGTGGTGAGCACGTCCTTCTTCGCCGGGTCGTGCAGGGCGTCGTAGAGGCGGGCCGTCATCAGCGCGGCGTTGCGGAAGGCGGGGTGGGCGGTGACGTCCTTGACGCGGTCCCCGTAGAGGTGGATCGCGCGGTCGTCGCGCAGGCTCTCCAGGTACTCGGCCCCGGTGAGGGGGCGGGTGGTGCGGGCGGCCGGCTCGGGGGCGTGCGGGGCGGGGTCGGTGAGCGTCATGTCCTCTTCTTCCTCGAACGGTCGGGGGGTGCGGGTGCCGTGCGCTTCGGGCGGTGCGGCGCTCCGCCGCGGGCCGTGCGGGCGCTCGACTCGGGCCGTGCGGGCGCTTCGCCGCGCGCGGGCGCTTCGCCTCAGGCGGTGCGGGCGCTGCCGAGGGCCCCGAAGTCGGCCGTCCAGCCGTGGGCGGGGCCGTCGAGCGAGCCGGTCCAGGCGGCGGTGGCGGCGGCCGCGGGGCGGCGGAAGCCGCCGAGCGCGCCGGAGTGGAAGACCAGCGGCTCGCCGCCGGGCGCGTCGAAGCGGACGACCCTCCCGACGTAGAGCACGTGGTCGCCGCCGTCGTACGCCGCCCAGGGGACGCAGCCGAAGTACGCCGCGGAGCCCGCCAGGCGGGGGGCGCGGGGGTCGCCCTCCCACCGCGGCTCGGGACGCGGCCACGCGCTCCCGGCCCCGGCGGCGCGGCCCGGTGCGCCGGCGAACAGCAGGGCGAGGTCGCGCTGGCCGGCCGCGAGGACGTTCACCCCGAACGGGGCGTCGGCGAGCCGGGCGCAGCTGCGGCTGCGCCGGTCCAGGCTGACCAGGACCAGCGGGGGGTCGAGCGAGACCGAGGTGAAGGAGCTGACGGTGGCGCCGTGGACGGCGGCCCCGTCGCTCGTGGCGACCACGGTGACGCCGGAGGCGAACTGCCCCAGGGCGGTACGCAGGGCGCGCGGGTCGACGTCCGGGGCCGCAGGGGGGCTCGCGTGCGGAGTCACAGGTGTGCTCACGGGTGTGCTCCTCGAATCCTCGGGGGAAATCCGGTGAATAAGGTTCCGGTCGAGCGGGAAGGACTGTTTCCGACTCGGACGGAAACCCTTCCGATCACTTTTCCGGGGTTTCCGGAATTTCAATGAGCGGCCGCGCGGGCGACCCCACGCGAGCATTGTTCCAGGGCTCTCTGAAGAAACGCTCCAGGGAACTCAGCCCCCGTCGAGCGGCTTGACGCATGGCCATTTCGCGTTCTAGTTTTCCGACTCGTCGCTGGTCATCCGGTACTGCCCGTCCCGACCGAGGGGTCCACCATGCGTATTCAGGTAGAAGTGAACGAGGCACTTCAGGACTACGTGGCGAGCATTTCGCTGCGCGAGCCGGAGGTTTTGAAGGACCTCCGGGCCGAGACCTCGAAGCTCCCTCTGTCCCTCATGCAGATATCGCCCGAGCAGGGCCAGTTCCTTTCCCTGCTGGTGAAGTCGACCGGGGTGAAGAAGGCGCTGGAGATCGGTGTCTTCACCGGCTACAGCCTGATCGCCACCGCGCTCGCGCTGCCGGAGGGCGGCACGGTGACCGCCCTCGACATCAGCGAGGAGTGGACCGCGATCGCCCGCGAGTACGCCGCCCGGGCCGGCGTCGCGGACCGGATCGACCTGCGGATCGGCGACGCGCGGGCCTCCCTGGACGCGCTGCTGGCGCGGGAGGGCGAGGCGGGCAGCTACGACTTCGTCTTCATCGACGCCGACAAGGAGAACTACTGGGCGTACTACGAGGCCGCGCTGACGCTGCTGCGGCCCGGGGGACTGGTCGTGGTGGACAACGTGCTGTGGCACGGGGCCGTCCTCGACCCGTCGGCACAGGACTCCGAGACGGTCGCGCTGCGGGCGTTCAACGCGAAGGTGCGGGACGACGACCGGGTGGAGCTGAGCGTGCTGCCGGTCGCCGACGGGCTGACCTTCGCGCTCAAGCGCTGACGCTCCGCGAACCCGACCTCACCGAAGGAATTTTCGACCATGTCGCAGAACAGAGCCGGGCTGCACCGGCGACGCTTCCTCATCGGAGCCGCCGGTGTGGGCGGGGCCGCCGCACTCGGGCTCGACGGGACGGCGTCCGCGGCGGACCCCGCCGCCGCGGACGCCGGACCCGCCCTCGCCACCATCGGTGCGGTGACCGTCACCTCCGCCGACCAGCAGTACCCGGACCTGGTCCGGGCCCTGAACGCCCGGTACGTGGCCAAGCCCGACTCGGTGCGCATGGTCGACGCCCCCTCGCAGGTGGCGCCGATCGTCCAGGAGGCGGTCAAGGGCAACAAGCGCCTGACCGTCCGCAGCGGCGGCCACTGCCTGGAGGACTTCGTCTACAACTCCAGCACGCAGATCGTCCTCGACCTGTCGAAGATGAACTCCGTCTACTACTACTCGCAGCTCAACGCGGTGGCGGTGGAGGCCGGCGCCCGCCTGCTGGACGTGTACGAGAGGCTGTACTCCTGCTACGGCATCACCATCCCCGGCGGCATCTGCTACTCGGTCGGCGTCGGCGGGCACGTCGCGGGCGGCGGCTGGGGCATGCTCGTACGCCGCAACGGGCTGGTCGTGGACCACCTGTACGCCGTCGAGGTGGTCACCGTCGCGGCCGACGGCAGCGTCAAGACGGTCATCGCCACCCGCGAGGCCTCCGACCCCAACCGCGACCTGTGGTGGGCCCACACCGGGGGCGGCGGCGGCACGTTCGGCGTCGTCACCCGCTACTTCTTCCGCTCCCCCGACGCCACGGGCACCGACCCGAAGGGGCTGCTGCCCAAGCCGCCGGCCGAGGTGCTGTTCAGCGCGGTGTCGTGGGCGTGGAGCGACCTCACGCAGGACGAGTTCACCCGGCTCGTGCAGAACTACGCGTCCTGGCACGTGGCCAACATCGGCGCGAACAGCCCCACCCGCTTCCTGACCAGCTTCCTGCTGCTCAACCACAGGTCGAACGGCCAGATCGGCATGGTCACCCAGGTCGACGCCACCGCCCCGGACGCGCGCAAGCTGCTGGACGACTACCTCGCGTACATGAGCGCGGGCATCACCACCGACGCCGGCGCGCTCACGCAGCCGATGGGCGAGATGTCGGCCATGCCGCAGTTCGCCGAGCCGCGCCGGATGCCGTGGCTGCAGGCCACCCGCTTCTCCAGCACGACGAACCCGCTGCTCAACGACCCCACGCTGCGGGCCGAGTACAAGTCGGCCTACATGAAGGCGGCCTTCCCCAAGGCGCAGGCGGACGCCCTGTACAAGCACCTGACCCGCACCGACATCGACAACCCGAAGATCAACATTCAGCTCACGCCGTACGGCGGCCGGGTCAACGCCCTCTCCGACACCGACACCGCCTGCGCGCACCGCGGCGCGGCCTTCAAGATGCTGTGGTCGGTGCTGTGGAACGACCCGGCCGAGGACGCGAAGTACATCGCCTGGACCCGGGAGAGCTACGCGGAGACGTACGCCGACACGGGCGGCGTACCGGTGCCGAACGCGGTGACCGACGGCTGCTACGTCAACTACCCCGACGCCGACCTCAACGACCCGGCGTACAACAAGTCGGCCGTGCCGTGGCACGACCTGTACTTCAAGGGCAACTACGCCAAGTTGCAGCAGGTGAAGAAGAAGTACGACCCCCGGGACTTCTTCCGGCACACGCAGTCGGTGCGGCTGCCGGCGGCCTGAGACCGGACCGGGCAGCGCCGGCGGCCGCTCCGCACCGCGCAGGGACACGCGGGGGGCGTCCCCGGGCCGCCGAGTACGAGCGCAATCGGCTGGGTGCCCGGGGCACACCGTGATCTTTAGCGTGAAACCCGTTGAAAACATTGAACTGTGGAGGGGGAACCATGGCCAAGGCCAAGGCCAAGGGCACGGGTGGGATCGGCAGGCGCGGCTTCCTGGCGGGCGGTGCGGCGGCCTCCGGAGCCGCGCTGCTCACCGGGACGGCCGGTGCCGTCGCCGCCCCGGCCCGCGCCGCCGACGGCACCGCGGTCGCGCTCGCGGAGCCGATCACCGCGGTGACCCCCGGCGACAAGCGGTACAAGGACCTCGTACGGGGCTGGAACCAGCGCTGGGTCGCCAACCCCGAGACCGTCTTCCTCGCCGAGACCACCGCGCAGGTGCAGCAGGTGGTCCAGACGGCCGTGAAGGGCAACAAGCGGCTGACCGTGCGCGGCGGCGGGCACTGCTGGGAGGACTGGGTCTTCAACCCGGACGTCCGGGTCATCCTCGACATGACCAAGATGAACAAGGTGTACTTCGACTCCGCGAAGAACGCCGTCTGCGTCGAGGCCGGCTCCCAGCTGCTCAACGTGTACGAGCGGATGTACCGCACCTGGGGCGTCATCGTCCCGGCCGGCATGTGCTTCCAGGTCGGCGCCGGCGGCCACGTCAGCGGCGGCGGCTGGGGCCTGCTCTGCCGCCAGCTCGGCCTGGTGGTGGACCACCTGTACGGCGTCGAGGTCGTGTCGGTCGACGCCGACGGCACCGCGCGCGTGCACGTGGCCACCCGCGAGGCCGAGGACCCGCACCGCGACCTGTGGTGGGCGCACACCGGCGGTGGCGGCGGCAACTTCGGCGTCATCACCCGCTTCTGGTTCCGCTCCCCCGGCGCCACCGGCACCGACCCGGCCAAGCTGCTGCCGCAGCCCCCGTCCGAGGTGCTGCTGAGCGCGGTGTCGTGGCCGTGGGCGGAGATGACCAAGGACCGCTTCGCGCGCCTGGTGAAGAACTACGGCGAGTGGCACGCCACATACCTCAAGCCCGGCACGGTCAACGACAACCTGGTCAGCATGCTCGCGCTGAACCACAAGTCCAACGGGTACATCGGCCTGGTCACCCAGGTGGACGCCACCATCCCGAACGCCCAGCAGGTCCTCGACGACTTCCTCGCCGAGATGACCAAGGGCCTCGACGTCGCGCACCAGCCGCTGGCCACCCACATGGGCGAGCTCTCCGCGATGCCGGAGCTGGCCAAGCCGCGCCGGATGCCGTGGCTGCAGGCCACCCGCTACATGGGGACCACGAACCCGACGCTGAACGACCCGAGCCTCAAGGGCGACTTCAAGTCCTCGTACTACAAGACGGCGATGCCGGACGCGCACATCGACGCGTTCTACCAGCACCTGACCCGCGACGACCTGGTCAACACCACCGCCTCGGTGCTGCTGAGCTCCTTCGGCGGCAAGGTCAACGCGGTGGCCCAGGACGCCACGGCCGCCGCGCACCGCGACGCCGCGTACAAGGCCGCCTGGATGATCTGGTGGACCGACCCGGCGGACGAGGCGGTCTCGCTCAAGTGGATCCGCGAGTTCTTCCACGGCGTGTACGCCGACACCGGCGGCGTGCCGGTCATCAACGACGTGACCGACGGCTGCTACGTCAACTACCCGGACATCGACCTGCACGACCCGCAGTTCAACAAGTCCGCCACGCCCTGGCACGAGCTGTACTACAAGGGCAACTACGCCAAGCTGCAGCAGGTCAAGAAGAAGTACGACCCGCGCAACGTGTTCCGCCACAGCCAGTCCGTCCAGCTCCCGGCCTCGTGATCGGGACCTCCTGGTGAGTGACGAGACGACGACGTACGGCCCCCGGCGCACCGACGCCGGGGGCCGTACGGCCGTACCTGGCCCCGCCGACGCGTCGCGGGCGGGGCGGCCGGCGTCCGCGGGCGGCCGGCGGGGCGGCTGGCCGGCGGTGGCCGCCGTGGCGCTGGGGTCGCTGGCGCTGGTGCTCTCGGAGCTGCTGCCGGTCGGGGCGCTGCCGGCCGTCGCGGCGGACCTCGGGGTGAGCACCGGCACGGCGGGCCTGCTGGTGGTGGTGCCGGGCCTCGCGGCCGCCGCGGCGGCACCCGTCCTGACGGTGGCCTCCCGGCGCTTCGACCGCCGGCCCGTCCTGTGGACCCTGGCCGCGCTGACGGTGGTCGCGGACGGGGTGTGCGCGCTGGCGCCGAACCTGGCCGCCGTGCTGGCCGGCCGGCTCCTGCTGGGCCTGGCCCTGGGCGGGTTCTGGGCGGTGGGCGCTGCGGCGGCCGGCCGGCTGGTGCCGCCGGCGGCGGTCCACCGGGCCTCCTCGCTGGTCACCGCCGGCATCTCGGTGGGCACGGTGGCGAGCCTGCCGCTCGCGGCGCTGGCCGCGCGCACCGGCTCCGCCGGCTCCGCCGGCGGGGCCGGCTGGCGGGTGGCGTTCGCGGCCGCCGGGGTGCTGGGGCTGCTGGCCCTCGGGGCGCAGCTGCGGTTCCTGCCCCGGCTGCCGGCCGGTTCCGTGGCGGGCGTACGCGCGCTGCTGGACGTACCGCGGCGGCCGGCGGCCCGCGCCGGGCTGCTGGCCACCTGCCTCGTGTTCCTGGGCCATTTCGCGGCGTACACGTACATCGCGCCGTACCTGCAGCGGAACGCGCACCTCGGCGCGGGGGCGGTCGCCGGGCTGCTGCTGGCCTACGGAGTGGCCGGCATCGCCGGCAACTTCCTCGCCGGGCTGACCCTGGCCCTTACGGTGCCGGGCACGGTGTGCGGCGCGGCCGCGGCGCTGGCCGCCGTGGCCGGGGCGCTGCCGCTGTGTGCGGGCTCGCCGGTGCTCGTGGCCGTGCTGGTCACGGTGTGGGGCGCGGCGTTCGGCGCGGTACCGCTGAGCCTGCAGACGGCGCTGGCGGGTGCGGTCCCGGAGGCTCCGGAGAGCGCGCTGGCGGTGTTCGTGACGGCGGTCCAGCTGTCCCTGGCGGCGGGCTCGCTCCTGGGCGGCCTGGTGGCCGACGGCCCCGGCATCCCGGCGGCCATGGCCGCGGGCGCGGCGCTGGCGGGTTCGGCAGCCGTGGCGGCCGCGGTGCTGCTGCGGGCACGGCGGGTACGGGGGAGCGCCGTCTGACCCCCCTGAGGGGACCCACACACCACGGGGCGCCCCCTCGAAGCGGGCGGCCGGCCCGGCACCGCGACGTCGACACCAGCGACCCGCCCTTTCCCGCGACGTCGACAGCCCGCCAGGGACACCCCCCGGCGGGCCCTTCGGCATGCCCCGCGGAGTGCGTTGCGACGCGCCGGACGCCGTGAAGTAGGCAGCAAGAAACGGGGGTGTGGGCACGCGGGCCCGACCCCGAGGGTGGGAGCAGACAGCACGGAGCGCCCCGCCGGCCCGAAGGCCGGCCGAGCGTCCGTGCGCGCCCCGCCGGCTGGCAGGCCGGCCGGGGCGACCCCTTCTTCTCGCTCGTGCCGGCTGGCAGGCCGGGCCCGAGCTTTCCCTTGTCGCTCCGCCGGCCCCCTACCGGGCCGCCGGCCGAGCTCTCCCACGTTCCGCCCGTACCGGCTGGCAGGCCGTACGGGCGTGTTCCCCCTTGGAGGCGTCATGGCCGTCCACCCGGGCGAGGTCTACTACAACCCGCGCTGCAGGGAGAAGATCGTCATCAGGACCCCCGCGGCCGCCACCGGCGGCCATCGTGCGGTGATGGACCTGTACGTGGAGCCGGGCGGTTTCGCCGCTGGCTACCACATCCACCCGTACAGCGAGGAGGTCTTCACGCTGGTACGGGGAAGTCTGCGCGTGCACCTGGGCGGCCGCGACATCGTCCTCGACGAGGTCGGGCAGACCGTGACCGTGCCGGCGGGCACGGTGCACCGCTGGTTCGGGAACACCGAGGACGAGACCTCCTTCGCGGTCGTCGAACTGGTCAACCGGGCCGAGCGCTTCGAGCAGCTGATCCTGCGCCAGCTGTTCGGGCTCGCCCAGGACGGCAAGACGGACGCCGAGGGCCGGCCCTCGCTGCTCCAGCACGCCGTCACGATGCGCGAGTTCCAGGACGTGCTGCGCTTCACGGACCGGCCGTGGGCGCTGCAGAAGCTCATGAACGGCGCGCTGGCGCCGCTGGCCCGGCTGTTGGGCTACCAGGCCTGCAACCCCGACTACATGGACCGGCGCCCGTCGGAGAACGCCGCCCTCGAGACGCTCCCCGACGTGGTCGCCGCCCGCCTCGACCCGGCCACCGACCGGGTCTGAGGCGGGGCGGGCGGCCCGCGGGCCGGTCACACCCGCGGGCCGGCCCCCTTCACCTCGTGCACGCCGTGCACCCTGTGAGCCCCGGACGGCTCGTGAGCCCCGGACGGCTCCGCCGGCTCAGAAGGTCTTGACGAAACCGGCGTCGACGGCGAAGTCCGCACCGGTGGTGCTCGCGGACCGCGGCGAGGCGAGCAGCAGCACCGCGTCGGCGACCTCCTGCGGGTCGATGAGGCGGCCGGTGACCTGACCCATCATCTGCGGGGCGATGGAGTCCATCACCGAGTCGCGGTCGGCGCCCGCCATCCCGGCGATGACGTCGGCGGCGCCGCCCTCCTCGGTCCACCAGGCGGTGCGCACGGCACCCGGGGAGACCGTGTTGACGCGGACGCCCTGGGAGCCGAACTCCTCGGACAGCGCCTTGGTGAGGTTCGACAGGCCGGCCTTGGCCGCGCCGTACTCGATGTTGACCGGCGCGGGCTGGCGGGCCATGCCCGTGGAGATGTTGATGATGGAGCCGCCGCCGCGCTCGACCAGCTTCGGGATGGCGGCGCGGATGGCGCGGACCACCGAGAACAGGTTGAACTCGAAGATCGACTGCCACTGGCCGTCGTTGCTGTCGAAGAAGCCGGTACGGGGCATGGTGACGCCGGGCGGCGGGCCACCCGCGTTGTTGACGAGGATGTCGAGGCCGCCGAAGTGCTCCACGGCGCGGGCGATCACCTGCGCCGGGGCCTCGGGGTCGATCAGGTCGGCCGAGACGTGCAGCAGGTTCGGGCCCGCGAGCTGCTCGAGCTCGGGGGTGTTCTTGCGGGAGACCGCGACGACCCGGGCGCCCTCCTCGAGCAGCGAGCGCGTGACCGCGAGACCGATTCCCTTGGAGGCGCCGGTGACCACGGCGACCTTGCCGGACAGCTGAAGATCCATGGTTGTCCTTCTCTTGTTCGGGCCCTGACCCGGGAGGCGGGGCCGGGCCCGGGAAGCAGGCGAGCGCTCTGTCGGTGCGCTCTCGGTGGTTGAACACCGGGTCGCGCGAACGGGTTGCACGGGGTCGGTCGCAGGTCCGGTCGGCGGTGTCGCGCCCGTGTGGCAACCGGGGGTGCGGCGGCGGGGTTCTGACCCGCGACCCTTCCCCTTCTCCCCCGGGAGTTCCGCATGCCCGCTTCGGCCTCCGCCTCCGCTGCCGCCTCCGCTTCCGCTGCCGCCTCCTCCGACCTGCTTACGGCGCCCGGAGCCGCCGCGCTGCCGACGGCCGGGGCCTCGACGGCCGCGCCCGCGACCGCCGGACCCGCGACCACCGGGCCCGCGACCACCGGACCGTCGCCCGGACCTGCGGCCGGTCCCTCGGACACGGCTCCGGCCGCGTCTGCGCCTGCGTCTGCGTACCGGCCGCCGCGGTCCGTGCTGGCGCTCGTCTGCCTCGCGCCGCTGCTGGCGAACGCGGACGCCGGTCTCGTCGTCCTGGCCGTGCCCGACATCCAGCGCGATCTGGGCCTGACCCTGACCGGCGCGCACTGGGTGACGAACCTGTACGTCCTGCTCGTCGGCGGGCTCCAACTGCTGGGCGGGCGCCTGTGCGACCGGCTGGGCGCTCGCCGCCTCTTCCTGGGGTCCCTGGCCGGCTTCGCCGCCGCCTCCGCCGTGTGCGGGGCCGCGCCCGGCGGGAGCGTGCTGCTGGCCGCCCGGGCCGGGCAGGCGGTCGCGGCGGCGCTGCTCGTACCGGCCGCGATGTGCATGCTGCTGACGGTGGTGCCCGGGGCCCGCGAACGCCGCCGGGCCCTCGCCCTGTGGGCCGCGTGCGGAGGGCTCGGGTCGATCGCCGGAGTGCTGGCGGGCGGAGTGGCGGTCAGCCGGCTGGACTGGCGGTGTGCCTTCTTCCTCAACGTGCCGATAGCACTGGCCGCGTGGGCGGCGGGGCGGTGGCTGTGCCCCCCGTGCGCACACGGCGGAGGACGGGCGCGGGGCGGTGCCCGGGTTCGATCGGGCGTGCCTTCGCGCGTGCCCCCGGGCGTGCCTTCGCGCGTACCTCTGGCCGCGCCGCTCGACGTGCCGGGGGCGGTGTTCCTCGTCGGGGGGCTGCTGGCGTTCGTGTACGGGCTGGTGGGGATGGGCGAACGGGGGGCGTCGGCGACGACATGGGGGGTGCTCGGGGCGGCCGGGCTGCTCGGGGCGCTGTTCCTGCGCCGGCAGGCGGTGGCCGCGGACCCGCTGCTGCCGGCGGCGCTGTGGCGGGACCGGTCGCTGGCGGCGGGCGCGGTGGGCATCGGGTTCGTGGCCGCCGGGACGGGGCCGGTGGTGTTCGTGGCGAGCCTGTACCTCCAGGAGGCGCACGGCTACAGCGCCTGGGCGGCGGGGTGCGCGCTGCTGCCGGTGGTGGGCGGCGTCCTGGTGGTGGGGCGTCCGTGCGCACGGCTGTTGGACCGGTTCGGCGCGCGGGTGCCGGCGCTGGTCGGCTGCGCGCTGAGCGGGGCGGGGCTGCTGCTGCTCACCCGGGTGGCGCCGGGGTCCTCGTACGCGTCGGGGATGCTGCCGGGGCTGGCTCTGGTGGGGGCGGGACTGCCGTTCCTGTGGATGGCGTACGAGACCGCCGCGGTGGCGGGGGTCCGGCGGGACCTGCTCGGGTCCGCGGCGGGCGTCGTGCAGTGCGCCGGGCAGATCGGGGCCGCGGTGGGGCTGGCGGTGGTCGTCTCGGTGTACGGCTCGGCGGCGGGACCCGGTGCGGGTGCGGGACCGGGTGCGGGTGCGGACGGGGGGTCGGCCGCCGGGGCCGCGGCGGGGGCGGTGACGGAGGCCGGTGCGGCCGGCCTGACCCGGGCCTTCTGGGTCTGCGCCGCGCTCGTCGCCTGCGCCGCCCTGACGGCCCGCTTCGGCCTGCCGCCCGCTGCGCGGCGCGGGGCTGCCGCTCGGGAGCGGCACCCCGGCGAACTCCCCGCGGGCGCCCTCGACTCCGCCTCCCGGTGAATGGGGGGCGGGGGGCCGGCGGCCGGGTGGGCGGCGCCTGGAACGCCGGCCCCTCGCGGATCAGGCGGCCACGAGGGTGGGGACCGCGTCCAGGGTGAGGGGGAGGTGGCCCGTCGTGGGCGGTTCGAGGCGGGGGTGGCCGGTGAGGATGTCGGTGGTCAGGCGGTGGATGTCCGGGCCCGGGGTGGTGGCCAGGTCCTCGCGCAGGGCGTGCCGGAGGCGGTGGAAGGCGGCGAGGGCGTCGGCCTGTCGACCGGAGCGGTAGAGGGCGAGCATCAGCTGGCCCGTGAGCTCCTCGTGGGTGAGGTCCTGGTGGACCAGGGCGCAGAGCTCCGAGACCAGCTCCTGGTGCCGGCCCAGGGCCAGTTCGGCGTGGATGCGGCGGACCGTGGCCTCCGTGCGTTCGCGTTCGATCGGGGCGAGCGCGGCCCGCAGCAGCGGGCCGGTGGGGGCGTCGACCAGGCCGGTGGTGCCGCTCCACATGGCGTCGGCGGTGCGGAGCAGGCGGGCGCCGGCGTCGGGCTCACCGGCGTCGAGGAGGGCGCGGCCGGCCCGGAGCCGGCTCTCGTACAGGTGCAGGTCGAGTTCGCCGTCCTCGACGCGCAGCAGGTAGCCCTGCTCCCGGGTGACGAGGCGGCCGCAGGCGACGGCGGTCGCGCCGCCGTGCAGGATGCGGCGCAGCTGCATGACGTAGGTGTGCACGGCGGCGACCGCGCGCGGCGGCGGGCTGTACTCCCACAGCTCCTCGACGAACTGGGCCATGGAGACGACCTGGTTGGCGTTCATCAGCAGGAGGGCCAGCATCTGGCGGTGCTTGGGCGCGCTGGGCGTTCTGTCGTCTCCGCTTTCGGTGACGGACATGGGCCCCAGCATACGGAAATGCATTACCCCTCCAGGAATGAGCCGTCGTGACCATTCGACCGTAACGACGATTCGGGAGGGGCGCACAAGACCATTCCCACTTTGGCAACTCGGGGCCGCCGCGCCTTTGTCGCGGCGGCCACCGGGGGCGTTTGAACGGCCCGACGAGCACAAGCGGAATTCTTGATTCGGTATTTATGGAAAGGGCTCGGTGAATCCGGCACTAATGGCCGGTGACCTTTGCCACCAGGCCCTCGGGGTCGCGCGGGGCCCGGTTGCCGCGCCAGGCGATGTGCTGGTCGGGGCGTACGAGCACGAGGTCGCGCCCGTACAGCTCGCGGGCCGCGCCGTCGTCGACCCGGACCACGCTCAGCGGCACCCCGGCCGCCCGGGCGGCCGCCTCGACGGCGGCGGTGCCGGAGTGCACCGGGCAGAGGCTGAGCAGGGTGAAGCCGGGGCCGAGGAGGTCGAAGAGGGAGCTGCCCGGGCCCCGTTCGTCGTCCAGCCACAGGTGCGGGGCCCGCCCGCCCGGCACCCCGGAGGGCGTGTACGTGGTGAAGGCGTCCGGCGGCGGGGTGTCGCCGGCGGCGGCTATGAGCGGGGAGCCGTCGTAGCGGGCGCCCAGCTGCACGCCGAGGGTGTCGAGGGTGAGCTGCCCGTACGCGGCCAGCCGCTCGGCGGTGCGGGCGCGGGCGGCGCGGCCCCCGGCCGTGTCGGCCTCCAGCTCCGCGGGGCGCTCGATGGCGCCGAGGCCGATGTTGAGCTCGCGGGCGGCGGTGGTGTTGCGCAGGGCGACGGGCCGGCGCTCGGTCTCGTACGAGGGGAGCAGGCCGGGCCCGCCCCAGCCCTGGACGGCCGCGGCGAGCTTCCAGGCGAGGTTGGCGGCGTCGTCGACGCCGGTGTTCATGCCGAAGCCGCCGTTGGGCGTGAACAGGTGCGCGGAGTCGCCGGCCAGCCAGACGCGGCCGCTGCCGAAGCGCTCGGCGACCAGCGCGGCGCCGGGGGTCCAGGCCCGGCGGGAGAGCACCTCCACGTCGAGGTCGGTGCCGGCGGCGCGGCGTACGAGGTCGGCCACCCGGGAGTCGTCGGGGTCGTCGGGGTCGGCCGAGCTGGTGAGCAGGAAGAACTGGTCGTCGCCGTCGAGGGCGATGAGGTTGAGGGCGAGCTCCGCGTTGACCACCCAGTTGCTCCAGCCGGCCCGGTCGCGCAGGAAGCGCCGGTACATGCCGGGCACGCGCAGGTGCGCGGCGGTGGCCCGGCGGCCGAGGACGTCCTGGTCGAGGGAGCCCTCGCCGGAGTAGGCGATGCCGAGCGCACGGCGGACCAGGCCCTGGCCGCCGTCGCAGCCGGCCACGTACGCGGCCCGGACGACGTCCCGGCCGGCCGGCCCCTCGACGGTCAGGGCCACGGCCTCGGCCTCCTCGGCGAGCGCGGTGACGCGGTGGCCGTAGCGCAGGGTGATGCGGGGGCGGGTGCCGGCGTGCTCGCGCAGCAGGCGCTCGACGTACATCTGGTTGGCGCGGTGCATGGGTTCGGGCACCTGGTGGGTGCGCGGGGCGGCGGCGGTGGCGGCGCGCACCTCGTCGGCGCCGGGGTGCGGCAGGTGGGCCAGGAGGTGGCCGTCGTAGCGGGTGAAGAAGGTGATGCCCGCGCTGTGGCCGCCGGGTAGGCCGAGCTCGCGCACCCGCGTGGCCAGGCCGAGGCGGCGGTAGTGCTCCATGGTGCGGGCGCCGTGGGTGCTGCCGCGCGGTTCGGCGGCCACGGACGGGGCGGCGTCGTAGACGGTGGACGCCACGCCGTGGTGGTCGAGGAGCAGCGCGAGCACGAGCCCCACGGGGCCGCCGCCGACGATGGCGACGGGCTGCTGCGGGGGGCGGACGGGGACCATCGGGGCCTCCAGCGTTCGGTACGGGCGGGCGGGCGGCGGGCGTACGGCAGGCGGGCGGGCGGATGGCGGGCGTACGGCGGGAGGGCGGGCGTACGGCGGGCGCGGTGCATCGTCCCAGCGGCGCCTGAAGGACGGATAAAGGGGCGGTGACGGCGCATCGCGACCGCCGCGAATTCACGCCGGCGCGCGCCCTCGATTTCCACCTCCAGAGGATCTTTAGACGCCCCCGGAAGACTCGGCGGCGTACTGGACCGGCTCTCTCGGATCGTCCCGGATCCCCTTTCCGGGCCGCTGCACCGGATCGGATCTCGACGGAGTGTGAGGTATTCCATGTTCCTGATAGGCACGCACCGCTCCATCGTGCAGCGCCTGCGCCTCACGGCCGACCGCGAACTGGGCGCCGGAAACTTCTTCTGGCACGCCTGGCGCATTTCCCGCGACCGGGACCGGCCGCTGCTGTTCCACCCGGACGTCTCCGTACCGGGGTGGGAGGAGCGGGAGTTGCCGGGACTGTCCCTGAACGGCGCCAGGGACGCCGTCGTCCGGTACGCCGCCTGGTACCGGGAGCAGGGCGTCACCTCCTCCTCGCACGTGGGCCTGTACACCCGGCACGGGCTGTTCGGCCTGCTGCACCACATCGCCGTCACGAGCCTGGGCGCCGCCGCGGTGCACTGCAACCCCCGGATGGCCCCGCAGACGGCGGCCGAGTACTTCCTGCGCACCGGCACCCACCTGGTGGTGGGCGACGCCGACCTGCTCAAGGACCTGGCCTCCGCCTGGCAGGCGGCCGGCCGCACGCAGGTCCCCGCGCTGCACGACGTGGCCGAGGTGGACGCGCGGGCGCCGCGGCCGCGCCGGCCGCTCGAGGACTTCCCGTACCGGCACACCGCCGACGACCTGGTGATGATCTCCCACTCGTCGGGGACCACGGGTCGGCCCAAGGCGCCGGTGTTCCACCACCGTTCGTTCTTCATCGGCAAGCGCGAACGGCTGTGGACCTTCCCCTCGCTGCGGACCGACCGGCTGCTGACCGCGCTGCCGCACAGCCACTCCGCGGGGATCAGCTACCTGTCGATGGCGCTGCTGCTGGGCATCCCCACCCTGGTCCTGGACGGCGCGGACGGCGACCGGCTGGCCCGCGCGGTCAACGCCTTCCGGCCCACGGTCGTGCTGGGCTTCCCGCTCACCCTCGCCGAGCTCGACCCGGCCGCCGTCGACCTGGAGGCCGCCCGGCGCGTCCACACCTGGAACGGCATGGGCGACGCCTCCCACGAGCGCCACATCCGCCCGCTGACGGCGCTCGGTGCGCCCGGCACGGGGTCGGTGTACCTGGACGGGCTGGGGTCGTCGGAGATGGGCATGGTGCTGTTCAAGGCGGCCCACACCCGCGCCTCGCAGCGGTACGGACGGCTGATCGGCCGGCCCGCCGGGGTGGTGCGCAAGGCCGCCGTGCTCGCGCCCGACGGGCGCGAACTGCCCGACGGGCAGGCCGGCATGCTGGGGGTGCGCACGCCCAGCGTGACACCCGGGTACTGGGACGATCCGGGCCTGAACAAGGAGTCCGTGCTCAGCGGGTACTTCCTCACCGGCGACATCGTCCGCAGGGACGCCGAGGGCAACTGGTACCACCTCGACCGCACGCCCGACGTCATCCGGGCCGCGGCCGGGGACGTCCACAGCCTGCCCCTCGAAGAGGTCGTCCTGAACACCACGCAGGCGCTGGACGCGGCGGTGGTGGCGGTGGCCGACCCGCAGCAGCCCGGCAGGTCCTGCCCGGCGGCGGTCGTCTACTACGCGGACGGCGTCGAGCGGATCCCGGCCGACCTGCTGGCCGCGTGCAACGCCGCGCTGGACGCGGCGGGTCTGCCGCGGCTGAACGCGCTGGTGCTCACCGGGGAGCGGGAGGGCCTGCCGGTGGGGGTCACCGGCAAGGTGCTCAAGCGGGTGCTGCGCGAGCGGTACCGGGACGTGCTGACCGAGCCGGCCGGGCCGGCCGTCGCGAAGACGGGGGCGTGAGGACCGTGACCGTACGCACGGACGAGGCGGCGGCCGGGACGTCGGCCGGGACCGCCCCCGGCACCGTCGAAGGCCCCGGGGCGGAGCAGGAGTCGGTGCGCCGGCTCGTCGACACCATCACCGGTACGTGGCGGGCGCAGGCGCTGTACGCGGCCGTGGCCCTGGGGCTGCCGGACCACCTCGCCGGTCGGCCCGGCGGGCTGACCGCGGCGGCGCTCGCCGACGCCGCGGGTGCCGACGCCGACGCGCTGGCCCGGCTGCTGCGGCTGCTGGCGGCGCTGGACGTGGTCGAGACCGGCCCGCAGGCGGGCCGGAGCGCGGGGGCCGGCGAGGGGGCCGGCCACGGCCCGGGCGAGGCCGAGGGGCATGGCGGGGGCGAGGCGCATGGCGGAGGCGGGGGCGGGGGCGGGGGCGGGGGAACGTACCGCCTCACCGCCGCCGGAGAGCTGCTGCGCACCGACGCGCCCCGCTCCCTCGCGGCCATGGTCCGCATCTACGGCGAGGAGTTCCACCGGGCCTGGGGCGCGGTGGTGCCGGCGGTGCGCACCGGGACATCCGGCTTCCAGCACGCCTTCGGCAAGACCCTGCACGAGTACCTGCGCGACCCGGCGGCCGCGGGCCGCTTCCAGCGGGCGATGAACGCCGGGAACGTCTTCTTCCCCGACGTCCTCGACGCCTACGACTTCGGCGGTGCCCGCCACGTCGTGGACGTGGCCGGCGGCAGCGGCATGCTGCTGGGCACCGTCCTGGCCGCGCGTCCGGGGCTGCGCGGCACCGTCGTCGACCAGCCGCACATGGTGCCGGTGGCCACCGCGCACCTGGACGCGGCGGTGGGGCCGGGACGGTACGAGGCGGTGGCCGGCGACGTGTTCACCGGCGCCGGACTGCCGCGCGGCGCGGACGTCTACCTGCTCTCGCGGGTGCTCCAGGACTGGGACGACGCGCACTGCACGACGCTGCTGTCGCACCTGCGCGAGGCGCTCGCCGCCGGGGACCGCCCGGGCGACGCCCGACTGCTGGTCCTGGAGCGGGTGGTCCCCGAGCCCGGGGCCCCGCGGCTGCTGCCGCTGCTGTACGACCTGCACCTGCTCATGGCCGCCGGCGGCCGGGAGCGCGACCTGGCCGGTTACCGCGCGGTGCTCGCCGCGGCGGGGTTGCGGCTGGAGTCCGTCCACGAACTGTCCCTGGAGACCAGCCTGCTGGTCGCGGCCGTGGCCTGAGCCGGCCGGTCCTCCGTGCCGGGCACCCCGGACGCCACGTCGTACGCCGTCTCGTACGCCACCCCGTACTTCGTACCACCCGAAGCACCCGAACCGCCCGTTCCGCGGGTACCGCCCGTGTCGCCAGTATCGGAGAAGCGTGATGAGCAGCGGGGATCTGACGGTCTGCATCGTCGGTGCGGGGCCGCGAGGCCTGTCGGTGCTGGAGCGGATCTGCGCCAACGCGCGCAACCGCCCCGCCGGTTCCGCCGTGACGGTCCACGTCGTGGACCCGTACCGGCCGGGCCCGGGCAAGGTGTGGCGCACCGCGCAGTCGCGGCACCTGCTCATGAACACGGTGGCCTCGCAGGTGACCGTGTTCACCGACGACAGCGTGGAGATGGCCGGCCCGGTCGAGAAGGGCCCGAGCCTGTACGAGTGGTCGGCTGCCCTCGCGCTGCCGGGACTGGCGGCCGAGCCGCGGGGCGCCGCCGACGCGGCGTTCCTGGCCGAGGCCGCGGAACTCGGCCCGGACGCGTACCCGAGCCGCGCCCTGTACGGCCGCTACCTCGAGGACTGCTTCGACCGGATCGTCGAGGCGGCGCCCGAGCAGGTCACCGTGCGCGTGCACCGGGCGCGCGCGGTGCACCTGGCGGAGGAGACCGCGGCCGGTGCCCACGGCGCGCGGGGCGGGCCCCAGCGGCTGACGCTGTCGGACGGCACGCTGCTGGCGGGGCTCGACGCGGTGGTGCTGGCGCAGGGACACGTCGGGGCCCGGCCCACCCCGCAGGAGGCCCGTACGGCGGAGGAGGCGCGGGCGTGGGGCCTGACGCACGTCCTGCCGGCGAACCCGGCCGACGTCGACCTCTCCGTGCTGGCCCCCGGCCGGGCGGTGCTGCTGCGCGGCCTCGGCCTGAACTTCTTCGACCACATGGCGCTGCTCACCACCGGCCGCGGCGGCCGCTTCGAGCGGCGGCCCGGGACGGGGACGCTGCGCTACGTCCCCTCGGGGCGGGAGCCGCTCCTGTACGCGGGGTCGCGGCGCGGAATCCCGTACCACGCCCGCGGCGAGAACGAGAAGGGCGCGCACGGGAGGTACGAGCCGCGGCTGCTCACCCCCGCGGCGATCGCGGCGCTGGCCGCGCGGGCCGTGGACGGCGAGCGGGTGCACTTCGGCACGGACGTGTGGCCGCTGGTCGCCAAGGAGGTGGAGGGCGTCTACTACGGCGCGCTGCTCGCCGGGCGCGGCCGGCCGGCGGCCGAGCGCGAGGACTTCACGGCACGCTACCTCGCGGCCCCGGCGGGCGGGGAGGAGGAGCGCGGCCTGCTCGCGGAGTACGGGATCGGGGCCGCCGACGCGTGGGACTGGGAGGCGGTGGCGCAGCCGCACGGCAGCCGGGTGTTCGCCGACCGGGACGCGTTCCGGGAGTGGGTGCTGGCGTACCTGGCCGCCGACGTGGCCGCGGCGCGGGCGGGCAACGTCAGCGGACCGCTGAAGGCCGCCCTCGACGTCCTGCGCGACCTGCGCAACGAGATACGGCTGGTGGTGGACCACGGCGGGCTGGAGGGCAACTCCTACCGCGACGACCTCCAGGGCTGGTACACGCCGCTGAACGCCTTCCTGTCGATCGGCCCGCCGGTCTCGCGCATCGAGGAGCTCATCGCCCTCGTGGAGGCGGGGGTGGTGGAGCTGCTCGGGCCGGGGATGCGGGTGCGGGTGGCCACCGCAGGACCCGGCGGGCCGGCCTTCGAGGCCACCTCCGACCGGGTGGCCGGGCCGCCGGTGCGGGCGGGCGCGCTGATCGAGGCGCGGCTGCCCGAGCCCGACCTGCGGCGCACCGACGACCCCCTGATGGCCCAGTTGCTGACGGAGGGCCGGCTGGCGCCCTACCGGATCCCGGGGGCCTGCGGCACGGTCTACGAGACCGGCGGCGTCTCGGTGACCGAACGGCCCTACCACGTGGTGGACGCGGCGGGCCGGGCGCATCCGCGCCGGTTCGCGTACGGGGTGCCGACCGAGGCCGTGCACTGGGTGACGGCGGCCGGTATCCGGCCGGGGGTCAACTCGGTGACGCTGGGCGACTCGGACGCGATCGCGCGGGCGGTGCTGGCGCTGGATCCGGTCCGGGGCGCGGCGGCGGAACCGGGCGGCCGCGACGACCTGGGGGCGGACGTCCCCGACGACCGGTGGGACGCCGACCTGTCGGGGGTGACCTCGTGACGGGCCGGCCCGGGCGGCCGGCCGTCGGGGCCGGCCCGGCAGGGCTCGACAGCGGGCTGCTGTCGCCCGTGCGGGCCGGGGCGCCGGTGGAAGCAGCCGTGGCGGACGAGGCCTGGGTGCAGGCCATGCTCGATGCCGAGGCCGCCCTCGCCCGGGCCCAGGCCCGGCTCGGCACGCTGCCGCCGGCCGCCGCCGCGGCGGTCTCGGCGGCCGCGGACGCCGCCGCGTACGACGTACGGGAGTTGGCGCTGGCCTCCCGGGAGACCGCCAACCCCGTCGTGGGGCTGGTCCGGGCCCTCGGGCGGCGGGTGGCGCGGGCGGACCCGGCCGCCGCCGAGTACGTGCACCGCGGCTCCACCAGCCAGGACATCCTCGACACCGGCGCCATGCTGGTGGCCCGGCGCGCGCTGGCCCTGATCCGGGCCGACCTGGCGCGGACCGCCGCCGCGCTCGCCCGGCTGGCCGTCCGGCACCGGGACACCCCGATGGCCGGGCGCACCCTCGCGCTGCACGCCGTACCCACGACGTTCGGGCTCAAGGCCGCCGGCTGGCGGGAGCTGGTCCTGCGGGCCGACCGCCGGCTCGCCGCGATCGGGACCGGGCTGCCGGTCTCCCTGGGCGGGGCGGCCGGGACCCTGGCCGGGTACCTCGAGTTCGCGGCGCTGGACGGGGGACCGGGGGCGGACCCGACCGGCCCGGACGGCGGCCCCGGGGGCGGCGGCGACTACGCCGAGCGCCTCGTCGGGGCCTTCGCCGCCGAGACCGGGCTCGCGCCCCAGGGCCTGCCCTGGCACGCCCTGCGCGGCCCGGTCGCGGAGCTGGCCGGAGGGCTGGCCTTCACCGCCGGAGCGCTCGGGAAGCTGGCCGTCGACGTGCTGTCGCTGGCCCGGACCGAGGTCGGTGAGGTGGCCGAGCCCGGCCCGTCCGGCCGGGGCGGCTCGTCCGCGATGCCCCACAAGCGCAACCCGGTGCTGGCCACCCTGATCCGCAGCGCCGCGCTCCAGGTGCCCGCCCTCGCCGGCGCCCTGACGCAGAGTCTGCTCGCCGAGGACGAGCGGTCGGCCGGGTCCTGGCACGCCGAGTGGTCGCTGCTGCGCGACTGCCTGCGGCTCGCGGGCGGCGCGGCGTACACGGCCGTCGAGCTGGCCGAGGGGCTGGTGGTCCGGCCCGACCGGATGCGGGCCAACCTCGGTCTGACGGGCAGCCAGGTGGTCTCGGAGCGGATCGCCGCCGTGCTCGCCCCGCCGCTGGGCCGGGCGCGGGCCCGGCGGCTGCTCGCCGAGGCCTCCGCCGCGGCCGAGCGGGAGGGGGCCCCGCTGTACGCCGTCCTGGCCGCCCTGCCGGAGGTCATGGCACACCTCGACGAACGCCGGCTGGCCGCCCTGCTGGACCCCGCCGGGTACACCGGCGCCGCGGCCCGCCTGGTGGACCGGTCGCTGCGCGAGGACCCGGAGCCGCCCGGCGACCGCCCGGAGCCGCCAGGCCCGCTGCCCTGACCCGCGCCCGCGCTGACGTACCCGCACGCGTACGCGTACGCGTACCCGCACACGTCCCCGCACACGTCCCCGCACTCGTACTCGTACCGCACCCGTAGCGCCCCGTGGCCGCAGTCGGCCGCCGCAGCACTCGACGCACCCGACCCCGCACCCCTCCAGGAGCTGCCGTATGTCCCGTCGCCTGTTCACCTCCGAGTCCGTGACCGAGGGCCATCCCGACAAGATCGCCGACCAGATCAGCGACACGATCCTCGACGCCCTGCTCCGCGAGGACCCGACCTCGCGCGTGGCCGTCGAGACGCTGATCACCACCGGCCAGGTGCACGTCGCCGGCGAGGTCACCACCAAGGCCTACGCCCCGATCGCCCAACTGGTCCGCGACACCGTCCTCGGCATCGGCTACGACTCCTCCGCCAAGGGCTTCGACGGCGCCTCGTGCGGGGTGTCCGTCTCCATCGGCGCGCAGTCCCCCGACATCGCGCAGGGCGTCGACGCCGCGTACGAGCAGCGCGTGCACGGGGAGTCCGACGAACTGGACCGGCAGGGGGCGGGCGACCAGGGCCTGATGTTCGGCTACGCCACCGACGAGACCCCGAACCTCATGCCGCTGCCCATCGAGCTGGCCCACCGGCTCTCCCGCCGCCTCACCGAGGTGCGGAAGGACGGCACCGTCCCCTACCTCCGGCCCGACGGCAAGACGCAGGTCACCATCGAGTACCTCGGCTCGCGCGCGGTCCGCCTGGACACGGTCGTCGTCTCCTCGCAGCACGCCCCCGACGTCGACCTCGACGCCCTCCTCACCCCCGACGTCCGCGAGCACGTCGTGGAGCACGTGCTCGCCGGACTGGCCGCGGACGGCATCAAGCTCAAGACGGACGAGTACCGGCTGCTGGTCAACCCCACGGGCCGGTTCGAGATCGGCGGCCCGATGGGCGACGCCGGCCTGACCGGACGCAAGATCATCATCGACACGTACGGCGGCATGGCCCGCCACGGCGGCGGCGCCTTCTCCGGCAAGGACCCCTCGAAGGTGGACCGCTCGGCCGCCTACGCGATGCGCTGGGTCGCCAAGAACGTCGTCGCGGCCGGCCTGGCCGAGCGGTGCGAGGTCCAGGTCGCGTACGCCATCGGCAAGGCCGAGCCGGTCGGCCTCTTCGTCGAGACCTTCGGCACCGCCCGCGTGGCCACCGGCCGGATCGAGGAGGCCATCGGCAAGGTCTTCGACCTGCGGCCGGCCGCGATCATCCGCGACCTCGACCTGCTGCGCCCGGTCTACGCCCGCACGGCGGCGTACGGCCACTTCGGGCGCGAGCTGCCGGAGTTCACGTGGGAGCGCACGGACCGGGTCGACGCGCTGCGCGCGGCGGCCGGCCTGTAGCCCGTACACGGACACCCGACCCGACCCGACCCGTCCTGAGCCGGGCCGAACCGGGTCCGGGCCCGGTGCCCGCCCGAGCCCCGCCGCCCCCGGGACACGCGTTCCGAGATCCGAGATACAAGATCCGAGGAGAGACCGACCGTGCGCATCGCCATCACCGGCTCCATCGCCGTCGACCACCTGATGGTCTACCCGGGGCGGTTCGCGGACCAGCTCATCCCCGACCGGCTCGACCGCGTCTCGCTGTCCTTCCTGGCCGACCGGCTGGAGGTCCGGCGCGGCGGCGTGGCCGCGAACATCGCGCTGGGCCTCGGCCGACTCGGCGTACGGCCGCTGCTGGCCGGCGCGGTGGGGACGGACTTCGACGAGTACCGGAGCTGGCTGCACGCCCACCATGTCGACACCGGCCTGGTCCTGGTCAGCGACACCCTGCACACCGCCCGTTTCGTGTGCACGACCGACGCCGACCAGAACCAGATCGCCACCTTCTACGCCGGCGCCATGGCCGCGGCCCGGGAGATCACCCTCGCCCCGGCCCTGGCCGATCCGGAGGGCCTCGACCTGGTGGTGGTCGCCCCCAACGACCCGGCCGCGATGCGCCGGCACACCCAGGAGTGCCGCAAGCTGGGCATCCCGTTCGCCGCCGACCCCTCCCAGCAGCTGGCCCGGCTGTCGGGCGAGGAGGCGCGGGACCTCGTGGACGGTGCGCGCTGGCTGTTCACCAACGAGTACGAGGCCGCCCTGCTCCGGCAGCTCACCGGCTGGAGCGAGGCGGAGGTCCTGGACCGGGTCGGCAGCTGGGTGACCACGCTGGGCGCGGACGGGGCGCGCATCGCGCGGGCCGGCGCCACCGCGCAGCTGGTCCCGGCCGTGCCGACGGCGGACATCGCCGACCCGACGGGGGCCGGGGACGCGTTCCGCTCGGGCTTCCTCGCCGGGCTGGCGTGGGGCTGGGCGCCGGAGCGGGCGGCCCAACTGGGGTGCGCGATCGCCACGGTGGTGCTGGAGTCGGTGGGCACCCAGGAGTACAAGCTGTCGGCGGCGGACCTGCTGCTGCGGGTCGAGGGGGCCTACGGCCCGGGCGTGGCCCGGGACATGGAGGCCCGGCTGCGCGGGTCGGCCGTATGAGCACCGCGTCCGCCCCGACCGCGGCGGCGCACGCGCGGCGCGGGCCCGTACCCGCGCGGGACCCCGCACCGCTGCCGTCGGGCCGGGCACCGCTGCCGGGCCTGCGCGAGGCCCTCGCCCAGGACGGACCCGTCTTCTCCTTCGAGTTCTTCCCACCGAGGACGGCGGCCGGGGAGGCCACGCTGTGGAACGCCGTCCGCCGCGTGGAGGCGGTCGGGCCCGCCTTCGTCTCGGTGACGTACGGGGCCGGCGGCTCCTCCCGGGACCGGACCGTCGAGGTCACCAAGCGGATCGCGACGGAGACCACCCTCCGCCCCGTCGCCCACCTGACGGCGGTCGGGCACTCGGTGGCCGAGCTGCGGCACATCATCGGCCAGTACGCCGACGCCGGCGTGCGCGACGTCCTCGTCCTGCGCGGGGACCCGCCGGGGGACCCGAAGGGCCCCTGGGTCCCCCACCCGCACGGCCTCACGCACGCGCACGAACTGGTCTCCCTGGTCCGCCGGCTGGGCGACTTCAGCGTCGGGGTGGCCGCCTTCCCCGAACGGCACCCGCGCTCGCCGGACTGGGACAGCGACATCCGCCACTTCACGGCGAAGTGCCGGGCGGGCGCCGACTACGCGATCACCCAGATGTTCTTCCACGTGGAGGACTACCTCCGCCTCCGCGACCGGCTGGCGGCCGCCGGCTGCCACACCCCGATCATCCCCGAGATCATGCCGGCCACCGACTTCCGCCAGATCCGGCGCTTCGCCGAGCTCAGCGACGCCCGCTTCCCCACGGCCCTCGCCCGCCACCTGGAGGCGGCCCAGGGCGACCCCCGTGCCGGCCACGCGATCGGCGTCGAGTACGCCACCGCCATGGCGCGGCGGCTGCTCGACGAGGGGGCTCCGGGCCTGCACTACATCACCCTCAACCGGTCCACGGCGACCCTCGAGATCCACGAGGCCGTCCGGCCCGCCCCCGTACGCCGCCGGGCGGGGCCGCCGGCCGCCGGCCGGCGTTCGTGACGTCGCGCCCCTGCGGGCCCGCTCCGGCGGGCCCGCAGGGGCGCACCGGCCGTGGCGGGTCCGGCGGTTGGTTGCCCGGCGGTCCGTTCGCTCGGCGGTGCGGTCGCGCGGCGGTCCGTTGCCCGACTGCTCGGTGGCCGGGCAGTCGGGCGTCCGGCGGTTCGGCCGGAGGGACGCCGGGCCGCGGGGGCGGGAGGTCCGGCGTCCCGGTCTTCGGGGCGGCGGTCAGGCCGCGGGGTGTTCGAGCGCGAGGAGGCGGCGCTTGGCGTCGAGACCGCCCGCGTAGCCGGCGAGGGAGCCGTCCGACGCGAGGATGCGGTGGCAGGGCAGCACCACGCAGAGCGGGTTGGCGCCCAGGGCCGTGCCCACGGCGCGCGAGGCGCGGGGGCGGGACAGCGCCTCCGCCAGTTCCTTGTAGGTCGACGTGCGGCCGTAGGGCACGAAGCCGTCGAGGGCGAGCACGGTCTCGCGGCTGAAGGGCGTGGCGAGCGCCAGGTCCAGCGGCAGGGTGAACGCACGGCGGGTGCCGGCGAGGTACTCGTCGAGTTCGGTGCGGGCCCGGGCGAAGAGGACCAGGTGGCGCTCGCCGGCCGCGGGGGCCTCGGCCAGGCCGGCGCGCCGGATGCGGGCCCGTACGGTCGCCTCGTCCTGGAAGCCGCAGTACACCAGCGCGTCCTCGGTCACGCCGAGGAGCAGGTCGCCGAGCGCGCTCGGGTGGGTGGTCAGCGCGACGGCGGCAGGTCGGGCGGGGCGGGTGCCGGTCATGGGCGGTGGGGCTCCTCGGACGGGTGGGTCGGACGTCAGACCGCTACCGGGCGGCAGCTCTTGCAGGCGCGGTAGCCGGCCCGGTGGGCCTCGCCCGCGCTCGCGAACGGTACGCGGTGCGGGGGCGTGATGCGCCGGGCGTGCGCGCAGGTGGGGTGGCAGTAGATGTGCGTGGTGTCGCTGCCGAGGAAGACGGCGCCGCTGCGCGACCACTGGCGCACCTCGGCCATGTCGATGCCCTCGGCCCGGCGCAGCGCCTCCCCGGCGGCCGGCAGGTAGCCGGCGTCGCAGGGCGCGCCGTTGTCGTAGGTGACGCGGTGGCAGGGGACCAGGACCGGGAGGGGGTTGGACGCCAGGATGGCGGCCAGCCGCTCCGTGAGGTCGGCCGCCTCCCGCGTCCGGGTGCCGTCCTCGGTTCCGGGGCCGGAACCGTCCGCGGCTGCGGGGCCGGTGCCGTCCGCGGCTCCGCTCGCGGCTCCGGTCGCGGCGCCGCTGGTGGCTCCGCCGGTGGCACCGGTCGTGGCCGCGGTCCCGGTCCCGGGGGCCGGGCCGGTCGCACGTGCCGGGCCGGTCGCGGACGCCGTTCCGGGTCCGGCCGGCAGACCCGTACCCGCCTCGTGGGCGATCCAGGACATCGGGCGCAGCTGGCCGGGCGGGATCGTGCGTACGGCCGCCAGCACGCGGGTGGCCGGCGCCCCGGCCGGCCCGAGGTCCAGCGGCAGGGCGCGGGCGCGCGCCGTGCGCAAGGCGGTGGCCAGCCCGGGGAACGCCTTGCGCGCCGGGATCGCGGAACGCCCGGTGCGGGCCCGGTGCAGTTCCTCGAACCCCTCGGCGGTCAGCCCCGCGCCGCCCAGGGCGGACCCGGTGATCCGCTCCGGGGTGAAGGCCACGAACAGCGCGCCCGCGGGCGTGTCCAGCGAGACGTACGTGTCGTAGCGGTCCCGTGGGACGCCCACCCTCTGGAGGATGCGCAGCGCGAAGTCCACCGGGGCCGGCGGCATGTCCTCGGCCCCGGCTCCGGGCAGCGGCTCGTGAGGGGTCGCGTCCTCGTGCGCGTCCCCGTGCCGAGCCCCCCACGGGGCCTCGTGTCCGCTCACGTCCTCACCTCCCTCAGCTCCTCGTCCGGCGCCAACAGCCGCCGCAGGTCCCCCATCGCGCGCGAGACCTGTGCCTTGGCGGTGCCGACCGGACAGCCCTGCACCTGCGCCACCTCGGCGTAGCTCATGCCGACCACGTGCCGTAAGACCACCGGTATCCGGTAGTACTCCGGCAGCTCCGACAGCGCCGCGACCAGGCGGCCGCGGTCGTCGGCGTTCAGTGCCCGCTCGGCGGGCCCCGGCCGGTGGTCGGACCACGTGTCCTGGGCGTCGTCGACCCGCATGACCGACACCGGGCGGCGCACGCTGCTGCGCACATGATTACGCCACACGTTCGCCGCGATCGTCATCAGCCAGGCGCGCGGGCTCAGCTGCCTGCGGCGCTCGGGCGAGTACGACTGCAGCGCCGTGTAGGCGCGCAGGAACGTGTCCTGCCCCAGGTCGTCCGCCTCCGCGGGCGACCCGGACACGCGCAGCAGGAACGCGTGCACCCCCCTGGCGTGGATGCGGACGAGCTCCGTGAAGCCGTCGTCCAGATCCGCCGCCAGCAGGTCTGTCAGCTGCTCGGCCACCTTGTCCATCACTGGAGAAACACCGCCCTCGGGGAAAGGGTTGCTGGGGGTGCGCTGAGCACGGGGTCGTCGGCGTCGATGGCCTCGTACAGCCGGCGCAGCCGGGGTACGGGCTGGATGCCGAAGGAGTCGCCGAGGCGGCTGTGCAGCCGCCGGAACACGCCCAGGGCCTCGTCGCGCCGGTCGGAGCGGTGGAGGGCGAGCATGTACTGGGCGTGGATGTTCTCGTGGGTGGGGTGTGCGGCGGCCAGGGTCCGCAGCTCGTCGAGGAGCTCGCGGTGGCGGCCCAGGCGCAGGTCGGCCTCGACCCGCCACTGGAGGACGCTGGTACGCGCCTCCTCCAGCTCGACGATGTGCGGGGAGCTGAGCGCACCTGACGTCACGTCGGCCAGCACGGGCCCGCGCCAGACGGCGAGGGCGTCGGCGAACAGCCGGGTCGCGCGCTCCGGTGCGCCGGCGGCGGAGGCCTCGCGGCCGCGGGCGGCCAGGGCCTCGAAGCGCAGCCGGTCGCTGGCCCGGGGGTCGAGGGCGAACTGGTAGCCCTGATTGCGGGTGACGAGGGTGCGGCTGTGGTCGGCGGGCGGGCTGCGCAGGATCTGGCGTATGTAGAGGACGTAGGTCTGGAGGGTGGACATCGCGGTCTTGGGCGGGTGCGATCCCCATAACTCGGTGATGCAGTCGCTGGCCCGGACCGCGCGGTTGGCGTTGAGCAGGAGGAACGCGAGCAGTTGGCGGGGCTTGGGGGCGCTGGGGGTCCGGTTCTCGCCGTCGACGACGAGGGACAGCGGGCCCAGGACGCCGGCCCGGACCGAGCCGCCGGCGCCGGGCGGGGCGGGCGCGCTCATACGAGGTCCTGTTCGTACTCGCTGATGCTCTTGACGATGATCCCGCGGAGCACCACCCGCCAGATCTGGGCGAGCTGGACCACCGGGCTCGCCGCGGAGTCGCCGGCCAGGGACTCCGCGCCGCCGCGCAGGGCCAGTTCGTCGCGCAGTTGCAGTTCGGCGCCTGCCACGAGGTGGGCGGCGAGGGCCGCCAGGGCGTCGGGGTCGCTGCCGGGGCGCAGGCCGCACTCCTCCTGGGCGCGGCGGAACAGGTCGCGCAGGACGGGCAGCCATTCGGAGGCCCACGTGGAGCGGGAGCACTCGCGTGCCAGCCGGGCCGCCGCGCGGACCTCGACGTTCTCCTCGAGCAACCGGGCGAGGGTCACCGTGAGGGCGACGCCGGTGGCGAGGGCCGGTCGGTGTTTGGCGACCACGTCGGCGATCGCGTCGCGCACCTGCTCGCGGCCCTGCTGCTGCACGGCCTCGGCGAGGGCGCGTTTGGTCGGGAAGTGGAAGGTCAGCGCCCCCATGGAGATGCCGGCGAGTTGGTTGATCTGCGTCAGGGTCGTGCCCTCGTAGCCGGAGCGGTCGAACTCGGTCGAGGCCGCCTGGACGAGGAGTGAGCGGGTGCGCATGGCTCTCTGCTGCCGTGCCATGGACTCTTCTCCGTGTCGTCGGGATCCGTCGGGCCCGGGGGCCTCGCGCCATCCTAGAACATAGAGAACGTTCGCTATGCTTTTTTGTGTCAACCGTCTGACTGATGACGCGCGCACAGGGGGAACGCCCATGGCCGTCCACCGCTCCTCGATCCCGTCCGCACCCGCGTCCGCGCCCGTGTCCGCATCCGCCTCCACGTCAGCGCGCACGCCCGCGGCCGGATCCGCGCCCCCGTCCGCGTCCGGCCCCGGGACGGAACGGTCCGCCGCCCTCTCCGCGTTCACCGAGGAGGTCTTCGGGCACCTGCCGCGCCAGGACCAGCGCCGCTGGGCGGAGACCTACGTGAAGGGCCTGCTCGGCACCCCGGGCCGGAAGTCGGTGCGGCGGATGGCGGCGGCGGTGTCGGCCGCGCCGACCGCGTCGCAGTCCCTGCACCAGTTCGTCAGCGAGAGCCCGTGGCCGTGGGAGCCGTCGAGGCGGGCCCTGGCCCGCTGGGCCGGCGAGCGGGCCCCGGTCCTGGCCTGGACCCTGTCGGCGGTGGTCGCCCCCAAGCGGGGCGGGCACTCGGTGGGGGTGCACCGCCGCTTCGACGAAGCGGCCGGACGGCTCGTCAACTGCCAGGTGGGCATGGGCATCCACGTCTCCACCCGGCGCGGGGCCGTCCCCGTGGACTGGCGGCTGCACCTGCCCGAGGCCTGGTGCGGGGACCCCCGCTTACGGCGGCGGGCCCGCATACCCGACTCCGCCGACGCGCGCCCGCTGTGGGGGCAGGCCCTGGACCTGGTCGACGCCCTGGCCGGGCGCACGGCGGGGGACCCCCCTCCGGTGGTCGCCGACGGCACGGAGCTGGACGACTGCGCGGCACTCGCCGCGGGCCTCAGCGGTCGCAGCCACCGCTTCCTGGTGTCCGTACCGGGCAACCTGGCCGTGCACGCCGGGCCGGCCCTGGGCGCCCAGCGGCATCCGCGCGGGCCATCCCCGGCCGAGCGCCTGTGCGTGGACGACCACCTGTTGCAGCGGGGCACGTCCCTGCGGCCGCCGGCGCCGCCCCGCCGGCTCCCCGGCCTGCCGGGGCGCGGCTCCGCGGGGCCGCTGTGGACGCTCTCCGGGCCGGTGCACCTGCCCCACTCCCCCCACACCCTGCGCCTGCTGGCCCAGTGGCGGCCGCGGCGCGACCGGCCGGCGCGGATCTGGCTGACGAACCTCGTGCACGCCCGACCGGACGAACTCCTGCCCCTGGTCGACGCGCAGGCCCGCACCGGCGCGGCGGTGGACGCGCTGTGCGAGGACTTCGGGCTGCTGGACTTCGAGGGGCGCTCCTTCCCCGGCTGGCACCACCACACGACGCTGGTGTCGGCGGCGTACGGCTGGCACGCCCTCTCCGGGGCGCCGACGGACCCGGACGGCCACCGCCCCGCCCGACCGACGCCCCGGCCCGGCCCGGCCGCACCCCCTCGAGCACTGCAGCACGCCGGCTGCTGACGCCACCGGCACGACGGGCCGGAGGGCGCGGGCCGGGCACCCCGGGGCCCGGCACAACAGGGCGCGGCGTTAACGCCGTTAACGCGGCGGGCCCCGTGCCGACGGTGGACCGTCGGCACGGGGCCCGGAAGGGTGCGGTGGAGGGCGGCTCCTCCGCGGACCGCGGTTACTTCACGTTCACGGCCGTCCAGGCCTTGGCGACGGCCGCGTACTCGGCGCTGGACGCCCCGTACAGGTCGCTCGCCGCCTGCAGCGTGGCGGTCCGCGCGCCGGCGTAGTTGGTCGTGGAGGTCATGTACGTCGACAGCGCCTTGTACCAGATCTTGTACGCCTTGACCCGGCCGATGCCGGTGACCGTCGAACCGTCGTAGGTGGGCGAGTTGTAGCTCACGCCGTTGATCGTCTTGGCGCCGCTGCCCTCGGACAGCAGGTAGAAGAAGTGGTTCGCCACGCCGGACGAGTTGTGGACGTCCAGGCGGCCGACGGTCTTCGACCAGTAGTCGGCCGAGGAGCCGTCCTTGCTGGGCTTGTCCATGTAGCGCAGCGGCGTGCCGTTGCCCCGGATGTCGATCTTCTCGCCGATGAGGTAGTCGCCCGCGTCCGAGGCGTTGTTCGCGTAGAACTCCACCGCGGTGCCGAGGATGTCGGAGGTGGCCTCGTTGAGGCCGCCCGACTCACGGCTGTAGTTCAGGCCGGCGGTGGACGCGGTCAGGCCGTGGCTCATCTCGTGGCCGGCCACGTCCAGCGAGGTCAGCGGCTTGGTGTTGCCGGCGCCGTCGCCGTAGGTCATGCAGAAGCAGCTGTCGTCCCAGAACGCGTTGACGTACGCGTTGCCGTAGTGGACGCGGGAGTAGGCGCCGACGCCGTCCCCGCGGATGCCCAGGCGGCCCAGCTCGTTCTTGTAGAAGTCCCAGGTGACGGCCGCGCCGTAGGCGGCGTCCACACCGGCGGTCTGGCGGTTGGTCACCGAGCCGTTGCCCCAGACGTCGTCCGCGTCGGTGAAGAGCGAGCCGGTGCCGTTGGTGCCGCCGTTCAGGTCGTACGTCTTGTGGCCGCCGCGGCCGCCGTCCGTCAGCTGGTACGTGCTGCCGCTGAGCGTCGTACCGAGCGGGACGGAACCGCTGTACTGGCTGTTGCCGGTGCCCCTGGAGACGGCGTCGTAGCGGTAGAGGACCTTGCCGGTGCGGGCGTCGGTGATGGTGTGCACCCGGGACGGGGTGCCGTCGGCGTCGGTGCCGTTCTTGACGGACTCCCAGGCCAGGGTCGGCTTGCCGGTGGCGGCCCAGACGACCTTGCGGGCGCCCTTGGGGGCCGTGGTCCCGGCCGAGGTGGCGGTGGGCACGGCTATGTTCGCGGCGATCGCGCGGGTGGTGCGCAGGGCGCCGTTGGCCTTCTTGTGGACCACGAGGTCGCCGCCGAGCACCGGGAGGCCGGCGAACGTGCGCTCGTAGCGCGTGTGCACCGTGCCGTCGCCGTCGCGGATCACGTCGCGGGCGACCAGGGCCTCGCCGGAGCCCAGGCCGATGGCCTTGGCGGTGGCGGCGGCACCGGCCTGCGCCTGCGCGATGGCGGCGGCCCGCTGCGGGGCGGTCTGGACGACCGCGCTCGCGGCGGCGGACCGGTCGGGCTGGGCGGCGGCGGGGCCGCTCTGCGCCGCGAGCGCGACCATCGCCGCCGACGCGACCAGGGCGCCTGCGGCGGCCCGGGCGCGAGAGGTGCGGGGGGAAGAGGACCGGGGGTGGGTAGCCACGCGAGCTCCTTCGTCAGTCGTGGGGGACTGGGTCGAAAGAGTGCCAGCGAAACGATCTATTTGACAGGTGCGCAACAAGCATTTGACCTGCTGTTGTCCGAAGGGCGAACTCCCGTGTCCGTTTTCCGGTTTACCTCCCCGTTCGGTCACCCGACCTCGCCACACGTGGTCCCCACGGTCTCCGTGCGGCCTTCACATGTCCCTCGTGCACCCCTCGCGCACCCTTCACGTACCCGGGGCAGACGTGCGGGCCGTACGGCGGGGCCGGGTCCGCCGTACGGCCCGGGGAGGCGGGCGCGAGGGGCCCGGTCAGGCGATCCCGGAGACGTCGCGGAGGCCGACCAGCGCCTCGAACGCCGTGCCGTCGCCCTGGACGGCGGTGACGCGCACCGCCTCGGCCGGCTCCGTCGGCCCCGTCGGGTCCGCCGGGTCCGCCGGGCCGCCCGGGTGGCGGTCCTCGCCACCGGCGGTCACTTCGGTGGGCTCCGGCGTCCCGGCCGGACCGGCCGGAGCAGCCGCACGGACCGCATCGGCCGCACCGACCGCCCCGGTCGCTGCGGCCGGCCGGGCCTCGATCCAGCACGGCTGGTCGAACTCGACGTACTTGCGGAAGGCGACGTCCATGGAGGCGGGCCAGCGCGCCGCCGCGTCGCCCGGCCGGGCGGCGTACCCGGCCTGCCGGGCGGCCTCCAGCAGGAGCATGCCCGGGGCGTGGTCCACGGGGTGGTCGAACAGGACGGGGTGCGCGGTGTCCACGCGCAGCTGCCACCGCCCGGCCCGGTCGGCGGGCGCCAGCACCACGTCCTGGGCGCGCTCGCGGGCGCAGTGCTCGGGCAGGACGGGGACGGGCGGCCGCGGGATGTCCCAGAAGGCGGCCTTGATGCTGTCGCGCCCCGCCCGCAGGCGGCGGTAGACGGCGGGGGTGTGACAGCTGAAGTCGGTGCTGGCGACGGCCAGCAGGTCGTCGCCGCGGGTGATCTCGTAGCGCAGGCTCAGCGCCGCGGGTAACCCGCGCCGGTAGGTGGCGTCGGTACAGGTCACGTGCAGGCGTATGTCGGCCGGGGTGCGGCCGACGGGCATGGCCTGCGGGTTGACCGCGTAGTGGAGGTGACTCCACATCAACTGGTGGCCGAACGGCACCCCGTACTGGGTGTGGATCAGCAGCGGCAGCGTCTGGCGGATCGTCTCGCAGAGCAGGAGCGGGTCGTAGAGGCCGTGGTCGGCCTGGTAGAAGCCGTGCAGCCGCGGCCACTGGGCGCCGATCACGAAGGTGTCCGGGCCGCTGGCGGCGCAGCCGGTGAGGAACACGTCCGACAGGGCGGCCCTGTGCACGTACTCCTTGGCGACGGTGGTGGTCAGGGCGCCGGATGCGGGCGCCTCGGGGCGTTCGTCGATGATGAGCATGCCATTCCCCCTTGGCGTGCGTACAGGGGAGTCCCGGGCAACCGGACGGGCCGGGCGACTCGCCTGTAAAGTAAAGTACGTTCGCTTTGTTTGTCGAGGGAGGATCAACTCGTGGTCGAGCCGCGGTTGAAGCAGGAACGGGCGGTCAAAACGCGAGCGGCCATCATCCTGGCCGCCGCCGAGGTGTTCGACGAGGCGGGTTACCACGGGGCGAGCATGCGCGAGATCATGAAACGCGCCGGCATCACCCTCGGGGCGGTGTACTTCCACTTCCCCAACAAGGAAGCACTGGCCGCTGCCGTGATGAACGCGCAGCCGGAGACGATCGTGCCCAAGCTGCGCTCCGACGGGCTGCAGCGCCTGGTCGACATCACGCTCGTCTGGTCCCACCAGCTCCAGGTCGACAAGATCCTGCGCGCGGGCGTGCGGCTGGCCGTCGAGCAGTCCGGCTTCGGCATGCACAGCTCCGAGTCGTTCGACGAGTGGCAGCGGATCATGGAGGCCTGCCTGCGGGACGCGGCGGAGCGCGGCGAACTGCGCGCGGGTGTCGACGCGCACCAGGTCGCCGAGTTCGTGGTCAGCGCCTGCACGGGAATGCAGCTGTACTCCGACCTGGTGGCCCGGCGCACCGACCTCCCGCGCCGCACGGTGGCCATGTGGGACCTGCTGCTGCCCGGGATCGCGAGTGAGGGCGCGGCCCCGAACGTCCGGTGCAGCGTGCGCCGCGCCGCGTCCCTGGTGCCGACGGAGCCGGCCGCGTGACCGCCCCCGGCCCCACGCCGCCCGCCGCGCCCACGCCCGTCCGGTCCCCGCTGCCGGAGTCGCTCGCCGGAGCCACCGTCGTGCTGGTCGGGGGAAGTTCGGGCATAGGCCTGGCGGCCGCGCGGCTGCTGTCCGGCCTCGGAGCCCGGCCCGTCCTCGTGGGGCGCGACGCCGACCGGCTGGCCGCGGCCGCGGCCTCCGTCGCCGGGGCCGCCCGTACCGCGCCGGGCGCGCCGCCCGCGCCGGTGCGGACGTACGTCTCCGACGTGCGCGACGAGGAGCGGCTCGGCGCCCTGCTCGGCGAACTCGGCACGGTCGACCACGTCCTGGTCTCCGCGGGCACCGCCACCCGCGGGGCGGTCACCGCGACCACCCGCGAGGACGTGGCCGACAGCGTCGAGGGACGGTTCTGGGGCGCCTACGCCGTGGCCCGGGCCGCCACGCCCCGGCTGGCCGCCGGGGGCTCGATCACGTACCTCTCGGGCGTCTACGTCGTGCGGCCGGTGCCCAACGGCGCCGCCGTGATCGCCGCCGCGGCCGCCGTCGAGGGCCTCACCAAGTCCCTCGCCGTGGAACTCGCACCGCGCAGGATCCGGGTGAACGCGGTGCGTTCGGGCACCGCCGACACACCCATGCTGCGGCGCCGGCTGCCGGACGACGCGGCCGTGGCCGACGCCGGGCGCGCCATGCCGCTGGGGCGCTACGGGACGGCCGAGGAGGTGGCCGCCGCGGCGCTGTTCCTGATGGCCAACGCGTACGTCACCGGCACCGTCCTGACCGTCGACGGCGGCCAGTCGCTGCTGTGACACCGGAAGTCGGTGCGGGGCGGGTCCGGGCGGGTCCGGGCCGGTCAGGGCCGTCAGGGCGGTCCGACCCCGCACCGGCCCTGTCCGGCACCTCGCCGGACGTTTGCCATCATGTGATAAAACGCCGGATCATGAGCGGATTACGCATGCTTGCGCACAAGGTCGTCATGATCACCGGCGCGTCGAGCGGCATCGGCGCCGCGGCCGCCCGCCGGTTCGCCGCCGAAGGGGCCGCGGTGGTGCTGACCGCCCGCCGCCGGGACCGGCTCGACGCCCTCGTCGAGGAGATCACCGGGGCCGGCGGCCTGGCCTCGGCGGTGGCGGGCGACGTGACCGACCCCGCGGACGTCGACCGCGCGGTCGCGGCCGCGGTGGAGACGTACGGCCGCCTCGACGGCGCCTTCAACAACGCCGGCTGGGCCACGGCGGGCACGCCGCTCCACGAGACCGACGACGCGGTCTTCGACCGGGTCCTCGACGTCAACCTGCGCGGGGTGTGGAACTGCCTCAAGCGGCAGATCCCGGTGCTGGCCGAGGGCGGCGGCGGCGCCGTCGTCAACACCTCCAGCGTCGCCGGCGTCCTGGCCACCGGAGCCACCGCTCCCTACGTCGCCGCCAAGCACGCGGTGATCGGCCTGACCCGGGCCGCCGCCGCCGAGTACGCCGCCCGGGGCGTACGGGTCAACTCCCTGGTGGTGGGCAGCACCCGCACCGAGCTGATGGACGAGGTGCTCGACCACACCCCGTCCCTCATGGAGTCGTTCACCCGGCGCTCCCTGCAGCAGCGCATGGCCGCCCCGGACGAGGTGGCCCAGGCCGCCGCCTGGCTGCTGAGCGACCGCGCCTCCTTCGTCACGGGCGCGGCGGTGCCGGTGGACGGGGGGTGGACCGCCGCCTGACCGGTCCGGAGCCGCACCGCGCGGACCCTGCCCGTCCCCGCGCGTCCGGGCCGAGCAGGATCCGAGAAGCGGGGTCCGTGAAGCCGCATCTAGCCTGATGTGCATGGACATCACGATTCACACGACGTCCCTGCCGCACGACGACCCGGACGCCTCTCTCGTGTTCTACCGCGACGTGCTCGGCTTCGAGGTCCGCAGCGACGCCGGCCAGGGCAGGATGCGCTGGATCACGGTCGGCCCGGCCGGGCAGCCGGACGTGTCGATCCTCCTGACGCCGCCCGCCGCCGATCCCGGCATCACCGAGGACGAGCGCCGCACGGTGACCGAGATGATGGCCAAGGGCACCTACGGCTGGATCCTGCTGGCCGCCCCGGACGTCGACGCCGTGTTCGAGAGGGTGCGAGCCGGCGACACCGAGGTGGTCCAGGAGCCGACGGACCAGCCGTACGGCATCCGCGACTGCGCGTTCCGCGACCCGGCGGGCAACCTGGTCCGCATCCAGGAGGTCCGCTGAACCCGCGGGTGCCGGTGCGGGCGTGCGGAGTCGAAGGACGAAGGGGAGGGATCTCATGTGCAGGCCCGAATGGCGGCGTGCGCGCATCCAGGCGCAGCGCCTGTCCGATCTCGCGCGGCTGCGCCGCGTCCGCGACCGGATCGACCGGGAGTACGCGCAGCCGCTGGACGTGGAGGCGCTCGCCCGCGACGCGGACATGTCCGTCGAGCACCTGAGTCTGCAGTTCCGGGACGCCTACGGCGAGTCGCCGTCCGCGTACCTGATGACGCGTCGCATCGAGCGGGCGGCGGCGCTGCTGCTGCGGGGCGGCCCCGGCGCCACCGGAGCCTGACCCGCGGTTCGGCCGCGGGACACGCGCACACGCACACGCGCGCACACAGGCGCACACGCACGCGGCGGCCGCTCCCCCGGCGCTTCGTGGCGTGACACCTCGAAGCGGGGGGAACGGCCACCTGCTCGTCCCGGAGAGCCTCGGGTCAGCACGTCGCGTGAGCCGCGACGTCAGACCCCCGGCTCAGACGGTGGACGGTACGTCGGCCCGGGTGTTCCCGGACTCGTGCGGCGCCGCCTCCTGGGCCGCCAGGCCCGGCCGCCAGATGCGCGGCCCCAGGTCCAGGGCCAGCGCCGGAACCAGCAGGCTGCGTACCAGGAAGGTGTCGAGGAGGATACCGACCGCCACCAGCAGACCCTGCTGCAGTGCGCTCACCGTGGGGATGGCCGCGAGGACCAGGAACGTGGCGGCCAGCACCACGCCCGCCGACGTGATGACACCGCCGGTCACCGTGACCGCGGTGGTGATGCCCTCGCGGTGCCCGCGCAGTGCCACCTCCTCCCGGGCACGCGTCATCAGGAAGATGGTGTAGTCGACGCCCAGCGCGACCAGGAAGATGAAGCCGAACAGGACCAGCCCGCGGTCGATCTTCGCGTGGTCGAGCGCGTGGAACAGCAGCGAGGCCGCACCGACGGCCGCCCCGAACGACAGCACCACGGACACGAGCAGCATCAGCGACGCGGTGACCGCCCGCAGCAGGACGAGGAGCATCACCAGGACCACCGCGAGGATCAGCGGGATGAGCAGCTTCTCCTCGTCGCCCTGCGCCTCGGAGACGTCGAGCGCCACCGCGGTCTGGCCCCCGACGACCGCCTTGGAGGCCGGCCCGCTCGCGCCGTCCAGCGCCGTCCTGATGTCGCGGACGGTGTCCTTGGCGGCCGCGGAGTCGGGAGCGTCGCGCAGCACCGCGGTCAGGTGCGTCCAACCGCCCTTGGCCACCTGGGTGTTCACGG
Source organism: Streptomyces sp. NRRL S-87 (assembly GCF_000719335.1). GTDB lineage: Bacteria > Actinomycetota > Actinomycetes > Streptomycetales > Streptomycetaceae > Streptomyces. The sequence continues at coordinate 130,856 of NZ_JOGB01000024.1, forward strand.
AGGACACACCCGGCACCTTGGCGACGGCGGCCGCCGCGGCGTCGGCCCCGGCGTCGGGGACGTACACGTCCGCGGGAGCGGACGAGCCCGCCGGGAAGTGCTTGGCCAGGACCTGCTGGCCCGTGACCGACTCGACCTTGTTGGTGAACTGCTCCGCCTGCGTCTGGCCGGTCTGCACGCCGGCGATGCCCAGCGTCATGAGGCCCAGCACCAGCGCCGTGCCGATCCACACCGCGCGCGGGCGGCGTGCCACGGCCCCGGCGATCCGGGCCCACTTGCCGTGCCCCTGCGCCGAGACGGGGTCGTAGCCCTCGGTGACGCGCGGCTTCACGGGCCAGAACACCCAGCGGCCCAGGATCACCAGCAGCGCCGGCAGCAGCGAGGTCATGGCGAAGAACACCAGGACCACGCCGATGGCGACGACCGGTCCCAGACCCTTGGTGCTGTTCATGCTGCCGAACACCAGGCACAGCGTCGCGATCGTCACCGTCGCGGCGGAGGCGGCCAGGGCCGGCAGCGAGCCGTGCACGGCCAGCGCCATCGCGTCGTGGCGGTCTTCGTACCGGTGCAGCTCCTCCCGGTAGCGGGCGATGAGCAGCAGGGCGTAGTCGGTGCCGACGCCCACCGCCAGCACCATCAGGACGTAGGCGCTCTGCCCGTTGACCACCAGGCCGGCGTGCTTGGCGAGGAGGTAGACGACGCCGCTCGCCACCTGGCTGGCCAGCCCCACGGCGATGAGCGGGATCAGCCACAGCACCGGGCTGCGGTAGGTGATGAGCAGGAGCAGCGCCACCACGCCGAGCGCTGCGCCCATGAGCGCGCCGTCCATGCCGGAGTACACGTCGGCGAAGTCGGCGATGCTGCCGGCCTCACCGGTGATCTTGATGTCGAGACCGGCGGGGGCGCCGGCGGAGGTGACCTTGTCGACCTCCTTCACCCCGTCGGTGAGTACGGTCACGTCGCTGGGCGAGGTGCGCAGCGGAACGCTGACGAAGGCCGCGACCTTGTCCTGGGAGACCACGGCGGAGGTGACGTTGCCGGAGGCCACGTCGGCGAGCCGGCCGCGGTCGCCGTCGATCCTGGACAGGTCGGCCTGGGTGAGGCCGCCCTCGCGGGCGTAGACGATGACCGCGGTGCTGGAGTCCTTGTCGGCGAAGTAGTCCTCGGCGAGCTGCACCGCCTTGGTGGACTGGGCGCTCGAGGGGAGCCAGGTCTCGGGGTCGTTGTCCTGTACGTCCGCCAGGCCGGCGGCCAGCGAGCCGCCGATGCCCATGAGAAGGAGCCACACGACGAGCACGACCCACTTGGAGCGCCGGCCGGCGACGAAGGAGGCGTATCGGCTCGCAACGGTGGGGGAGGTAGCGGGCGGTGGATCCGTTTCCGTCGGGGATGGTGCCGGGATCTGGGTCGTCATGTGACTCTCGCTGAGGGTCAGGAGCCGTGGAGCGGGGGCTCGTACGGGACTGGTTACACAAAGGTTCTTCACCTGGGCGGTGGAGTCCCGATAGAGCGCCCCTCGAGTTGGCTGGAACCCTGATTCCCACGCCTGATGGCGGCCCGATTCTGGCTGATTCCTTATTCAGGCTTTACGCGTTCGAGCGGGAATGCGAGGAGCGGCCCCATGATCGGCCGTCAGGCGGTCGGCCCGTCGTGCGCGTGGGGGAGGTCCGCCGCATCGTCGCTGGTCGTGTGGGGTGGCGTCCCACCGCTCAAGCAATTCTCGAGTTTGCGGGTCCCATTCGCGGGGCGTGCTCCGTCATTGTTGTGGCGAACGGACAACACCTACTGAGGGAGCTCCCGATGAAGGCTCGCATGAAGAACCCCGCCCAGGTTCTGCCGGACGCCATGAGCGGCATCCAGAACCTCTACAAGGCCATGCACAAGGGCGGGGTCGACCCGCGCCTGCTGGAGCTGGTGCACCTGCGCGCGAGCCAGATCAACGGCTGCAGCGCCTGTGTCTACGCCGGCGCCACGGGTGCCAAGAAGGCCGGTGAGACCGACGAGCGCCTGCACGCCGTCGCCGCCTGGCGCGAGGCGCCGTTCTTCTCGGACGCCGAGCGCGCCGCGCTGGCGCTGGCCGAGCACGCCACCCGGCTCGCCGACCGCAGCGGGCAGGGCGTGCCGGACGACGTGTGGGACGCGGCCGCCGACCACTTCTCGGAGGAGCAGCTCGCCGCGCTCATCCTCATGATCGCGACGACGAACTTCTTCAACCGGCTGAACGTCACCATCCAGGAGCCCGCCGGCCAGAACTGGGGCTAGGCACTCCCCGCCGGACGCGGGGCCGACGGGAGGGCCGGCCGGCCGTCCCGTCGGCCGCGGGCCACGCGGCCCGCACTCCTCCACACAGCGGCCGTTCCCCAGCGCTTCGTTGCCCGGTGCCGAAGCGTGGGGAACGGCCGTCCGCGTTGTCCCCGCCTCGCGTTCTGGCTGGTCGTCGACGCATGCGCGCCGACGCCGCCGCGAGGGGCGGCGGGCGGCGCAAGCGGGCCGCTATCGGTTCTCGACCGGTGATCCATCGACGCACTCGAAGCTGCCGACACAGGGCGAGGTGAGAGCACCTCCGGTCGGCACGAGGAGTGCGAGATGCGCAAGGTCGTTTCCCGGGACGGCACGACGATCGCTTACGAGAAGTCGGGCGAGGGCCCCGCGCTCGTGCTGCTCAACGGTGCGTTCCGCGACCACACGATCTTCAACGATCTCGTTCCCGAGCTGGCGCAGCACTGCACCGTGTACGCCTACGACCGCCGCGGGCGCGGCCAGAGCGGTGACGCTCCGGAGTACGCCGTCGAGCGGGAGGTCGAGGATCTCCAGGCGGTGATCGAGGAGGCGGGCGGCTCGGCGGCCGTGTTCGCCGGTTCCACGGGCGCGAACCTGGCCATCAAGGCGGCGCTCGCGGGCACGCCGATCACCAGGCTGGCGCTCCACGAGCCGTTCTTCCGGGTGGACGGGTTCCCGAAGCCCCCCTTCAACGCCGCGCGGACGATCCAGGACCTCCTGGCGCGCGACCGGCGCGACGAGGCGGCCGAGTTCTTCCTCGGCCCCGTGCTCGGCCTCACCCCCGACACGGTCGCGGAGTGGCGCAGGAGCCCGATCTGGGCCGTCAACGAGACGAACGCCCACACGCTGCTCTACGACATCGAGATCTGCGGCGACTTCACCGTCCCGGCCGACCGGCTCGCCGGTTTCCGGACCGAGACGCTGGTCCTCAACAGCGACAGCACCAGCGTCTGGCTGCGTGCGGCGGCGCAGGCGACCGCGGACGCCCTGCCCAACGGCCGGGGCCTCGAGCTGTCCGGATCCTGGCACCGGATCGACATGGACGTGCTCGGCCGGACGCTGGCCGAGTTCGCCACCGCCTGAAAGGTCGTGCCGCCCCGGCCCGCGCCGCCGCCCTGCAGCGCGCGGGGACGTGCTCGACCCATCCCTGCAAGTCCGCCATCTACCTCCCGGGAGAACACCACCGTGACCACGGCTCACACCCTGGCCGCCGGGGACACCGCGGAGGCGGCCCCGGCCGCCGCCCCCAGCGAGCGCGGCGCCACCGTGTGGCTGACCGGGCTCCCCAGCGCGGGCAAGACCACCCTCGCCCGTGTCCTCGCCGACCGCCTGCGCGTCGAGGGCCACGAGGTGGAGGTGCTCGACGGCGACGAGATCCGCGAGTTCCTCTCGTCGGGCCTGGGCTTCACCCGCGAGGACCGGCACACCAACGTGCAGCGGATCGGCTTCGTGGCCGGGCTGCTGGCCTCGCACGGCGTCAAGACGCTGGTGCCGGTCATCGCCCCGTACGCCGACTCCCGCGCCGCCGTCCGTGCCCGGCACGCCGCCGCCGGCACGCCGTTCCTGGAGATCCACGTGGCCACCTCGGTCTCGCTGTGCTCCCAGCGCGACGTGAAGGGCCTGTACGCCAAGCAGGCGGCCGGCGAGATCTCCGGTCTCACGGGCGTCGACGACCCGTACGAGACCCCCGAGAGCCCGGAACTGCGCATCCAGACGCAGGGCCGCTCGGTGGGCGAGTCCGCAGCCGAGCTGCACACCTTCCTGACCGAGAGGGGCCTGGCATGACGACCGCGACCCAGCGTCTGATCGAGGCGGCGGGGAACCCCTTCGCCCTGACGCACCTGGACTCGCTGGAGTCCGAGGCGGTGCACATCTTCCGTGAGGTGGCGGGGGAGTTCGAGAAGCCGGTGGTGCTCTTCTCCGGCGGCAAGGACTCGATCGTCATGCTGCACCTGGCGCTGAAGGCCTTCGCCCCCGCGCCGGTGCCCTTCACGCTCCTGCACGTCGACACCGGCCACAACTTCCCCGAGGTCCTCGCCTACCGCGACCGCATCGTCGCCGAGCACAACCTGCGCCTGCACGTGGCCTCGGTCCAGGAGTACATCGACGCCGGCAAGCTCAGGGAGCGCCCCGACGGCGTCCGCAACCCGCTGCAGACCGTCCCGCTGACCGAGGCGATCCAGCAGCACCGCTTCGACGCCGTCTTCGGCGGCGGCCGCCGCGAC
>NZ_JOGB01000025.1 GCF_000719335.1 Streptomyces sp. NRRL S-87
CCCCTCACCCCCGCCCTCCCCTCCACCCCCACTCCCGCCACCACCCCCGCCTCCGGGAGCCGGCCGGGCCTGCCGATCCGGCTGGAAGGGCTGACCAAACGGTTCCCCGGCGCCGACGCGCCCGCCGTCGAGGACGTCACCCTGGACATCCGGCCCGGCGAGACCGTGGTGCTGGTGGGACCGTCCGGCTGCGGGAAGTCGACCACCCTCCGGATGATCAACCGCCTGGTGGAGCCCAGCGCCGGCCGCATCCGGATCGGCGAACGGGACGTCCTCGGCATGTCGCCGGTCAAGCTGCGCCGCCGCATCGGGTACGTGGACGCCTCCGTGGGCCTGTTCCCGCACATGACGGTCGGCGAGAACGCCGCCCTGGTGCCGCGCATGTCGGGCTGGTCCGGCGCGCGGGTGCGCGACCGGGTCGAGGAGGTGCTCGACCTGGTCGGCCTGGACCCGCACGAGTTCCACGACCGCCGGCCCGACCGGCTCACGGCCGGACAGCGGCACCGGGCCGGCCTGGCCCGGGCGCTCGCCGCCGATCCCCCGGTCCTGCTGCTGGACGAACCGTTCCGCGGGGTGGACCCGATCACCCGGGACCACCTCCAGGACGAGCTGATCCGCATCCAGCGGGAGCTGCGCAAGACGATCGTCCTGGTCACCCACGACTTCGACGAGGCGGTCAAGCTGGGCGACCGGATCGCGGTACTGCGGGAGCGGTCGCAGATCGCCCAGTTCGACACCCCCGAGGCACTGCTGACCGATCCGGCCGACGACTTCGTGTCCGGGTTCGCGGGTGCGGGTGCGGCACTGAAACGGCTGGGCCTGACGCGCGTACGGGACGTGGAGGTGGCCGCCTTTCCGACGGCGACCGTGGACGACCCGCTGCAGGACATCTTCAACAAGCTGCGGCTGGGCCCGCACAACGAGCTGCTCATGCTCGACGGGCAGGGCCGTCCGTACAAGTGGCTCCGGCGCGCGGACCTGATGCGGGCCAAGGGCTCGCTGGCCCGGGCCGGGCAGCTGGTGCACGACACCGTGACGCGCGACGCGACCCTGCACGACGCGTTGGAGGCCGCGCTGACCGACAGCGGCGGCCGGGTGGCGGTGACCGGGCGGCGCGGCGAGTACGTCGGCGTCGTCGACCTGGAGACGCTGCTGGACTCGGTGCGGGAGCTGCTCGCCGCCGACCGGGCGGCCGCGCGCCGGCAGGCCGCGGACGAGCGGGCCGCGGGCGGGCAGGCGGCCGCCGAGACGGCCGCGGCCCTGGCGGCCGCCGAGGGGGCGGGTGCCGCATGACCGCGCCCGCGCACGGGGCCGGCCCCCGGCCGCCCGAACGGCCACCCGGCGAGCACGAGGTGAAGGGCCTGGCGTTCCTCGACGCGGACCGGCCCGAGCTGACCGCGCCGGCCGCAGCCGGCGCCCCCGCCGCCGTCGAGCCGGAGGTCCCGCCCGCGTCCCCGCCCCCGGCCGCGGCCGGGGGCGGGCCGGTGCGGCGGACCGTACTGCCGTCGCTGCTGCTGGCGGGCGCGGTCGTGGCGGCGTACCTGTGGAGCACGTGGACCGGACCGGACCCGGTCGCCGGGCCCGCGCTGGCCGACCCGGCCCTCGTCGGGCCGGCCCTGACCGATCCGGCGCTGACCGATCCGGGCCTGACCGATCCGGCGCTGACCGGTCCGGGCCTGGCCGTTCCAGGTCCGACCGACACCGGCCCGGCCGATCCGGGCTCCGCCGACCCCGCGGCGACCGGTCCGGCCGGCGCGGCCGGCGCCGCGCTGAGCGATCCCGCGCTGACCGGCGGGGCCGTGCGGCTGCTGCTGTGGGACCACCTGCGGCTGACCGCGGCCGCCGCCTGCTGGGCGCTGCTGTTCGGCCTCCCCCTCGGCATCGCGCTCTCCCGCCGGGCGCTGCGGCCGGCCGTGCCGGTGCTGGCGCGGCTGGCCGTGATCGGGCGGGCCGTTCCGGCCATCGGGCTGCTGGCGCTGCTGGTGGTCGTGGCCGGGCCCGGTCCGGCGACCGCGGTCGCGGCGATGGCCGCGTACGGGGCGCTGCCGGTGGTCGCGCGGACCGCGCGCGGGCTGCGCGCGGTGGATCCCGGCCTGGTACGGGCCGCCCGCGCGCTCGGGATGTCGGGACCCGCGACGCTGCGGCGGGTGGAACTGCCCCTGGCTGCCCCCGCCGTGCTCGCGGGGGTGCGCCAGACCCTGGTGATGTGCGCGGGGGCGGCGGCGCTCGCGGTCTTCGCCGGGGGCGGCGGGCTCGGCACGCTGATCGTCGCGGGGCTGCGGACCGGGCGGGCTCCGGTGCTGGTGCTCGGGGCCGTGCTGGCGGTGGCGGTGGCGCTGCTGGCGGACTGGCTGGGCGCGCTGGTGGCCGCGCTGCTCACGCCGCGGAGTGCCGCGGGCCGGGCCGCCGCGGGTCGCCCGGGTCCGGGCCGCGGGGTCCCGGACCGCGCGACGGAGGCCCGTAAGAAGGCTCTGAACAGGGAGAACACCGCGGTCCCGGCCCTGGCCGGCGGACTCGCGGCAACCGGAGGAGGCGATGCAAAGAAGTAGTTGCAAAGAAACCCTTGCATAGGAGTCTTTGCAACACCTAGGGTGAGGCCATGCCCGAGAACACCGAAGGCCCGCAGCCCGAGGCCGAAGAGACCGCACAGCCCGAGCGGAGCATCCAGGACCTCGACGCCCGGACCCTTCGCGGGCTGGCCCACCCGCTGCGCATGCACCTGCTGAAGGAGCTGCGCCTGACCGGCCCCGCCACGGCCTCCCAACTGGCCGACCGGCTCGGCGAGTCCAGCGGCGCCACCAGCTACCACCTGCGGCAGCTCGCCACGTACGGGTTCGTCGAGGACGCCCCCGGCCACGGCAAGGGGCGCGAGCGCTGGTGGCGCCCGAGCCACGACGGGATCCGGCTGCCCGACGACGTGGCCACCGACCCCAACCCCGAAGTGCGCGGCGCGGTGGACCTGTTCCGACACGAGGTCGCCACCAACCACGCCCAGGAGACCAGCACCTGGATCGGCAACCTGCACCGCGAGCCGGCCGAATGGCAACTCGCCTCGGACCTCAGCGACTTCAAGCTGAACCTGACGGCCGAGAAGACCGCGCGGCTGGTGCGCGAACTGCACGACCTGATCGAGTCCTACCACGCACACGAGGGCGGGGACGGCAGCCGCAAGGTGCGCTTCCACATCCACGCCCTCCCGCGCACCGGCGACTGACGCCGACAGGGGGCGGGGGCCGCCACCCGCTGAGCGACCCGCGGCCCGACCGCCCCCGCCCCACCTCCCCTTCCTCCTCGGCACCCCGCGCCCCGGCCACCGGCACGCACGGCGCCGCCGCCACGCGCGGCGCCCCACACGCACTCCGCCGCCCCCACGCACGGCGCCCCCACGCGCGCGCCGCCCCCACGCGCGCCGCCCCCACGCGCGGCACCACCTCGCGCCCCCGCGCCCCGCGGCCCCGCGCCACCCCGACACCCCTGCGCGCCCTGACACGCCAACACCTCCGCGCGCCCCCACAGAAGGAGTCTTGTCATGCACACCTTCATCGAGGCCCACCTCCCCACCCACCTGACCCGTTCCGCCGAGCTCCGCACCGCCGCCCGCGACTGGCGCCTGGCCCGCGAGGCCCGCACCGCGCGCGCCGGCCTCGCCCGCGCCGAGGACGCGGCTGCCGCCGCCTCCCCCGCGCACCGCCTGCGCCACCGCCTCGGCATGGCGCTGGTCCACGCCGGCACCCGCCTCGCCCACCCGGCGTCCGCCGCATGAGCGCCCGGCTGCCGGGCACCCGCCGCACGAGTGCCCGCGACTCCCCCGCCGCGGCCCGCTCCCGGGCCGCCCGCCGTCCCCTCACCGCCGTCCTGGTCGCCAACACCATCTCCATCGCGGGAAGTTCGCTCACCCTCATCGGCGTGCCCTGGTTCGTGCTGCAGACCACCGGAAGCGCCGGCCGGGCCGGGCTCGTCGCCTTCTGCGCGACCCTGCCCGTGGTCGTCGCCGCCCTCGTCGGCGGCCCGGTCATCGACCGGATCGGCCGCCGCCGCGTCTCCGTCGCCTCCGACCTGGTCTGCGGCCTGGCCGTCGGCGCGATCCCGCTGCTGCACTACGCGGGCGCGCTGGAGTTCTGGATGCTGTGCGCCCTCATGGCGCTCGGCGGACTGGTCCACACCCCGGGCCTGACCGCCCGCGGCGTCCTCCTGCCCAGCCTCGCGCAGCACGCCGGCACCACCGTCACCCGGGCCGCGAGCCTGTACGACGGGGTCTCGCGGGGCGCCCGGATGCTCGGCGCGGCCCTGGCGGGCGTCCTGATCGCGCTGGTCGGGGCGGAGTCCGTGCTGCTGCTCGACGGCGCCTCCTTCCTCGCCTCCGCGGCCCTCGTCCGGGCCGGGGTCCGCGGAGTGGCGGCGGCCGAGCCGGTCCGCGACGGCACCCCCGTCTCCCTGGCCTCGTACCGCGCGGACCTGCGCGAGGGGTACGCCTTCCTGCTGCGCACCCGGCTGCTGCTGGCCGTCACCGTCATGGTGATGACCACCAACGGGCTGGACCAGGCGTGGAGTTCGGTGCTGCTGCCCGTGCACGCCCGCGACGAGCTGGGCGGATCCGCTCAGCTGGGCCTGCTGGTCTCGCTGTTCGGCGGCTTCGCGCTGCTCGGTGCGCTGCTGTACGGCGCGTACGGCGAGCGGCTGCCGCGCCGGGCGGTGTTCGCGACCGCGTTCCTGGTCAGCGGCCCGACCCGGTGGCTGGTCGCGGCGACCACCGGTACGACGCTGCCGCTGGCCGTGACGATGGCCCTCGGCGGACTCGGCGCCGGGGTGCTCAACCCGGTGCTGACCACGGTGCTCTTCGAGCGGGTGCCGGAGGAGCTGCGCAGCCGCGTCACGGGAGTCACCACCGCGGGCTGCGAGCTGACCATGCCGCTGGGCGGACTCGCGGCGGGCCTGCTGGTCGACCGGATCGGCGTCACGGGGGCGCTGCTCGCCCTCGGCTCCGTCTACCTGCTGGCGACGCTGTCGCCGCTGGTCTTCCCGGCCTGGCGGACGATGGGCCCGGAGCACGCGACGGTGCCGGCGGCGGCCCGTACGGGCGGCCCGGGGACCGGCCCGCAGGCCGGCGCGGCGACCGACCCGGAGACCGGTGCGGCGACCGGCCCGGCGACCGACCCGGAGGCCGGCGTCAGCACGCCGGTACCTGCCCGCCCTTCTTGAGCTGCCGCAGCGAGTCCACGGCGTCCGAGAGGGTCGTGACGGGGACCAGCCGGAGCCCGGCCGGCAGGTCGGACTTCGCGTCGGAGCACTCGGCCTTCGGTACGAGGAACACCGTGGCCCCGTCGCGGCGCGCGGCCTGGGTCTTCAGCGCCACCCCGCCCACCGCGCCGACCGTGCCGGTGTCGGAGATGGTCCCGGTGCCCGCGATCTTCCGGCCGCCCGTGAGGTCGCCGCCGGCGCCGTCGCCGTCGAGCTTGTCGACGATGCCGAGCGAGAACAGCAGGCCTGCGCTCGGGCCGCCGACGTCGGCGAGCTCGAGGTCGACCTTCACCTTCTCGGGGTCCTCGTGCAGGTAGCCGAGGGCGGCGGTGGTCGCGCTGGACTGGGACTGCTCCATCTGCTCCAGGTTGTGCTGCTCGATCTGCTCGTCGTTCTTGCCCGACGGGTAGACCGCCTCCTTGGGCAGTACGGCCCGGTCCGTGCGGAACCAGCTGTCGACGACGTCGCCGAGGCCCACCTCCGCCGACGGCCCGGTGGCCACGATGGTGGTCATCCGCAGCTGCCCGGAGGTGTCGCGGGTGGGGGCGCCGCTGATCGTGATGACCGGCTTGCCCTTCTGGGAGCCCAGCACGTCCGCCGTCATGCCGGGGCGCGCGAGCGCGAAGGGCAGCGGGGCGAGGGCCACGACGGCGAACAGCGCGACCACGGGGGCGGCGCAGATCGCGAGCGCGGCGGGACGGGGCAGACGTGTGAGGCGAGAGAGCACCCGGCCAATCTACTGGCCGGGTGCCCGGAGCGCGGCAGTCGCCTCGTACGGTCGGGCTCAGCGCAGGGCGTCGGCGACCTCGCGGGCCGCGTCGACCACGCGGGGCCCCACCCGCTCGGGGATGGTGTCGGCGAGCATCACCACGCCGACGCTGCCCTCCAGGCCGGTGATGCCGACCAGCGGCGCCGCGGCCCCGGACGCCCCGGCTTCGAGCTCGCCGTGGGTGAGGGTGTACCCGGGGTCGGACAGGCCGCTCTGGCGGGCGGAGAGGATGGCCCGGCCGGCGGCCCCGCGGTCGAGCGGGTGGCGGAAGCCGGCCCGGTAGGCCACGTGGTAGTCGGTCCAGGTCGGTTCGACGACGGCGACCGCCAGGGCCTCCGTCCCGTCGACGAGGGTCAGGTGCGCGGTGGCGCCTATGTCCTCGGCGAGCGAGCGCAGGGCGGGCAGGGCCGCCTCGCGGACGAGCGGGTGGACCTGCCGGCCCAGCCGCAGGACCCCCAGGCCGACGCGGGCCCGGCCGCCGATGTCCCGGCGGACGAGGGCGTGCTGTTCCAGCGTGGCGAGGAGTCGGTAGACGACCGTGCGGTTGACACCGAGCCGGTTGGAGAGCTCGGTGACGGTCAGACCGTGGTCGGTGTCGGCTAGCAGCTTGAGGACGCGCAGCCCTCGGTCGAGCGTCTGGGAGGTTTCCGCGGTCACGACGCCTCTCCCTCTGTGGTGAGCGGCGGTGATCTCTCATCGGGCGGTAGCGCTGCCGGTCCCATCGGCGACGCACGGAGAGGCCGCCGGTAAAGGCTTTGAGCACCGGCTGCGCTCCGCGGCGGCGCTGCCACGGGGCGTTTCGTTGCGGGGAATGTAGCGACCGGGTCCCGCTGAGCGGAAGCCCTCGTCCAGAATCCGGGCGGTAGCAAGCAATTTGCGCCGTTTCAGGACCAAGGTCGGCAACACCGAGGACTTTATACGGCGCCGATCGGGCTTATGGATTAATTACCGTTAAGTACGACACCGGCCACGTCCGGGAAAAGGGGCGGGGCCCGTGCGTTCCTCCGCACCCGTGCGGCTTGCCGCTCTGGTGGACGTACGCGCCGACCATGGTGTTGAGGGACTTGCGCAGCTCCAGCAGCTCCTTGTGCGAGACGACGGGGCGGCGCTCGGCCGGCAGCTCGAGCAGGTCGGCCTCGGTGTCGGGCTTGCGGCGGCTGTGCGCGATCTGCCGGGCCTGCCGCTTCTGCAGCAGCAGCTGCACCTGGTCGGGCTCGAGCAGGCCGGGGATGCCGAGGTAGTCCTGCTCCTCCTCGCTGCCCGGGTGGGCCTGCATGCCGAACTCGGCGCCGTCGTAGAGCACGCGGTCGAAGACGGCGTCGGACTCCAGCGCCTCGAAGGGCAGCATGTCCTGCTCGCCGGTGTCCTCGTCCTGCTGCTTGTTCGCCTCGTCCATCTCCTTCTCGGACTCGGCGTACGGGTCCTCGTCCTCGCCCTGCTTCTTGGGCTTGTCGAGGACGTGGTCGCGCTCGACCTCCATCTCGTTGGCGAATCCGAGGAGGTAGGGAATCGTCGGAAGGAACACGGACGCGGTCTCGCCGCGGCGCCTCGAACGTACGAAACGCCCGACCGCCTGCGCGAAGAACAGCGGGGTGGAGATGGTGGTCGCGTACACCCCGACCGCGAGGCGGGGGACGTCGACGCCCTCGGACACCATGCGGACGGCGACCATCCACCGGTCGTCGCTTCCGCTGAATTCGTCGATCTTCTTCGAGGCGCCGGCGTCGTCGGACAGTACGAGCGTGGCCTTGCTGCCGGTGATCTCGCGGATGAGCTTGGCGTACGCGCGGGCCGAGTCCTGGTCGGAGGCGATGACCAGGGCGCCGGCGTCCGGAATGCCCTTGCGGACCTCGGTGAGCCGCTGGTCGGCGGCGCGCAGCACGTTCGGCATCCAGTCGCCGCGCGGGTCGAGCGCGGTGCGCCATGCCTGCGAGATCGCGTCCTTGGTCATCGGCTCGCCGAGTTTCGCGGCGATCTCGTCGCCTGCCTTCGTGCGCCAGCGCATATTTCCGCTGTACGACAGAAAGATGACCGGACGAACCACCCCGTCGCCGAGAGCATTTCCGTAGCCGTAGGTGTAATCGGCGGAGGACCGCCGGATTCCGTCGTTCCCTTCCTCGTACGTCACGAAGGGAATGGGATTCGTGTCGGACCGGAAGGGCGTGCCGGTGAGCGCGAGGCGGCGGGTCGCGGGGTCGAAGGCCTCCAGGCATGCCTCGCCCCAGGACTTCGAGTCACCGGCGTGGTGGATCTCGTCGAGGATGACGAGGGTCTTGCGCTGCTCGCAGCGGTTGCGGTGGAGCATCGGGCGCACGCCGACGCCGGCGTAGGTGACGGCGACGCCGTGGTACTCCTTGCTCAGCGGGCCGGCGGAGTACTCCGGGTCGAGCCGGATGCCTATCCGGGCGGCGGCCTCGGCCCACTGCTTCTTGAGGTGCTCGGTCGGGGCGACGACGGTCACCTGCTGCACGACGTGGTGGTGCAGCAGCCACGACGCGAGGGTCAGGGCGAAGGTGGTCTTGCCGGCGCCGGGCGTGGCGACCGCGAGGAAGTCGCGGGGCTGCGTCTGGACGTACTTGTCCAGCGCCCCCTGCTGCCAGGCGCGCAGCTTGCTGGCCGTGCCCCAGGGGGCACGGCCGGGGAAGGCGGGTGAGAGGTGGTGGGAGGCGGTAGTAGTCACGGTCTCCGGTTCGGGCTCTCGCGGGTACGGGCCGCGCCGGCGGGCGCGGCGGTACGGGGCGGTCGGGCGGTACGGGTGGTCGCGCCTTCGGACCTGCGGTCCGGGCGGTCGTACGTAGGACAACCGGGCCACCTTACCGGGGCCCTCCGCCTCGCCGGAGGCAGACGAGGCCGTGACCTCGCGCGGTGCGGCGAGCCTCACATTCCGACGGGGGCGACGCTTTCCGGTACCCGGCGTGCGGCTGGGGCGGGCATGGCGGTGCCCCGCACCCGGGGGGACCCTGTTGGGGTCCCGGGGGTGCGGGGCACGGGGGGTCAGGCAGCGAAGCGCGGGAGCTGCGCGGCGGTCTTCGGGACGTCGAGCGCGCCCTGGCACACGTCCAGCACGAACTGCTCGGCCTCGTCGACGTCGAACGGTCCGTCCAGGGGGTGGCCGTTCATATGAAGGAAGACCCAGGTCGCATACCAGGCGATCCGCTTGTTGCCGTCCACCAGTGCACGGTTCCGGGCCAGTGACTCCATCAGTGCGGCAGCCTTCTGCCACACGTCCGGGTAGGCGTCCTGGCCGAACACACTGGACTGCGGACGTGCCAGAGCGGAGTCCAGCAGCCCGTAGTCACGGACGTCGCCCGCTCCGAGCCTCTCCGCGAGGTTCAGCAGCTCCGGCAGAGTCAGGTAGTGCATCAGGCGAGCCTCCGGTTCAGCTCCTCACTCGCCTTCAGGACATGCTCGGCCGCTTCGTTGAAGAGCCGGCTGTGTTCGTTTACTGCTCTGATGACGGCATCGTGCGCGAAGGACTGCATGCTGCGCCCTTCCGCCTCGGCACGTTCGCGCAAGGCGTCGAGCTCTGCTTCGGTGAACCTGACGTTGAGACCAGCCATGATTGACGGCACCGCGCGGTACCGCGCGGTACCGCGCGGTGTCACCCGATTTCGGCACCCCGCACGGGTGACTCGGCCGGCGGGGTGATGCGGGCCGACACCCACACCCCCACGGCCGCGACCACCGCGATCGGGAGGAAGACCGCCGCGAAGGCGGCCGGGTGCGAGGCGCCTCCCGCGGTGGCCGCGTGGGCCGCGCCGACGGCCCCGCCGCCCAGGGCGGCGAAGGCCACGCCGCCACCGGCGAGCAGCACCACGTTCGAGAGGGCGTCGGAGATCTGCAGGGCGGCCGAGTTCGTGCCCGCCTCCTCCGGCGCCGACAGCTTCAACAGCAGCACGCTGCTCGCCGCGATCGCCAGCCCCATGCCGAAACAGCCCACGCCCCAGTAGACGGGCAGCAGCCACACCGGCACCGACTCGATCAGCACGGTCGGCACGGCCGCGATCGACAGCGCCACCAGCACCATGCCGCCGACCACGAGCCGCTCCCGGTACGGCTCGGCCCACGGCCGGGCCTGCACCCAGGAGCCCACCGCCCAGGTGAGGCCGGCGGGCGCGAGCGCGAAGCCGGCCATCGTGGGGCTCAGTCCGCGCTGCGTGACGAGCATGAGCGGGATGAAGCTCTCCGCGGCGATGAACGCCCCGCCCGCGACCCCGCGCAGCAGCACGACGGCGGGCAGGCCGCGGGCCGCCCGGTACGTACCGCGCGGCAGCAGCCCGAGCGAGGACGGCACGAGCAGCGCCAGGCCCGCCAGGGCGGGCGCCAGCGACAGCCAGCGCAGGTCCTGGGCGGCGTACTGGAGCAGCCCGGCCCCCACCGAGATCCCGCACGCGAGCCGGATCCGCCGCCCGTCGAAGACGGCGGGCGGGGCGTCGGGGTCGGCGGGCTCGGCGGGGCCGGAGGCGGTGCGGCGTATCGCGGGGAGCGCGATCAGCAGCGGGAACACCACGAGCACGGGGATGCCGACGAACACCCACCGCCAGCCGAGGTGCTCGGTGACCGTGCCGGCGGCCAGCGGGCCGATGATCGACGGCACCACCCAGCTCGCGGCGAAGGCGGCCATCATCGCCGGGCGCAGCCGTTCGTCGTAGGCGCGGCTGACGACCACGTACAGCGCGACGATCACCAACCCGCCGCCCAGGCCTTGCACCGCCCGACCCAACACGAACAACCACATCGCCCCGGCGGTGCCGGAGATCGCCAGGCCGGCGGCGAAGCCGGCGATGCCGGCGGTCAGGGGGCGCAGCGGGCCCTGGCGGTCGCACCACTGGCCGGCCCAGACCATGCCGAAGAGGCTCGTGGTGAAGTAGGAGGAGAAGGCGAAGGCGTACAGCCCGACGCCGTCGAGGTCGCGGGCGGCCACCGGCATGGCGGTGCCGACGGCGGTGGCCTCGAAGGCGATGAGCAGGACGACGGTGACCATGCCGAGGGTGAGCAGCCGGTGGTCGGGCCCGAGCACCCCGCCCGTGCCCGTGCCCGTGCCGGCGCCCGTGCCCGTGTCCGTGTCCGCGCCGCCACTGCCGTGCCGCTCGCCACGGGTGCCGACGGGGACCGTCCCCTCGGCGGGGGCGGGGGCAGGCGCGGTGTGCGGTGGTGCGGCGGTGTCGGACACGGCCTTCGGCTCCAGGGCGGTCATCGCCCCAGAGTAAGGGGCGTGGACGATTTTCGCCCCTGTCATTTCCCCCCGGCTTTCGGCGGATCCGCACTGGTCCCCGCGCCCTAGGCCGAAGGTCGGCGCGCGCGCCGGGACGGGTCGTCCGTGAACGCAGGATGGCAGTCGGATTGCAGGCCGCCCGATCCCCTTCCGACCCTTTCCCCGGCCCCCGTACGGTCTTCCCATCGAGGAACCCCGAGGCCCGCACCGGACTCCCGGAGGGGCGAGGACCGACGCGAACCGTGGCGCCGGGCGCAGGCCGAGGGGGACCCCGATGCACCCCGCCGTGTGCCCGAGTGGTTGAGGGAACCGCCTGCAAAGCGGTTTACACCGGTTCGATTCCGGTCACGGCGTCTGCGCCGCTGGGGTCTGTCTGATCGGCGTGCGAGTGGGACGGCGTCCGGAACCCCGAGGATCCGGACGCCGTCCGCGTGCCCGCCTCACTCCCCCGGCACCGGCAACCCCGCCGCGGTCCCCGGCAGCCCCCCGTTCCCCGCACACCCGAGCTCCTTGGCCACGGCCACGGCGGCGGAGTGGGCGAGGGTGAGGTTGTCGTGGCGCGTGGCGGCCGGCTCGCCTCGCTCCCGCACCGAGTTCTGCACCTCGGAGCGCAGCCTCAGCGGATGCTCCTCTGTCGTTCCCAGGCGACGGCTCTCGCAGTCGAAGTAGATCTTCGCGCCGTCTTCGGAGGCGCGGGCGAGCACGCCGGGCGTGGACATCTCGTTGGGTTCGTCGGTGGGTGTCCCGGCAGGCGCCTTCCCGAGCGCGATGAAGGCGACCACGATGGTCGGAAACGCGGAGGAGGAATCGACCGGGCTGATCTCGCACCCGTCCTCCGGAGCGTTCAGCACGCCGTCCCCGGACCGGAATGCGGCCTCCATGACGCGGGCGATCTCAGGCGCACCGTGGTCCTTCTTCACCGCCTCCGGGTCGAAGGCGGTGCTGTGTGTGAGGCGCTCCAAGGCCGAGACCGCAGCCGTGTCGAGCAGGGTGCCGCCGCACACCCGAGACGCCGGGACCTCCTCGACGCGGCGTGTCGGGAGGGTGTTCTCGGGTGTACCCGGCGAGGTACACCCGGCGGTCAGGACGCCGAGGGCCAGCAACCCGGCAGTGATCGTCCGTATGCGCACCCTCGTTCCCTCCATGGCGTCTCAGCTGGGCTCGGCCACCGGCGCGTGCCCCTGTTGCGCGGCACGGTCGTTGCCGACCCCGTAGCCGCCGCTCACAGCTTGCCGCAGCTCCACGCCCTGCGCGCTGTCCCACCCGATGCGGTGGCGTTTGATGAAGTGCTTCATGGGCGCTTCGGCGCTGTGCTCGCCAGCCCTGTAGACGGCACGGTTCTCGTCCTTGATCTGCGCCTCGATCTTCTCTTCGCTCTCGTCGACCGCGTGGTCCGACCAATCCCCCACCACGTCGCCGAAGACCTGCTCCAGCGCCCCGCTCCCGGTCTCGACCGCCAGGGGTACCAGAACCGCGCCGGCCGCCGCCTCGGGGAGAAGGGCCGCGCCGCCCGCTACCACTGCGGCGCCCCCGAACTCGACCCAGGCCGCGCGCTGCTCGTGCGCCCGCTCGAACTCCTTCTGCTTCTCGGCTCCGTCCTTCGCGACCTGGTCGGCACGCGACTGGTCGAGCACGCCCTGCACCTCCGAGCTGGTCAGGAGGGCGGACCGGGCCCGCCCGTGGTCGATGTGGCCGTCCGGGGCCACCTGCGCCTCCAGGACGCTGGCCGCGTACACACGCTCGGCCGTGGAGACGGTGGCATAGGCGTCCGGGTGCTGGCCCAGCGCGCTCAGCAGGGCCCGCGTCTGCTCGCGGCTGAGCTCGATGTGGCCCGACATGCCCCGGGGCGCGTAAAGGCTGTCCGCCCGGTGGTTGTTGAGGCCCCAGTTGACGTCGTCGATGTAACCGGCCGTCATGTTGCCGAGGCTGTCGGCGAGAGCCTCGTGGTGCTTGAGGAGCTCGGCGTCGGCGCCGTACTTCAGGACCACCTGCTTCATCACCGCCGCCGAGTCGGCGTCGCGGACGAGCTTCGGGTGGGGGTCGTCCCAGGCGTGGCCGAGGGTGGCGGCCTCCAGCGCGTGGCCCAGGGCGTCGGTCGGGTAGCCGGCCGCCTTCTTGGCCTCGCCGACGAACTCCGTGTCGGGGAATGCCTCGTACTTGGCGTTCCCGAAGAAGTCGAGGTAGTTCGTCACGCCCTTGCCGAGGTCGGCCCTGCCCGGCATCGGCGTGCCGTCGTGCGCGTAGGCGTGCGGCACGTCGGCGAAGAAGTGCTTGGCCGCGTCGGGGCTGTGGCCCAGGGCCTCCAGGAAGGAGGTCATCGGGTCGAAGCCGGAGCCGTTGACCCCGGAGGGGTTGAAGGGGTTGCGGGGGACGGTCCCGAGGGGCTTGGTCTCGGCGAAGAGGTACGGGTTCTTCGCGTGCAGCTGCGCCGCGTGTTCCGCGATCGGGGTGAGGAAGCGCGCGTCGTAGTTCCCGTACCGCATGATCCCGCCCAGCAGCTGGTAGCCGAACGCCCCGGTCCGGTCGTACGGCCCGAGCATGATCCGCTCGGTGCCGAGCCGCCGCAGCTCCGTGCCGAAGCGGTCGGGCAGGTGGGGCCGGTGGTCCGGGTCGGTGGCGGTGGCGAGGTTCAGACCCAGGTTGCGCTGGAGCTCCCGTACGTCGCCCAGCCGTTCCTCGTCCAGGTCGGTGTAGTCGTACGTGTCCGTCGCCAGCTGCCCGAAGAACTCCAGCGCCCGCCGCGGCCCGAGCGACTCGTAGAAGCGGGTGGCGAAGACAGCGGAGCCGCTGTTGTCGGCGAGCAGCTCGTTGAGCTGCTCGAGCTCTTCGTGGCTGAGCTCCCGTCCCTTCAGTGCGAGGGCTGTGGCACGGGCCGCCTCCTCGGCGTCCAGGCTGTCGTACACGGGCCGGTGGAAGTCGTGCGCGTCGTCCCCGACGTTCGCGCGCAGGGCGCGGGCCATGGAACGGTCCGCGTCGTCGCAGGCGTCCAGGACCGCCGCGATGCGCGTGCCGAGGGCGGTGGCCGCCTTGTCACGGGCCCTGACCAGCTCCCCGTCGTCGGGCCGCGTCCCCAGGGGGTCGGCGGTCCGGACGGCGCCGGTGGTGGTGTCGACGGTGAGGTGGTCGGCCGGCGCGTCCGTGCTGACGATGCGCCTCAGCTCGTCCTGGGCGTGCTTGAAGGCCTCGTAGCCGTCGGCCAGGACCGCCCCGATGCCCTTCGCCTCGGCCGCCGCGTCCTCTAACTCCTTCGCCGTCTTGGCGATGAAGGGCTTGGTCACGTCGGCGTTCACGCCGCGCCAGTCGGCCCGGTCCGCCTTCGCCAGCATGCCCGTCGCGGCCGCGTGGGCCAGCTCGTCGAGCCGGGCGGCCATGGTGCGCCAGTCGGTGACGGCGTCGTGGAGCGGGCCGAGACGGAGCGTGTAGACGTCCGCGAAGGTCACCATGTCTCGTCCCCGGTCACGTCAGACACTCGTTGATCTTGGAGGTGGAGAAGCTGGCGGCGATGTCCGCCTCCTCCCGGGCATGGGTGGCGGCCGAGTAGTCCAGGTGGTTGGAGATCTGCGCGCACGCGTCGAGGAGGGTGTGCAGCTGCGTGTTCCACCGGTCGTGGACGGTGAGCAGGGCCGCTCCGCTGGAGAAGTCCGCGCCGGTGAGGGCGACGGCCGCGTCGAAGGTGGCGGGGCGGGCGTGGTCTCCGTCCCGGGAGAGCCGCTGGTGGAGCCCGTACGCCTCGCTGCCGACCGCCCCGAGTTCGTCGCCGTCGACCTTCAGGTCGGGGCGGGTGGCTACACGTGCGCCGCCTCTTCCGGTCGCTGCCGCCGTAGTGCGCGCGGAGGACCACTCCTCTTCGAAGGACACCGTGCCGCTTCTCCTTCCCATGACGGTCGGTTCTTCGGTTCTTCGGTTGTTCGGTTGTTCAGAAGGTCGGATCAGCGGGGCGTCAGCGGCGACGGCGTGCTCGGACGGTGAGTACGGTCACGCCCCCGGCGATCAGCACCGCCGCGCCGACGCCGAGCGCCAGGTACGGCTCGTTGCCGCCCGACCCGTCGTCGATGACCCCCGGCCCGGCGACCGCCGGCGGCGTCCCGGAGGGGGCCGGGTCCGGCGAGCCGGAGGCGGGCTTCTGCGCCGCTGCGAGGTCGGGGAGCGGGTACACGTCGGCCGGCCCGGGGTCCCCCGGGTCGGTCAGCGCCACCCGGGGCCGTACGACGCCGTAGCCGATGTAGTCGTTGCGCTTCACCCCGTCGCGGGGCTTCCCGGCGGTGTTGAGCATGACGCGCAGGACCTGGTTGTTGGTCCAGGTGGGGTGCGCGGCCCAGATCAACGCGGCGGAGGCGGATGCGAGGGCCGTCGCGTCGCTCGTTCCGTGGCTCTTGCAGAGCCCTGTGGCCTTGATGCAGGCGTGCACGATGTCCTCACCGGGCGCGGCCAGATCTACCTGCGGGCCGTGCTGGGACTCGTCCGTGGCCTTGGCATCCCGCCCGATGGCTGCCACGCCCACGACGCCGGGGGTGGCGCCGGGGTACTCGGGGAGGTTGCGCCCGAAGCCGGTGTTCCCGACCGAGGCGAAGATCAACTTGTTCTTCGAGACGGCGTACTTCACGGCTTCAGCGATGGCTGGATCGGCGTAGGCCAAGCCTAGTGAGATGTTGATGACACGGGCATCGGAGTCAGCCGCAAACCGAATCGCTTCGCTATGGGATGGGTACGTCTTGTCATCCCGCATTTCGTGGGGCACGCGGATGGGAAGGATCTTGACGCCAGGGGCGAGACCGAAGGCACCATCAGCACCCGCACTTCGGCCCGTGCCCGCGATCACGGATGCAATACCCGAACCGTGGCCGCCATAGTCGGTCCGCTCGTCGCCCTTCACCCCGACTGCGAGGTCTTTGCCCCTCAGTACTTGGCCGTCAAGTTCGGGCACATGACCCACGCCACTGTCGATGACCGCAACCGTGATGCCCTTGCCAGTAGACGTTTGCCACATCTCCTCGGCCTGCATCACATCGAGATGCCATTGCATGGAGCGAATGGTCTCCGCGTGGGCTGGAGTCGCAGCGACTGCAGCCAGTAGCAGGCCTACCACGGCAGAGGTACCTCTCCACATGCGCATCTCGTGCAGTCCGTTCCGCTCAGTCGATCACCGGCGGGACAACGCGGCGGTTGCCCGGCAGCCAGGTCTCCTCGTCCTCGGCAAGGTAGTCGGGTCGGTTGCCGGGCCGCTCCCGCTCCGTCCCAGACTGAGACTGCGGAGAGGTCGACCTCATGCCCTGCAGGCCACTCGGGGCACCGCTGCTCTGACCGCGCACTAGGCCCGACCCGCCTTGTGTGAACGGGCGGCCCGTGGCTGAAGATCGACCCTGTTGGCCAGCTCCGACAGGAGAGTTGGGCACGCCAGCTCGTGCGGCCCCACCCGCTCGGGCGTAACCCTCCTGCGCGCGACCCGCCTGACCCGGTTCGCCACCGATGACGGTGCCGCGCGGAATGCCCGCGGCCGGCCCCTTGCCTGCCGGGACCTGACGTCCGCCGACAATCCCGGAGTCTCGGCCCACAGGGGACGGCCCACTTCCGATGCGCCCGGGTGCACCAGTGACAGGCGGAGCAGGCGGCCGTACGCCGTTGGCTGGCGGAAAATGGCCACCCCCAGGGCCCGGTCGGGTGTTCGGGGGCACGAAAACGGGCGGGGCAGCAGGTGCAGGGGGGATCCCTGCACCGCCCGGCCCGGTTCCACCCGGAGGAGTGGCGTGCAGCGAGGGCGGGTCGGCCCTCCCCGGGAGGGTGGCGGCCCGGTCAATGCCGACATCAACACGGTCGTCCGGGACGGTGCTGCCAGGGTGCGCGGGTGCCGGGGCGGGGTGGGACGGGCCGGGACCAGCGGGCAACCCCGGTGCGTGGGCGCCAGGGCCACCAGGGCTCCCGGGAGTGACCCCCGGTGCGCGGTTGGGGCCGTCTGTCCCACTACCTCGCCCACTGGGGGCGCCGCTGCTACCGGCATAGTCGCTGTCTGGTCGGCTGATCGCTTCCTCACCATAGCGATCCACGGGCAGGAAGGTGGCTGGCGGCGGCGGAAACGTAGGTGCCTCCGCTCGGTTCATCGCCTGGGACGAGGCCTCGTACGACTGCGCCAGCTTGTTCATCTGCTGGACCGCCTGCGCGTGGTCGCCGTCGAGCTTCGCGCGCGCGTCGCGGGCGATCTGGGCCGAGTCCGGGTCGTGCGGGGCGGCGTGGGCGGCGTCGAGGTTGGCCTTCGCTGCGGCGTCGCGGGCGGGCATGTTGGCCTTGACCTCGACGATGGTCTGCGCGGCGTTGGTCATCCACGTGCCGCCGGTCGCGCTGTACTCGCCGAGGCGGAGCGTCGCGTTGCCCGTGGCGTTGACCCACTCGCGGAACGCGTCGCCGCCCTCGCCCTCCCAGACCACCTTGGGGGCGTGGGCCTTGAGGTCCTCGCCGATCTCCTTGATGGTCCTGGCCGCCTCGGTGAGCTGCGTGCCCAGGTCCTTCGCGGTCGCAGCGTTCGCCGACTCCAGCATGTCCAGCAGGGCCTGGTGGGAGTAGCCCTCGAAGTTGGTCGCCATCAGAACGAGCCTCCCGCAGTGCTGCCGTTGCCGCCCGAACCGCCGTCGCCGGAACCGCCGTTGCCGGTGCCGCCGCCGACACCGGTGCCACCGTTTCCGGTACCGCCGCCGCCACCGGCGCCGCCCCGGGGCATCGTCGGGTGGTCGACCGCCGGGTCGCGGGTGGGGTCGTAGTGCTTCTCGGCGTCCGCGTGCAGCCGCCGCATGCGCTGCTTGACGTCGTCGTCGACGTTCTCGTACCCGACCCGCGACGACTCGACGGCGATGCTCAGTGCCTCGATCTGGCCCGCGAGTCCCTTGGAGAGCATGGCCAGTTGGGCGTGCACCGTGTGGTACGCCGCGTACAGCCCGTCCGCCTCGCCGAAGCCGGTGCCCAGGTGACCGCTGGGCAGGCTGCCGTCGGCCATGCGCTTCGGCGCGGCCTGCGAGCCCTCCAGCTTGGTCAGCAACTCGTCGACGCGCGACGTGAACTTCTGCATCGACTCGACTTCGACCGTCAGCGCCTTGGCCTGCCCGGCCACCGCGCCCGCGATGCCGGCGGTGCCCGCGGCCAGCCCCGCGAACAGGCCGAAACCGCCCGCCCCGTCGTCCAGTGCCACCCCTCGGCCCTCCCCGTGGTCCCCGTACCCGCCGTCCGGACGGGGCCCTCACGGGTCCGGTCCGGCCCGTTCCGGATTCGCATCCGTACGAGATCGAAGCGGGATCAAAGCGGGGCCACTCTATCGAGCGCCTATGACAGGGCACACTCCGGGTTGCACGTGCAACGGCCCGCGCGCCCGTCCAACCCTCCCCGTCCGCTCAGGAGTTGGGGGCCGCGACCGCCGCCTGGGGCCGGATCGGCAGCCGGTTCACCGGCCGCCCGGTCGCCGAGCGCACCGCCGCCGCCACCGCCGCCGGGGAGGTCACGACCGGCACCGCGCTGGCCGCCTTGGCGCCGAAGGGGGCGACCACGTCGCGCTCCTCCACCAGCTTGACGATCCGGATGTCCGGCGCGTCCAGGGACGTCGGCAGCGCGTACCCCGTCAGGTCGGGGTGGCGCAGCAGCCCGCCGGCCGTGCGGAGGTTCTCGGTGAGGGCCGCGCCCAGGCCCTGCGTGACGCCGGCCTCGATACGGGCCGCGAGCTGGCGCGGGTTGAGGACCCGGCCGACGTCCTGCGCGACGGCGAGCTCGACCACCCGCACCGCGCCCAGTTCGATGTCGACGTCCACCACCGCGCGGATCGCGCAGAAGGCGAGCCCCACGAACGCGTCGCCCTGCCCGGCCTCGTCCAGCGGTTCGGTCGGGTGCGGCCGGCACTGGGCGGTGGCCCACAGCTCCTTGCCCGCCATGGCCTCGGCGACGGTGGTCGAGAACGCCCCGTCGTACGAGGTGATCTTCCCGTCGGCGACCTGCAGGAGCTCCGTCGACATGCCCAGCTTGTGGGCCATGGGCTGGAGCAGCTGCGTCCGGACCATCTTCGCGGCCCGCTCGACGGCCCCCGCGGACACCCAGGTGTGCCGGCCGTGCGTGGTCGGCCCGGCCGGCGGCTGGTCGGTGTCGACCGGCGCCACCCGGACGTCCTCGATGCCCAGGACCTCCTGCACGACCTGGCGGGCGAGGGTGGTGAAGCCCTGGCCGGTCTCGACGGCCGCGCAGATCACGGTCGCGGCGCCGTCGTGGACCTTCACGGTGGCGGTGGAGACCTCGTCGGTGCCCTCCGCGCCGAGCATGTGCACCATGCCGAGGGCGTAGCCGACCCCGCGCCGGATGGCGCCGGGCTCGCCCGCGCCCTCCAGGCCGCCGGGCAGCAGCCATTCGTCCTCGGGCGTGTCCTTGGGCAGCGCGGGCAGCTCGAAGTCGCGGACCGCGCGCAGCAGTTCGGCCACCGGTGCCGGGCAGGTCACGGTCTGGCCGGTGGGCAGCAGGTCGCCGGTGGCCAGGACGTTGCGCATGCGCAGCTCGGCCGGGTCCAGGCCCAGCTTGGCGGCGAGCTTGTCCATCTGGCCCTCGTACGCCGCGCACACCTGCATCGCGCCTTCGCCGCGCACGTGGCCGGAGGGCGGGTTGTTGGTGCGGACGGCCCAGCCCTCGACGAAGGCGTGCGGCACGACGTACGGGCCGCAGGCGAAGGCGACGGCCGCGGCCAGCGACTCGGACGAGGCGTCCGCGTACGCGCCCGTGTCCATCAGGATCTGCGCCTCGACCTTGACCAGCCGGCCCTCGGCGTCCGCGTGGTGGCGGTAGCGCAGCAGGGTGGGGTGGCGGTGGGAGTGGCCGAGGAAGGACTCCTCGCGGGTGGCGGCGAGTTTGACGGGGCAGCCGGTCCGCAGGGCCAGCAGGCCGAGCGGCAGGTGGAAGCCCGCGTCCTCGCGGTCGCCGGTGGCCCCGGGCACGCCGGTGACGACGATCCGGACGCGCTCGGGCTCCAGGCCGAAGCAGGCGGCGGCCTGGTCGCGGTCGGAGTGCGGGTCGGTGGAGGCGGTGTAGATCTCGACGCCGCCGTCGGGGCGGGGCACGGCGAGGCCGGCCTCGGCTCCGATGGGGGCGGGGTCCTGGCGGCCGATCCGGTAGAGCCCCTCGACGACGACCTCACCGGTCGCGTCGGGGTCGCCGTACCGCAGCGGGATGTGGCGGACGAGGTTGCCGTCGGGGTGCAGCGGGGCGGCGCCGAACGCCTTCTCGGGGTCGGTGACGGGCTCCAGCAGCTCGTACTCGACGGCGATCGCGGCGGCGGCCAGGCGCGCGGTGTCGGGGTGGTCGGCCGCGATGGCGGCGATGGGCTCGCCGTGGTGGCGCACGACGTCGTGGGCGAAGACGGGCCGGTCGGTGATGCGGCGGCCGTGCGTGGAGCAGCCGGGCACGTCGGCGTGGGTGATGACCGCGCGGACGCCGGGCATCTCGACCGCGGCGGAGGTGTCGATCGACCGGATGCGGGCGTGCGCGTGCGGGGAGCGCAGGACGGCGGCCCACAGCAGGCCCTCGGCCCACAGGTCGGCGGCGTACGGGTAGGTGCCCTCGGTCTTCGCGCGGGTGTCGGCGGGCGCGAGGCTGGCGCCGATCCCGTACGCGGGCTCCGGCTCGGCGGGGCCGTCCGGACCGGCGGGGTGGGCACCGGGGGCGGTGCCCAGGGCGGTGGCGGTGGCCGCGTCGTTGCTCACGCCGTGCCTCCCGTGGACGTGCCGGTGCCCATGCCGGTGCCTCCGTTGCCGCCGTCGTGGTCGTACTGGCTCTCGTGCCCGTACTGGCCCTCATGCCCGTACTGGCCCTCGTGCCCGTACTGGCCCTCGTGCCCGTAGTTGCCCTCGTGCCCGTACTGGGTGTCCTGCCCGAAGTGGCCGTCGTGGCCGTCGTGGCCGTCGTGGCCGTACGGGCCGCCGTCGTGGCCGAGGTGGTGGTGGTCGGGATGGACTCCGCCCGCACCCGGGGGGGCCTGGTGCGGGACCCTGCTCTCGGGAGCGGGGTCGAAGACGCTCTCGGCGTGCGGCGCCTCGTCGCCGTCGACGGACTCCGCCCGCTCGGCGACGACCTCGCGGACCGCCTGGAGCACGCCCTGGTAGCCGGAGCAGCGGCAGAGGTTGCCGCACAGCGCCTGGCGGGTTTCGAGCTCGGTGGGGGCGTGGTTGCCCTCCAGCAGGTCATGGATGGTCATGGCCATGCCGGGGATGCAGAATCCGCACTGGACGCCCCCGGACCGGCACAGCGCCTGCTGCACGTCGGACTGCTGCCCGTCGCGGGCCAGGCCCTCGACGGTACGGACCTCACTGCCGGCGGCGGTCGCGGCGGGCACGAGGCAGCTGGCGACGAGCCGGCCGTCGACCTGGACGGCGCAGGCGCCGCACTCGCCCTGCGAGCAGCCGTCCTTGGCACCGGCCAGGCCGAGCCGCTCACGCAGCACGTAGAGCAGGGACTCGCCGATCCAGGCGCCGGTCACGGGGCGGTCGGCGCCGTTCACGCGCAGCACGTACGAGGTGTGGGGACGCTCCTCGGCGAGCGCGGCCGGAACGGGCCCGGCAACCGGCTCGGAACCGTGCTCACCGGACGCCCCGGTCGCCTCCGAGCCCCGCGGGGGCTCCGCGGACCGGTCGCCGGCCGACTCCTCGGCCGGCGCGTCGGGCGCGTGCCCGGCAACGGCCTCCCCGGGCCCGTCGGCGGGCACGGCCGGCTCGGCGGTGTCGTGCCGTACGTCCTCGTGCGGGGCGGGTACGGGCCCCTCGGCGACGGGGTCGGGATCCGCGGCAGCCGGACCGGTGCCCGGGCCGCGGCGCGCGGGTCGCCCGGCGGGGGGAACGTCCGCACCGTCGGGGCCCGCGGCGGCGAATCCTCCGGGACCGGGGTGGACGTCGGCGGCGGCGTGCTCGTGGCCGGGAAGGCCCTCGGCAGCTTCGACGCCCTCACCGGGGCCGTGCGCGTGCGGCGCCGCGCCCCCGGGGCCGTCGGCGGCGCCCGCGGCGGCGCGAAGGCCCCCGAGGGCCGCACCCGCGAGTGCGGCACCCTCACCGGGCGCGTGCTCGGCGACCGCGTCCGCGAGCGGCACGCCCTGGCCGAGCGAGTGGTCCGCGGCCGGAGCCGCGAGCGGCAGCCCGTGGCCCAGCGAGTGGTCGGGTGCGTGGGCGTCGGCGGGGCCCTCGCCCGCACCGGCACCGGCACCGGCCGCAAGCGGCGTGCCCCGGCTCAGCGAAGGGTCCGCGGCCGGAGCCGCGAGCGGCAGGCCCTGGCCCAGCGAGTGGTCGACGGGCGCGCCCTGGCCCGCGCCCAAGCCGGAGGTGTCGAAGCCGGGCGAGGTGTCACCCGGGGAGAGGGCCCACGACGGGACGGGGATCCCGGCCCCGTCGGTGTGTCCGGGGCCCTCGGGGGGGACGCCGTGTCCGTACGCGTGCGCGTCGGCTCCGCCTTCGCCCGTGAGACCGGAGCCCGGCAGATGCCCGTGGCCCGCGTCCGCACCGGGACCGGCCACGTACCCGTGCCCGTGCCCCAGTCCGTCACCCGCACCCGCACCCGCACCCGCACCCGCAGCCGATCCGGTCCCGTCACCGGGGGCGCCCGCAAGGTCTCCCGCCGCGGCCTGCGGGACCGTGCCCGGCTCCGCCGCGTCCGGGTAGGACAGCCGCACCGACGTGCCCGTGTAGTCCGCGGGCGGGGCGACGTACCCGCGCACGCCGTCGAAGGCCTGGCCCGCGCCCTCGGTCGGCTCCACGGCCGCCTCCGCCATCGCCTCCTGCGACGGGGTGGGCCACTGCTGGAGCTGCTCCGCCCACGGAGCGGCGGCGCCGCCCGGCAGGGTGGCCGGGGCCTGCTGGGCCCACTCGGGGGCCAGCGTGGAGCGGGCGTACTCCCCCGACTCCTCGGGCAGGTCACCCTGCGCGACCGGGATCGACCACTCGCCGGTCAGCGCGTGGGCCTGGGCACCCGCGTCCGGGCCCGCGTGCCCGCCGGGGCCCGTGCCCGCGCCCGCAGCGACGTCCGCGTGCGCAGCGACGTCCGCGTGCGCAGCGACGTCCGCGTGCGCACCCGCGTCGGCGGCCGGCACCTCGGGGAAGTGCCACTGCGCCGTGCCGCCGTGCGTACCGGGAGCCGCCTCCGGCCAGCCTCCGGAAAGGGCGGCGGCCGGGTCGACGGCCGAGGGGTGCGCGGCCGGGTCGGCGGCCGCCGGGGCGTCCGCAGCCCCCTGCCAGTCCACCGGCACCGACCAGGTGCCCGTCGCCGTCGGGTCGGTGCTCACGCCGCCCGAGCCCACCACCACGGGCGGGATCACCGGCGGCACGTACCCGTGGCCGGGTGCCTCCAGGGGCTCCCCGAACATCTCGTCGGGCAGCTTCACGAAGGCCGTCGCGTCCGCGTCGTAGTCGCCGCCCTGCGGCACGGGCTGCCAGCCCCACGCCCCGGCGCCCTCGGACGTCGTCGTCACGTTGTCGTTCTCGCTCATGAGGTCAGCGCCCTCCCCAGTGCCCTCCGGGCCAGCACGGCCACCGTCCGCCGCAGGTGCAGCACCGCCGGTGAAGCGGGTTCCGGCGCGGGGTCCGGCACGCAGGCCATGGCGACGTACTCACCGAAGGCCTCCAGCGCCTCGGGAGCGAGCCCCCGGTCCCCGTCCCAGTCGATCAGGCCCGCGACCCACCGCTCGGCCTCCAGCGGTCGCAGCGGCATCGGCGCCACCGCGCCGATCGCGCACCGCACCCCGCGTCGCGCCGGGTCCAGCACCAGCCCCACGGAGGCCACGGCGCGGCCCGGGCCGGTCCGGCCGGTGGCCTTCAGGAACACCTGGGGGGCGTGCAGCAGCGGCACCCGCACGAAGCCGATCAGCTCGCCGGCGCCGAGCATCTCGCGCCCCGCGAGCAGGTGGGAGACCGGGATCTCGCGCCGCGCGCCACCGGGCCCGGCGATGACCAGTACGGCCTCCAGCGCGGCCAGCACCGGCAGCGCGTCGCCCGTCGGGGCGGCGCTGGCGATGTTGCCGCCGAGGGTGCCGGCGTTGCGGATCTGCGGCGGGCCGGCGGCCCGGGCCGCGGCGGCCAGCGCCGGGATGAGTGCGGCGAAGTCGGGACGGCCCATGCGGGCGTGCGTGAGGCCGGCGCCGAGCAGCGCGTGGCCGTCCTGGTACTGCCAGCCGCGGATCTCGCTGATGCGGCCGAGGCCGACCAGCCCGGCGGGACGCAGCAGCCCGGAGTTGACGGCGGCCATCAGGTCGGTGCCGCCGGCGACCGGCACGGCGGCGGGCATGGCGGCGAGCGCCGCCACGGCCTCGTCGAGCGAGGTCGGCAGCGTCACGGACTGCGCGGCCTGCGGTGCGTGAGTGGTCAACCCAGCTGCCCCTTCCCGATGTCCCGGCGCTCACAGCTGTCCGCCGTACGGTACGTCTTCACAGCCGGGACGTGGCAACTCTGGCACATCTTCCGGAGCGCGCGACGCGAGGGTGCGGCCGGGGGCCTTCGGCCGCGACCAGGCCTGACGTCCGGTTTGACCAGTCTTGGGCACAAGCTTCCGACAGTGTCACGCAACGGGCAGTTCATGAACTCTCATATGACTTGTCGGTCCCGGGCCGGAGAGCTCCGGAAAGGCGGCCGCGGACCGCCTCGAGGGCTCACGCCCCCGGCGGCGACCCCTCGATCGGCCGCCCCCGCACGCCCGGCCGCCGCTGCCAGGGCAGCGGCCCCGACGGCGGCCGGTAGCCGACGCCCAGTGCGTCCAGCCGCCCGTAGTGCCCCGTCAACCGCGCCTCGAACCCGGCCAGATCGCGCTCGGCCGGCTCCGGCAGCCGCGACCACACCACCTCCGCGAACGCGGCCAGCCGCGGGAACACCTGGTAGTCGACCCGGTCCTGGCTCTCCATCACCTCGGTCCAGACGTTGGCCTGGGCGCCCAGGACGTGCGCGGCGGCGGCCGGGTCCAACTCCGGCGGCACGGGCTCGAAGCGGTACAGGTCGGCGAGCGTGCGCACGTACCCGATGGGCACCGGCTCGTCGGGGCCGCCGTCCTGACGGTGGTCCAGGTACACCTGCTGCTCCGGGCACATCACCACGTCGTGCCCGGCCTCGGCGGCCGCGACCCCGCCCGCGTACCCGCGCCAGGAGGAGACCGCGGCGCCCGGGGCCAGTCCGCCCTCCAGGATCTCGTCCCAGCCGATCAGCCGCCGCCCGCGGGCGGCCAGCCAGCGGTCGAAGTGCCGGACGAACCAGGACTGCAGCTCGTCCTCGTCCGCCAGCCCGAGTTCGCGGATCCGGGACTGGGCGGTCGGCGAGCGGCGCCACTGGTCCTTGGGGCACTCGTCGCCGCCGATGTGCACGAACGGCGAGACCTCGGCCGGGAAGAGCTCCAGCACCTCCTCCAGGACGCCCTCGTAGAAGCGCAGCACCTCGTCCGTGGGGGCCAGGACGTTCCGGCTCACGCCCCAGTCGTCCCAGACCTCCAGCGCCCCGGTGTCGACGACGTCGGTGTTGCCGAGGTGCGGGTAGGCGGCGATGGCCGCCTGCGAGTGGCCGGGCACGTCGATCTCGGGGACGACGCGCACGTGCCGGGCGGCCGCGTAGGCGACGATCTCGCGGATGTCGTCCCGGGTGTAGAAGCCGCCGTGCGGGGTCTCGTTCCACAGCGGCGAGGCCCGGTGGCCCCAGCGGGTGCGCGGGCGCCAGGAGCCGACCTCGGTGAGCCTCGGGTGGCGGCGGATCTCGATGCGCCAGCCCTGGTCGTCGGTCAGGTGGAGGTGCAGGACGTTCAGCTTGTGTGCCGCGAGGAGGTCGACGTACCGCAGGACGGTGTCCTTGGGCATGAAGTGGCGAGCCGTGTCGAGCAGCATGCCGCGCCAGCCGAACCGCGGCCGGTCCGCGATCCGCACCGCCGGCACCTGCCAGGTGCGGCCGGGCAGCGGGGCGCGCCGGTACGCGTCCGGGCCGAGCAGCTGGCGCAGGGTCTGGGCGCCCCAGAACACGCCGGCGGGCCCGCCGCCGAGGATCTCGACCCCGTCGGGGCCGGTGGTGAGGCGGTAGCCCTCGGGACCGAGCTCGGCCCCGACCGACCGGTCCACCGAGAGGCGCAGTCCGGTGCACGCACCGGCTCCACCGGAGCGGCCTGCGCCGCGCCCCCCGTCGTGCGCGCCCGGCGCGGGGGCGGGCAGCGGGAGGCCGGTGGCCGCGCCGAGCTCGCGGCGCAGCCAGGCGGCGGCGCCCTCGGCGCCGGGGCCGGCGGCGAGGGAGGTGGCGCGGGTGAGCTCGTACGGCGGGACGTCCGCGGGCGCCTCGACGCTCAGCGGCGCCGGGATGAGGGACAGGTCGTCTCGCACATCGCTCATGGCGCCGCACCCTACTGGCGGGGCCCGACCCGGCACAGGCCTCCGACCCGGCACAGGCCGCCGGCCGGGCACAGACCTCCGGGCGCAGCAAGGGGCGCGGCCCGGCGCCCGGGCCGGCACAGGTCCGCACAGGCCCCGCCACCGGACCAAGCCCCGGGCGGCGGACCGGGCCCCGGACGCGACGCAGGCCCCCGGCGCGCGCGGGTGCGCGCGCCCGGAGGCCTGCGTCAGCGGCGGTGGGCCACCCCTGCGGGGTTACTTGCCCTTGCCGCCCTTGTCGTCGTCCCCGCCGCCGGGGCCCATGGAGTCGTAGATCTCCTTGCACATGGGGCAGACCGGGTACTTCTTCGGGTCGCGGCCCGGGACCCAGACCTTGCCGCAGAGCGCGACGACGGGGGTCCCGTCGAGGGCGCTCGCCATGATCTTGTCCTTCTGGACGTAGTGGGCGAAGCGCTCGTGGTCGCCGTCGCCGTGGGACACCTGCGGCGTCGGCTCTACGAGGGTCCCCGTGCCAGTGCCGCGCTCGGGCTCAAGAGTGCTCATGCCGCAAGGGTACTGGGCCGCGCCCGGCTCGGGCTCGCGGCGGGGCGGGTCCCGCGCCGTGCGCCGTGCACCGTCCGCCGTGCACCGTCTCAGTTGAGGGTGGGGTCGTCCGGATAGGTGGCCACCATGGCCAGCTCGCTGCGCTGGCGCCGCAGCACCGAGCGCCACAGCCGCTCCGGGTCGGGGGCGGAGACGTCCCCGGGCTCGGACTCCACGACGTACCAGGCGCCGTCGCTCAGCTCCTCCTCCAGCTGCCCGGGCCCCCAACCGGAGTACCCGGCGAAGATCCGCAGCGAGCCGAGGGCGCTGGCGAGCAGCTCCGGCGGGGTCTCCAGGTCCACCAGGCCGATCGCACCGTGCACCCGGCGCCAGCCCAGCGGGCCCTCGTCGCCGGGGATGACCGCGACGCCGAGGGCGGAGTCGAGGGAGACCGGGCCGCCCTGGAACACGACGCCGGGCTCGCCGGCGAGGTCGGCCCAGGGCAGCAGGATGTCGCCGACGCCGACCGGGGTGGGCCGGTTCAGGACCACGCCGAGCGAGCCCTCCTCGTCGTGGTCGAGGAGCAGCACCACCGCGCGGTCGAAGTTCGGGTCCGCCAGGGCGGGGGTGGCGACGAGCAGTCGCCCTGTGAGCGAGGACACCTCGGTCATGGGCACATGATCCCGCATATTCGCCCCGGAGGGGGAGCGGGCGGCACAACTCGTCCTTACGCACGGGACGGGCGCACGGCAGCAACGGGAGCGCGCACCCGACCCCTGACCGGAAGTCCACCCTCCGCTACGCATCGGATACGGAGGGTGTTGTGGCGAAATGATGACATTCTCATGGGCCCCGCTGGGGCATACAAGGCAAGGCCTCCAGCCGCTTACAGTTTTCCCTGGCCCCCTGCCCACCCACTCCGGAACGCGAGATTCATGACCGGCACAGACGATGTCCTGCTTGTCCACGGCGGCACCCCGCTGGAGGGCGAGATCCGGGTCCGCGGCGCGAAGAACCTCGTGCCGAAGGCCATGGTCGCCGCGCTGCTCGGCAGCGAACCCAGCCGGCTGCGCAACGTGCCCGACATCCGCGACGTGCGGGTGGTCCGCGGGCTGCTGCAGCTGCACGGTGTGACGGTCCGCCCCGGCGACGAGCCCGGCGAACTGGTCATGGACCCCACCCACGTCGAGAGCGCGAACGTCGCGGACATCGACGCGCACGCGGGCTCCTCGCGCATCCCGATCCTCTTCTGCGGCCCGCTGCTGCACCGCCTCGGCCACGCCTTCATCCCGGGCCTGGGCGGCTGCGACATCGGCGGCCGGCCCATCGACTTCCACTTCGACGTGCTGCGCCAGTTCGGCGCCACGATCGAGAAGCGCGAGGACGGCCAGTACCTGGAGGCCCCGCAGCGGCTGCGCGGCTGCAAGATCCGCCTGCCCTACCCCTCGGTCGGCTCGACCGAGCAGGTGCTTCTGACGGCCGTGCTGGCCGAGGGCGTCACCGAGCTCACCAACGCGGCGGTGGAGCCGGAGATCGAGGACCTCATCTGCGTCCTGCAGAAGATGGGCGCCATCATCTCCATGGACACCGACCGGACCATCCGGATCACCGGTGTGGACCGGCTCGGCGGCTACAACCACAAGGCGCTCCCGGACCGCCTGGAGGCCGCCTCCTGGGCCTCCGCGGCCCTGGCGACCGGCGGCAACATCTACGTGCGCGGCGCCCAGCAGCGCTCGATGATGACCTTCCTCAACACGTACCGGAAGGTCGGCGGCGCCTTCGAGATCGACGACGACGGCATCCGCTTCTGGCACCCGGGCGGCCCGCTCAACGCGATCGCGCTGGAGACGGACGTGCACCCCGGCTTCCAGACCGACTGGCAGCAGCCGCTGGTCGTGGCGCTCACGCAGGCCGCGGGCCTGTCCATCGTCCACGAGACCGTGTACGAGTCCCGGCTGGGCTTCACCTCGGCGCTGAACCAGATGGGCGCGCACATCCAGCTGTACCGCGAGTGCCTGGGCGGCTCGGCCTGCCGCTTCGGCCAGCGCAACTTCCTGCACTCGGCGGTCGTCTCCGGCCCGACGAAGCTGCAGGGCGCCGACCTCGTCATCCCCGACCTGCGCGGCGGGTTCTCGTACCTGATCGCGGCGCTGGCGGCCGAGGGCACCTCCCGGGTGCACGGCATCGACCTCATCAACCGCGGCTACGAGAACTTCATGGAGAAGCTCGTGGAGCTGGGCGCGAAGGTCGAGCTGCCCGGCGGCTCGCTGGTCTGACGGCAGGACGGTCCGACGACAGGACCGTCCCGGCATCCGGGGCCGCCCAGGCGGCCCCGGAGTGCCTGGAGGGCCCGGAGGGCCCGGAGGCCCCGGAACGTCAAAGGGCGGCCACCCCGTACGGGTGGCCGCCCTTCGTCGTCGTGGGGACGCCCAGCGGCGTCCGCGGGCCGGGCCGTGGCGGCTGCGCGCCGTCGGGCCTGGCTCCGGGGCTCACGCGCCCAGGGGGCCTGAGCCCCCCTCAAGGTGTGCGGCTCCTGGGGCTACGCCCCGGGGGCTCACTTGCCCTTGGCGGCTTCCTTGAGCTTGGAGCCCGCGGAGACCTTCACGCTGTAGCCGGCCGGGATCTGGATGGGGTCGCCGGTCTGCGGGTTGCGCGCGGTGCGAGCGGCACGGTGGGTGCGCTCGAAGGTCAGGAAGCCGGGGATGGTGACCTTCTCGTCGCCCTTGGCGACGATCTCGCCGACGGTCTCGGCGAAGGCGGCGAGGACGGCGTCGGCGTCCTTGCGCGTCACCTCGGCGCGGTCGGCCAGCGCGGCCACCAGCTCACTGCGGTTCATGTTGTACTCCCGTGTTCAACTTGCCTATGGGGCGTGAGATCGAAGCCGATGCTGCCAGGGCCGTAGGACAGTCCCCGGACCCGGGTCTGACGTCAGACCCTCTCGCCCGGTTACGCATCCTGCCCCCACCAGCGGCGGGAAAGCCAATCCGGCACCCGCCAGGGTCACACGAAAAGCGCCACGGTCACGCCGCCGTGACGCTCCGTCCGCCGCTGGATGCGGACCGCCTCGAACGGACCGCCGAACCGCTGCGGGCATCCACGCAACCCTAGAGGGGCCGCAGGGATGCCGCATCCCGCGACGCGCCGGGGGCGGGCCGGACGTGGGGCCCGTCACAACGGCCGGGCGCGGCCCGGCCCGGCGGCGCGCCCCTCACAACGGCCGGGCGCGGCCCCGGCCCGGCGGCGCACCCCCCGGTTCCGACGGGGCGTCACGCCCGCGGGCGGACCCGGCGGGCGTGACGCGGCGTCAGGTCGAACGGGGTCGGCGACCGCGGCTCAGATCGAGGACGGCTCCACGACGTCCCCGCCGGCGGCCTTGGCGGCGTTGCGGACCGCGCCCGCGACGGCGCCGGCGACCTTGTCGTTGAAGACCGACGGGATGATGTAGTTCGGGTTCAGCTCGCCCTCGGTGACGACGTCCGCCAGAGCCGCTGCGGCGGCCAGCATCATGTCGGTGTTCACGGTGCGGGACTGCGCGTCGAGCAGGCCGCGGAAGACGCCCGGGAAGACCAGCACGTTGTTGATCTGGTTCGGGAAGTCGGACCGGCCGGTGGCCACGACCGCCGCCGTCTCCCGGGCGATCGAGGGGTCGACCTCCGGGTCCGGGTTCGCGAGCGCGAAGACGATCGCACCCTCCGCCATGGCCGCGACGTCGTCGCCGTTCAGCACGTTGGGGGCCGAGACGCCGATGAACACGTCGGCGCCGACGACCGCCTCCTTGAGCGTGCCGGTGACGCCCTCGGGGTTGGTGTTGTCGGCGATCCAGCGCAGCGGCGAGTCGGCCGCGGCGTCGACCAGGTCGGCCCGGTCGGCGTGCACGACGCCGTGGATGTCGGCGACCACGGCGTGCTTCACACCGGCCGCGATCAGCAGCTTCAGGATGGCGGTACCGGCCGCGCCGGCGCCGGACATGACGACCTTGACGTCGCCGACGGCCTTGCCGACCACGCGCAGGGCGTTGGTCAGCGAGGCCAGCACCACGATCGCCGTGCCGTGCTGGTCGTCGTGGAAGACCGGGATGTCGAGGGCCTCGCGCAGCCGCGCCTCGATCTCGAAGCAGCGCGGCGCGGAGATGTCCTCGAGGTTGATGCCGGCGAAGCCGGGGGCGATGGCCTTGACGATCGCGACGATCTCGTCGGTGTCCTGGGTGTCCAGGCAGATCGGCCAGGCGTCGATGCCGGCGAACCGCTTGAAGAGGGCCGCCTTGCCCTCCATGACGGGCAGTGCGGCCTTGGGGCCGATGTTGCCGAGGCCGAGCACGGCGGAGCCGTCCGTCACCACCGCGACGGAGTTGCGCTTGATGGTGAGGCGCCGGGCGTCCTCGGGGTTCTCGGCGATCGCCATGCACACGCGGGCCACGCCCGGGGTGTAGATCATGGACAGGTCGTCACGGTTGCGGATGGGGTGCTTCGACGCCATCTCGATCTTGCCGCCGAGGTGCATCAGGAAGGTGCGGTCGGAGACCTTGCCGAGGGTGACGCCCTCGATCCCGCGCAGCTTCTGGACGATCTCGTCGGCGTGGGCGGTGGACGTCGCGGCGATGGTGACGTCGATCCGGAGCTTCTCGTGGCCTGAGGCCGTGACGTCCAGACCGGTGACCGACCCTCCGGAGGACTCCACGGCGGTGGTGAGCTGGGAGACCGCGGTTCCGCTCGCGGGCACCTCCAGGCGGACCGTCATCGAGTACGAGACGCTGGGCGCCGTTGCCATGGCCGTGTTCCTCTGCTTTCCCTTGCTTCACTTGCGCACGCCCCCCTGACCCCGCGCACGAACGCGGTAGGACGTGTTGTCCGATCGTCCCACCTACCAGCCGGTATTCGGTAACCAGCTACAAGTTTCGGAAAGACTCTTCCACCATACGAGAGAGTTGGGAGTCGGGGAAGTGTGCGCGGACACCAAAAAAGGTCCGCGCCCTCCCCGAAGGAAGGGCGCGGACCTGTATGAACGTCTATGACACCGACCCGCCATGCTCGCCTCGCGGCAAGTGGTCGCTCTAAGCGACGAAGGTTGGGCCCGGGGGCTTGGATCGAGCCGGTGCCTCACCAAGGCTAACAAACGATCCCCGGGACGGGACCTCCCTGCACCGACTTGCTCACCAGGTGGAACCGATCGGCCCAGCCGCCACCGTCCCAGCCGCCACCGGCCCGGCCTCATCGGCCGGCCGCGCCCCGGCGTCAGTCGCGCAGGAGCTCCGGGACGCCGGCCGCGTCCGGCCGGTCACCCGGTCCGGAGACCACGGTCAGCTGCTGCGTGGCCCGCGTCAGGGCGACGTACAGCACCCGCAGCCCGGCCGGCGACTCCTCGGCGATCTCCGCGGGCGAGACCACGACCGTCGCGTCGTACTCCAGGCCCTTCGCCTCCAGGCTGCCCAGGGCCACCGCCCGCTCGCCGAGGCCGGCGAGCCAGCCCGCGGCCTCCTCGCGGCGGTCCATGGCGACCACGACGCCCACGGTGCCGTCCACCTGAGCCAGCAGCCGGACCGTTTCCTCCCGCACGGCCTCCCCGAGGCCCGCCACGGGCACCGGGCCGCCGCCGGAGCGGGCCCGCGAGCCGGCCCGCGCCGCGCCGCCGGCCCCGGACTCCGCCGCGCCGCCCGGCGCGGTGCCGGATCCGGCGTCCCCGCCGGCCGCCGCGGCCACCGCCGTGAACCGCGGCTGCAGCCCGGTCGACCGGACCGCCGACGGCGACTCCATCCCCGGCATCGCCCGCTGCAGCACCTTCTTCGCCAGCTCCGCGATCTCCGCGGGGTTGCGGTAGTTCACGGTCAGGGTGAAGCGCCGGCGCGGCCGTGAGCCCAGCGCCTCGTCACGGGCCTCGGCGGCCTCGTCGGGGACCGTCCACGAGGACTGCGCCGGGTCGCCCACGA
The DNA here is from genome assembly GCF_000719335.1 of Streptomyces sp. NRRL S-87. Classification (GTDB taxonomy): domain Bacteria; phylum Actinomycetota; class Actinomycetes; order Streptomycetales; family Streptomycetaceae; genus Streptomyces. The sequence continues at coordinate 33,005 of NZ_JOGB01000025.1, forward strand.
CCGTCCACGTCGCGGTGCGGCCGCGCCGGCCGACCATCCGCCACTGCATGGGCGTCAGGTCCTGCGCCTCGTCGACGATGACGTGGGCGTACTCCGTGCGCTCCGCCGCCAGCCGCTCGGCCCGCTCGCGCTGCGTCTCCTCGCGGCGGGGCATGAGCTCCTCGAGCCCGGTGAGCTGGTCCAGCGGGTCGAGCTCCCGCTTCTTCCTGGGCCGGGCGGGCGCGCCCAGCAGGCCGTGGAGCTCGTCCAGCAGGGCCACGTCGTGCACGGACAGCGGCCCGGTGCCGTCCGGGCCGACCCGGCGCAGGGAGCGGGCGAGCTGCCGGGTCTCGCGCGGGTTCAGCACCCGGCGCGACCAGCGGCCCAGCCGCTTCTCGTCGGCCATGGCGGCCAGCACCCGGCGCGGGGTGAGCTCGGGCCACCAGGCGTCCAGGAACTCGATGAACGGGTCCTCGGTGGAGACGTCCTCGTCGAAGCTGGCCCGCAGCTCGGCGGCCAGCTCCGGATCGGAGTGCCGGTTGGCGCCGCCGCTCTTGGACCACAGGGCGTCCAGCAGCAGCTTGCGGGCGCGCGGGCGCAGCAGGTTCACCGGCGCGGTGCCGCCGAGCACGGCCTGCCGGATCCGGTCGAGCTCGTCGGCCTCCAGCTCCTGGCGCCGGTTGAAGGCGACCACCCGCAGCCGCTCGGGCGCGGGCCCGGCCGGGCCGCCGAGCTCCAGGGCGCCGCGGACGGCCTTCCGCAGGACCTTGAGCATCCGCGAGGAGCCCTTGATGCGGGAGACCGACGGCTCGTCGTACGTCGTCGCCTCGGCGCCGTCGACCAGCGAGCCGAGCGCGCGGATGGCGACCTGGCCCTCCTCGCCGAGCGAGGGCAGCACACCCTCGGTGTAGGCCACCAGCAGGGGCGTCGGGGAGACGATCAGGATGCCGCCCGCGTACCGGCGCCGGTCCTGGTAGAGCAGGTAGGCGGCGCGGTGCAGGGCGACGGCGGTCTTGCCCGTGCCGGGGCCGCCGGAGACCTCCGCGACGGAGGCGGCGGGGGCGCGGATGACGAGGTCCTGCTCGGCCTGGATCGACGAGACGATGTCGCGCATGGTGTGCGTACGGGCCCGGCCGAGCGAGGCCATCAGGGCGCCGTCGCCGATCGCCGGCAGCTCCTCGCCGTCCAGCCGGGCGGTGACCTCGGGGCGCATGAGGTCGTCCTCGACGCCGAGCACCTTGCGGCCCTTGGAGCGGATCACGCGGCGGCGCACCACGCGGCCGGGGTCCTTGGGCGTGGAGCGGTAGAAGGGCGCGGCGGCGGGGGCGCGCCAGTCGATGACCAGCGGCGAGTAGTCCGCGTCGAGGACGCCGATCCGCCCGATGTGGAGGGTCTCGGCGATGTCGGCGGTCAGGTCGTCCCGGATGGCGTCGTCGGCCGGCTCCACCGAGGTGTACGCGCCGTCGGGGCCGCGCTTGCCGTCCTTGCCGAGCACGAGGTCGATGCGTCCGAAGAGGAAGTCCTCGAACTCGTTGTTCAGCCGGTTGAGGTGGACCCCCGCGCGGAACACCTGCGCGTCGCGCTCGGCGAGCGCGCCGGGCGTGCCGACCTGGCCGCGCTTGGCCGCGTCGTTCATCAGGAACTCCGCCTCGTGGATCTTCTCCTCGAGACGGCGGTACACCTGGTCCAGGTGAGTCTGCTCAAGCGCGATCTCCCGATCACGGAGAGTCTCTTCCGTGGCTTCCTGCGCGGCCACCGAGGGCCCCCTTCTGGTCGTTCTGGGCGACCGTCCAGGGTACCCCCCGCGGGTGCGGGCGGTCGTTCCGCTGCACCCGGGTCCCGGCACGCCCACCCGGCGGGCCGCGTCCGGCCGCGGACGGGGCTCCGCGCCCGGGGTGCCGGGCCCGTCGGCCCGCACGGGAGCGGTGGGCGCGCCCTACGCCGAGGGCCCCGCCGCCAGCGCCCGGCGCCGGTGCCGGGCCACCCGCTCCCGGTTGCCGCACAGCTCCGACGAGCACCACCGCCGCCGGTGCCCGCGCGAGGTGTCGAGGTAGACCCGGGTGCAGCCGTCCCCGTCGCACGCCCGCAGCAGCGCCATCGCCTCCGGGTCGGTCAGGAGCACGAGCCCGTCGCGGGCCACCGCCGCCAGCAGCGCCGCGCAGTCGGCCCCGCGCAGCTGCCGGACGAGCCCGCCGCCGTCCCCCCGTACGGCGTACAGGCCCGGCGGCGTACCGAGCGCGAGCGTGTTGACCCGCTCCAGGGCCTCGCCGGCCGGCAGCCCGCGCAGGGCCGCGGCCACCAGCTCCGCGAGGTCGGCGCGCAGCGCGCGGAAGGGCGGCAGCCAGTCGTACGCGACCCGGTCGAGCGGGGTCCCCCGGGGGACCAGCCCGGCCCCCAGCAGCCACTGCCGCAGCCGGGGTGCCTCCGCCAGCCGCTCCTCGGGCGCGGCCGTGTTGACCAGGTCCAGGCAGACCCGCCCGGAGTCGAACCACAGCTCGTGGGAGCCCGAGCCCGTGCCCGCAGCCATGCGCCTGCCACCGCCTCGAAGGTCACACCGGTGAACGTGCCGTCACGCTCCTCCAGAGTGCCCCGCCCGCCCCCGGACCGAAACCCCGCGGACGCACCCGTTCCCCGGTCTTTGTGTTGCGGCCTCCGCCACCGTCGTACGGCACGTATGCCGCAGCGGAGGTGTGCCATGTCCGCCCGGACTTCACAGCGGCGGCCGGGCTCCGCACGGACGTCGAGGAGCACAACGTCCACGATGTCCGCCGCATCGCCCTAGCCCTCGGCGTACTTGGCGTCCGCCGCCGGGTCGAGGGCGAGGCGGTAGCCGCGCTTGACGACGGTCTGGATCAGCTTGGCGGAGCCGAGGGCCGCGCGCAGCCGGGCCATGGCGGTCTCGACGGCGTGCTCGTCGCGGCCCGCGCCCGGCAGGGCGCGCAGCAGCTCCGCGCGGGCGACCACCCAGCCCGGCCGGCGGGCCAGGGCCCGCAGCAGCGCCATGCCGGCCGGCGGCACCGGGCGCAGCTCGGCGTCGACGAGCACCGCGTGCCCCCGGATCTCGACGCGGTGGCCGGCGACGGGCAGGGTCCGGGCCCGGGCGGGCAGTTCGCGGCACAGGAGCTGCACGAGCGGCCCGAGCCGGAAGCGTTCGGGCGCGGCGGTGGAGACGCCGTGGGCCTGCAGCGGCAGGGCGGTCACCGGCCCCACGCAGGCGGCCAGGACGTCCCCGCCGAAGGCGGCGAGGACGTCCGGCAGCAGGCCCCGCTCCTCGGCCCGGCTCAGCAGCGAGGCGGCGGCGGGCGCGGAGGTGAAGCTGACGGCGTCGAGGGAGCGGGCCACGACCGCGTCGAGCAGCCGGTCGAGCGGGGTCGGGTCCTCCGGCGGCAGCCACCTGTAGACGGGGACGACGACCACGTCGGCGCCGCCGTCGCGCAGCGCCTCGACGAACCCGGGCAGCGGTTCGCCGTGCAGCTGGAGGGCGATGCGCCGGCCGGCCACGCCCTCGCCGAGGAGCCGGTCGAGCACCTCGGCGAGGGACTCGGAGTCGGGCGACCACTCCTCGGTGAGTCCGGCGGCGCGGATCGCGCCCTTGACCTTGGGCCCGCGGGCCAGCAACCGGGCGTCGCGCAGCCGGGCCAGCAGGTCCTCGCCCACGCCCCAGCCGTCGGCGGCCTCGATCCAGCCGCGGAAGCCGATGGCGGTGGTGGCGACGACGGTGTCGGGGGCCGTGCCGATGAGGTCCTTGGTGGCGGCCAGCAGCTCCGCGTCGTCGGCCAGCGGGACGATGCGCAGCGCGGGGGCGTGCAGGACGGCGGCCCCGCGGCGGCGCAGCAGGGCGGCGAGCTCGTCGGCGCGCCGGGCGGCGGTGACGCCGACGGTGAACCCGGCCAGCGGCCCGGGGGCGCGCTCCCCCACGGCGGCGGGGGCCTGCGGGGCGGGGGCCGCACCCGGCGCGGGGGCGCCCTCGCAGGCGGGGGGTGCCGCCGCGGCGGCGGCCGGCCGCGGAGCCGGGGCGCTCCGGGACGGTTCGTGGTGGGGGCGGATGGTGGTGTCCATGCGGGTCCCTGCCTAGCGCAAAGGGGGGCGGTGCGACGCGTCCGAGCCTGCCAACGCGGCGTGACGGGTTCGGTTCACCGGTATTTCACCCGGGTAACACGGGCGTCGGGCCGGGTGCCTTGCGTCACCCGGCCCGCGCTCAGACGGACGTCAGCTGCGGGGCCGTCTCCGCGCTGGAGGCGATCACGCGGCTGCCGGCGGGCCGGCGAAGGTATACCGCCCAGGTGACCGCGCAGCACAGGGCGTAGAAGCCGAGGAAGGCGGTGTACGCGGCGGTGCCGGTGCCGGAGGTCAGGAAAGCCTCCCGGAAGGCGAGGTTGACGCCCAGTCCGCCGACCGCGCCGACCGCGCCGATCAGGCCCATGGCGGCGCCCGACAGCCGCCGCCCGTAGGCGGCCGCGTCGTCCCCGGCCAGGCCGCGGGCCAGGGCCTGGTTCATGAAGATGCCCGGGATCATCTTGTACGTGGAGCCGTTGCCGAGCCCGCTGAGGACGAACAGGGCGGTGAAGCCGACGAGGAAGACCGGCAGCGACTCCCGGACCGAGGCGAGGACCACGACCCCGGTCGCGGCGGCCATGGCGAGGAACGTGCCGAGCGTGATGCGGGCGCCGCCGAACCGGTCGGCGAGCCGTCCGCCGACGGGCCTGACCAGCGAGCCGAGCAGCGGGCCGACGAAGGTCAGCGAGGCGGCCTGGAGCGGCGTACGGCCGAACTGGGTCTGGAGCACCAGCCCGAAGGCGAAGCTGTAGCCGATGAAGGAGCCGAAGGTCCCGATGTACAGGAAGGCCATGATCCAGGTGTGGCCCTGGCGCAGGGCCTCGCGCACCGCGCCGGTGTCGTTGCTGACCGCCGCGAGGTTGTCCATGCGCGCCCAGGCCAGGCCCGCGGCGATCAGCACCAGCGGGATGTAGGCGGCCAGCAGCAGCCGGGGCCGGCCGGCGCCGGCGGTGCCGATGACGAGCAGGCCGGCGAGCTGGAGGACGGGGACGCCGATGTTGCCGCCGCCTGCGTTGAGGCCGAGCGCCCAGCCCTTCTTCCGGAGGGGGAAGAAGGCGTTGATGTTGGTCATGGAGGAGGCGAAGTTGCCGCCGCCGACGCCGGTGAGGGCGGCCACCAGCACGAAGGTGCCGTACGAGGTGCCGGGTTCCATCACGGCGTACGCCGCCCCGAGCGGCGCGAGCAGCATGAGGGCGCTGACGACCGTCCAGTTGCGGCCGCCGAACAGGGCGACGGCGAAGGTGTACGGGATCCGGGCGAACGCGCCGACGAGCGTGGCGGTGCCGATGAGGAAGAACTTGCCGGCCGGATCGATGCCGTACTCCGGCCCCATGAAGAGCACCATCACGGACCACAGGGTCCAGACGGAGAAGCCGATGTGTTCGGAGAGGACGGAGTAGACCAGGTTGCGGCGGGCCACCCGTTCGCCCGTCTCCTGCCAGAACTGCTCGTCCTCGGGGTCCCACCGCTCGATCCAGCGGCCCCCAGTGCGCCCTGCACCCATCACACGCCTCCACAACGCTGCCGGTCCTGTCCGTGGCAAGGACCGTAGGAGGGGCGGGTTTCGGCCCCCGTGCCCGTGCGGTGACCGCTGCGGAACGTTGCTCTCACCCGGCCGCGCGGGCCGCTGTGAGCGGCCCGTGCAGCGGGCGGGGCGGGTGCCGGGCGGCTACCGGGTGCGCATCACGGCCGCGTCGCCTTCCGGCAGCCAGCTGTCGGCCGGCCGCCGCAGCCAGCCGCGGTCGGCGCCCAGGGCGGCCGCGGCCGTGCGCAGGGCGTCGAGCCCGGGGTGGTGGAGGCCCTTGCGCCAGACCATCGACAGCGGGGACAGCGGTACGGGCGCCACGAGCGGCCGTTTGACCGAGCCGGGCATGTCGAGGAAGTCGACGGTGACCAGCACGGGGTTGCGGGTCTTGGCCATGACGCGGCGGAACTCCTCCTTGCCGACGGCCACCGGGGCCGGCGGGGCGAGGGCCGTGCCCCGCCCGGCGAAGAGCTGCCGGGCCAGGTCGGTCCACTCCAGCGTGCGGGGGTTGCCGGCGCCGGCGTAGACGGTCTCGCCGGCGAGCGCGTCGAGCGGTACGGCGTCCGCGCCGGCGAGCGGGTGGCCGTCCGGCAGCAGCACCGCGAGGGGTTCGAAGCGTACGGGCTGGTGGTCGAGGCGGGCGCGCAGGGCGGGGTCGAGCCCGGCGACGCGGCCGAAGGAGACGTCGAGGCGGCCGGCGGCGATCTCGGCGGCGGCGTGGGTGAGTCCGCTCTCGAAGCGGGCCATCAGCTCGCAGCCGGGGGCGAGTTCGCGGGCCCGTTCCAGGACCAGGCGGCCGGTGCTGGGGCCGTCGGTGTTGAGGTCGACCAGGAGGGGGCGGGCCTCCTCGCCGGCGCCGAAGGCCGCGGCGAGGTCGTCGTACGCCTCCAGCACGCGGCGCGCGTGCGGCAGCAGCCGCTCGCCCTCGGGGGTGAGGGTGACGTGGCGGGTGGTGCGGACGAACAGGTCGGCGCCCAGGACCCGTTCGAGGCGGCGGACATCGCGGCTGAGGGCCTGCTGGGCGACGAAGAGCCGGGCGGCGGCGCGGGTGAAGTGCAGCTCCTCGGCGACGGCCGTGAAGCCGCGCAGCAGGCGGGGGTCGACGTCGGGTGTCACGCGGCGACCCTAGCCGACTGACAACACGGGTGCGTGAATGGGGGCTGATCAGGTGTTGGACCGGGGCCCGGGGCCCGGGCCAGCATGATCGGCATGGCCCTTCTGACCGTCACGGGAACCACCCTCGTCGCCGCCCCCGTCCCCGCCGCCCCCGTCCGCGCCGCCTCCTCCATCGCCTCCTCCACCGCCTCCTCCGGCGTCGCCTCGGGCTGCGCCGCTTCGGCCGCCACCTCTTCGGCCGCCGCCCCGCGGCGGCCGCGCGGGGCCGTGGGCCGGGCCGCGGCCGGGGCCGCGCGCCGGTTCGCGGCCCGGGCCCTGCGCCCCGTGGCCCCGTACCGGCGCCTGCTGGCGGTCCCCGGCGCCCGGGCCTTCACCGCCGGGAACCTGATCGCCCGCCTCCCCATGGGCATGTTCGGCGTCAGCGCCGTCATGATGATCGCCGGGCAGCGCGGCTCGTACGCCCTGGCCGGCGCGGTCACCGCCACCGGCCTGGCCGCCACCGCGGTGGTCGGCCCGGGGACGGCCCGGCTGGTGGACCGGTACGGGCAGGCCCGGATCGCCGTCCCGGCCACGGTCGTGGCGGTGCTCGGCTCGCTCGCCCTGGTGGTGTGCGTCCGTACGCACGCCCCGGACTGGACGCTGTTCGCCGCGTACGCCGCCACCGCGACCACGCCGAACATCGGCGGCATGTCGCGGGCCCGCTGGGCGCACCTGCTGCGGGCGGACGCGGCGGCCCGGCACACCGCGAACTCCTTCGAACAGGCCGCCGACGAACTGTGCTTCATGCTCGGCCCCGTCCTGGCCGCCTTCCTCTGCGGGACCCTGTTCCCCGAGGCCGGCACGCTGGTGGGCGCCGCGCTGCTGCTGACCGGCATGGCCGTCTTCTGCGCCCAGCGCTCCACCGAGCCGCCGGTGGGCGGTGCGGCGGCGCGCGGCGCGGCCCCGCTCCGGGCGCCGGGGATGCCGGCGCTGCTGGCGATGTTCCTGGCGATGGGGGCGGTGTTCGGGTCGATGGAGGTGGTCTCGATCGCCTTCCTCGACGGGCACGGCCTGACCTCCGGCGCGGGCCCGGTCCTCGCCCTGCAGGCACTGGGCTCCTGCCTGGCCGGGCTGCTGTACGGCACCCTGCGCCCGGCGGCGGCACCGCGGCGCCGGCTCGTGGCGTGCGTCGCGGCGATGGCGGTGCTGATGGCGCTGCCGCTGGGCGCCGCCGCCACCGGGGCGGTGCCGCTGCTGGCCGTGGCCCTGCTCACGGCGGGCATGGCGACCGCCCCGACGATGGTGACGGGCATGTCGCTGGTCCAGCGGCTGAGCCCGGCCGGCCGCCTCAACGAGGCCATGACCCTGTCCGTGACCGCCCTGCTGGCGGGCATCTCCGCGGGCGCGGCCACCGCCGGCACCGCGGTCGACCACCTGGGCCCGGTCCCCGCCTACGCCCTCCCCCCGGCCGCCGCGCTCACGGCACTGCTCCTCGCCCTCCCCCAACTCCGCGACCGGGCCCCCCGCTCGGTGTGACCCGCGCCCGCCCTCGTACGCTCCGGTCATGAGCGACGACGACACGACCACCGAGCAGGACGACGTCCCTCGCTGGATGCTGGTGACCTCGGCGGTCGCGGGCTTCCTCCTGGAGCTCCTCACGTCCGGCAAGAGCTCCTCGACCTGGGGCTCGTCCTCGGACTCGTGCGGCTCCTCCGACGGCGGCAGCGACTGACCCGCCCCGGGCCGTGAACGACACAGGACGACCGGACACCTCCGAACGGTGCCGGAATGCGGTACCTGTGGTACCAGGCGAGCGGAGTCGGCCATGCCCATAAGCGCGAGCGAGGCCCGCAAGACCCTGTTCCCCCTCATCGAGCGGGTGAACAACGACCACACCCCGGTCCGCATCAGCTCCAAGGCCGGGGACGCGGTCCTGATGTCGGCCGACGACTACGACTCGTGGCAGGAGACCGTCCACCTCCTGCGCTCCCCCGCCAACGCCCGCCGCCTGATGGAGGCCGTCGCCCGCGACCGCGCCTCCGCCGGCGACGTCACCAAGAGCATGGAAGAGCTGCACGGCCTGGCCGGCGAGCAGTGAGGAGCGTCCCTTTCGACCCCGACGCCTGGGAGGACTTCCAGTCTCGGACTGAGACGCCCCCGCCCGCCCCGGCCGGGGCCGGACATGACGAAGGCCCCGCCGCCCCGGAGGGCTGCGGGGCCTTCGCCCACATGGGATGAGTGGAGATGGCGGGAATCGAACCCGCGTCCAACGGTGCAAAAGGAGGGCTTCTCCGAGCGCAGTCCGCTTCGATTTTCTCGGCCCCGGAGATCACGCGGACAAGTCTCCGACGGGCTCAGTCACTGTTTGGTTTCCCTCCGACCCCCGTGACCGGGGTTAGAGGTTTAGATCCCTAATTGACGCCAGGATCCGGGTCGGGATCGAGCCCGGGCTGACGCTCCTCACAGAGGCTTCTGCTCGTTACCTGAATCAGGCAGCGAGGGCGAAGCGGGAGTTATCGCTCTTGGTGTTGGCGATTATTTTTTGCGACACAGGGTTAACGAGATCATTGCCGCTTCCTCGGCTCGCTTCCCCTACTTCGACATCCGCTGTCGAAACCGATCATCCCCATGTTGATTTATCAAGCTGCGCCCCCACGCGTGAGGCACAGGGCACATCGTACAGAAACAACGCACGACCGTGCCAGCCTATTCCGGGTCGGCCGCCGGGCCGGGCACCGGCACACCACCGGAACACCGCCGGCACGACCACCGCGCCCGGCGGTCAGAGCGTGCCGCGCTCCTTGCGCTTGACGGCCGAGATGGCGCGGGCCGTCTCGCGGCGGTCCTGCTTCTCGCGCAGCGTCTGGCGCTTGTCGTACTCCTTCTTGCCCTTCGCCAGCGCGATCTCGCACTTGGCCCGGCCGTCCTTGAAGTACAGCGAGAGGGGCACGATCGTGTGACCCGTCTCCTGCGCCTTCGACTCCAGCTTGTCGATCTCGACCCGGTGGAGCAGCAGCTTCCGCTTGCGGCGGGCGCTGTGGTTGGTCCAGGTGCCCTGGCTGTACTCCGGCACGTGCACGTTGTGCAGCCACGCCTCGTGGCCGTCGATCTGCACGAAGCCGTCCACCAGCGAGGCCCGGCCCTGGCGCAGCGACTTGACCTCGGTGCCGGTCAGGACGAGACCGCACTCGTAGGTGTCGATGATCGCGTAGTCGTGCCGCGCCTTCTTGTTCTGGGCGATCAGCTTCCGCCCTTTTTCCTTAGCCATAGTGCGGTCATTTTCGCACTACGGGGCGGCCCCGAGGCCACCCAATACTCCTCGCGCCCGCTCCTCCGCGCCGTCCGCCGCCACCAGGTCGGGACTGATCCCCCTGCCGTCCAGGCTGCGGCCCGACGGAGTGCGGTAGTGGCCCACGGTCAGCTCGGCCACCGAGCCGTCCGGCAGCTCGGTCGGCATCTGCACCGAGCCCTTGCCGAAGGTCCGGGTGCCGACCGTCACCGCCCGTCCGCGGTCCTGCAGGGCGCCGGTGACGAGCTCGGCCGCGCTCATCGTCCCGCCGTCGATCAGGGCCACCAGCGGCCGCCGGGTGTCGCCGCCCCGGTCCGCGTAGAGGGCCCGCTGGGCTCCGCGGACGTCGTACGTGGCCACCAGGCCGCCGTCGAGGAAGGCGGAGGCGGCGGCGACGGCCTCGGTGACCAGGCCGCCGCGGTTGCCGCGCAGGTCGAGCAGCACCCCGGCGCCCGCCGGAGCCGTGCGCACGGCCTCGCGGACCCGCGCGCCGGAGCCCTTGGTGAAGGACCCGACCTTGATCATCACGACCCCGCCCGACAGCCGCGTCACGGTCACCGGTTCGCTGCTGAGCCGTTCCCGGACCAGGGTCTCGGTCCACGTGCGCGCGCCGCGCCGCAGGACGAGGACCACGGGCGTACCGGCTCCGGCGCGCTGCGCGTCGCCGCGCAGGAGCGCGACCACCTGGCCGGGCCGCAGGCCCGTGGCGCGGTGCCCGTCGACGCTCTCCAGCAGGTCCCCGGCCCGTACGCCGGCCCGTGCGGCGGGTCCGCCGGCCTGCACCCGGGCCACCCGGACGACGCCGTCCCGGCCGCGCTCGACGAAGATCCCGACGCCGGTGTAGTGGCCGTCGAGGGCCTGCTCGAACTCGGCGTACTCGGCATGGTCGTAGACCGCGCCCCAGCGGTCGCCGCTGCGGCTGACCACGTCCTCGGCGGCCTGCTTGCCGGACTTGCCGTCGGCCACGGCCGCGGCGGCGGCCCGCTCGACCGCGTCGCGGTAGGCGGCGGGGTCGACGTCCGACGGCACCGCCGGCGTACGCCCCTGGGCGCCCGTACGCCCCCCGGCCTCGGCGGAGGGCGCCGGCGGGAGTTCGCGGTCCCACCAGCCGCCGGCGGCCGCGGTCCCGAGCACGCCGAGTAAGACCCACGTCAAAGCGGCCCCGCGACGCAGGTCGCGGGGCCGGACACAGAAGGCTGAGCCACCCGGCATGGGGCCGAGTCTAGGACAACCCCCGGCGCGGAACCGGCGGTTCACGGTTCCGCTCCCGGGGCGCTCGTCACACCTTCAGGTACTTGCGCAGGGCGACGAAGGCCGCCATGGCTGGCATCAGCAGGCCGATGGCGAGCACCAGCGGCAGCTTGGTGACGACGTGGTCCCAGCCGATGAAGTTGATCAGCTCGAGCTTCTTCGACAGCGAGACGCCGTGGTCGATCACGAAGTACTGGCCGCAGACCAGCATCCCGCAGGCCACGAAGGCGCCGATGAGCCCGGCGAACGCGGCCTCGGCGATGAACGGCATCTGGATGTAGAAGCTGGAGGCGCCGACCAGCCGCATGATCCCGGTCTCCCGCCGACGGCTGAACGCCGAGACGCGCACCGTGTTGACGATCAGCAGCAGGGCGACGACGAGCATCACGAGCATGACGCCGAGCGCGGCCTTGTTGAGGATGTCGAGCAGCGAGAAGAGGTTGTCGAGGACACCGCGCTGGTCCTGCACCGACTGGACGCCGTCCCGGCCGGCGAAGGCGGTGGTGATGACCTTGTACTTCTCGGGGTCCTTGAGCTTGACCCGGAACGACTCCTGCATCTGGTCCGGGGTGACCGAGGTGACCAGCGGGGAGTCGCCGAACTGCTCCTTGTAGTGCTTGTAGGCCTGGTCGGCGGACTCGTACTGGACCGTCTCGACCAGGTCCATCTTCTTGAGGTCGGCCTCGATCTGCTTCTTCTGGTCGGGGGTCACCGCACCCTTGGTGCAGGTGGGGCTCCCGCCGGTCTCCGCCTCGTTCTTGTTGCAGAGGAAGATCGAGACGTTGACCTTGTCGTACCAGTAGCCCTTCATGGTGCTGACCTGGTCCCGCATCAGCAGGGAACCGCCGAACAGGGCCAGCGACAGGGCGACGGAGATGACGACCGCGAAGGTCATCGTGAGATTGCGGCGGAGACCGACGCCGATCTCCGACAGGACGAACTGGGCGCGCATGGCGTCCTTTCAGTGCTGGGGTTCAGACGCCGCGCGTCAGTGCTGGTAGCCGTAGACGCCGCGGGACTGGTCGCGGACGAGTCGGCCCTGTTCGAGTTCGATGACGCGCTTGCGCATCTGGTCGACGATCTGCTGGTCGTGCGTCGCCATGATCACGGTGGTGCCGGTCCGGTTGATCCGGTCCAGCAGCTTCATGATGCCGACGGAGGTCTGGGGGTCGAGGTTGCCGGTGGGCTCGTCCGCGATCAGCAGCTTCGGACGGTTCACGAAGGCGCGGGCGATCGCCACGCGCTGCTGCTCACCACCGGAGAGCTCGCCGGGCATGCGGTCCTCCTTGCCGCCCAGGCCGACCAGGTCGAGGACCTGCGGCACGGCCTTGCGGATCTCGCCGCGCGGCTTGCCGATGACCTCCTGGGCGAAGGCGACGTTCTGCGCCACCGTCTTGTTGGGCAGGAGGCGGAAGTCCTGGAAGACGGTCCCCAGTTGGCGCCGCATGTGCGGCACCTTCCAGTTGGAGAGTCTGGCGAGGTCCTTGCCGAGCACGTGCACCTGGCCGTGGCTGGCCCGCTCCTCGCGGAGGATCAGCCGCAGGAAGGTGGACTTGCCCGAGCCGGAGGAGCCGACGAGGAAGACGAACTCGCCCTTCTCGATCTCGAGGGACACGTCCCGCAGGGCGGGGCGGTTCTGCTTCGGGTAGGACTTGGAGACGCTGTCGAATCGGATCACGGGTGCACCACGGTCGGCCGGGAGTAGGTGTGCGTGACCATACGCGACCCGGCGCGAGGGTGGCAGCCTGCGACCGGAGATGCCTGATATGTCCCCGTTATCTGTGCGGATACGTCCGGTGCGCGGGCGGCCGGGGTGGCGATTGCCCCGACGGGCCGCGCCGAATGTCGCGGGAGCTGGCACAGTGGTAGTGGGAACCGTCCCGTTCCCGACAGCGTTCTGTGGAGGGACGAGAGGAGGATGGCGCATGACATATGACCGGCTCGTGTGCGCGAACTGCGCGGCACCCGTGAGCGAGGGTCGCTGCCCGGTGTGCCGGGCGAACCGGGAGCGCCTCCAGCAGGAGAGCCCCTTCGCCGGTCTCAACCCGATGGCGCTCGTCGCGCTCCTCGCGGTCCTGGCGGCCGCCGTGGCCCTGCTCGCGCGCTGACCAGCGCGTTCCGCGCGTCAGCGACGGCTTCGCGGGGATGCGGGCGCAGCTCGCCCATCACGCCGATCGTATGCAGGTAGCGGAAAGGGCCCGGAAGCATCGCTTCCGGGCCCTTTCCCCTACCTGCCTGCCGCCTGCTCGCGCGGGTCCGCGCCAGGCTCGTCCGCGTCAGGCTCGTCCGCGTCAGCTCTGGACGGTCTCCTGCTGCTTGCGCCAGCGGATGCCCGCCTCCAGGAAGCCGTCGATCTCGCCGTCGAGCACGGCCTGCGGGTTGCCGACCTCGAACTCGGTGCGCAGGTCCTTGACCATCTGGTACGGGTGCAGGACGTAGGAGCGCATCTGGTTGCCCCAGGAGCTGCCGCCGTCCTTGAGCGCGTCCATCTTGGCCTGCTCCTCCTGGCGGCGCCGCTCGAGCAGCTTGGCCTGGAGGACGTTCATGGCGCTGGCCTTGTTCTGGATCTGCGAGCGCTCGTTCTGGCAGGAGACCACGATGCCGGTCGGGAGGTGCGTGATGCGCACGGCCGAGTCGGTCGTGTTGACGCCCTGGCCGCCGGGGCCGGAGGCGCGGTAGACGTCCACGCGCAGCTCGGACTCGTCGATCTCGACGTGGTCGCTGGTCTCGACGACCGGGAGCACCTCGACGCCCGCGAAGGAGGTCTGGCGGCGGCCCTGGTTGTCGAAGGGCGAGATGCGCACCAGGCGGTGGGTGCCCTGCTCGACGGAGAGCGTGCCGTAGGCGTACGGGGCCTTGACCACGAAGGTGGTCGACTTGATGCCGGCCTCTTCCGCGTACGAGGTCTCGTACACCTCGGTCGCGTAGCCGTGCCGCTCGGCCCAGCGCAGGTACATGCGCTGGAGGCGCTCGGCGAAGTCGGAGGCGTCCACGCCACCGGCCTCGGCGCGGATGTTGACCAGCGCCTCGCGCTCGGCGTACTCGCCGGAGAGCAGGGTGCGGACCTCCATCTCGTCCAGCGCCTTGCGCACGGCGACGAGCTCGGCCTCGGCCTCGGCGCGGGTGTCCGCGTCGTCCATCTCCTCCGCGAGGTCGAAGAGGACCGCGAGGTCGTCGATGCGGCCGCGCAGGGTCTCGGTCTTGCGGACCTCGGCCTGGAGGTGCGAAAGCTTGCTCGTGATCTTCTGGGCGGCCTCCGGGTCGTCCCACAGGGACGGGGCGGCGGCCTGCTCCTCGAGCACGGCAATGTCTGCCCTCATCTTGTCGAGGTCCAGGACGGCCTCGATCGACCCCATGGTCGAGGAGAGGGACTTCAGCTCTTCGGAAACATCGACGACTGCCACGGGTCCAGCGTAACGGCTGCCGGGCCCGACGTTCCCCGGAGTACCACGACGGGGGCGCACCGGGGGCGCACGGGAGCGGCGCGCAGGCCGCCCCGGGGGTGCCGGGGAGGTGCGGCGGCGCCCGTCCGGGGGCCGTACGGAGCCCTCTCGGACCCCGGCCCCGCTGCCGCCCCGAGGCCCCCCACCTGCCGTCGGACGGCCGTACGGAAGGTCACGAACCCGCATCTCGGGAGGCGCGCGGGAGCCCGGACCCCGGGTGCGACAAGGGGCGCGTCCGGTATACGGACGTACCTGTCCGCACCCGGGGCACCGGCGGGGGACCCGGCGTACCCTTCGCTTATGACTCTTCTGCTCGTGATGCGACGCCACGTGGACTACATGCGCGTCACCACCATGAGCTGTCAGCCGCCGGACTGAACCTCAGCTTTCCTTTCCGTCTGCTTCGGTCCTGTTCCGCGGTCACGCAGCCCACGGCCCCTACCCCTTCACGCCGTGGGTCCCTCCTCGCCGCGCCCCGCCACCCTTGGGGGAACAGGGCCCCGTGACATCCGAAACGGAGCCGTCATGTCGTCCGCGCACCCCTCCTCCTCCCTCACCTCCTCCCTCCCGGTCCTCGACCTCTCCCTGGCCGACGATCCCGCCACCCGCGAGGACTTCCGCCGGCAGCTGCACGCGGCGGCCCGCGACACCGGGTTCCTGCACCTGACCGGCCACGGCGTGAGCGAGGCCGAGATGGCCCGCATCCTTGATGTGACCAGGGCGTTCTTCGCCCTGCCGGAGGCAGACCGGCTGGCTGTCAGCAACCTGAACTCCCCGCACTTCCGCGGCTACACCCGCATCGGCCACGAGCTCACCGGCGGCGCCTCCGACTGGCGCGACCAGCTCGACGTGGGCGCCGAGCGGGCCGCCCCGGCCGTCGGGCCGGCCGACCCGGCGTACCTGTGGCTGGAGGGGCCGAACCAGTGGCCCGAGGCGCTGCCGGAGCTGCGGACGGTGGTGCTGGACTGGCAGCGGCGGCTGGCGGCGGTCGCGCACCGGCTGCTGCAGGAGCTGCTCGCCTCGATCGGGGCGCCCGCGGACTTCTTCGACGCCGCCTTCGACCGGCCCCACCTGCACACCAAGCTGATCCGCTACCCCGGGTCCGCGCCGTCGGGCGCCGACCAGGGTGTGGGCGCGCACAAGGACTACGGGTTCCTGACTCTGCTGCTGCAGGACTCGGTGGGCGGCCTCCAGGTCGTCAAGGACGGCGGATTCGTGGACGTGCCGCCGCTGCCGGGGGCGTTCGTGGTGAACCTGGGTGAGCTGCTGGAGATCGCGACGGAGGGGTACCTGACCGCCACGGACCACCGGGTGGTGAGCCCTCCTGGTGCGACGGAACGTTTCTCTGTGCCGTTCTTCTACAACCCGCGGCTCGACGCCGTGATCGACACCGTCCCGGGCGACTACCTGGCGCACGCGCCGGGCGTCGCGCACGACGCGTCGAACCCGCTGCACGCGGAGTACGGCCGCAACGAGCTCAAGGGCTGGGTACGGGCCCACCCCGCGGTAGCCCGCAAGTGGCACCCGGAGCTCCTCGCGGCGTAACCCCGACGCCGCCGCCCCCGGGACTCCGCCCCGCCGCCGCGCCTCGAACGCCGGCGGGGCCGGAACTGCCACCGGCACATCCGGCCCGCGCGGCGTTTGAGCGCACCCGGCGCGCAGCGCCAGGGCCCGGAGTCGGGAGGGTCAGGGGGTCGAGGGGGCCGAGCGCTCCGTGCCGGAAGAGGGCGGCGCGGACGAGTCGTCCGCGGAGGCGGCCAGCCACCCGACCCCGACCGCCGCGGCGAGCAGCAGCGACACCGTCGTCAGGACGAGCCGCCGCTTGCGGACCGCGTCCGCCCGGTGCCGCGCGGACCCCGGCCTCGGCGCCCCCGCCGCCCGCGGCACCCGGGCCGTCCCGAGCGCCCCGCCCGCGAGCTCGTCGGGCCCGGGCACCCGCATCGAGGTGTGCGTGTCGCGGTTGGAGTCCGCCGAGGAGCCCCGCACCAGCGGCACCGCCCCGCGCCGCCGCACCGGCTCGCCGTCCCCGGCGGCCTGCGGCGCCTCGTCGTGCGCCGGCTCCCGCTCCTCCTCCACGTCGTCCGGCTCGTCCACGTCCAGCGGCGGCATCCCCGCCAGCATCGGCAGCAGGTCCCGCAGCCGCACGGACAGCTCGGAGGCCCGCAGCCGGGACGCGGGGGCCTTGGCCAGGCACTGGACCATCAGCTGCCACAGCTCGTCGGGGATGCCGGGCAGCGGGACGACGGTCTCCGTGACGTGCCGGCGCAGCACCGCCCCGGGGTGCCCGCCGCCGAACGGCGTGAATCCGGCGAGCAGCTCGTAGAGCACCGTCGCGAGGGCGTAGATGTCCACCGCCGCCCGCGGCGGCAGGCCCTCGACGATCTCGGGCGCGAGGTAGTCGGGCGTACCGATGATCCGCGTCCGGGAGGAGGTCGGCCCGGACGTGCCGGCCCCCGCCCGCGCGGGCGTGTCGATCAGCTTGGCCACGCCGAAGTCGGTGAGCAGCGCCGGGTGCGCCCCGCCGGGGCCGAGCGGCCCCTGCATGTCGAGGAGGACGTTCTCCGGTTTGACGTCGCGGTGCACCACGCCGGCCCGGTGCGCGAAGGCGAGCGCGTCGGCCACGTCGGCCACGATCGCGACCGCGGCCTCGGGGGCCAGCCGGCGCTCGCGGTCGAGCCGGGTGCGCAGGTCCGTACCGCGGACGAGGTCCATGACGAGCGCGAGGTCGTCGCCGTCCACGACGAGGTCGCGCACGCCCACGACGTTCGGGTGGTCGAGGCCGAGCAGCGCGCTGCGCTCCTGGACGAAACGGCCGACCAGCTCCTGGTCGGACGCGAGGTCTTCGCGGAGCAGCTTGACGGCGACGGGCCCGTCCGGCCCCTCGCCCAGCCACACCGTGCCGGCACTGCCGCGCCCCAGGATCTGGTGGGCGGTGTACCGGCTGCCGATCTTCCGTGCCACGACTGCTCCCTCAGCGGCTGGCGTACGGACCAAAGCTACGCGGCCGGGAGGGGGTTGGAGGCCCCGGATCGCGGCGACCTTCACTTCTGCGGGCGAAATCACGTCCCAGAAGTCGACAAATCTACGAACTCGGTCCCCGAACCCGGCGTGCCGCGGGCCCGAAGGGGGACCGGAGGACCCGGCCGGCGCCCCCGCCCGGGACCCCGGGGAACGCCGAAGGCCGCACCGGCGGGATGCCGGGTGCGGCCTTCGGGTGCGGCGTGCACGGGGTCCCCGGTCCGGGCCGGACCGGGGCGGGCGCGTCAGGAGCCGGCGGAGCTCCCGCCGCCACCGCCGCTGACGCTGCTCCCGAGGTCGCCGACGAAGTCGACGATGTCGGAGCCCCAGCTCCACAGCTGGTCCCACCAGCCCTTGCCGGTGCCGATCCACTCCTGCAGCGGCGTCAGCTCCCAGATGAGCCAGCCCGCGACGAAGAAGAGCAGGATCGTGAACAGGCAGCCCTTGAGGCAGCCCAGGCCAGGGATCCGCATCGGGTTCGCACTGCGGCGGCGCGGCTCGCGCGGCTCGGGCGCGGGCCGTGCCGGGGCCTGCGGCCGCTGCGGGGCGGCCGGGGGAGCCTGGTACGGCTGGGGCTGGGGCGCCTGCTGGTACGCGGGCGGCGGGGCCTGCCGGTACGGCTGGGCCGGCTGCTGCGGGGCCTGGTAGTGCGGGGGCTGCGGCGGGTACGGCCGCTGCGGGTGCTGCTGCTGCTGCGGCGGCTGGTAGGGCTGCTGGTACCCCTGCTGCGGGGCCTGGTTGTACGGCTGGGGTCGCCGCGGCGCCTGCTGCGGTCGGGCCGGCGGCGGCGGCGCCTGGCGCTGCGGGCGACGGCGCAGCGGGTCCTCGCTGGGGTCGAGGTACTGGATCTGCGTCTGCTCGTTGCGCTCGCGGGCCGCCTGCAGCTGCGACTGCCACGGGTGCGGGTTGTCCGGCCGCTCGACGGGCGGCATGACGGCCGTGGGGTCGGCCTGCGGGGCGCCCGCGCCGGCACCCACCGGCGGCAGGACGGAGGTCGCGTCCTCGGAGCCGCCGGGGCCGCCCGGGGCGCCGATCGGCGGCAGCACGGAGGTCGCGGCGTTCGGGTCGTACGCGCCCTGGGCGCCGTACGAGGAGCCCGGCGCGGCGGAGCCGCTGGGCAGCACCTGCGTCGCGTCGGCCGCTCCCGGGGTCTCGGGGACCGGCGCCGGCGCCGGGTCCGGCGCGAGCAGCGCGCCCACGCCGAGGGCGGCCTCGACCTCGGACGGGGAGGAGTGCACGCCGATGCCCGCCGCGACCACGCGCAGGCCGCGGGCCAGGCTCTGGGCGCTGGGCCGCTCGTCCGGCTCCTTGCGCAGGCAGCGCTCGATGACGGTCCACAGCGGTTCGGGCAGCGTGGAGGGGCGCTGCGGCTCCTCGCTGAGGTGGCGGTGCAGGACCTCCAGCGCGGTGCCGCCCGCGAACGGGGGCCGGCCCGTGACCAGCTCGTAGAGCAGGATGCCGGCGCCGTAGATGTCGACGGCGGAGGTCTGCGGGCGGCCCTCGGCGGACTCGGGGGCGACGTAGGCGGGGGTGCCGACGAACTCGTGGGTGCGGGTCAGGCCCGGGGAGTCCGCCAGGCGGGCGATGCCGAAGTCGGTCAGCATCGGCCGCATCCGGCCGTCCCGCTCGTCGACCAGGACGTTCGCGGGCTTGAGGTCGCGGTGGACGACGCCGTCGGCGTGGCTGGCGGCGAGCGCGTCGGCGATCTGGGCGGTGAGCAGGCTGGCGGCGACCGGTGTGAACGGGCCGTTCTCGCGCAGGTACTTGTGCAGGTCCGGACCGTCGATCAGGTCCATGACCAGGGCCAGCAGGTCGCCCTCCACGACGAGGTCGCGGGTGCGCACGATGTTGGGGTGGGTCAGGCGGAGCAGGACCGAGCGCTCGCGCAGGAAGCGCATCACGACGTCGGCGTCGTTGGCGAGCTCCTCCTTGAGCACCTTGATGGCGACGGTCTCCCCGGGCTGACCGGGCACGGCCGCCTCGGCGCCCGCGGTCTCCCGCTGGCGGGCACGCCAGACGGTCCCGGTGGCACCGCGACCCAGCGGCTCCTCCAGGAGGTACTTGCTGCCGACTGGCCGCACGTCACGCGCTCCCTGCTGTCAGTTTTCGTTCCGTGCCACTTTAGGGGGTGGCACCCCGGAAGACGCGGGGCTCGGAGTGTTGGTTGCCGTACATATGTGCGGCGGGTGATCACCACCGGGACCCGCGCCCCGCGATCGCGGCAGGTCGGCGGCACCACCAGGGGCGCATCGGCGCGAGGACGCCCCGGGGCGCGCGCCGGGGCGCCCATGACGACGGATGTGTGACGGTTCACGTCCGGATTTGCACGGCGGGACGATCGATCAAGATCATTTGTTGGCGGGTGCCGGGCGTGTTGTCGGCGGCAAGTGCGAGGATGCATCCCGTACGGAACCGCGGAGTCGGGAGCTCCCCGGTCCGGCAGACCTGACCGGGCGTCGCACGCCCGTGCCGGGCGGGGGGATCCAGGGACAGCGGGCCCGTTCCCTGCCGGGGCACGGCGGTGCACCCGGGCGCACCGCGCAGAAGGGACCGCTGAGGGCCATGCAGATCCGGCTCACCGTCCTGGGGCCGCGCAGCGGCCACCAGACCGCGACCTGTGACGTGCTCGTGACCGCGCCGGCCGGCACTCCGCTGGCCGCGGTGGCCTCGGGCCTGGCCGCGACCGTCGGCGGCCCCGACACGGGCGGCACCGTGATCCTCTACGCCGGTCAGGACCGGCTCGACCCGCAGCGCCGGATACTCGGCGAACCGCCCCTGGTCGACGGGGCGGTGCTGTCCCTGCACGTGCCGGCCTGCGAGGACGACCCGGCCGACGACGCCGCGGCGCGGCTGCACGTGGTGGCCGGCCCGGACGCGGGCGGCGTGCACCTGCTGCACGGCGGCCGGATCAGCGTCGGCCGCTCCGCCGACGCCGACGTGCCGCTGGACGACCCCGACGTCTCGCGCGTGCACTGCGCGGTGACCGTGGCCGAGGACGGCCGGGTCGCGGTGGCCGACCTGGACTCCACCAACGGCACCGTCCTCGACGGCCGCCCGCTCGGGCGCACGCCCGTCGCGCTGCCGCCGGGCGCGCTGCTGCGCGTGGGCGAGTCCACCCTGCGCCTGGCGCCCCCGACCGCGGTCGCGGCCCTCGCGACGACCCCGGACGCCGAGGGCCACCTGCGCGTCCACGTCCCCGGCGACCCGGAGGGGGCGGGCGCCGCTCCCGGCGGCAGCGGACCGGGGGCCGGCGGCGCCGGCACGGCAGGCTCCGGCGGCGGCCGCCCCGCGTCCCCCGTCCCGTCGGGCGACCACACGCACGGCCACCGGGTCCCGGGGGCCGTCGACACCGGCCCGGCCGGCGCCCCCGGTCACGCGACCGCGGCGGCCGCGCCGACACCGCACGCCCGCCAGCACCCCGTGGCCGAGGACGCGGAGGCCGACGAGCCCCCGGTCCGCCGGCGGTACGGGACGATCAGCTCCGCCACGCACCTCGTCGACCCGTACGCCGACCGGGGCACCACCGGGCACGGTCCCGCGGACCCCGACCACCAGGCCACGCAGGGGCGCGGCCGGACGTACGCCGACGCCGCCCGGGGCCCGGCCGGCGGGCACGGACAGCCCGCCGGCGCCGGCCACGGACCCGCACGGGACGCCGGCATCCCCGCCGAGGGCCCGCCCGCCGCGCAGCCCGCCGGCCCCGGCCGTGCCGGGCACCGCCCCGACCACCCGACGGCCGGCCCGCACCCGGCGGCCGGCCCGCACCCGGCCGCCCCGGTCTCCACCGCGGCGCCGCAGCACTACGGGCACATCCCCCAGCAGCCCTCCCCCGGCCACCGCTCGGTCCCGGGCGCGCAGGCGTCCGCCCCGCAGCACCCCGGGCACGCCCCGCAGCACCCCGCCGCCGGACCCGGCCACCCCTCCACGGCCCCCCGGGCGCAGACCCCGGGCACCGCGACCGGCGCCCAGCACCCCCGCTCCGCCCCCGGCCCCGCAGGCGGAGGTCCGCGGGTGCCCGGAGGCGTGGCACCGGGCCTCCCCGACGGCGGGCCGGCCGCCGGTACCCCCGCCGGCCGCGCGGACGAGGCCGCGGAGGCACCGCGGCGGAAGCGCGGGCTCGGGGCCTGGGCACGGCGGTGGGCGGGACGGGACGGGCAGGAGACCGCCGCCGGACCCGAGCAGGCCCCCGCCGCCCCCGACACCCGTACCGACGACCACCGCCCCGACGCGGCGGAGCTGCTGCTGACCGCCCTCGGCCCCGGCCCCCGGCTGTGGGAGCGCGGCCGCCGGCACCCCGAAGCGCTGGAGGTGCGCCTCGGCTTCGGCGTCGCCGCGCCGCTGCGCTCCTGCGGGGGACTGGGCCTGGCCGGCCCCCGGGCCCGGCTCGCCGGGCTGGCCCGCTCCGTACTGGCGCAGCTCGCCGCCCTGCACGCCCCGCGGGACCTGGAGATCGTGCTGATCAGCACCGACCGGGCGCGGCCGCTCCCGGACCGCCGCGCGGAGTGGGCCTGGCTCGGCTGGCTGCCGCACGTGCGCCCCGGACACGGCCAGGACTGCCGGCTGCTGCTCGCGTACGACAAGGACCAGGCCGCCGCCCGGACCGCGGAGCTCACCCGGCGGCTGGACGAGGGTGCCCTCGGCCCCCAGTGGGCCTCGCAGCCCCGGGAGGCGGTCGCCGCGGCCGCCGCCGCGTACACGGGCCCGTACACCGTGCTCGTGCTCGACGGGGACCCCGGCCCGGGCCCGCTGCGCGACACCGTCGCGCGGCTCGCGGGGCACGGTCCGGCGGCGGGCGTCCACGTCCTGTGCCTCGCCGAGGCGCCCTCGGCCTCGCCCGCCTCGCCGCTGGACGAGACGTACGAGACCGCCTGCGCCGCCTCCCCCGCCTTCCGCGAATGCGGTGCGGCCGCCCTGCTCAGCGGCGACGTCGCCACGGCCGTACGGTTCCTGCCCGTCCGGGGCGGCCGGCCCGCCGGGCACGGGCAGCTGGTCACGGCCGACGCGGTCTCGGCCGCGTGGGCCGAGCGGTTCGCCCGCGCCCTGGCCCCGCTGCGCGCGGACTGCGCGGGCCCGGAACCGCAGCGGCCGGCCGCCGCGGCGCTGCCCGCCGCGGCCCGGCTGCTGGACGAGCTGGGCCTGGCCCGGGCCACGCCCGCGTCCCTGATGGCCCGTTGGGCCGCGGCCACCGAACAGGGCCAGGAGGTCGGCGGGCTCGCCGAGCTGGTGCTGGGCGGCGGCCGCCGGGGGCCGGTGGGCGCCGAACTCGTCGCCGAGGGCCCGCACCTGCTCATCGAGGGTCCGCCCGGCAGTGGCCGCACCGAGCTGCTGCGCTCCGTCGCGGCCTCGCTGGCCGCGGGCGCCCGCCCGGACCGGCTGGGTCTCGTGCTGCTCGACGGGGCGGGCGGCGAGCGCGGCGGGGGCCTCCAGCCGTGCACGGAGCTGCCGCACGTGTCGGCGCACCTGGTGGCCGCGGACCCGGTGCGGATGCGCGAGTTCGCCCAGGCCCTGGGCGCGGAGCTCAAGCGGCGGGCGGAGCTGCTGGACGGGGTGCCGTTCGCCGACTGGCACGCGGCCCGGGCGCTGCCCGAGGGCCGCGAGGGGGCGGCCCGGGTGGTGGCCCCGCGCCGGCCCGGCCCGGCGGAGTCGACCGGCGACCTCGATCCGGCGCGCACGGGCACCCTGCGGCTGCGCGCCGCGGCCGTCCGGACGGAAGTGGGCCCGACGCCGCTGCCGCGGCTGGTGGTGCTGGTGGACGACTACGACGCGCTGGTCGCCCCCGCCCTGGGCAGTACGGGCCGGCCGGCCGCGGGGTCGGTCGTGCGCGCGCTGGAGGCGGTGGCCCGGGACGGGGCGCGGCTCGGCGTGCACCTGGTGGCCACCACGTCGAGACCGGACCGTACGGCGGACACGGAGCTGGGCCGGGCCGCGGGGCTGCGGGTCGAGCTGGCGTCCGTACCGGCGACCGGGGGCGGGGCGGACCGGCCCGCGCCGGGGCGGGGGGTGCTGCGGTACCCGGACGGGCGGACCACGTCGTTCCAGGGCGGGCGGGTGACGGGGCGGATACCCCGTACGGCGACGCAGCGGCCGACGGTGGTGCCGGTGGAGTGGGAGCGGATGGGGGACCCGCCGGCCCGGAGGCCGGTGCGGGAGCTGGGGAACGGGCCCACGGATCTGGCGCTGCTCGCCAGTGCGCTGGACCGGGCGTCGCATCTGGTGTCGGCCGTACCGGTGCTCTTTCCTGCGGCGCCTTAGGAGGGTCCGGCCCCGGCCGGGTCGGGTCCCGGCCGGGTCGGGTCCCGGCCGGGTCGGGTGCCGTGCCGGCCTGGTGGGCGCTCCTTTGCGGTGGGCCCGGTTGAGGCGTGGGGACTGGCCGGGTGCGGCCCCGAGGGGGAGCACGCCGCGGCAGACGCCCCCCGGACGCGGTATTGCGTCGTCGTGGGGGCGGGCGTAGACCTGGGGGATCGGAATTCCGGGAGACGGGGGCAGTCACGTGCGAAGCCGAGACCGAAACCGAAACCGAAACGGCGTCCGCGGGAACACGGGCGTGCGTGCCTGGGTGGTGCTGGCCGCCGCCGGGGCGCTCGTGCTCACCGCCTGCGACAGCGACGGCGGCAGCAGCGGGCCGAGCGGGAGCGGGTCACCGAGTGCGACCGGCGCCGGGACGACGGTCCGGTTACCGGACCTGACCGGCCAGCAGGTGTCGGTGGCCGCGGTGTGGACGGGACCGGAACAGGCCAACTTCACCAAGGTGCTGAAGGAGTTCGAGAAGCGCACGGGGGCGAAGACCGCCTTCGTCCCGGCCCAGGACCCCATCGTCACCTTCCTCGGCACCAAGATCGCCGGTGGCCAGCCGCCGGACGTGGCCCTGCTCCCGCAGGTGGGCGCCCTGGCCCAGGCGGTGGAGAAGAAGTGGGCCCAGCCCGTGGGCAAGGAGGCCCAGGCCCAGCTGGACGACAACTACGCCGACGGCTGGAAGAAGCTGGGCCAGGTCGGCGGCACCCAGTACGGCGTGTACTTCAAGGCCGCCAACAAGTCGCTGGTCTGGTACAACACCCGGGCCTTCGACAACGCGGGCATCTCCGGGACCCCGCGCACCTGGCAGGAGTTCCTCAAGGCCGCCGACGAGCTGTCCGCCTCCGGCACGCCCCCGGTGTCGGTGGGCGGCGCGGACGGCTGGACCCTGACGGACTGGTTCGAGAACGTCTACCTCTCCCAGGCCGGCCCGGAGAAGTACGACAAGCTGGCCCGCCACGAGCTGAAGTGGACCGACCCGAGCGTCACGCAGGCCCTGACCACCCTGGCCCAGCTCTTCGGCCGCAAGGACTTCCTGGCGGGCGGTCAGAGCGGCGCACTGGCCACGGAGTTCCCGAAGTCGGTGACGCAGACCTTCACGGGCGGCGACCGGCCGGGCGCGGCGATGGTGTTCGAGGGCGACTTCGTGGCCGTGAACATCGCCCAGACCCAGGCGAAGATCGGCACGGACGCGAAGGTGTTCCCGTTCCCGGCGGTCGGCAAGGACGCGCCGGTGGTCTCCGGCGGTGACATGGCGGTGGCGCTGAAGCCCTCCCGGGGGGCGCAGGCGCTGCTGACGTTCCTGGCCTCCCCGGACGCGGCAGCCGTGTGGGCCAAGGAGGGCGGGTTCATCTCGCCGAACCGGAACCTGGACCCGGCGGCCTACCCCGACGACATCCAGCGGGGCATCGCCAAGGCGCTGGTATCGGCCGGCGACGACTTCCGCTTCGACATGTCGGACCAGGCCCCGGCGTCCTTCGGCGGCACCCCGGGGGCCGGTGAGTGGAAGGCCCTGCAGGACTTCCTGAAGAACCCGAAGGACATCGCCGGGACCCAGGCGCGGCTGGAGTCCGACGCGGCCAAGGCCTACGGGCACTGATCCCCGTGTCCGGCACTCCGGAACGGACCGCGCCCGTCCCCGGGACGGCCCCCCGCGACCCGCGGCGGGCCGCCCGGAACCGGCGGCTGACGGTGGCCGCCCTGTTCCTGCTGCCCGCGCTGGTGCTGCTCGGGGCGCTGGTCGTGCACCCCATCGGCTACTCCGTCTACCGCAGCCTGTTCGACCGTACGGGCGACCGGTTCGCGGGGCTGGACAACTACCGGAGGCTGTTCACCGACGAGGCCACCCGCACGGCACTGGGCAACACCGCGGTGTGGGTGGTCGTCGCCCCGGTCGTGGCCACCGCGCTGGGCCTGGTCTTCGCGGTGCTGACCGAACGGGTGCGCTGGGGCACGGCGTTCAAGCTGCTGGTGTTCATGCCCATGGCGATCTCGATGCTGGCGGTGGGGATCATCTTCCGGCTGGTCTACGAGCAGGACCCGGACCGGGGCGTGGCCAACGCGGTGTGGGTCGGGGTGCACGACACGTTCGCCCCGTCCTCGGCGTTCCCGCGGGCCCGGCCGCGCCCGGACGCCTCCCTGGTCCCGGCCCCGGGCGGCGGGTACGTGACGCGGGCGCCGGTACGGGCCGGGGTGCCGGTGCTGCTCCCGCTGGTCGGCGTACCGCCCGAGGCGCTGCCGGACGGCACCCGGCCGGCCCGGCCGGCGGCCGCGGAGTCCGGGAAGGTGACCGGCACGACGTGGCAGGACTTCACCCGGGGCGGCGGGGGCCGGCGCGACGCGGTGGACCCGCGCGAGTCCGGGTACGCGGGCATGCGCGTCGAGGCCGTCCGGGACGGCCGCGTGGTGGCGGCCACGAAGGCCCGCGCGGACGGCACGTTCACGCTCCCCGCGGCCGCCGACGGGGCGGTGCTGCGGCTGCCCGCGGCGAACTTCCGCGAGCCGTACGCGGGCGTGGAGTGGCTCGGCCCGGCGCTGGTGACGCCCGCGGTGATCGGCGCGTACGTGTGGATGTGGGCCGGGTTCGCGATGGTGCTGATCGCGGCCGGGCTGGCGGCGGTGCCGCGGGAACTGCTGGAGGCGGCCCGGGTGGACGGCGCCAACGAGTGGCAGGTGTTCCGGCGGGTCACGGTGCCGCTGCTGGCGCCGGTGCTCGCGGTGGTGCTGGTCACCCTCGTGATCAACGTGATGAAGATCTTCGACCTGGTGTTCGTGATCGCTCCGGGCTCGGTGCAGGACGACGCGAACGTACTGGCCCTGCAGTTGTACCGGACCTCCTTCGGCACCGACGCCGACCAGGGCGTGGGCTCGGCGATCGCGGTGCTGCTGCTGGTGCTGGTGGTGCCGGTGATGTGGTTCAACATCCGCCGCATGCGACGGGAGGCCCGCCGATGAGTGCCGTACCGCAGGCGACCGGAGGCCGGCCGGCCCGGGCCGCGGCGCCCGCCGCCCCGTCCCGGGGCGGCGTCGTCACCCGGCTGGCGGCGCGCGCCGCGAGCGGCGGGACGCGGGTCTTCCTCGTGCTCGCGGCCGCGTTCTGGCTGCTCCCCACGATCGGCCTGCTGGCCTCCTCGTTCCTGGCCCCCGACGACCTCAGCTCCGGCGGCTGGTGGCAGGTGCTGACCGCACCCGCACGGCTGACCACCGAGAACTACGCCCACCTGCTGTCCGACGACCGGATCACCCGCTCCCTGGTGAGCACCGTCCTCATCACCGTGCCGGCCACGCTGCTGGTGCTCGCCCTCGGGGCGTTCGCCGGGTACGCCTTCGCGTGGCTGGAGTTCCCGGGCCGCGACGCCCTGTTCCTCGTGGTGGTGGCGCTGCTGGTGGTGCCGGTGCAGGTGGCGCTGATCCCGGTGTCGGAACTCTTCGGCGCCATCGGGCTGTTCGAGACCACGGCCGGTGTGGTGGTGTTCCACACCGCGTTCGGGCTGCCCTTCGCGGTGTTCCTGCTGCGCAACTTCTTCGCCGAGATCCCGCGCGAGCTGCTGGAGGCGGCCCGCCTGGACGGGGCCGGCGAACTGCGCCTGTTCGCACGGGTGGTGCTGCCGCTGGGCGGGCCGGCGATCGCCTCACTGGGCATCTTCCAGTTCCTGTGGGTGTGGAACGACATGCTGGTCGCGCTGGTCTTCGCCGACTCCACCCGGCCGCCGATCACGGTCGCGCTGCAGCAGCAGGTCCGGCAGTTCGGCAACAACATCGACGTGCTGGCGCCCGGGGCGTTCATCTCGATGGTGGTGCCGCTCGTGGTGTTCTTCGCGTTCCAGCGGCAGTTCGTGACCGGGGTGCTGGCCGGCGCCGTCAAGTAGGGGAACGGGGCGGGGCGATCTTGTAATCGGACGGGTAACCCGGTTGCCACGCCCCGCGTAACCCGATCACCCGACCAGCGGTTCCTGGGCAATATGCCCGCGCCGACCCCTGGATGTGCCGTGCCCCGGTTCAGCGTCATCGTGCCCGCGTACAAGGTCCAGGCCTACCTCCAGGAGAGCTTGGAATCCGTCCTGACCCAGTCGTACACCGACCTCGAAGTGATCGCCGTGGACGACTGCTCCCCGGACGCCTGCGGCGAGATCATCGACCGGTACGCGGCCCGCGACCCCCGCGTCACGGCCGTCCACCTCCCGCACAACCTCGGCCCCGGCGCGGCCCGCAACGCCGGCCTGGCCCGGGCCACCGGCGACTACCTGCTCCTCCTCGACGCCGACGACACCCTGGTGCCCGGCGCGCTCCAGGCCGTCGCCGACCGCCTGAAGGCCACCGGCTCCCCCGACGTGCTCGTCTACGACCACGCGCGCACCCACTGGACCGGCGAGACCGTCCGCGAGGGGCCCGCCGGCCGGCTCCGCGAGGACGGCCCCGCCAGCTTCCGGCTCACCGACCGGCCCGACCTGCTCGGCCCGGTGATGCCCCTCGGGGACAAGGCCTACCGGCGCGAGTTCATCGAGCGCGCCGGACTGTCCTTCCCGCCCGGCCTGTACGAGGACCTCCCCTGGACGTACCCGGCGCTCATGACCGCCGCCTCCCTCGCGGTCCTGGACCGGGTGTGCGTCCACCAGCGGCAGCGGCGCACCGGCTCGATCCTGTCCACCGGCACCCGCCGCCACTTCGACGTCTTCGCCCAGTACGACCGGGTGTTCGCCTTCCTCGCCGGCCGCCCCGAGCTGGAGCGCTGGCGCCCCCTCCTCTACCGGCGCATGGCCGACCACCTCACCGGGCTGTACTCCGCCCCCGACCGCCTCCCGCGCGGCTCCCGGCGCGAGTTCTTCCGCCGCGCCCGGGCCCAGCTGCGCCGCTACCGCGTCCCCGGCGCCGTACCCGTCCCCGGCGCCGTACCCGCCCGCGGCGCCCGGGTCCGGCACGCCCTCGTGCGGCTGGGCAACCACGACACGTACCGCGCCCTGACCACAGCGCGCGCCGCGTTCCTGCGCGCCCGCACGCGCGTCCGGGCGCTGGGCGGGCCGCTGCGCGACCGCCTGCTGCTGCTGCACTACCGGCTCCAGCGCCTGCTCCCGCTGCGCTCCGACCTCGCGGTGTTCTCCGCGTACGGGCACGGCGGCTACGCCTGCAACCCGGCCGCCGTCGAGGAGAAGCTGCGCGAGCTCGCGCCCCGGTTCCGCACCGCCTGGATCTGCGGCCCCGAGCACGACGCCACCGTGCCCGCCGCCACCGCCCGGCTGCGGCCCGGCTCGGCCGGCCACTGGAGCGCGCTGGCCCGGGCCGGGTACCTGGTCACCAACACCGACGTCGATCCCCGGTTCCTCCGCCGGCCCGGCCAGGTGCTGCTCCAGACCCAGCACGGCACCCCGCTCAAGCGCGTGGGCCTGGACCTGGTCGACCGCCCGGCCGCCGCCCCGGCCGCCGGCTTCGCCGGGCTGCTGCGCGGCGCCGACCAGTGGGACTACCTGCTGTCGGGCAACCGCCACTCCACCCTGGTGTGGGAGAAGGCCCTGCCCGCGGCGTACACCACCCTGGAGTACGGCTCCCCGCGCAACGACGTCTTCCACCGGGCGGGCCCCGCCGAGGTGCTGGCGGTCCGCGAACGGCTCGGCATCCCGCCCGGCACCACCGCGGTCCTGTACGCGCCCACCCACCGCGACTACCGGCGCAGCCGCCCCGACCACCTGGACTTCGAGCGGGTGCTGCGGGACCTGGGCCCGCGCTTCACGATCCTGGCCCGCGCCCACCGCGCGTACGGCGGCCCGCTCGGCCGCGACCCGCACCCGCGGCTGGTCGACGTCTCGGACCACCCCTCGGTGGAGGAGCTGTGCCTGGCCTCCGACGCGCTGGTCACGGACTACTCCTCCCTGATGTTCGACTACGCCTGCCTGGACCGGCCGATCGTGGTCCACGCCGATGACTGGGAGGCGTACGAGGCGGCCCGCGGCACGTACTTCGACCTGCGCTCCTTCCCGCCGGGCGCGATCGCCCGCACCGAGGACGAGCTGGTCGACATCTTCGCCACCGGCCACTGGAAGGGCTCCCGCTCGGCGCAGCTGCGGGCCGCGTTCCGCACCCGGTTCTGCCCGTACGACGACGGCCACGCGGCCGAGCGCGTGGTCCGCCGGGTCTTCCTCGGCCAGACCACCGGCCTGCCCCCGTTCGTCCCCCTCGAGGAGCGCCGTCCCGCCCCGGCCGCACCCGGCACCGGCCCCACCACCCCCGGCCAGCGCCGCGCCACCCCCGCCTACGACCGCCTGACGCTGGACTGACCGGCCGGACCGCGTCACCCGCGTCACCCGCGTCGAAGGACGTGCGGCGCGGTCGGCACGGGCCGTCGTCGTACGGGCAGCACCGGGCACGGAAGGCGGGGCGGGGAGGACGGCGGGCTCGGGACGGCACCCCTCGGGCGGCCCATCGGGGAGCGCCGGCGGGGTGTTCCCGCTGCCCCGTTCGGCCCAGTTCGGGTGACGCGCGGCCTCCGGACGGGTTGAGGTTGCGCGAGAACCGTAACCTTCGCCCCCTTCAACGCATTTCTGACCCTTCGTCCCGGAAGGCAGCACCTTTGAAGCCCCGCCTGAGCGTTGTCATCCCCGTCCACGACGTGGCCCCGTACCTGCTCGCGTGCCTGCGGTCGGTGGCGGGGCAGACGGAGCCCTCGCTGGAGGCGGTGCTGGTCGACGACGGGTCGACGGACGAGAGCGGGCAGATCGCGCGCCGGTTCGCCAACCGCGACAGCCGCTTCCGGTACGTCCGCCAGCCCCACGCCGGCCCGGCCGCGGCCCGCAACACCGGCGTCCGGCACACCACGCCCGGGGTCCCGTACCTGACCTTCGTCGACAGCGACGACCTGGTCGCGCCGGACGCGTACGAGCGGATGCTGGCGAGCCTGGACCGGACCGGCTCGGACTTCGCGACGGGCAACGTGTGGCGGATGCGCGGCCGCGAGTGCGAGCAGTCCTGGCAGTACCGGTGGCTGCGCGACGACCTGGAGGCCACCCACATCACCCGGCAGTGGGAGCTGCTGACGGACCGCTGGGCCTGGAACAAGGTGTTCCGCAGATCGTTCTGGGACCGGCACGACCTCGCCTTCCCCGAGGGCCGGCTCTACGAGGACGCCCCGGTCACGATCCCGGCCCACTTCCTGGCGGACTCCGTCGACGTGCTCCAGGGCCACGTGTACTACTGGCGGGTCCGGGAGGGCTCGCTCGCGCACCGGGGCGCGGACGTGGCGGGGGTGCGGGACCGGATCACGGCCTGCGAGGAGATCAGCGAGTTCCTGGCCCGGTCCGAGGCCGCCACCGCCGCGGGCACCGACCGCCCCCGGCCCGGGTCGGTACCGCGCTCGCCGCAGGCGGGCCCGTTCGGACGCACGTACGTACGACCGTACGGGCGGTCCTCCATGGAGGCCCTCGCCCGCCCCCGCACCGCGCCCACCGGCTCCACCGGCCACCAGCGCACGTACGACGCCTCCTGCCTGCGCGACGACTTCATGCGGTTCCTGCGCCGGCTCCCCGAGGGCAGCCCCGAGTACCGCGACACCCTGCTGGCCGGCACGGCCGCCTTCCTGGACCGGGCGGGCCCGGACATCACCGACGGGCTGCCGGTGGACCTGCGCGCCCAGTACCAGCTGGTGCGCGAGGGCCGGGTGCCCGAACTGCTCGACCTCATCGCCGAGGGCCCGGTCTTCGACGTCCGCCGCCACCACGCCGTCTTCCCCGGCGTGCCGCTGCCCACCGCCACGACCCGGCTGCGCGGCGCCACCGACCTGCCCGTGGTGGCCCGGCTGCTGTCCGCCACGTGGCTGCCCGAGGGCCGGCTGCGGCTCACCGGCTACGCGTACATCCGCAACCTCGGCGCGGCCGCCCCGCGGCTCCCGCTGCGCACCGGCGTGCTGCGCTCGGGCCGGCGGCTGCGCCTGGTGCCCACCCGCAGCACCGTGGCGGCGGAGGCCACCGAGCAGTCCGGGCAGAGCCGCCACAACTACGACGGCTCCGGCTTCTCCATGATCGTCGACCCGCACGCGCTGCGCGCCGGCGACTGGCACATCGGCGTGGTCAGCGGGCTGCGCCGGGCGGCCGTCCGGGCCCTGGACCCCGGCCAGGCCCAGCCGCTGGTCTTCGACCGGGGTCTGGGCACCCGGGTCACCCTGGACTTCACCGACGGCCGGGCGGTGCTGCGGGTACGCCCGTACGCGGGCCTGGTCACCGGCCACGAACTGCGCCCGGACGGCCGGCTGGCCCTGTCCGGCACGCTCTTCGCGCCCGCCAGCGGCCCGCAGGCCCCGGCCCAGCTGCGCGTCGGCCGGCCGGGCGGGGAGGCCGTGGTGGTGCCCGTGGCGGTGGACGGCCCGTCCTTCACGGCGCTGCTCGACCCCGCCCTGCTGTACGACGCCCCGCCCGCACCCGCCCGCCGGCCGGAGTCGCTGCCGGCCCCGGACGGCGAGGTGTGGACGGCCGAGCTGGTGCGCGAGGACGGCACCCCGGCCGAACTGGCCGCCTCGCCCGCGCTGACGCCGGGACGCTACCCGCTGTGCGTGCTCACGGACCCGTACGGGCGGCTCACCCTGGAGGTCACGGAGCGGCCCCTGCTGGACTCCGCCGCCTGGGACCCGGACACGGGCACCCTGACCCTGGCCGGCACCTGCCCGCCCGCGGTGACGGCCGCCGAGCTGGTGCTGCGGCACACGGCACTCCACGAGGAACTGCTCGTGCCGCTGGCCCCGGTGCGCGGCAGGTTCACGGCGTCCCTCGCGCCGGGGGGCGGGCCCACGGGCCGGAGGGCGGGGGCACGGAGGGCCACGAGCGCCGGAACCCCCGCCCGCAGCCTGCGCGAGGGCGAGTGGGCGGCGTACCTGCGCGAGCCCAGCGGCACCGAGCACCGGCTGCGCATGCTCGCCACCACCGCCCAGGAACTGCCGCTGCACTTCACCGTCGGCGTCCGGGAGTTCACGGTCGGCCGACGGCACGGCGACCGGCTCCACCTCACCGCCGGCTCGCTGCTGCCGCGCGCCGAGCGGGGCCCGTACCGCCAGCGCATCCTGCAGACCGCCCACTACCCCGCGCACCGCTCCCGGCCCCTGCACGACGCGGTGCTGTACGCCGAGTCGCCGGCGGCCCGCGCCGTACACGCCGAACTGCTGCGCCGCGGCACCGAGGTGGAGCACCTCTGGGTCACCCACGACCAGCGCCTGGACCCGCCGCCGTCGGCCACGCCCGTCGAACTGCACAGCGGTGCCTGGTACGAGGCACTGGCCCGGTCCCGCCGGATCGTGACGGCCGCCGACCTGCCCGACTGGTTCGAGAAGCGGGCGGAGCAGACCGTCGTACGGCTCTGGCAGGGCACCCCGGTCAAGCGGGTGGGCGCCGACCTGACGGGCGGGCTCTACGCCGACCACCGCAGACTGGAGGCGCTGCCCCGGCTGGCCCGCCAGTGGTCGGTGCTGGTCTCGCCGAGCCGGTTCGCCACCGGCGTGCTGCGCCGGGCACTCGGCCACGCCGGCGAGGTGCTGGAGGCCGGCTCCCCGCACAACGACCTGCTGCTGGCCCCCGACCGGGAGAAGGCCGCGGACGAACTGCGCCGGACGCTGGACCTCCCGGCCGGGGCCACGGTCGTGCTGTACGCCCCCACGTTCCGCGACCACCTCGCGCACGGCGAGGCCGGCACACCCACCGCGGCCGAGGGCCCGTTCGGCTTCGACCCGAGCCGCCACCTGGACCTACCGGAGCTCGAACGGTCCCTGGGCTCCGACCACGTCGTCCTGGTGCGCCGGCACCCCCTGGCCACCGGACCGGCACTCCCGCGCACCCCGTTCCTGCGGGACGTCTCCTGGCTCCCCGACCCGGCGGCCCTGCTGCTGGTGGCCGACGTGCTGGTCACCGACTACTCCTCCCTGATGTGCGACTTCACGCTCACGGGACGACCCGTACTGCTGCACACCCCGGACCTGGAGGACTACCGCGACCGGGTGCGCGGCCTGAGCCTCGACCTGGAACGGCAGGCCCCGGGCCCGCTGCTGCGCACCACCCCCGAACTGTGCGCGGCCCTGCGCGAGGCACCCGCGGTCCGCGCCCGCCACGCGGACGCCTACGCTTCGTTCCGGTCCGCGTACTGCGACCTGGACGACGGCCGGGCGGCCGCCCGCGTGGCGGACCGGCTGATGGCTCCGTGAACCCGGTGAACCCCCGGACCCGGAACCCCTTGGGCCCCGGACCTACCTGAGCCCGGACCGCCCATGCCCGCCCACCGGTGAACAGTGCGCGCCCAGCCACACACCCGCACGCCCGCCACAGCCGCACGCCCGTCCCGCCCGTCACACCCGCGGGACGGCCCCCAGCCCGGCCACCACCGCGCACGCCAGTTCGTCGAGGTACCCCGGGGGCAGGTCCTCCCGGATCACCACCAGACGCCAGTACAGCGGTCCGATCACCAGGTCCAGCGCCCGCGCCGGCTCGGTCCCCGCGGGGAGTTCGCCACGCGCGACGGCGGCCCGTACGACGTCCGCCGCGATGCCCTCCTGGCCCTGCGTCAGCACCCCTCGCACCGCCTCGGCGATCTCCGGGTTGCGGGCGGACTCCACCAGCAGGTCCGGGATCACCTGGGAGGCCACCGGGTGGCGCAGCAGCTGGGCCATGACCTCGAGCAGCGCCCGTACGTCGCCCTGGAGCGAGCCCGTGTCCGGCGCGGGCAGCCCCTGGGCGGCGAACGCCGAGACGAGGTCGAGGACGAGGTGGAGCTTGGAGCGCCAGCGGCGGTAGACGGCGGTCTTGCCGACGCCGGCGCGCCGGGCGATCGCCTCGATGGACATCTTGGAGAACCCGACCGAGGCCAGTTCCTCGAAGACGGCGGCCCGGATCGCCTCGGTGACGTCCTCGCGCAGGACGGCCGCTCCGGCGGGCGCACGGCGGGCGGACTGCGGGGCGGCGGCGGGCTCGGTGGTCATGCGCACGAGCATAGCGGGGGCTCTCGTCACGACGATACGGTTGCGTCCCGACGTGAGAGCGCCCTACCCTCCACGTAGCGACGATACGGACCCGTCCCGTCGTCACCATCGCGCGACCACCGCCGCACCACACCGCGGCACCCACCACCCCAGCCGCGCCACACATCCGCACCACCCCAGCCGCACCACCCCAGCCGCGCCACCCCAGCCGACCGTCGAAAGCGACCTCCTCGTGAGCCTGACGACCGCGCCACCACCCCCTTCCGCCCCGCCCGGCCCCACCCGGGTGCGACTGCCGAGGAAGCCCCCGTCCCCCGGAGCCGCACGGCTGGCCGCCGCACACGGGCTGCGCGTCAGCGGCGAGCGCCCGGGCCTGTCCGCGTACGCCCGCCAGCTGTGGGGGCGCCGCCAGTTCGTCGCCGCCTTCGCCACGGCCCGGATGAACGCCACGTACAGCACGGCCCGGCTCGGCCAGGTCTGGCACCTGATGACGCCGCTCCTCAACGCCGCCGTCTACTACCTGATCTTCGGCGTCGTCCTGGACACCAGGCAGGACACCCCCCAGTTCATCCCGTACCTGGTCACCGGCGTGTTCGTGTGGGACTTCCTCTCCGGTGCCCTCAACTCCGGTACCCGCGCGGTCTCCGGCAACCTGGGCCTCGTACGGGCCCTGCAGTTCCCCCGCGCCGCGCTGCCCCTCTCGACCGTCGTGCAGCTGTTCCAGCAGCTGCTGGTCACCATGGGCGCCCTGGTCCTCGTCCTGCTCGCCTTCGGCCAGCCGCCCCGGCCGTCCTGGCTCCTCGCCCTTCCCGCGCTGCTGCTGCTCGCGGTCTTCTGCGCGGGCTGCGCCCTGGTCATGGCCCGGATCGGCAGCCGGACCCCGGACGTGTCGCAGCTGATGCCGTTCGTGCTGCGCACGTGGATGTACGCCTCCGGCGTGATGTGGAACATCAGCCACACCCTCCAGGAGCACCACGCGCCGCAGGCGGTCCTGCTCGCCTTCCAGTGGAACCCCGCGGCCCTCTTCATCGACCTCATGCGCTTCGCCCTGCTGGACAGCTTCCACGCCGGCCGGCTGCCCCACCACGCCTGGGCCCTCGCCGTCGGCTGGGCCCTGCTTGCGGGCGTCGGCGGCTTCGTCTACTTCTGGAAGGCCGAGGAGGAGTACGGCCGTGGCTGACACCCGCATCCCCACCGTGATCGCCGACGACGTGCACGTCGTCTACAAGGTGCAGGGGGCCGGCGGCGGCCGCGGCAGTGCCACCTCCGCCCTCAGCCGGATCGTCAGCCGCCGCGAGCGCCCGGGCGTGCGCGAGGTGCACGCCGTCAGGGGCGTCAGCTTCGTCGCCTACAAGGGCGAGGCGATCGGCCTGATCGGTTCGAACGGCTCCGGGAAGTCCACCCTCCTCAAGGCCATCGCGGGCCTGCTGCCGACCGCCGCCGGCCGGATCTACACCGACGGCCAGCCCTCCCTCCTCGGTGTGAACGCGGCCCTGATGAACGACCTGACCGGCGAGCGCAACGTCATGCTCGGCGGCCTGGCCATGGGGATGACCAAGCAGCAGATCCAGGAGCGCTACCAGGAGATCGTCGACTTCTCCGGCATCAACGAGAAGGGCGACTTCATCTCCCTCCCGATGCGCACGTACTCCTCGGGCATGGCGGCCCGGCTGCGCTTCTCCATCGCCGCCGCCAAGAGCCACGAGGTCCTGATGATCGACGAGGCGCTGGCCACCGGCGACGCCCGCTTCCAGCGGCGCAGCCAGCAGCGGATCGAGGAGCTGCGCAAGGAGGCCGGCACGGTGTTCCTGGTCAGCCACGGCATCGGCACCATCCGCGAGACCTGCGACCGGGCGATCTGGCTGGAGTCGGGGGTCCTGCGCATGGACGGCCCCACCAAGGAGGTCTGCGACGCGTACGAGGCCTTCACGCGCAAGAAGTAGGGCCCGGGCGGGGTGAGGCCGTACGCCGGCGACCCCCCGGGACGCCGAGGGCCCCCGGACCGCGGCAGCATCCGCGGTGGTCCGGGGGCCCTCGGGGCGTTCAGCGACTAGCTGTGCGTCCGCAGCAGCGTCCGCATCGTCCGCATCGCCACCGACAGGTTCGCCAGGTCGAAGTCGTCCGAGCCCTGGATCTCCTCCAGCGTGGTGCGCGCCCGGCCGATGATCGCCGCGTTCTGCTCCTCCCAGGCCTTGAACCGGTCCTCGGGGGTCGCGCTGCCGTTGCCCACCGACAGCACGTCGGCCGTGAGCCCGGCGTGCGCGGCGAACAGGTCCTCGCGGATGGAGGCGCGGGCCATGGACTGCCAGCGGTCGGCCCGCGGGAGCTCGATGATCCGGTCCATCAGCTGGGTGATGTCCAGCCGGTCGGCGAGGTCGTAGTACACCTCGGCCACCGACAGCACGTCCTTGCCCACGCGGTCGGCGATCGCGACGATGTCGAGCGTCGGGAAGGCCGAGGAGAAGCCCGCGACCTTGACCGCCAGCTCGTCCGGCACGCCCGCCTCGGTCAGCTCGTCGAGGACGAGCTGGTACCACTCCAGGTCCGCGCCGCGCACCAGTTTGGGCAGGTCCGCCCAGACGGTGGAGACCCGCTCGCGGAAGAACTCGATGGTCTCGGTCACCTGGAGCGGCTGCGGGCGGTTGTTCAGCAGCCAGCGGGTGCCGCGCTCGACCAGGCGGCGCGAGTGCAGCCGGATCCGGGTCAGGACGTCGGCCGCGACCTGGTTGTCCAGGGCCTCGACGGCGTCCCACACCTCGGCCATGTCGAAGATCTCGCGGGCCGCGAGCTGCGCCCGGACGATCTCCTCCAGGGAGGCGCCGCTCTCCTCGCGCAGGCGGTGCAGGAAGGTCGAGCCACCGGTGTTGATGGTGTCGTTGACCAGCACCGTGGTGATGATCTCCCGGCGCAGCGCGTGGCCCTCGATCTGCTCGGGGAACCGCTCGCGCAGGGCCTGCGGGAAGTACGCGAACAGCAGGCGGCGCAGGTACGGGTCGTCCGGCAGGTCGGTGTGGATCAGCTCGTCCGCCGCCGTGATCTTCGTGTAGGCGAGGAGGACGGCCAGCTCGGGCTGGGTCAGCCCCTTGCCGCTGTTCAGCAGCTCGCGGATCTGCCGGTCCGCGGGCAGGAACTCCAGCGCCCGGTCCAGCCTGCCCTCGCGCGACAGCCGGCGCATGAAGCGCTGCTGGGCGTGGAGCAGGCTGGGGGCCTGGGCGCTGCCGTTGGCCAGGGCCGTGTTCTGCGCGTAGTTGTTGCGCAGCACCAGGCGGCCGACCTCGTCGGTCATCTCCGCGAGCAGCTTGTTGCGCTGCTTGAGGGTCATGTCGCCGTCCGCGACCACCGCGTTCAGCAGGATCTTGATGTTCACCTCGTGGTCCGAGGTGTCCACGCCGGCACTGTTGTCGATGGCGTCGGTGTTGACCTTGCCGCCGGTGCGGGCGAACTCGATGCGGCCGAGCTGGGTCAGGCCCAGGTTGCCGCCCTCGCCGACGACCTTGACGCGCAGGTCGCCGCCGTTGACGCGGATGGCGTCGTTGGCCTTGTCGCCGACGTCCGCGTGGGACTCGGTGCTGGCCTTGACGTACGTACCGATGCCGCCGTTCCACAGCAGGTCCACGGGGGACCCCAGGATCGCCTGCATCAGCTCGGCCGGGGTCATCTTGGTGACGCCGGCATCGATCCCGAGGGCCTCGCGCACGTGCGCGTTGATCGGGATGGACTTCGCGGAGCGCGGGTGGATGCCGCCGCCCGCTGACAGCAGCTCCGTGTCGTAGTCCGCCCACGAGGAGCGCGGCAGCTCGAAGAGGCGGCGGCGCTCGGCGTACGAGACGGCCGCGTCCGGGGTCGGGTCGAGGAAGATGTGCCGGTGGTCGAAGGCGGCGACCAGGCGGATGTGCTCGGAGAGCAGCATGCCGTTGCCGAACACGTCACCGGACATGTCGCCGACGCCGACGACGGTGAAGTCCTGCGTCTGGGTGTCGTGGCCCAGCTCGCGGAAGTGCCGCTTGACCGACTCCCAGGCGCCGCGGGCGGTGATGCCCATGCCCTTGTGGTCGTAGCCGGCGGAGCCGCCGGAGGCGAACGCGTCGCCCAGCCAGAAGCCGTACGCCTCGGCCACGCCGTTGGCGATGTCGGAGAAGGTCGCGGTGCCCTTGTCGGCGGCGACGACGAGGTACGTGTCGTCCTCGTCGTGGCGGACGACGTCCTTCGGGGGCACGACCTCGCCGGCGATCATGTTGTCGGTGATGTCGAGCAGCGCCGAGATGAAGATCTTGTACGAGGCGATGCCCTCGGCCAGCCACGCGTCGCGGTCCACCGACGGGTCCGGCAGGTTCTTCGCGACGAAGCCGCCCTTGGCGCCGACCGGCACGATGACGGTGTTCTTGACCATCTGCGCCTTGACCAGGCCGAGGATCTCCGTACGGAAGTCCTCGCGGCGGTCGGACCAGCGCAGGCCACCGCGGGCGACCTTGCCGAAGCGCAGGTGGACGCCCTCGACGCGCGGCGAGTACACCCAGATCTCGAACGCCGGGCGCGGGGCCGGCAGGTCCGGGATGGCCTGCGGGTCGAACTTCATCGAGACGTAGGAGTGCGGCTGGCCCGCCGAGTCCGTCTGGAAGAAGTTGGTGCGCAGGGTCGCCTTGATGAGCGTGAGGAAGGAGCGCAGGATGCGGTCCTCGTCGAGCGAGGCGACCTGGTCCAGGGCCCCGTCCAGCTCCTCCAGCATGGCGTCGATCAGCTCGGTGCCCGCGGCCTGGCGGCCGGGGGACATCCGGGCCTCGAAGAGCGAGACCAGCAGCCGGGTGGTGTGGACGTTGTTGCGGAGGGTGTCCTCCATGTAGTCCTGGCTGAAGGTGGAGCCGGCCTGGCGCAGGTACTTGGCGTACGCGCGCAGGACGACGGCCTGCCGCCAGGTCAGCCCGGCGCTCAGCACGAGGCTGTTGAAGCCGTCGTTCTCCGCCTCGCCCATCCAGACCGCGGCGAAGGCCTCCTGGAAGCGCTCGCGGGCGTCCTCGCCGAGGTCGCCGTTGCCGCCCACGGCCGGCATCCGCAGACCGAAGTCGTAGATCCACGCCTGGGTGCGGTCGGCGCAGCGCAGCTCGTACGGGCGCTCGTCGGTG
This sequence comes from Streptomyces sp. NRRL S-87, assembly GCF_000719335.1. Lineage (GTDB taxonomy): Bacteria > Actinomycetota > Actinomycetes > Streptomycetales > Streptomycetaceae > Streptomyces. The sequence goes on from NZ_JOGB01000025.1 coordinate 73,011, forward strand.
ACCTCGACGCCGAGGCGCTGGAGGACCGGCAGGACCGCGGACAGGGAGACCTGCTCGCCCCGGCGGTAGATCTTGAAGCGGCGCTCGCCGGCCCCGGCGTGCACCGGCTCGTACAGGGAGAGGGCGAAGCCGCTGTCGGTGGCCTTGAGCCGCTCCAGGTGGACCAGGTCGGCGACGGCGGCGCGCGGCGAGTGGTCGCCCTTGTAGCCCTGGGAGAAGGCGTCGCCGTAGCTGCGCATCAGCTCGGCGGCGCGCTCCTCGCCCAGCTCGTTGACCAGCGCCTCCTGGAAGCCGTCGGCCCAGGAGCGGGCCGCCTCGACCAGGCGGGCCTCGATGCGCTCGGCGTCGGCGTCGGTGAGGTCGGGCAGCACCGTGCCCTGCGGGACGCGGACGACGAAGTGGATCCGGGAGAGGACCGACTCGGTGTTCCAGGCCGTGAAGTCGACGCTGGATCCGTTCAGCTCCTCCTTGAGGATGTCCATCAGGCGCAGCCGGACGCCGGTGGTGAACCGGTCGCGCGGCAGGTACACGAGGGCCGAGTAGTAGCGGCCGTACTCGTCCTGGCGCAGGTACAGCCGCAGCCGGCGGCGCTCCTGCAGGTACAGGACGGAGGTGACGATCTCGCGGAGCTTCTCGACCGGGGTCTGGAACAGCTCGTCGCGCGGGTAGGTCTCCAGGATCTGCAGCAGGTCCCGGCCGTCGTGGCTGGACGGCGCGAAGCCGGCCAGCTCCAGGACCTCGGCGACCTTGCGGCGGATGACGGGCACGCGGCGCACCGACTCGGTGTACGCGGCCGAGGAGAACAGGCCCAGGAAGCGGCGCTCGCCGACGACGTTGCCCGCGGCGTCGAACTTCTTGACGCCGACGTAGTCCAGGTAGCTCGGGCGGTGCACGGTGGCGCGGCTGTTGGCCTTGGTCAGCACCAGCAGGCGGTGCTCGCGGGCCTTGGCGCGGGCGTCGGCGGGCAGCCGGTTGAAGGACGGCGAGACCGGGTGGCCGTCCTCCTTGCCGTGGTGCGGGTCGGCCCGCAGGATGCCGAGACCGGTGCCGGGGACGGCGGCCAGCGAGTCGCCGTCGACCAGGTTGTACTCGCGGTAGCCGAGGAAGGTGAAGTGGTCGTCGGCGAGCCAGCGCAGCAGCTCCCGGGCCTCCTCGACCTCGTACTCGTGCAGGTCGGTGGCGACGTGCTCCTCGGGCAGGCCGTCGGCGATGCGCAGCGCGGCGTCGCGCATCTTCTCCCAGTCCTCGACGGCCTCGCGGACGTCCGACAGGACGCGCAGCAGGTCGGCGGTGATCTGCTTGAGGTCGGCCTTGTCGGTCTCGCGGTCGGTCTCGACGTGGATCCACGACTCGACGAGCGCGTCGTGCGGGCGGGCGGTCTTCGGGCCGTGCGCGTCGCAGTCGGGGCCGAGGATCTCGATGAGCTTGCCGGTGACGTCGCGGCGGACGACGACCTGCGGGTGGATCACGACGTGGATGCCGCGGCCCTGGCGGGAGAGCTCGTTGGTGACGGAGTCCACGAGGAAGGGCATGTCGTCCGTGACGACCTCGACGACCGAGTGGCTGGAGGTCCAGCCGTTCTCCTCGACCGTGGGGGTCTGCACGCGGACGTTCGCGGTGCCCTGGGGGCGGTTCTCGGCGAGCCGGAAGTGAGAAAGGGCGGCACCGAAGACGTCGACCGGGTCCCGGTCCAGGAGGTCCTCGGGTGCGGTGTGCAGGTAGTAACGCTGGAGGTACGAGAGCAAGGTGCCCTCGTCGGGCCGCTCCCTCTGCTCGGACCCAGTCGGAAGTGTCCCCCCGACCGGGCTGTTCTCAGCGACCCGGGCGGCCCGTGCGAGCAGCTCGGCCTTTGCTTCGTCCAGCTTGGTCTGCATGTCCTCTGGCTCCTGTCGCGCGCCGTTGCGTGACGTAAGGGAAGAAGGGTGTGGCGCAGCGCCGCGACACGGGATGTCCGGCCCCGTTCGACGCTATGCCGTGGGAAAGGGCGGCCGGAAAGGAATCAGCCAAGATCGGCGAGGGCTTCCGGCAGCGGGAATCAGCGACTGCCCGGACGCGTAGGCGTGCCGGGCGCAGGCCGGGGGCTGCGCTGCCCCCGAGGGATATCGCGCTGATCACGGGTCCTAGGCTATCTCGCCTTCCCCCCACCGCGTCATGAGCTGCATGTGTACAAAACCCTGGCGGTAACTTTGACACTCTGGACAGCGACGGCGGGCCCAGTGCCCCTCGAGCTCGCTATTGAGCCAGTTCAGCGGCGGTGGCCACGGCCTCCGCGAGGGTGTCGACCACGGGGACGCCCGCCCTTTCCAGACTGGCTCGACTGTGCGAGCCGCCGGTGTAGAGCACCGCGCGGGCACCCACGTGCGCCGCGGCCGCGGCGTCGTCGGCCGCGTCGCCGATGACGACCGTACGGGCCGCCTCGACGCCGTCGAGGGCGGCGAGGTGGCGCACGAGGTGGCCGGCCTTGCTGGTGTGCGAGGGGCCGGTGCGGCCGTCCACGCGCAGGAAGTACCGGTCGATGCCGTGGGTGCGGACCAGGGGTACGAGCCGCTCGTGCGGGGCGAGGGACAGCAGGGACTGCGTCAGCCCCTGCTCCTGCCAGCCGGCCAGCAGCTCACGGGCGCCGTCGGTGAGGCCCACGTGTTCGGCGAAGGTCCAGTAGTGCCGGTGGAAGACGTCGTCCATGACGAGCCACTCGGCCTCGGTGGGCATGCGGCCCATGAGGCGCTCGTAGAACTTCGGCACGGGCACGCAGTACAGCTCGCGGTAGCGCTCCAGCGTGATCGACTCCAGGCCGAGCTCGGCGAACGAGGCGTTCGTCGCGTCGATGACTGCGTGGATGTCGTGCAGCAGCGTGCCGTTCCAGTCCCACACGATGTGCGGTGCGTGCGTCCCCATGCCCCTGACGGTACCCGTCGCGTGCGGACGCGATGGTCAGGGGGGGCGGGGCCGGGACCCGGGCCCGGTCACTGCACGAGGTTGGGGATCTCCTGCACGCCGAACCACAGCAGCTCGTGGTCCTCGGCGCCGTCCACGGTGAACTGGGCGTCGTCGTCGCCGTGATCGGCGGCGCCGAGGGCGTCCGCGGCGGCCGCGATGTCCGCCACCGCGTCGTCGGCGTCGACGTGCACGGCAGCGGCCCGCTTGAGCGCGACGGAGCCCGCGATCCGCACCTCGCCCAGGGTGGCCTCGTCCATGCCCTGCACGGGGCTGGCGGCCTTGTCCTCCACGTCCACGGCCACCACCACCCGGCGGCGGGCGGCCGCCGGGTTGCCGGCGAGCATCCGCAGCGAGGCGGCCGCGGCACGGCTGAGGGCCGCGTACTCCAGCTCCTCGATGTCGTCCGAGACGTACCACTCGCGCAGGGACGGGGTCACGGCGTACGCGAGCAGCGGCGCAGGGCCCAGCTCGCCCGCCGCGTGCACCTCGGCGAGACCGGGAAGGGTCAGGGGGACGTACACGCGCATGGCCGCCGCTTTCGGTAGTCGTCTCGGTAGTCGTCGTCGCCGTTCGGGCGCCCTCAGGATACGTGCGGCCGTCCCCCTTCGTGGTGCGGACCCCGGCCTTGCGGCCGTCCACTTCCGTCCCCTCCGGAACGGGTCTGACCAGCCGCGACACGGCCGCGGTCACGCGGATAGGTGAACCCGGCAGGCGACCGCCGGGCCGCCCCGACCGCGTTGCGGGGGACGTCTGCGGCCCGTAGAAGATCCCCGACCAAGTTACTGCCCGGTACTCGCGGCCGGGCCCGGCGGACGGGGACAGCGCATGGCGACGGACGGGACCAGGCCGGGTGGACGGGGACGGCAGACGGGGGCGGACCCGAGCCGGCCCGGCGGACGGGGGACCCGGGCGGGGACGGACCCGACCCGCCCGGGCGGGCGCCACGACCAGCGGCGGCCCCGCGACCCGCGGGTGCCGCGCCAGGGGACGCCGCCGCCGGCGCCCGTGGCCGTGGGCGGCCCCGCCCGGCCGGCGGCCCTGCCCTCCACGGGGGCCGCGGTGCGGGGAATCCGGCCGCACGACTGGTTCGCGGAGCGGCTGCTGGCGGTACTGAGCGGGCAGCGACCGGTGCACTGGATGCTCGGACACACCGTCGCCCCGGCCTACGACCAGCTGATCGACCTCGCTCCGGGGGCGCCCCTGCGACCGGCGTCCCGGGTCCGGCCGCGGGTCAGCCGGTGCGACTGGCGGGCGCCGGTGCCCGGGGTCCTCGAGGCCTTCGCCCGTATCGCGGCCGGTGACCGCGTCACCGCCATGGCCTTCCGCCTGGAGCGCGGCCCCGACCACCGGTGGCGCTGCGCCGCGGTGGAAATCGGCCCCCGACCCTGACTGACCGACTCCCCGGCCGACGTTCGAAGGCGGCGGGGGCCGGGCGAAGGCCCGGGAAGCGGTGGAAGGGCGGGCAGGGGACCGGCCCGGCAGGGCAACGGCCGGCAGCCGACACACGACGGCAACCAGCCCACGAAGCCCCCTGGGGATCCCCCGGGAGCCTCCGGGAGCCCCCGGACCCCCCGGACCCCCCGGACCCCCCGGACCCCCCGGACCCCCCGGAGCCCCCGAACGCGGCCGGGGCCGGTACCCGAGCGGTACCGGCCCCGACCCCCACCCACGCAGCGTGCGTGAGCTACTTCTTGCGGCGACGCCCGCCCGCGGCCTTCGCCGCCTTGCGCCGCTCCGCCCGCGTCAGCCCGTCACCGTCGCCCAGGCCCGCGCCGCCGTCCTCGAAGTCGCCCTCGACGACGCCGCCCTCGCCGTCCACGGTCGGGGCGGAGAAGTGCAGCCGGTCCGGCCGCTGGGGCGCGTCCAGGCCCTTGGCGCGGATCTCCGGGCGCGAGTCCTGCGCCGGCACGGCGTCGGCCATGGCCGCGTCCGACACCGGCACCTCCTCGACCTGCTGCTCGACCTGGACCTCCAGGTTGAACAGGTAGCCGACGGACTCCTCCTTGATGCCGTCCATCATGGCGTTGAACATGTCGAAGCCCTCGCGCTGGTACTCGACCAGCGGGTCCTTCTGCGCCATGGCGCGGAGGCCGATGCCCTCCTGCAGGTAGTCCATCTCGTACAGGTGCTCGCGCCACTTGCGGTCCAGCACCGACAGGACGACCCGGCGCTCCAGCTCGCGCATGATGTCGGAGCCGAGCTGCTTCTCGCGGGCCGCGTACTGCTCGTAGATGTCGTCCTTGACGGACTCGGCGATGAACTCGGCGGTGATGCCGTCCCGGCCGCCCGCGGCCTCCTCCAGCTCCTCCACCGTCACCTTGATCGGGTAGAGCTGCTTGAAGGCGCCCCACAGGCGCTCCAGGTCCCACTCCTCCGCGAAGCCCTCGACCGTCTCGGCCGCGATGTACGCGTCGATGGTGTCGTCCATGAAGAAGCGCACCTGCTCGTGCAGGTCCTCGCCCTCCAGGACGCGGCGGCGCTCGCCGTAGATGACCTCGCGCTGGCTGTTGAGCACCTCGTCGTACTTCAGGACGTTCTTGCGCGTCTCGAAGTTCTGGGTCTCGACCTGCGACTGGGCCGACGCGATCGCGCGCGTCACCATCTTGTTCTCGATCGGCACGTCGTCCGGCACGTTGGCCATGGCCATGACCCGCTCGACCATCTGCGCCTTGAACAGGCGCATCAGGTCGTCGCCCAGCGACAGGTAGAAGCGGGACTCGCCCGGGTCGCCCTGACGGCCGGAGCGGCCGCGCAGCTGGTTGTCGATACGGCGCGACTCGTGGCGCTCGGTGCCGAGGACGTACAGGCCGCCGAGCGACTTGACCTCCTCGAACTCGGCCTTCACGGCCTCCTCGGCCTTCTGGAGCGCCGAGGGCAGGGCGTGCGCCCACTCCTCGATGTGCTCCTCCGGGTCGAGGCCGCGCTGGCGCAGCTCGGCCTCGGCGAGGTCGTCCGGGTTGCCGCCGAGCTTGATGTCGGTACCGCGGCCGGCCATGTTCGTGGCGACCGTGACCGCGCCGCGGCGACCGGCCTGGGCGACGATCGAGGCCTCGCGCTCGTGCTGCTTCGCGTTCAGGACCTCGTGCGGGATGCCGCGCTTGGCGAGCTGCTGCGAGAGGTACTCGGACTTCTCGACCGAGGTGGTGCCGACCAGGATCGGCTGACCCTTCTCGTGCTTCTCCGCGATGTCGTCGACGACGGCCGCGAACTTGGCCACCTCGGTGCGGTAGATCAGGTCCGGCTGGTCCTTGCGCTGCATCGGCCGGTTCGTCGGGATCGGCACGACGCCCAGCTTGTAGATCTGGTGGAACTCGGCGGCCTCGGTCATGGCCGTACCGGTCATGCCGGACAGCTTGGTGTAGAGGCGGAAGAAGTTCTGCAGGGTGATCGTGGCGAGGGTCTGGTTCTCGTCCTTGATGTCCACCCCTTCCTTCGCCTCGATCGCCTGGTGCATGCCCTCGTTGTAGCGGCGGCCGGCGAGGATACGACCGGTGTGCTCGTCGACGATCATGACCTCGCCGTCGATGACGACGTAGTCCTTGTCCTTCTTGAACAGTTCCTTCGCCTTGATGGCGTTGTTCAGGTAACCGACGAGCGGCGTGTTGACCGACTCGTACAGGTTGTCGATGCCCAGCCAGTCCTCGACCTTGGCGACACCGGACTCGTGGATGCCGACGGTGCGCTTCTTCTCGTCGACCTCGTAGTCGCCGGTCTCCTCGATGCCCTTGAGCGGGTTGCCCGGCTCGCCCTTGGTCAGGCGGGTCACGAGCTTGGCGAAGTCGCCGTACCACTTCGTGGCCTGGTCGGCCGGACCCGAGATGATCAGCGGCGTACGGGCCTCGTCGACCAGGATGGAGTCGACCTCGTCGACCACGGCGAAGTTGTGGCCGCGCTGCACCAGCTCGTCGCGCGACCACGCCATGTTGTCGCGCAGGTAGTCGAAGCCGAACTCGTTGTTGGTGCCGTAGGTGATGTCGCAGCTGTACTGCTCGCGGCGCTCGGCCGGCGACATGTTCGCCAGGATGCAGCCGACGCTCAGGCCCAGGAACTTGTGGACGCGGCCCATCATCTCGGAGTCGCGCTCGGCCAGGTAGTCGTTCACCGTGATCAGGTGGACGCCCTTGCCGGACAGCGCGTTCAGGTACGCCGGGAGCGTGCCGACGAGCGTCTTGCCCTCACCGGTCTTCATCTCGGCCACGTAGCCGAGGTGCAGCGCGGCACCACCCATGATCTGCACGTCGTAGTGGCGCTGGCCGAGGACGCGCTTGGCCGCCTCGCGGACGGTCGCGAACGCCTCGGGGAGCAGGTCGTCAAGGCTCTCGCCGTTCGCGTACCGCTCCTTGTACTCCTCCGTGAGGGCCTTCAACTCGGCGTCGGAGAGGTTGACGAAGTCCTCTTCGATGGAGTTGACCTGGTCCGCGATGCGGTGCAGTTTGCGCAGGATCTTGCCTTCGCCTGCACGCATGAGCTTGGTGAGGACGGACACTGAGGCTGGTCTCCTTGCCGGTCGGGCCTGGGCACTGGTTCGTACACGGGCACGGCAGGTGGGCCCCACCGCAACGGCCATCGTAAGCGAGGACGTGGTCGCGCCGGGAGGTCCGCCGTCGCCGCAGAGCAGCGGGCGCCCGGAATGAGAACGTACGGGGGACCCGGAAGGTGCCGGTCTCCCCCCATCTCCCCCGAAAACTGTTCGTCGACCTCCCCCGACGACCGGATAATCCGTTCATGGAACCGACCGTCCTGACCACCGAGCGCCTCGTCCTGCGCCCGCACGTGCCCGCCGACGTCGCCGAGACCCACGCGGCCTGCCAGGACCCGGAGATCCAGCGATGGATCCCGGTGCCCGTCCCCTACGAGGAGAAGGACGCCGTGGAATACGTCACCCAGAACGCGCCCGACCGGTGGCGGGAGGGCTCCGAGTACAACTTCGCGGTGCGGCTGCGCCGCGGGGCCAGCGACGGCACCGGTGCGGCCGGCGACGACGGCACCGGTGCGGCCGGCGCCTCCGAGGGCCCGCTGGTCGCCACCCTCGGCATCCACCCCCGCGGGGAGTTCTCGTACGAGATCGGCTTCTGGGCCGTCGCCGGCCACCGCGGCCGGGGCTACACCACCGAGGCCGTGCTGGCCCTGGCCCGCTGGGCCTTCACCGAGCTCGGCTGCGACCGCCTGATCTGGCGCGCCGGCATCGGCAACACCGCCTCCCGCGCCGTGGCCGAGAAGGCCGGCTTCACGATCGAGGGCGTCCAGCGCTCCGGCATGGAGCACCGCGGCACCCTGCGCGACTGCTGGCTCGCCTCGCTGCTCCCCTCCGACATGGGGCTGCCGTCCCGGATGCCGTACCTGCCGACGCCCGAGCGGGCCGCCGCACCCGCCGCGCCCACCACCCCGGCCGCGCCCGCGATGCCGGTCGCGACCGCCTAGACCCCCGCGTAGTCCCAGGTCAGCGCCGTTGTCAGTGGCTGGCCGTAGGGTGCGGCCCATGACGACCCTGCCGCCGCCCACCGTGACCCTGTCCGCCGACGACGCGCGCCGCATCGCCCTGCGCGCCCAGGGCTTCCTCGGCGCGCCGGACCGGCGGGCGGGGGTGCGCGGGATGCTCCGCCACCTGGGCGCCGTACAGCTGGACACGATCTCGGTGCTGGCGCGCTCGCACGAGCTCGTCCCGTACGCCCGCCTGGGAGCCGTCGGCCGCGACGCGGTGGAGCGGGCGTACTGGACCGAGCAGCACGCGTTCGAGTACTGGTCCCACGCGGCCTGCATCCTGCCCATCGAGGAATGGCCGCACTTCGCGTTCCGCCGCCGGGTCAAGCGGGCGCACGGCTACCGCTGGCACAAGATGAAGGACAAGGACGCCTCGTGCCGACTGGTCCTGGACCGGCTGCGCGCGGACGGTCCCCTCACCTCCACCGAGCTGGGCGGGGCGAAGAACGGCGGCCCGTGGTGGGACTGGTCCGAGACCAAGATCGCGGTGGAGTGGCTGCTGGACGCGGGCGACGTGGTCGTGACGGAGCGGCGCGGCTGGAAGCGCGTGTACGACCTGGCCGAGCGCGCCGTACCGGACGCACTGCTGCACGACGACCTCGACGACGCCGAGTGCCTGCGCCGCCTGGTGGCCCTGGCCGGGCGGTCGCTGGGCGTCGGCACCCGCGCCGACCTGGCCGACTACCACCGCCTCAAGGGCGAGCAGGTCGACGCCGTGGTCGCCGAATCCGGCCTGGTGCCGGTCGAGGTCGAGGGCTGGGGCAAGCCCGCCTGGGCCGACCCGGCCGCACTGGCCGCGCCCCCGCGCGGCCGGCACCGCACCACGCTGCTCTCGCCGTTCGACTCCCTGGTCTGGGACCGGGCCCGCACCGAGCGGGTCTTCGGCCTGACACACCGGCTGGAGGCCTACGTGCCCAAGCCCCAGCGGGTGTACGGGTACTTCGCGATGCCCGTGCTCTCGGGCGGCCACCTGGTCGCCCGCGTCGACCCGGCCCGCGAGGGGAAGACCCTGGTGGCCCGACAGGTGACGCTGGAGTCCCCGAAGGCGGCCCCCGCCACGGCCCGCGCGCTGCGCGAGGCGGCGGAGTGGGTGGGCTGCTCCGACGTCCGCGTCGAGCGCGCCGCGACCCCGGCCGAGGCGGCGGCGGTCACGGCGGAGCTGGCCGCGCTGGACTGACGCCGCGCCACCGGCCGACGGGGCCTGCCGAGGGGACCTGCCGACGGGAGCCGGCTAGCGGATCTCGAGGATCTTCTCCCGCATCGCGTACACCACGGCCTCCATGCGGGAGTGCAGCTGCAGCTTCTCCAGGATGTTGCGGACGTGGTTCTTGACCGTGTTCTCGGAGATGAACAACTCCTTGGCGATGTCCCGGTTGTTCATCCCGGTGGCGACCAGCTTGAGCACCTCCAGCTCCCGGTCGGTGAGCCGGGGCGCCGGCACCAGCCGGCGCTCGTCGGTGCGCTGGATCATCGACTTGAACTCGGTCAGCAGCTTCGAGGCCATCGAGGGGCTGATCTGCGACTGGCCGTCGGCGACCGCGCGGATGGCGGTGGCCACCTCGTCGGTGGAGATCTCCTTCAGCAGGTACCCGGTGGCCCCGGCCTTGATCGCGTCGTAGAGGTCCGCCTCCTCGTCGCTGATCGTCAGCATGATGATCTTCGCGCTGGGGGCCACCTCCTTGATGGAGGTGCACGCCTCGATGCCGCCGCGCCGGGGCATCCGTACGTCCATCAGGATGATGTCGGGCAGCAGGTCGGCGGCCTTGTCCACGGCCTCGGCGCCGTCCCCGGCCTCACCGACGACCTGGATGTCCTCCTCCTGGGCCAGCACGATCTCCAGCCCCCGGCGGAAGAGGGCGTGATCGTCGACGACCAGGACCCGGATCGGTTCTGCGCCCCGGCCCCTGCCCGGTGTCCCGGAGCAGCCGGCCTCGTCCTCGTCGTGAACCGGTCCGAAGCTGTCCGCCATCGTTCCTCCCCCTGAAGGCCGTGGCCCGAAGTACGTGTGCCGCGCCGCACCGGGCGCCCAGGGCCCCGGTCGGCTGCGGGCCATGATTCCATGCCCGGACGCCCAAGTGGGGGGCCAACGGCGGCAAATGGACGCCCCCGGTGGCGCAAAGAGCACCAGCCGGGGGCATCACGCGAATTCCTATTCCCGCTCTGCGGCGGGGGTTTCCCGCCCTGTCGCGGGGGTGGGGCCCGGGTCGTCAGCCGCCGAGCGCCCCGCCCGCGCCCTGGGGCGGCTCCTCCGAGGTGGAGTGACTGTCGGCGTTGAGGTGGATGACGCCGTAGTCGTACGCATGGCGCCGGTACACGACGCTGGGCTGCTTGGTGTCGGAGTCGACGAACAGGTAGAAGTCGTGCCCGACCAGTTCCATCTCGTAGAGCGCCTGGTCGAGGGTCATGGGTGCGGCCGAGTGGGTCTTCTCGCGGACCACCAGCGGCCCTTCGCCCTGAATTTCCAGTGAGCCGATCCGCTTCGTCGGAATCGACTCCTCCTCCTCGGTCACGAGGTGTCCACTGCCGTCGAGGGTCGCGGCCCCGGCGGCGTCAGCCACTTCCGCGGCCGACAGGCGGCCGGCTCCGCGGCGACTGAAGCGCTTGTCGTGCTCCCTGCGCAGTCGTGCTTCGAGCTTCTCGTGTGCGAGGTCGAGGGCCGCGTACGCGTCGGTCGCGGCTGCCTCGGCCCGGATCACCGGGCCGCGTGAACGGAGCGTGATCTCCACCCGGTCGGAACGGTCGGCCTGGCGGGGGTTGGACTCCTTGGTCACCTCGACGTCCAGGCTGATCACCTTGGCGTCAAGCTTCTGGATCTTCTCCAGGTTCAGCTTCTCGGCCACGTGCTTGCGGAACCGCTCGGGCACCTCGGTCTTGCGTCCCTTGACGACGATGTCCACGCAGAACTCCGTTCCCGGAACACTCCGCCTCGTCGGGGCGAAGCGTCTCCCTTTTTGCACCAGACTCCGGTGAGCACCGGAGCCTCGGACTTGGCGACTTTCACCTCCTCCTCCCCCATCGGCAAGATCTACACCCCACCGACGTCGGGAGTCGAGAGAAACCTGCGCAGAACTCCGAAGCGCGCGATCCGACGGTGGGGCCGTAGGCTCGCCATTACCGCTTACCCCCGAACATATCTCGCTCGGACGGTTGTCGGCACCCGCTACCGGGACGTACCTCCGCTCAGGTGTGTTTTCCCTCTTACCACCTGCAACGTTGCCCCAATCCCGTTAGTTCCAATTGCTTTCGAAAGCGCGCACGGGTCCCGCCACCACCACCGCACACACCCCGGGAAACCCCAGCTCCGGCCCACCGGGCCGGCCGTCGCGGGGGCCGGCAGGAAGGCCGAGAACACCCCTTCCGCCCCACCCGTCCCAGGCCCCTGACGGGCCGGGAGCCCCACGGACGGGACCCCGCCGCGACGCCCCGGACCCCGGCCGGGGCACTCCGCCCCGCCCCGGCACCCCGCCGGGGACGCCCCCACGCGCTCCTCCGGACGGCGGCCCGGCGCCCAGCGCCCGGGCCGCCTCCGCGAGCGAGGCTCCGGTGGTCATCAGGTCGTCGACGAGCACGATCCGACCGTCCGCCGGCAGGCGCGCCCCAACGGGCCGCAGCTCCAGGGCCCCGGCCAGGTTCGCGAACCGCTCCCGGGCCCCCAGCGCGGCCTGGTCCGCCACCGCGCGCCGCTGCCGCAGTACGGGCGCCACGCGCGCCGCCACCCCCACCCGGCGCAGCTCCCGCGCGGCCGCCAGCGCCATCCCGCGCACGGGATCGTGGCCGCGCGCCCGCACCGCCCGCCGGGAGGACGGCACGGGTACCAGTACGAGGGGGCCTGGCGGGGTCGGACGCCCGCCGCCCGCCCGGGGCCCCTCCCCCTCCCCTCCCCCGCCATCTCCTTCCCCTTCCCCGCCCTGCGCCGCGAGTGCCGCCAGCACCGCCCGCGCCACGGCGCCTCCCAGCACTCCGCCGAGCACGAGGGCGCCCCTCTCCTTGTGTGCGAGCAGCACCGCCCGCACGGCGTCCCGGTACGGCGCCGCCGCGTACACGGCCGGCAGGCCCCCGGGCTCCGGGTCCGGCCGCACCCGCCGCACCCGGCACTCCTCGAACTCCCGCCGACACTCCTCGCACAACACCACCCGCGGCGCCCCGCACCCGCCGCAGTCCACGGGCAGGACGAGACCGGCCAACTCCCGCCACCACCCGCGCATGGGGCAACTGTCCCGGGTCGCGCCGGATCCGCCCACCCCTGTGGAAAACTCGAGCGGCAGCGGATAGTGTCGTGCCTCATCATGAAGGACGTAACCAATTACTCGGAGAACCTCGCCCGGGGCGACGACGGACTGCTCTACCGACCCGGCGTCCGGGCCTCGATGGAGGCCTTCACCACCGGCGGCGGCACCGCGGCCCTGGAGGCGGCCGCCGCGGTGCGCGCCGCCGCCCAGGCCGTCGAGCGGCTGCGCTCGCACGGGGCCGGCGGGCGCGGCCTGAGCGCCGGCGCCCTCGACGTACTCACGCGACTGGGCGTGGCCGGCGAGGAGGGACTGCCCCTGGGCGAACTGGCCCGCGCCGCCGGGATGAGCCCGCGCAACGCCACGGGCCTGGTCGACACCCTCGAGCGCGACGGCCTGGTCCGGCGGGTCCAGGACCGCCGCGACCGCCGGTCCGTCCGGGCCGAGATCACCCCGGCCGGACGCGACTGGCTCGAGTCGTTCCGCGCCCCCACCCAGCGCGCGATGTCCGCCGTCTTCCAGGGGCTCACGGACGACGACCTGGCGCGGCTCCGGCACCTGTGCCTGTGCCTGGTCGAGAACCAGCAGCGCATCGAGGCGTACCTGAACCCGTCCCCACCGGATCCGCGGACCGCCTGACCGCTGCTCCGGGCAGGCCTCGGCGGCCCACGGCGTGCTCGCCCCAGCTGCCCAAGGCGAGCACGCCCCAGCTGCCCGTGGCGGGCCCGCCACGGCTGCCCGGGGCGGGCAGGCCACGGCGGGCTCCGTGACCGACCACGGAGCCCGCCCCCACGGACGGGCCGGTGCCTACCCCGGGTAGACCGGCGCCGCTCCCCCGTCGACCACGGTCCGCCACTGCGCGCCGTGCGGCAGCCAGACGATGCCGTCCGACCGCGAGTACGCCACCACCGGCAGCTGCTCGTCCTCCGACGCCGCGACCGCACTCACGCCGGTGGCGCCGGGCAGGCTCCCCGAGACCACCTCGGACCCGTCCGCCTGCATGTACCGGGCCTGAACCAGGCCGCCGGCCTCCCGGCCCACCACCAGCAGCCGGCCCCGCGAGGCCCACGACATGGCGGTCACATCGACCATCTGCGGTGCCGCGGGACGCAGTTCGCGCACCAGCACCAGCGGTTCCTCGCTCCCGCCCCGGCTGTCGGGCCGCTCGACCCGGCCCACCTTGAGCGTCTGCCGGCCGTCCTTCTCGATGAGCAGCGCGATGCGCACCCCGTCCGAGGACACCCGCAGCGATTCGATGCGGCCGCCGTTCAGACCGGCGACGTCGACCTTGCGGGGCGTCCCGGTGCCGTTCTCCAGCACCCACACCGCAGGATTGGCCGGATTTCGATCGGCCACCCACAGGTCGCCGCGCGCGTCCCAACTCGGTGCCGACAGCCGGTGCTCCGGCCCGGCTGCGGCGCCCGCGGCACTGGTGAGCACGGGCTGGCCGAGCGGACCGCCGGTGGTCAGCGACACCACGTACAGCTCGCGGCCGTTCTCGCTCACCACCGCTGCCCGCTTCTCGTCGTGCGCAACGGCCGCGGTGCCCACCTTCAACTGCGAGGTGGCCAGCGGTCCCGGCACCGCTTCCGCCGGTGCGGGGGCCGACTCGCTGTCCGCGCGCAGGTGCATGCGGCGCAGCCGGTGCTCGGTGTCGACGTAGTACTGGCTCTGCGGCGAGGCGCCGGAGAAGCGGTTCGCCACGATCACGGCCTCCGGCTGGTCCAGCTGGCACAGCGAGGACCCGTCCGACCGCACCAGCTCCACGCTCGTCACCCGCGAGGCCGTCAGGTCCTGCGCGGTGAAGAGGAGTTGGGCGGCCATCCGCTTGCACTGGGCGTTGGCGACGTTCTCGGCCTTCTTGTTCAGCGGGACGCGCAGCGCGTTCTGGCCGTCGTACGCCAGCGTGCGCGTGCCCTCCTTCAGGGCCGTGCCGGAGGGGAAGCTGGAACTGACCACCGGTCCGAGCCACTTCGACGGCCCGGCCAGCAGCGACTGCACGGTCTGCGTCATGGCGTCCATGCGGGACTCGGGGTCCTGGCGCTGCCGTACGAACACGGGGTCGGCGACCAGCATCCCGGACGCGAAGTAGTACTTGTTCGCGGAGCGGAAGATGCGTTCGAAGTCGGACTCGCCGAGCACCAGTCCGTCGGGCAGGTCGGCGATCCGCCACTGCCCGTCCTCCTTGACCAGCTGGAGGAACTCCTTGTACGGGGCGCTGCCCGACTCCGGCTGGTAGGAGCCGCGCTCGTCCACCCGCGCCATGCGGGTGCCGGAGAGCTCGAAGCGCTGGCCGACGGCGTCCTGGTCGTTGGCGCCGGCCATGCGCAGCCGGGTCAGCTCGCTGGACAGCACGGTGATGCCCCGCCCCGGGTTCCACTTCGCCGCGGCGTCCTTGGTCAGGTACTCGCGGGCGGTGGCCAGCCGGGGGTCGTCGCTGGTCATCGCGTCGACGAAGCCGTCGACGATCTCCAGCGGGGAGGCCTTGTCCGGCGGCGGCACGCCGAAGACGCGGACCTGGGAGTCCACTCCCTGCGAGGCCTGGACCTGCTTGATCTCTCCGCTGCTGGGCATGGAGGCGCAGCCGGTGAGCACCAGCACGCCGGCGCCGAGCGCGGCGGCGGCCGCGTAGGAGCGGCCCCGGCGCCCGGACGTCCGAACGTCGATGTCAGCGTCCACCTGCGCCCTCCTCCCGGTCCGCACCCGTCACTCCGCTCCCGTCATCGCCACCCGTGCCCGGACCGGCGTCAGAACCCGCGCCCGGGCCCCTGCCGGCGCCCGAACCAGAACCCGAACCGGTTCCCGACCCCGACCCTGACCCAGCCCCGGCCCCGGCCCCGGCCCCGGCCCCGGCCCCGGCCCCGGCCCCGGCCGATCCTCCCGGCCTGGCCACGACCCGGGCGCCGCCACCGCTCCCCGGCATCGCCGTGGGATCCGACGGCACGGCCGTCGCCACGAGCGTCCGCGGCGGTATCGGGTCGCGCTCGCCGGGCCCGCGTACGCCCTGCACGCCCTGTACGCCCTGCGCGCTGACGCCCTGGACGCGCGGCGTGCCCGCCCCGGTGCCCGACGCACTGTTCTGCTGCCCCGGCACCGCGCCGCCGCCCGCGCGCTCGGCGCGCTCGGCCTCGGCCCGCGCCCGCGCCGCGCGCGAGTCCTCGGGCTCCAGCGGGATCGGCGATCCGCGCAGCGGCTCGTCCGCCGTGCGCGGCAGCGTCAGCCGGAACTGGGAACCGCCGCCCGGCTCGCCCCACGCCTGCAGCCAGCCGCCGTGCAGCCGGGCGTCCTCGACGGCGATGGACAGGCCCAGGCCGGTGCCGCCCGTGGTGCGCGCCCGGGCCGGGTCGGCCCGCCAGAAGCGGTTGAAGACGCGGGTGGCCTCGCCGGGCTTGAGCCCGACGCCGTAGTCCCGTACGGCCACCGCGACCGCGCCGCCCGCGGAGGCCAGCCGGACGATCACGTCCCTGCCCTCCCCGTGCTCGACGGCGTTGACGACCAGGTTCCTGAGGACGCGCTCCACGCGCCGCGGGTCGGCCTCGGCCACCACCGGCTGGGCGTCGCCGAGGACCCGGATCCGGCTGCCCTTGCGCTCCGCGAGCGGCTCGGCGCCGTCGATGACCCGGCGTACGACGTCGCGCAGGTCGATCGGCTCGGCATCGAGGGCCGCCGCGCCCGCGTCGAACCGGCTGATCTCCAGCAGGTCCGCCAGCAGCGACTCGAACCGGTCCAGCTGGCCCGCCAGCAGTTCCGCCGACCGTGCTGTGACCGGGTCGAAGTCGGCCCGGGCCTCGTGGATGACGTCGGCGGCCATCCGTACGGTCGTCAGCGGCGTCCGCAGCTCGTGCGAGACGTCGGAGACGAACCGGCGCTGCATGCGGGACAGGTCCTCCAGCTGCTGGATCTTGAGGTGGAGGTTCTGCGCCATCTTGTTGAAGGCCTCACCCAGACGGGCGATGTCGTCCTCGCCGGTGACCTTCATCCGCTCCTGCAGGCGCCCGGCCGACAGCCGCTCGGCGATCCCGGCGGCCATCCGGACGGGCGTGACGACCTGCCGCACGAGCAGCCAGGCGATCGCGCACAGCAGGGCCACGACGAACACGCCCGCGGTTGCGATGGTGCCCTTGACCAGGGTCAGCGACTCCTCCTCCTGCGTGAGCGGGAAGAGGTAGTAGAGGTGGTACGGCTCCCCGTTGATGTCCGTGAGCCGCTTGCCGATGACGAGCGCGGGCTCCGAGGCCTTGCCCGGGACGGTGTACTCGATCTTCGAGAAGGTCTGGTAGGGGCCCGTCCCGCTGTCCACCGCCCGGCGCAGCGACACCGGGACGCTCGCGGTCGGGTTGACCCCGCCGGAGGCGCGCGGACCGCGGACGCCGGTGCCGAGGTCGCCGGAGACGGCGTCGGCCGGGCCGGCGCCGAGGGCGACGACGGAATATGCCTTCTGGCCGCTGCTCGCGAGCTGCTCGACGAGGTCCGACATCCAGGCGCTGACGTTGCGGCCGAGCTTGTTGTCCCCGGTCGCGGTGTCCTGGGTGTCGGTGGCGGGCGGGGTGTTGGCCTTCTCCTGCGCGACGGCGAAACCGCCGGAGGCCTGGCTCTGCGCGGCCTCCTCCTTGGCGTCGAGGAGGCCGTTGCTGACCTGGCCGATGACGACGAAGCCGAGGAGCAGGACCACGGCCAGCGACATCAGCATGGTGGCGGCGACCACCCGCAGCTGGAGGTTGCGCCGCCACAGCCGGATCGCCGGCAGCAGCGGCCGGCGGACCCAGCGGGCGAACAGGCGCAGCACGCGTCGGCCCAGCACGCGCCGGCGGCCGGGGAGGCGCAGACCGCCCCGCCGCGCGGAAGCCGGAGCCGACGGCCGTGCCGTCGGGTCCGGGGCCGTGCTGGAGGGCATGTCAGCTCGGTCCGGCCTTGTAGCCGACGCCACGGACGGTCACCACGATCTCCGGGCGCTCGGGGTCCTTCTCGACCTTCGAGCGCAGCCGCTGGACGTGCACGTTGACCAGGCGGGTGTCGGCGGCGTGCCGGTAGCCCCACACCTGCTCGAGCAGCACTTCGCGCGTGAACACCTGCCACGGCTTGCGGGCCAGTGCGACGAGCAGGTCGAACTCCAGCGGCGTCAGGGCGATGGACTGCCCGTCCCGCTTCACGGAGTGCCCGGCCACGTCGATGACGAGGTCGCCGATGGCCAGCTGCTCCGGCGCCGGCTCCTCCGACCGCCGCAGGCGGGCGCGGATACGGGCGACCAGCTCCTTCGGCTTGAACGGCTTGACGATGTAGTCGTCGGCCCCGGACTCGAGCCCGACGACCACGTCGACGGTGTCGCTCTTGGCCGTGAGCATGACGATCGGCACGCCGGACTCGGCGCGGATGAGCCGGCAGACCTCTATGCCGTCCCTTCCGGGCAGCATGAGGTCCAGGAGCACCAGGTCAGGCTTTGCCTCGCGGAAAGCAGCCAGTGCCTTGTCGCCGTCCGCGACGAACGACGGCTCGAAACCCTCTCCACGCAGCACAATGCCGAGCATCTCGGCCAGCGCGGTGTCGTCGTCGACGACAAGGACGCGTCCCTTCATGGTTGACATCATCCCATTAGCTAATCGTTACCTGGCGGTGAGCTGGCCCACAGCCGGGCGACCGCCGGCTCCGCACCGGTCACCCCACGTGATCCCAGGCCCCAGTCTGCCCCGTCCACGCGCCACATTCGAAGGGGGCCCCCGCACCCTCTCCTCCGCCGGGCCCCGTATTCCCACCCGCCGGGCCCACGAAGCGGCCCCCGGGCCCCGGCCCCACGCGAAGCCCCCTGCCCGGCCGGAGCCGCACGGGCCGGACCGGAGGTGGCCGGGCCGGTCCGTTCGGCGATCACGCATGGCACGATGGCAGCCGACCAGCGCCACCGCCCCCCGTACGGGCACGAAGGAGCGACGATGAACGACTCTCCGGGCTCGGCATCGCCCGGATCCACCCCGGCGGACGGCGAACGGCCCGACGCGGCGGCACCGGAGCGCGACCCGTCCAGCGCCCCGCCCCCGGCCGCCGGCCCGAGGTGGTCCAAGGAGCAGCCCCCGCCGGGCCAGTGGGTCGCCCCCGGCACCCCGGAGGCTCAGGAGGCCCCCACCGGCGGGCCCGGGACCACCGGAGGAGCCCCCGGCACCGGCGGGCCCGGCACCAGCGGAGCGACCGGCACCGGCGGCCCCACCTGGACCGCCCCCTCCGGCACCACACCCCCCGGCACCGCGGACGGCACCCCCGGAGGAGCCCCCGGAGGAGCCCCCGGAGGGACCCCTGGCGGGACTCCCGGCTGGGGAGGCCCCCAGCAGTCCGGCTGGGGCGGGCAGCAGCCCGGGCAGCAGTCCTGGAGCACCCCGGGTGGCCCCTGGGCCGGCCCGGCCAAGCCCTACGCCCCCAAGCCGGGCGTCATCCCCCTGCGTCCGCTCAGCGTCGGCGAGATCCTCGACGGCGCCGTGACGACCATGCGCGCCCACTGGCGCAGCGTCCTGTCGGTCACCCTCGCCGTGGCGGTCGTGACCCAGCTCGCCATCACGCTCGTCCAGGGCTTCGCCCTCGACGGCCTCGACGCCGCGCCCGCGGACGCCAACGCCTCCCCCGAGGAGGTCCTCGACTCCCTGGGCGCCAGCATCGCGCAGAGCGCCGTGGCGCAGGTGATCACCCTCCTCGGCACCGTCCTGGCCACCGCCATGCTGACGATGATCTTCAGCCGGGCGGTCCTCGGGAAGACGTCCAGCGTCTCGGAGGCCTGGCGCGAGGCGCGCCCCCGGCTGCTGCCCCTGACCGGCCTGGTCCTGCTGATGCTCCTCATGGTCGCCGGCATCCTCGTCGTCGGCGTCCTGCCCGGCATCCTCGTGGACAGCGCCCCGCTGTCCGTCGCGGGCCTGCTGGTCGCCCTCCCGGTGGCGGTCTGGCTCTACGTCCGCTTCACCCTGGCCTCGCCCGCCCTGATGCTGGAGCGCCAGGGCATCGGCGCCGCGCTCGGCCGCTCGGCCCGCCTGGTGCGCGGCTCGTGGTGGCGGATCTTCCTGATCATCCTGCTCACGTCCGTGATCACCGGCATCGTGTCGATGATCATCGTGTTCCCGTTCACCATCCTCGGAATGCTGTTCGGCGGGGGTGGCATGGACGCCCTCATGGACGGCAGCTTCGCGTACAGCTGGGGCTTCCTCGTCGTCGCCGCCGTCGGCTCGGTGGTCGCGCTGACCATCACCCTGCCGATCAGCGCCGGCGTCGTGGTCCTGCTCTACATCGACCAGCGCATCCGCCGCGAGGCACTGGACCTGGAGCTCGCCCGGGCGGCCGGCGCGCCGGGCCCCACCGGCGCCCCGCCCGGCCCCACCGGCACGGGGAGCTGATGCGGTGAGCGGTACGGGGGGTGCCCCCACGCGGGCGGCGAACACGGCACGGGCGGCCCTCACCGGCCGCCTCCCCGCCTCCGACGGGCCGCCGGTCACCGTGCCGCGCGGCCCGGCCCGCGAGGAGGCCGAGCGCGAGCTGTCCAGGCCGATGTACCACGAACACGACCCGAACCTCCTCCAGCGCGCCATGAACCGCTTCTGGACCTGGGTCGGCGACCTGTTCGACGCGGCCTCCGGGGCCACCCCCGGAGGCACGCCGGGCGTCATCGCGATCGTCGTCTTCGCGCTCCTCCTCCTGGCCTTCCTCTGGTGGCGCCTGGGCACCCCCCGCCGCCTCCCCGCGCCCACCGGCGGCGCCCTGTTCGACGACCGCCCCCGCACCGCCGCGGAGCACCGCACCGCCGCCGAGGCCCACGCGGCCGCCGGCCGCTGGACCGAGGCCGTCCAGGAACGCATGCGCGCCCTCGTCCGCTCCCTCGAAGAGCGCACCCTCCTCGACCCGCGCCCCGGCCGCACCGCCGACGAGGCCGCCGCCGAGGCCGCCCGCGCCCTCCCCGACCACGCCCCACGCCTGCACGCGGCGGCCCGCGCCTTCGACGACGTCACGTACGGCGGCCGCACCGCGGACGCCCAGGGGTACGCCGACCTGCGCGACCTCGACCTCGTCCTCGAACGCACCCGCCCGCACCCCGCCGCGCACCCGGGAACCCCTGTATGAGCGCTCCCCCGCCCGCCGCGCCCGCCACCCGCACCCACGACGGCGCACCCCCGGCCACCGACGCCCCCGCCCCGGGCCCGGCCGCGACCAGCGCCTCCCCCACCCCCACCGCCCTCTGGCGCCGCTTCCGCGGCCCCCTGCTCGCGGCGGCCGTCCTCCTCGCCGCCGGCCTCGTACTCGCCGCCCTGACCTCCGGTGGCGACCACGGCCGGCTCGACCCCCGTTCGCCCGACCCGCAGGGCACCCGCGCGCTCGCCGAGCTCCTCGCCGACCACGGCGTCACCACCCGGACCGTGGCCACCACCGACGAGGCCGTCGCCGCGGCCGCCCCCGGCACCACGCTCGTCGTCGCGAACCCCGGGCTGCTGACCGGGGGTCAGCAGGCCGCGCTCAAAACCGCCATGGACCTCTCCGGCGGCCGTACGGTCCTCCTCGCCCCCGGCCCGGCAGCCGTCGCCGCCCTCACCCCGGGCGTCCGGGCCGCTCCCGCGACCACGACCGACACCGACCCCGCCCCCGACTGCCCGCTGCCCGCCGCCGTTTCGGCCGGCCGCGCCCGCACCGGCGGCGGCTGGACGTACCGCACCCCCCTCCCGACCGCCACCGGCTGCTACCCGCAGGACGGCCGCCCGACCCTGCTGACCCTCCCGGGCCGGGCCGTCCCCGGCACCCCGACGGACCACACCCCCCACCCCGACACGGTCCTCCTCGGCTCCCCCGCCGCGCTCCTCAACGAACACCTCGACGAGCAGGGCAACGCCTCCCTGGCCCTCCAACTCCTGGGCACGCGCCCCCATGTGACGTGGTACCTGCCCACGCTCGCCGACCCCTCGGCCGCCGCCGCCGACGAGCGCCGCGGCTTCGGCGACCTCATCCCCGCCGGGTGGTCCTGGGCCCTGCTGCAGCTCTTCGTGGCCGCCGCCCTCGCCGCCGCCTGGCGCGCCCACCGCCTCGGCCCCCTCGTCACCGAACGCCTCCCCGTCGCCGTCCGCGCCTCCGAGGCGACCGAGGGCCGCGCCCGCCTCTACCGCAAAACCAACGCCCGCGACCGCGCCGCCGCCGTCCTGCGCGCCGCGTCCCGCGAGCGCCTGGCCGCCCTGCTCGGCGTCCCGCCCGCCGCGGCCCACGACCCGGCGAGCCTCCTCCCGGCCCTCGCCACCCGCCTGAACCGCACCCCCGGCGCCCCCGGCCCGGCCGGCCCGGCCCAAGGGTCGCCCGCCGCCGACGACCTGACGGCGCATCCGCCGACGCTCCTCTTCGGCCCGCCGCCCACCACCGACGCCGCCCTCGTCGCCCTCACCGACCACCTCGACGCCCTCGAAAGAGAGGTCCGCTCCTCATGACGTCCCCGACCACCGCCCACCCGGGCGACGCACGCGCCTCCCTCGAAGCGCTCCGCACCGAGATCGGCAAGGCCGTGGTCGGCCAGGACCCCGCCGTCACCGGCCTCGTCGTGGCCCTCCTGTGCCGCGGCCACGTCCTCCTCGAAGGCGTCCCCGGCGTCGCCAAGACCCTCCTGGTCCGCGCCCTCGCCGCGTCCCTCGAACTCGACACCAAGCGCGTGCAGTTCACCCCGGACCTGATGCCCAGTGACGTGACGGGCTCCCTGGTGTACGACGCCCGCACCGCCGAGTTCTCCTTCCAGCCCGGCCCGGTGTTCACCCACCTCCTCCTGGCCGACGAGATCAACCGCACC
The DNA here is from genome assembly GCF_000719335.1 of Streptomyces sp. NRRL S-87. Classification (GTDB taxonomy): domain Bacteria; phylum Actinomycetota; class Actinomycetes; order Streptomycetales; family Streptomycetaceae; genus Streptomyces. The sequence goes on from NZ_JOGB01000025.1 coordinate 95,436, forward strand.
CCGCCCAAGACCCAGGCCGCCCTCCTCGAAGCCATGGAGGAGCGCCAGGTCACCGTCGACGGCACCCCGCGCCCGCTGCCGGACCCCTTCCTGGTCGCCGCCACCCAGAACCCGGTGGAGTACGAGGGCACCTACCCGCTCCCCGAGGCCCAGCTGGACCGCTTCCTGCTGAAGCTCACCGTCCCGCTGCCCTCCCGCGAGCACGAGATCGACGTCCTCACCCGGCACGCCGCCGGCTTCGACCCCCGCGACCTCGGCTCCGCGGGCGTACGCCCGGTCGCCGGCGCCGCGGACCTGCAGGCCGCCCGCGCCGCCGTCGCCAAGACGACCGTCTCCCCGGAGATCACCGCGTACGTCGTCGACCTCTGCCGCGCCACCCGCGAGTCGCCCTCCCTCAGCCTCGGGGTCTCCCCCCGCGGCGCGACCGCCCTCCTGGCCACCTCCCGCGCCTGGGCCTGGCTGACCGGCCGCGACTACGTCATCCCCGACGACGTGAAGGCCCTCGCCCTGCCGACGCTGCGCCACCGCGTACAGCTGCGCCCGGAGGCCGAGATGGAGGGCGTCACCGCCGACTCCGTCATCAACGCGATCCTGGCCCACGTCCCCGTACCGCGCTGATGGCCCTCACCGGACGCACCGCGCTCCTCGCGGCCCTCGGTTCGATCCCCGTCGGGCTGCTGGAGCCCAGCTGGACGGGCCTGCTCGCCGTGAACGCACCGCTGGCACTGGCCTGCGCCTGCGACTACGCCCTGGCGACCCCCGTACGGAGCCTGCGCCTGACCCGCTCCGGCGACACGACCGTCCGCCTCGGCGAGACCGCGGAGGTGCGCCTCACCGTCGCCAACCCCGGCCGCCGCCCCCTCCGGGCCCGCATCCGCGACGCCTGGCCGCCCAGCAGCTGGCCCGCCGGCACCGGCCCCGAGACCTCCCGGCACACCCTGAGCGTGCCGCCGGGCGAACGCCGCCGGCTCACCACCCGGCTGCAGCCCACCCGCCGCGGTGACCGCACGGCCGACCGCGTCACCGTCCGCTCGTACGGGCCGCTCGGGCTCCTCTCGCGGCAGGGCACCCACGTCCTGCCCTGGACGGTCCGCGTCCTGCCGCCGTTCACCAGCCGCAAGCACCTGCCGTCCCGGCTGTCCCGGCTCCGTGAACTCGACGGCCGCACGTCCGTCCTCACCCGCGGCGAAGGCACCGAGTTCGACAGCCTGCGCGACTACGTGCCCGGGGACGACACGCGCTCCATCGACTGGCGGGCCACCGCCCGCCAGCACAGGGTCGCCGTCCGCACGTGGCGCCCGGAACGCGACCGGCACATCCTGATCTGCCTGGACACCGGCCGCACCGCGGCCGGCCGGGTGGGCGACGCCCCCCGTCTGGACTCCGCCATGGACGCGGCCCTGCTCCTGGCCGCCCTGGCGTCCAGGGCGGGCGACCGGGTGGACCTGCTGGCCCACGACCGCCGGACCCGCGCCCTGGTCCAGGGCCGCGCCGCGGGCGAGCTCCTGCCGGCCCTGGTGAACGCCATGGCCCCGCTGGAACCCGAGCTCGTCGAGACCGACACCCGCATGCTCGTCTCCACGATCCTGCGCAGTGCCCCGCGCCGCTCCCTGGTGGTCCTCCTCACGAGCCTGGAGGCGGCCCCCATCGAGGAGGGCCTGCTCCCCGTCCTCCCGCAGCTCACCCAGCGGCACACCGTCCTGGTGGCCTCCGTCGCCGACCCCGAGGTGGCCCGCATGACCTGGGCCCGGGGCTCCGTCGAGGCCGTGTACGAGGCGGCCGCCGGCACCCAGGCCCAGGCCCAGCGACGCCGCACCGCCGCCCAGCTGTCCCGCCACGGCGTCACCGTCGTCGACGCCACCCCCGACACGCTCGCGCCGGCCCTCGCCGACGCGTACCTGGCCCTCAAGGCCGCCGGCCGCCTCTGAAACGGAAGAAGGCCCCGCCGGACCGGCGGGGCCTCCACGTCCTGCATGTGCTGCATGGGCTGCATATCCTGCACATCCGGCGCCTGTCGGCCGGTAAACGCAGAAAAGCCCCGCACCAGAAGGTGCGGGGCTTTCCCACAATGATTGTTCGGCGGCGTCCTACTCTCCCACAGGGTCCCCCCTGCA